>NZ_JAJOZR010000006.1:0-330360 GCF_021168455.1 Rhizobium quercicola
GCCCTTGCCGAATGCATCGCAGACGCGAACGTAGCTCAAGGCTTCCGGATCGGCTGCCACGATCGCATCGGCAGCATGGACCGACCCACCGCTTGCCAAGGCCGCAGCGCTGGCGATGAGAAAACGCATGATGCTCATGAGTGAGATGCCCCGTTTCCGTTGACGTCGCCGCGGCGGAAGCTTCCACTTCACGCATCCGTGATGATCGCAAGAGGCAAATAGCGAGCGAACGTGAAGCGGCGGTGACAGTCGAATTAAGCATGGATCTCACATGCAGGGGGACGGCGTCCCGCTGTCATGAGAGGTTCATGATGCCGGAATAGGGGATGAAGGTTCAATCAGGAAATCGTGATGGCCGAGTTCTCCGCACTCCATGGATCTCCCTCCGAACGGGATCATCCCCTCGACAAAAGATCGATGGGGCGCTGGTTCCTTCCCGTGTTCGGCGTTCTCATCACGGGCGGACTTGGCTATGTCGCTTTTGCGCTCGGCCAGGACCTGACCAATGCCACGTCCGTTCCGTGGATCCTGCTGGGCGTGGCACTGATGATCGCGCTTGGCTTCGAGTTCGTGAACGGCTTCCACGATACCGCCAATGCCGTGGCGACGGTCATCTACACCCGCTCCATGCCGGCGGAAATCGCCGTCGTTTGGTCGGGGTTCTTCAACTTCCTCGGCGTCCTCTTCTCGAGCGGTGCTGTTGCCTTCGGCATCGTCGCCCTGCTGCCGGTGGAACTCATCCTGCAGGTCGGCTCCGGTTCGGGTCTTGCCATGGTGTTTGCGCTCTTGACGGCGGCGATCATCTGGAACCTCGGAACATGGTATCTCGGCCTTCCCTCATCGAGCTCCCACACGCTCGTCGGCTCCATCATCGGTGTCGGCCTCGCCAACCAGTTTCTAGCACCCGCCGGAAGTGCGACCAGCGGCGTGGACTGGTCGCAGGCGACCAACATCGGCCTGTCGCTTCTGATTTCGCCGTTGATCGGCTTCGGCCTGTCGGCTCTGCTTCTTCTGATCATGAAACGGCTGGTGCACAACAAGGCGCTCTATCGCGAGCCGGTCGGCAATGCGCCTCCGCCCTTGTGGATCCGCGTGCTCCTCATCTTTACCTGCACCGGCGTCAGCTTCGCCCACGGCTCCAATGACGGGCAGAAGGGGATGGGACTCATCATGCTCATCCTCATCGGTCTCGTTCCCACGGCCTTTGCCCTGAACCGGACACCCGACGTCAACTATCTCGAAGCGTACAAGACCGCATCCACCCAGGTCGAGCAGTCGCTTGGGAAGTACGTCAAGGCGGGTACGCCGGTGACGGACTACAAGGCTGCCGTCGGCGAGGCCGTCCGGACCAAGACCTGGTCCGACGAAACGACAGCCGCACTTCAGCGCTACATCAACGCCACGAGCATTGAGGTGGCTGCGTTTCCGACGCTAGAGGCCGTGCCGACCAACCTCGTCAGCAACATTCGTAACGATATCTATCTCATCGGCGAGGCGCTGAAGCTGATCGACAAGCAGAAGCTGCTGGCGATGGACGAGCCGGATCTGGCGGCCGTTAAGACGTACCATCAGGCGGTCGACAACGCGACGAAGTTCATCCCCTTATGGGTCAAGGTCGCGGTTGCTTTGGCATTGGGACTCGGGACGATGGTCGGATGGCGGCGTATTGTCGTCACGGTTGGCGAGAAGATCGGGAAGACACATCTGACCTACGGGCAGGGCGCAGCTGCCGAGGTCGTCGCGATGGCTACGATCGGAGCTGCCGATCATTTTGGGTTGCCGGTCTCGACGACCCACGTCCTGTCGTCGGGTGTCGCAGGCACGATGGCCGCGAATGGATCTGGCCTCCAGTGGTCGACGGTCCGCAACATGCTTACCGCCTGGGTCTTGACGTTGCCAGCGTCCATCGCTCTGTCATTCACTCTCTTCCTTATCCTCCGACAGATGTTTTGAGGAATGACCGCAACATCATTTTGATCGCCCAAAGCGAATGATGAAGCTGGAAGTCAGCGGTTCGATTCCTTTCAAGGCGTGGGTATTGATGGGAGCGGCTCTTGCTACGCTTTACGTGGCTCAATGGAGCTGCTGCGATTCAAGTTCTAAACGATAGATATCGAAGTCCGATAAGCCCACTGCGATTGATGAATACCCAAAAGAATGAAAGGTACAATACTCATTAATCGTTCGGTTGATAAACAGGGCTACATTTCGTCTAGCTTATAGATAACGGGTATAATTTACCTAGCGCGCTAGACACTATTGGGCTATACAAAGCTATCTCTGCAATCCATGCACGGTCATAAAGAGGCGTCATGTCACATCGTCTAGGTACCCAGCTTTCATTCGCCATCTACGGTGTGGCTGGCCGGGTGGCACGTATGCACAAGCCTTTCCTGGAGCCGTTGGGACTGACGTTCCCGCAATACCTGGTGATGCTCGAACTCTATGCCGGAACACCTCGATATGTCGGCGACCTCGGCAACAGCCTCGGCATGGACACTGGCACCATTACACCTCTACTCAAGCGTCTCGAAGCGTCTGGCATGATCACACGGATGCGCGATCCCAGCGACGAACGATGCGTACTGATCAACCTGACCCCGGCTGCGGAAGCCATCAAGAATGAAGTCTGGAGCATTGCCGGCAGGATCAAGAGTGCCTGCAAGATCGATGAAGCCGGCATGATCGCCCTGCGCGATACGTTGAACGATTTTGCCCGCCCCGCAGTAGAATAAGAGAGGACACATTATGAACATCGGAATTATCGGCTCCGGCAATATCGGCGCAGAACTGGCCCGGAAACTGTCAGCAGCCGGGCATACGGTCAAACTCGCCAACTCCAGGGGACCTGAAAGCCTGAAGGACATCGTTCACGCCACAACAATCTCCGCCGTCGCCAAGGAAGATGTGGCAACAGACTCAGACGTCGTAATCCTGTCGATACCGTTCGCCCACAACGGTGAGGCGGCATCGTTGGTGGCCAAGGCACCTGCCGACACCATTTTTGTCGATACCTCGAACTATTACCCCATGCGCGACGGGCGGATCGCCGAGGTTGAAGGCGGCAAGCCGGAAACGGTCTGGGCCAGCGAACAGGTCGGCCGGCCGTTGATAAAGGCATGGAATGCCATTCTCTCGCAGACCCTCGTCGAGGCGGGTACCATTTCCGGAACACCAAACCGTATTGCCGTTCCAATCGCAGGCGATGATCTTGCTGCCAAGCGCGTCGTGGCCGAACTCGTCAGCGCAACTGGTTTCGACACGGTCGATGCCGGTCAGCTCGCGGACTCCTGGCGTTTCCAGCCCGGCTCGCCGGCATATTGCACCGAGTTGACGAATGCGGAACTCGACGCTGCCCTCTCGAATGCGAGCAGGGAACGTTCACCGGCCAATCGCGACGCGATCATGCAGGCGATCACGGACGGCAAGGTGCCGATGACACGTGCGGCCATGGCTTCAAACAACCGCCTCATGTCCAACTGAGCACGTAAGATAACCATCAACCGCGAAGATCCCTCTGCGGGTAATTATCTCGCGAACGAGTAAATAGAAAGCTAGGTTTATGTCGGCCATCGCCACCTCTCCCGAGGTTAACACACAGAACGCCGGGGCCAGCGATAAGCTGAGACCTGAGTTCAAGATTGCAATCAGCGTGCTGTTTGCCTCGACTTTCACCGTCATCCTCAATGAGATGCTGATGGGCGTTGCTCTGCCGACCGTGATGGCCGACCTCGGCATCACCGCTTCTACCGGGCAGTGGCTGACAACCGCCTACATGCTGACAATGGCAGTGGTCATCCCGGCGACGGGCTTTCTCACTGAACGGTACAGCATGCGCACCGTTTACACGCTGGCTATGTCCCTGTTTGCCGTCGGAACACTCGTCGCCATCATAGCGCCGGGCTTCGAAGTCCTGCTCATCGCCCGGATCATCCAGGCAGTCGGCACGGCGATTGCCACGCCGCTGGCGTTTACGGCGGTGACCGCACTAGTGCCACCATCCAGAGCTGGCCGCATGATGGCACTGCTCACGGTTTCGGTATCGACCGCGCCGGCGTTCGGCCCAGCCATTGCGGGCGCGATTTTGTCCGTCGCCGGCTGGCGCTGGCTGTTCGTGTTCATCCTGCCGATTGCGGTGATCTCCCTAGCAATCGGCAACATGATGATCCGTATACCGGGTACGTCGCGCAAAACCAAAGTGGACGGCCTGTCCGTGTTGCTTTCGGCCATCGGCTTCGCGAGCCTCGTTTATGGTCTGGCATCCTTCGGCGAAGCCTCCGGAGGCCATACGATCGTTTCGCCATGGACAGCGCTCATCGTTGGTATCGTGGTGGTGGGGATGTTTACAGCGCGGCAGTTGTCCCTGCAGAAGTCTGAACGCGCACTGCTGGATATGCGTCCGTTCGCAGTACGGAGCTTTGCAGTCCCGGCGTTGCTTGCCGTGTTCTTCATGACCGCCGCGACCGGCATGATGACGCTGATGCCGGTCATCCTGCAGGCCTCGTATGGCTTGACCCCTCTGCAGACCGGCCTGTTCATGCTCCCAGGCGGGCTGACCATTACGGTTATTTCCGTTGTCGTTGGTCGCGTCTACGATCGCCTTGGCGCACGTCCGCTCATGGTAGCGGGTGCTCTCTTTGATGCCGCGGGCCTTTGGTTCCTGTCGACGCTTGTACCCGGCACACCCATCTGGCTTTTGCTTGCCACCTACATGTTCATCATCGTCGGGCAGGCCTTTCTTTGGACCCCGACCTACGCGGCCTCGCTCGGTGCCCTCAACAAGCACCTTCTGCCGCATGGCAGCGCCATCATGAACACAATCCAGCAGCTCTCGGGTGCGGCGGGTATCGCGATCGCGTTTTCGATCATGACGGCGACCAGTGCGGCACTCATATCAGGCGGGGAAGCCGTCCAGCCGGCAATGGCGCAAGGTGCTCAGCAGTCGCATCTGGTCGCCTTTGGCGTGGTTGTGCTGGGTCTGATGGTCGCACTCATGATGCCGAAGACAATGGCGACCGGCAAAGGTCCGGTTCAGATTCACTAGGAACGCAGTTTGGTGGTCAGTATCCGACCGGATGTAATCAGGCGTTTTGAACAACCTTGCTGGCTTCTAAATGAACAATGTGCGGCATCCGTAGGGTGAAACATGTCTCATTCTCATCAGAAGTCACGTGAATATGGCCTCCGTGAGCTTTTGCAATATGCGACGCAATAAACAGTCCGAGGCCTAAGCCTCGGCTCCCTTGCTGGGAGCTGCCTCGCTGGAAAGGGAGAAACAACTTCTCGATCAGTTCGGCTGGGATCGGGTCTCCAGCATTTGCAACGCTAAACTCGATGTTATTACCGGTGATTGTTCCACTGATCCGGACAGGTGCCTTGTCAGTGCCATGTGTCAGCGCATTCCCGATGAGATTTGAAAACAATTGGGCAAGCCGGGCATGGTCTGCTGATAAATACGTAGGCTTATCAATCTGAACACTGAATTCACGCTCAGGATGGGCGACCTGCAACTCGTCAACGATGTGCAACAGGGTAGCTGCGACGTCACCATGAGCGCGGACGATCGTCAGACCTTCGCCAAGCCGGGCGCGGGCCAGGTCCATGATGTTCTCAACAAGATTGGTCATCCGCGCGGTGCTGGCCTGCATCAGTTGGAGGACAACAGGACTGCGATCGGTCCAGCCGTCTCTCAGCAATCGCTTCGTTCCGGCCTGGAGCGCTGCGATCGGATTGCGCAGGTCATGACCAAGGACCGCGATGAACTGTTCGCGCAGCTCCGCAAGTTCCTGCTCGTGGCGGAGAGCGGCAGCCGTGGCGGCAAGTTCTTCCGTTGCTTCAAGCTGATGCGCAATCAGCTGTGCGAAAATCTTGAATGCCTCCACGATCGCGACGGTGTTGACCTTGGCAGGACTCGGGTCGATCGCACAAAGCGTACCCCAGAACTGGCCGTTGGCCAGAATGATCGGGACCGAGATATAACTTCTTAAGCCATAAATCCGCGGTGTATGGTGATCGCGGTAGATCGGATCCTGTGTTGCATCTTCAAACACCACGACCTGCCGATGGCTGCGGATCTCATTGCACAGCGTGCTTTCGATCGGCAGTTCGCTTCCAGGCTTCAGCCCGAACCCCACGGGATCGAGCACTTGGCACGCGATCCAGCGATCCTCGGTGACACGAGCAACAGCGGCAAAGCCCATGCCGGTCATCCTCACGACGACGTCAAGCATCTTGGGGATGACGTCCATGTCGTGAATGCGTTCAACGTCCTTGGCCAACGAGTCGACACTCAAGCTTCCAGTCGGCAGGTGATGCGCGCTGGCCGTTTTCACGCTGAGAAGCTGTATCGTCTCATAGGCTGTCGCGGCCGCACGTGCGAGCGCTTCCAGAATGTCAATCTCCCAGCCTGACGGTGCGTAGGGCTGTGCCCAGTACGCGCCGATAGCACCTACGGGTTGGCCGGGTTCGATCGGCGCCATCATCAGGGCGCGAACGAACGTGCCCTGGTAGAGCTCGTATGGGATCCGATCGTCTCGAGCGATGTCCGGGATGACCACGGTCTGGCGATGGATCATCGCCCAACCGCTGACGCAGGCGACTGCCGGGAACGATTGTCCTTTCCACAAGGCACCGATCGCGTCTTCTTCTATATAGTGACAGACCTCACCGTCCCTGCGGATGATGGCGATACCCTCGCACCCGATCAGGTTTCGGGCCGTTGCTCGTATGGATTCCACAAGACTTTCGACAGTACGAGCGCGGGAAATGGCGCTGACAGCGTCCATCACGCGGGCAAGCGGTGTCGGGGTAGGGTGACGAAGGAATTGCGATGCCATGACGGCCGATCTGCCATACCAGTATGGCTATATGAGAACGGAAATTACCGATCACCAGCGAACTCGCCGCAGATTATCCTGAATACATGCGCTTGTCACTTCATCTGGCTGGCATGGCAACTTGGTACGCATCCCGGGCCACTATGAGCCGTAACCGAGCTACGCATCAGTCGTCTAACGACTTCAAGACATCTTTCAGCGCCCTTAGAACGGCCTCCCGTACATAGGGCTTTGGCAGGAATTTTCCGCCTTGGGGTATTTCGGGACCGATGGGCCGGTGATGTCCGGATACGATCACGATGGCTATGTCCGGCCAGCGCTTGCGGACAATCTGGGCCAGGGCCAGACCGTCCATCTCTCCCGGCATGTCGATGTCCGTAAACAGCACGTCGATATATGGGTGCTGTTCCAGCACTGCCAGCGCCTTTGCAGCGTTTGCGGCTTCGAAGGCCTCAAAGCCTTCGTCCTCGATCATGTCGATGGTATCGAATAGGATGAGGGGCTCGTCTTCTACAACGAGAATGCTGTGCCTGGCGATGACGTGCTCCTCGCTAACTGCGTTCATTTGTGTTGGTTTCGGACGCAAGCATGACCTCTTCGCTGATTTTTCCGGACACCGCGTAGCGGAAGCCGGACGCCTCATAGCTTTGGTGAGCTTCGCCATGGAAGTAGCTCGGCACGATGCGGCTGAGAAGACGTGATCCAAACCCGCCCCGGGTGGGCTGAACAGCCGGTGGACCGCCTTGTTCCACCCAGATTAGTTCAAGTTGGTTGTCATCGAGTTTCCACGACACCTCGACCGTACCAGCATCGCTGGAGAGCGCACCGTATTTTACCGCGTTGGTGGCTAGTTCATGGATTGCCAGCGCCAGTCCAAGCGCCTGCTGCGCCTGAATGGCAATGTCAGGACCAGTGAGGTGAATGCGGTCGTCAGAAGTCTGATAGGGGTTTAACGTCTGGTGGATGATGGTCCGGACGTCCGTAGTGGCCTCTCGCGTGGAAACCAGCAGATCCTGTGCATTCGACAACGCGGCGATACGATGGCTGATCGTTCGTCCAGCTTCATCGAGTGATTGCGCATGCCGCAGACTTTGGGACACAACCGCCATTGTCATGGACAGCATGTTCTTAATACGATGTGCCATTTCCCGTTGGATAACGCGATGCTGCGCGTCAAGACAGGCCTGCAGCTCAAGCTTTCGCTGCGCTTCGGCAACAGACTCGCTGAGTGCTTGCCGGTCAACGACGGCATCCGTGGTTTCTGTTGCGATGTTGATCATACCGGCAACGCGGCCGTTCATGCCGTAGAGGGGGCTGTAGGAAAACGACCAGTAGGTCTCCTCCTCGTAACCTTTCCGAGTCATGATCAGTTTCATGTTCTCGAACCAGCTCCCGTTGCCGGAAAGCGCGTCCAGGACGATCGGGGCGATGTCGTCCCAGACGTCCGCCCAGACCTGTTCGAAAGGCTGTCCGAGCGCAGACATTTCGCGAACGCCAAGAAACCGTGCGTAGGTGTCGTTGTAGATGAAGTTAAGGTCCGCGCCCCACACGAGACAGATCGCTTGCTTGGAATGTACCGCCATCTCGACGATGGTCTTTAGAGCAGGCGACCACGTGTCGATGCCGCCAATCGACGTTCCGCTCCAGTCGAACGCGCGGATGGCGTCGGCCATTGGCCCCCCGTTCTCCAGAAAACGGGATTGGTGGGCTTCGCCCGCTTCTTTCCAAAGAGTGTAGGATTTCATTGCAGTGACAGATGCCGAACAGATTTATTTATCGGCTGCTATAACAATTCGGCCAGATTCCGTCGAGGTGGTTCTGAGAAGCCGTATCGCTACATAAATCTACCCGGAGATAGGCATTAAAGCGTTTAAGGGGGGGCCTTAGTCCACCCCTTAAACGCCTGAAACAATAGTTACATCATGCGGCTGCGTTCAGCCAATGACGAACTTTTCACGGTTTCGCTCGATGAACTGGTCCAGCGTGGTCAGCGGGATACCCCAGCTGCGGACGGCGTCGAGATCGACCTTGTAGCCCTCGACGTTGTTCCAGGTCTCGTGCTGGTGGCCCAGTTCACCATAAGGCTTGGCAAGCGACTCTTCTTTCGAAAGGGTGATTGCCGAAACCGGCTTTCCGGTGGCTTCGCTGATCTTGGCTGCTACCTCGGGCAAGGTAAAGGTGTCCGCAGCGAGATCGATCTCATGACCGTGGAAGCGCTCCGGATCGGCGAATGCGGCCGCCGCGAACGCGCCGATGTCCTTTGCCGAAATCCAGTCGATGCCAGCGTCGGCTTCGACTGCAGTCTCGAACCGCCCATGTTCACGCAGCGAAGGCCACATGTTTTCCACCATCGGCGGCACGAGGTTTTCCATAATCATGGATGGCTTCAGGATTACCCGGTACGGGAAACCTGCATCCTTGACCATGTCGATGACAGCGGCCTTGTTGTCCCAATAAAGCGGCTCCCAGCGTCCTTCATCCCAGCCGACAAAGTTGTGCTGATCGCCTGCACGCGCGACAGAGGTATGAACGACCACGCGCACGCCAGCACGATGAGCCGCCTCGACCAAGGCCTTGCCGGTGACGACCTCGGTGTCCGGATCTCCGGGATGAGATCCCATCTGCATCGAGAACACGCCATCCGCCCCTGCCAAGGCCGCATCAAGGCTGGCCGGATCGTTGAAGTCACCCTTTACGACCTCGACGCCCTGCGCCGTGAGCGCCTGCGCAGCTGCTGAATGAGGATCGCGCGTCATGGCACGCACGGGATAGCGGGCTTGCAGCAGGGCACGAACGACGGAGCCGCCCTGTTTGCCGGTAGCGCCGGTGACGAGAATGGGACCTGTGAGAGTAATTGACATGGAAAGCCTTTCTTTAGGGGGCAGCGCGAGAGCGCCACTGGTTCCCCCAAAGGATAGGGCTGCTAAATACGAAACGCAAGGGTTTCGGTAATATTGTGTTTCGGATGATATGCTCTATATTGTCGCTATGAATCATACAGCCACCGAACATCAACGTCGCCTGCCGCCATCACAACGCGGGCGCACTCAGGACAGCAGCCGCGACGAGGTCATCATCGCGGCGGCACTCGAACTCCTTGCAGAAAAGGGCTATCACGGCCTGACCATGACAGATGTCGCCGCTCGGGCGGGGGTGTCAAAAGCAACGCTTTACCGCCGCTGGACCGCAAAGGTCGATGTCGTCGCCGACGCGGTGGCCACGCTCAGTCCGATGAAACCGCCCCGCTATACCGGCACCTCACTGCGCGACGATCTGATCGCACTGATGGAGCAGGCGGGGAGTTGCGACGATCGCCCCGAGATCGTGACCGCGACGTTCGAGATGGCCAGGTCGCATCCCGATCTTTTCCAGACCCTGTCCAATCGCTTCGCTAGGTTCGTCCGGGTGGAGCTGGAGAAGCTTGCCCAGCGAGCGGCGGCGGACGGGCATACGCCCTTGGCGGGGATTGAGCTTGACCTCATGAGCGATACGGCCATCGCGCTTCTGGCTCGCAATACCGATCCGGTGACCAAATCCATCTCGCGTGACCGTTTGGCGGCGCTGGTCGATCATGTGCTGATGGTCCTGATGACAGGAACGCGTACCTCGCGATAAACGGTAGCCCTTCACGAACCTAAAATAGGACCAGCTGGCGCGTGTCGAGTTCCTGTTTTCGCCAGTTGCCGGACGATGCCGCTGCGTCGAGAGCTGCAATCACAAACGCCACCGGCCCGCCCGCCTCGTCGACCAGTGCCGGATCCGTGAAATGGGACAGGAAGCCGGTTTCGGTCAGGGGGAGGGGGCACCGCGCCGGCACCTCCGATGTCAGGGTCAGGTGGCAGGGGTTGTAGCCTTTGATCGCCAGCCAGTTCCGCTCATAGGTGATCCGGATGCGGATACCGCGCCAGTCGATGTGGTAGATATCATAGCGGTGCTCTCTCATGGCTAGGCCTCCGCATCGTCCTGCGGGCGCACTACCCTGACGCGGAAGTCCACCCGACGGTAAAACTCCGTCATGTAGCGGCTTGCATTGGCCTCTCTGACATCGAGCAAAAACTCCTGAATGGCAGCGTGCGCCTCGGCACGACTGGTGAACGTCTGCGGCATGGTCACGCCGTCCTCGTCCTCCTCGGTCCATGTATTGGTCCAGCCGTCACAGACGATGTGCTGTTCGACCTGATAGCGCTTGTTTGTTGTCATCTCTTCTCCTTAGGGCTTGGGTTGCTCATGCAACCTTGCCCGTCGGCGAGATCGGGGTGTCCAAGCCGTCAGAGGAGAATCCGGCCGGGTGGTGCGGGCGCACGACGCGTAAGCGGCGGAGCCTCGGCCGGCCTGATTGTCCTTGCGGCGCGGGGAGGGGCTGGCCCCTAAGTACGAGGCGTGCCGATGTCAAATCCGGGACGCCAGCTTTCACGAACAGGAAACTTGCCATCGTTATGAAGGAGGATGTTTCTTGTCAGGCTTTGCCAGAAACTGATTGATAGTCTTGGTTCTCTTGATCCATTTGTCGACGCTGTAGCCTGATTATCGGCAATTGCATCAAGGCGTCGGACCGCTGTCTGACAAAGGCTCTTGATTTGCAGCAATCGAGTAGCGTCTTAGCACCTCGTCACCAGTCCTGATGCGGAAACTTTTCCCTGAAGCTTACTATGCCGGCTACAAGCGGTATATTGGTCACCGAAGGAAAATGAGAGGGCCAAGTCGTATAGCCTTTACGCCTAGAGCTTTCTTCACGAAGGCCAAGGCATCATCGGTGTCGGCAACTTTTATCGTACCGCTAACGCGGCGATCGGCCAGCATCGAACTTGTGATGACGATGTGACCGCCAAAGTGTCGATTCATCTCATCCACGACAGCTGAAAGCGGCGCATTGTCGACGGCAAGCTGTCCGCGCTTCCAGGCGAGCGCGACAAGACTATCCACCGGCAAAACCCTGGTTTCTCTCGTCGCGTGATCATAAACAGCCTGTTCGTCGTGATCGACTTGGATCGAGCGAGAGGAGTTCCCGACAGTATCGATCTGCACAGCATGCTCCGTGACGGTCACGTCCGTTTCCGTGTTGCCGTAGCGGACGTCGAACGCCGTTCCGAGCGCTGTGACGCTTGTCTCTCCCGCCTCTACCGTGAACGGCCGTCCGGGGGCGGTAGCGACGCGAAAGAAAGCCTGCCCGCGCAACAAATGAACTGTGCGACGCTTCTCGGTAAAATCAATGGAGATCGCCGAAGACGCGTTCAGCTGAACGTCGGACCCATCTTCAAGGGTGATCACCGGCATCTCGCCGGATTCTGCTATCACGTCCGCCTCAAGACGCACAGGCCCGTCGAAGGCAAGAAAGGCTCCCGTTGCGAGCACTGCGGCGACGAGCGTGGTCACGATCGGTTTTGCTCCGCTCCGGGACGTCACTTTGATGTTGGCAAGCCCTGGGTCGGACTGGATGGCTTGGCGCGCGTCGCCCATCAGGCGCTCGGCAGCGCTGTACGTCCGACAGTTCTCCGGATCACTATCGAGCCACGCTTCGAACTTCGATCTCTCGTCCTGCGACAGGTTCGGATTGCTGTTGCGCAGCAGCCAGTCGGATGCTTCGCGATTGCGCTTTCTTTGCGTGTTTGTCACGTCTTTGCTCCGCATCATCGACCGTAGCCCCCGCCTCTGTCCTCAAGACGTTTCACGTTATCGGTTAAGGACTGTGTAGATCTGTTCGGCTGAGAATACGTCTCCGTTTTCTTTTCCAGATTGCAGGATCTTGAACGGTCTCTAGAGGAGGCAATCAAGGCAGTGGGCGAAAGCGCGACGCAGGTGGCGGTCCACCATGTTTCTTGAGATATTCAGCTTTGCCCCAATCTGGTCCGGCGTCAGCTGATGCAGCCGATGCAGGATGAAGACGACGCGGCGTCGTTCCGGCAGATCGGCGATCGCTTGCCGCAGTATAGCCAGCCGCGCTTCGATCTCCAGCGCGTGATCGGGCGCCGGACCCGCGCTTGCCACCGAAAGTGCCTCACGTTCGGTGCCGGAGAAGAGCCGTGCTTCCTTCGTCTCCCGGCGCTGACGGTCGATCCCCAGATTGATCGCGGCGCGGCAGAGGAAGGCTTTGATCGAACTCTTATTCTGCAACACGTCCGGCCTGGCTGCGAGCTTCACATAGAGGTCGTGGACGACGTCTCTGGCGCTGGAGCCGGAATGACCGCGTCGGCGGACGGCATTGGTGATCTCGGCGTAATGGGCTTCCATCGCCCGGTTGAGCAGGTCATTGCTATCGACACTGTCCCAGATGGAGGGCGAAGGGGTGGAGCTCGACATTGGTGCGATGTTCCCAAACCGGCGGTCATCTTCAGAGCGATAGCCTGAACCTTGATGACGGATGGCTACTGAATCCCGAAAATCCATGCAAGAGCAATAGGTTAGAAACATTCCAAAGAGATGTTTGACCCTAGCCACAAACAGGAGTGAATGAGTCACCTTTACCGCTGATTTCGTTGCAGGATTCTCGGATCTTCTTTTTTGTATCCAGCGCCTGCCTCCATCGAGACGATGATCGAATGCGCAGGCGGTGTGATAATCCGGTGACAGCTATGGTCTTGCTACAGCGGAACGCAAAGCGGCGTGCCGGCAACGGGGTCGCGGATCACGAGCGTCTTCACCTTGAAGACATCGGCAATCGTCTTGGCGGAAATGACATTGTCCGGCGGGCCTGCCGCAATGACCTTGCCGTCCTTGAGCATGACGATATGCGTGGCGTAGCGTGCCGCTTGGTTGATGTCATGCAGAACGGCAACCACCGTCTTGCCGTGTCTATCGACCAGCGTCTTGATCAGGTTCATCAGTTCGATCTGATGTTCGAGGTCGAGATAGGTTGTCGGTTCGTCGAGCAGCAAGACTTCACCCTGCTGCGCCAGCGTCATGGCGATCCAGGCACGTTGGCGCTGGCCGCCGGAAAGACTGTCGAGCAGGCGGTCGGAGATATCCATCGTTCCGGTCAACGTCAGCGCCTCGTCGCAGGCCTGCTGGTCGGCGGCGGACCATCGGCCGAAGAGCGATCGGTGGGGATAGCGGCCTTGCCGCACGAGGTCGCCGACGGTCAGCCCCTCGGGCGCGACGGGCCCTTGCAGCAGGACGCCGACCTTGCGGGCAACCTCCCCGGTCGAGAGGTCCGTCAGGTCTCGGCCATCCAGCAGTATACTGCCGCCTGAGGGCTTCATGAGTCCTGCATAGGCCCGGAGGACCGTGGATTTTCCACTGCCGTTGGGTCCGATGAGCGCCGTGAAGCGTCTTTCTGGAATATCGAGATCGAGCGTCTCGACAATCCGACGTTTGCCATAGGCAAGATCGATGTGTTTGCCGGAGATCTTGGCTTTATGTTCGCAATCAGCAGCCATGGCGACGCCCCCACAGGAGATAGGCAAAGAAGGGTGCGCCCACGAGGCCGGTGACGATGCCCGCGGGAAATTGGATCGGTGGCAGGATGATGCGGCCGAGAAGGTCGGCAGCGACGACGAGGCAAGCGCCGACGAGAGCCGCGACCGGAAGTATGCGGGCATGAGAGGCCCCGACAAGCCTGCGCGCGATATGCGGCGCGACAAGGCCAACAAAGCCGATCAAGCCCGACACGGCAACGGCGGCTCCCGAGAGCACTGTGACGAGCACGATCATCAAGCCACGGATGCGGTCGGCCGGTTGACCAAGACTTTTGGCAGTGCTGTCGCCGAAGCGGATGAGATCGAGTTCACGGGCGCTTGAAAAGGCAAGAGTGAGGGGAACGATGAGCCAGAGTGCAAGCAGTCTGACCTTCACCATGCTGGCATCGTAGACGCTGCCGGCAAGCCAGATCATCGCGCGCTGCACATTGCCGATCTCGCCGAAAGCGGACAGAAAGGTGGTGCCGGCGGTGGCGAGCGACGACAAGCCGATGCCGATCAGGATGATCCGCAACGACGATGTGCCGCGCCGCCAGGCAAGCGTAAAGACGGCAAGCGCCATGGCTGCCGCGCCGCAGAAACCGGCAGCCTGCAGCAGGGCAACGGGCGGGTCCCGCACCAGAACGATGACCGCCATGACCGTGACCGCCGCGCCGCTATTGATGCCGAGGACCCCGGGCTCTGCGAGCGGATTGCGCATGATGGCCAGTGTGATCGTTCCGGCGGTGGCAAGTGCTACACCCACGAGAAGGGCAAGCAGCACGCGCGGCAGGCGCAGATCGTGCACAATCATGCTGCTCTGTTGATCCGTACTTCCGAGGGAATGGTAGAGCTCCATCCAGGTCAGTGACACGTCGCCGAAGGCCAGGCTGGCCAAAACGAGGAGCGCAAGCGATAGGCTAAACGCGATGAGCAGACGGATCATGCCGCACCCTTCAGCCGCGTGTGTGCGAGATAGAGGAAAAAGGGCGCGCCAACCAGCGCAACCGTTACCCCGACTGGAAAGCTCTGGCTGCCGAACACGAGCCTGCCGGCCATATCAGAGACGACGACGAGGAGGGCGCCACCCAGCGCGCAGAAGGGTAGAACCCAACGATAGTCGATACCGACGAGCATGCGCACCACATGCGGCACGACGAGGCCGACGAAGCCGATGGGTCCGGCGAGCGCTACGGCGCTGCCTGCCAGCAGGATCACGACAACGACCGATGCGCCGCGCCAGACGATCGGGTTCTGCCCGAGGGTACGCGAAGCATCTGCGCCGAGGCTCAGCGTGGTGAGGTGTCGCCCGACAAGAAACGCGGCTACGAGGCCAACGAGGAGTGCAGGTGCAACGGTTCTCGCCTGCACCATCGTCCGGCCCGTTACCGAGCCCGCGGTCCACAGCCGCACAGCATCGAGCGTGCTTTCATCGAATATGAGAACGGCAGTGGTGAGCGAGGTAAGAAAAGTTGCGACAACAGCGCCGGCCAGCACGAGGCCCAGCGGCGAGTACCCGATGGCACCAATCGAGCCGAGCGTAAAGACGACAAGGGCAGCTGTGCCTGCGCCGAGGAAGGCATACAGGAGATAGACGTCGCTCGTTCCCGTTCCGAAAAAGGTCATCGCCGTGACGACGGCAAAGGCAGCACCGGCATTGATGCCAAGGAGCCCGGGCGATGCGAGCGGATTGTTCGTGACCGCTTGCATGATGGCGCCGGAGACGGCGAGCGCGCTGCCGGCAAGCAGCGCTGCAATGACGCGCGGCAGGCGGATCGTTGTCACGAGAAGGTGGTCGCGCGACCCGTCATACCGAAAGATCGCTGAAACGATGGTGGAAAACGGCATGGTGGTCGTGCCGAGCGCGACGGCGGTGATCGCGGCAAGCATCAGCAGACAGAGAACGGCAATCAGGGCCAACGCCCGGCCGCGCTCGGTTGCGGTCACGCCGCCTGCGCGTCGCACCTTCATGGATCCGCCACGATATAGCGTTCCACGTCATCGAGAATCCGGTTCGCCGAGCCGATGCCATGAAAGCTTTGCCAAGGGCCGCGATCCACCCGGTGAGCACGGCCCGCCTGCACGGCCGGCAGAAGCTGCCAAAGCGGGTTCCCGGTTACCTGTTTCTCCAGGGCGTCATCCGGTCCGATCTCGAAGCCACTGGCGGACACATAGAGGAGGACGTCCCCGTCGAGGTTGGCGAGCTCCTCCCAGTCCGGCCGCTTGACGATCGTGCCATCGGTGACCATCTCATAGGCGGTGCGCTTCACTCCGGCTTCGCGCAGCACGGCAAAGGGGGCGTAGGCATCGGGTCCATCGACGAAGACGACGAAGCGATCTGGCGCGAAACGGACGGTAGAGACCGTGAGGTCCTTCGTCTTCATCCTCTCGCGGATCGCCGCGACCCGTGCGTCATAGGCGGCAAGCGAAGCATCCGCGACACCCCTTCGACCGGTGACCTCGGAAAGACGCTGGAGGTAATGCTTCCAATCCATGTGTTTGAAGAGGACCGTCGGGGCGATCCTGGCCGCCTGCTCGTAAATACCCGCGTGGACTTCGGCCGAACCGATGATCAGATCCGGTTTCAGCGTTGCGACGCGTTCTAGGCTCGGCTCCTTCGGATTGCCGAGATCCATCATTCTCCGGGCCTTCACCGCGTCGAGGACGTCGTTTTCCACAATCCCCATATAAGGCGTCGCGACGACGGGTGCGTTCAGCTCGATCAGGAGCCCGAGCGTGATCAGCGGATCGAGTGTGACGATCCGCTTCGCCTCCACGGGTAGGCAGACAGGCGGATTGTAGATCTCCTCGGTGATGGTCTTGCCCTCACAGGCCGCGTGCGCCAGCGCGTTGGACAAGAGAAATGCGAGAAGGAGAATACAGACGCGCAAGACGGATACCATGTCGTTACCGGGCTTGAAGGAGGGACTGCGGGACCAGCGCCCCGCAGTCCCTCGCCATTAGAATTTCGTGCGGATATTCAAGCCGAAGGAGCGGCGCTTGCCGGCCTGGCCGAAGGGCAGTGAGTAGTCCGGATCGACAATCGTGAAGTATTTTTCGTCGGTCAGATTTTCCGCAAAGGCGGTGATTTCCCAATTGTCCTTCTTGAAGCCCGTCTGCGCGTTGAGGATGAAGCGTGGATCGATCTTGTACATGCCCTTCGTGCCGAAGCGCGAATTGTAGCTCGTCGTGTACTTGGCATCCGCCCCGACGAAGATACCATTCTCGAATTCGTATCGGCCGCCAAAGCCCCAGCTCCATTCCGGCGCTTCCGGAAACGCCTTTCCATCCTGCGGAACCGTGAGCGCCGCGTGATTGAAGTCGAGGAACTTAGTGTTGAGATACCCGATCGAGGCAAATGCCGTGAACTGTTCGGTCACTGCGAAGGTCGGCTCGATTTCGAAGCCCCAGGCCCGCGACGTCGCGGCGTTCGACGTGATGCGATAGCCGGGGATGGTCGGATCCGGGCGGATTTCGACCTGTTGATCGTCATATTTCGTGTAGAAAACATTGGCGTTGAGCGTCAGCCGCTCATCAAGCAGCGTGCCCTTGTAGGACAGCTCGATATTCTGGGAATATTCCGGATCGTATGTCCCAAGCGAACCGGTCACACGATCGAAATAGGAACCGCCCGAGCGAAAACCCTGCGTGTAGGTGAGGCCCACCGTCTGGTTCTCTCCAAACTCTTTGGAAAGGCCGACCTTCGGCACGAAGTTCAGCTCGCTCAGCGACGTCGGGTCGCCTGTCAGAATGGGCGAGGAATCGATCCCGCCGAAGTAGTTCTGCTGATGGTCCTTGTCCTTTAGGTAGTCCAGGCGGCCGCCAAGCGTTGCAAACCATGTCGGGGCGAATTCGTAGCTCGCTTCGCCGAAGACGGCGAGATTCGACGTTCTGCGATGCTGTGAATCGCTCTGCTGATAGGCATCGAATGCGACGATATCTGTTTCGCCATCCCAGACTTCCCGGCTGCCATAGACGCCGGCGACCCATTTCCAGCGGTCAGCCTCATAGTTCAGGCGAAGTTCCTGTGTGAAGATCGAGTTGTCGTCCTCGCCGGTGATGCCGTTGACCACACCTTCCGTCCCGTAGTCGATCGAACGGCGATTGTTGATGCCGAATTGATAGCCGGTCATCGAGGTGAAGCGCAGCGTGTCGGAGATATCGTGCGTAACCTCCAGCCCAATATTGTGCGCCTCGGTCCAGCGATATTCGGTATAGGTGACCGGAGAATTGTTGAAGTCGCCGCGGCCGCTGTAAAGACCGACAAGCGCATCGTTCGGCCGATCCTTCGAATAGGCATAGGTCAGCAGCGCACGCGTATCCGGCATTTCGGACGGGGTGATCAGCAGCTTGGCCCTTATAACGCCACTAATATCCGTCGTCAGGTCGTCGAAATTGTCGAAACTCTCGAAATCATTTTAGGTGGGTTCTGCGTGAAAGCGCTCGAAGGCGCCGGAAATGCGCAGTGCGATCTGGTCCTCGACGAGCGGCGTGTTGACCATGAAGGCGGTTCCCGCAAGGTCGTTGCTGCCGACCGTGCCGGAAAGTTCGGCTTGCCTGTCGAAGGTCGGATCCTTCGACTTGATATAGATGGCGCCCGTCATCGCCGCGCGGCCGGACAGCGTCGATTGCGGACCGCGATAGACCTCGACCTGCTCGACGTCCCAGAGGTTGCGTGCACCGAAACGGGAGTTGTACCGCGTTTGCAGGATGCCATCGATGTAGACGGAGCCCGCGGGGCCGCCCGAAGGGACCAGGCCTTCCGAGCTCATGCCGCGGATGACGAAGCCGGCGTTGACCGTGCCGCTGTCCAGCACGTTCGCCATCCGCCGGAAGGTCTCCTGCGTGGTGCGGATCTGGCTGTCGGCAAGTGTCTCGACGCCGACAATGGCGACGCTGCTCGTCGTGCCGCCGAGCGTCGTCGTGTTGCGCGCGCCATAGATCGTGATCATCTCCAGTTCCGTCGCGCCATCCGGTACCATACCGGACGCGGCCCCACCGCTTTGCAGCGTCACCTGGTTGCTGCCGGCAAAGCGCGCGGTAACGCCGGTGTTCCCGAGCACCGCATTCAGCGCCTGTTCGGGCGTCAACGTGCCCTTCGCACCCCGTGTCGTCTTTCCATCGGCAACCGATGCATCGAACAGGATCTGAAGGCCGGTCTGGGCGGCAAGGCTGTTCAGCGCCGCCGTCAGCGGGCCGGCCGGCACGGAGATCGGCTCTGCCGTCACCTGTGCCACCGCTTCTTGCACAATCCCCGGCACCGCGGGGAGCATCACGAGGCTCGTTCCTGTGAGGAATGCCGCCCGTAGGCTCGCCCTTGCCCTGCGCGAAATACATCTGGTCGTCGTCATCCGAAATCCCCAATCCTACGGCGTTCAAGGCGCCGCAGCCCACCTTCATGAACGGCTAAACACTCCGCTCATGAAGGAAGACGATCCGATTTCCGAGTTTGGGACTCGGGGACTGGAGAAAAATTGAACGAAATTTATAGATCAACTGACGCCAAGATGCCGGCGCATGGCAAGACGCAATTCCGCATCCCGCTCTTCCGGCCTCTTCAGCACGCATGTCGGGCAGTATGTGCCGCCTTCCACGAGATAGTAACGGCAGCAGCCGCCACGCTGGCGGAAGGTATAGGAGAAATCCTCCTGCCGGCTGTCGAGCACCGTCAGGTCGAAATAGTGGAGCTGGCGATTGGCAAGCGGCGAACCGGGCACTTTCAGAATCCGCATCGCGGCCGCCTTAGACGCCTCGACCGCACCGAAATGGCGCCCGGAGTCGAGAAAGCGTCCGGCTATCGCATCAGCGGCAAGCCGCCACAGCGCTGCGCGAGACAGATGCGTCCGGGTGTGGATCGCCTCGACGACGGGGCTGAGATGCCGCTCGATTTCGACGCGGAACCGTTCCCCATCGGCGAGGTCATCGAGCTGGCCTTGCCAAAATCCTTCTTTGCTAAAACGTACATGAGCTCGTCGTGTACGGTGCATCTTCCCTTCATGCGGCTCCTCGATCGTGTAAAAGGAGAGTGCGACAGCGGCAGGAGTCAGATCCGGAACCAAGCCGAAGCCGCTGAAAAGAGGGACGGCCGCAGCGGCTAGAATGTAGCCGTAATCCGTCATCAACAGTGCTGCTGCAGTCCGTAGGTCGGTGCCTTTATTCAACGACTGCTCGAAGTGAATAAATTCGTTCAGGCGAAGTTCGTCGTTGAAGAAGGCTTCTGCTGTTACCCATCCTTCTCCAGCCGGATGAAGATCTGCGCGAACGTCGGGCATGTAGACAGCCTGCGCCTCGAGCGCGCGGCAGAGAAAGTCTGGCGTCTGGCATAAAGCAAGCGTCATGAGATCCGTGATGTCCGGCCGAGATTCGGCAGTAAGCGATCGCGCAGGCCACTTATCATCGAAAGACTCCCCAATCGGCCGACGAAGACATAACTGCCCGTGACACAAATCTCAACTCAAGCTCGCATCGCCGCTGGTTCGATTCCTTTCAAGACCTCCGTTACCCAACTCCGAAATAAACCGATACACTCTTACAGCGGATCTGCCGCATTGCGCATGCAAGGCTGGATGTATGCCTCGCACTCGGCGGGGATGACGTATAGATCTTCATAGAAGCGCGTTACGTTGCCAAGCTGTGTTCGAAATCACAAAGCTCGATCCCGAGCTGGGCGATCTCCTCGAAGAACAGGCTGTTGTAATCGTTGCGGTATGTGATGAAGTATTCGAGCTTTGGCAGGCGGAACGCCGAGCGGATGATCCGCAGGCGCCCGTCTGTGACATAGCGGCTGAAGAAAGCCTTGGGCAGGATGGTGATGCCGAGACCATGGGCTGCAAGCTCGGCAAGGGCCGCCATATTGTTGCACGAAATCGTTTTCGTGAACGGCATCCGCGGATTGTCGATGACGTCCTGCAGGATGGGGCGCAGCATGGAGCCGGCCGACTGGATGAGCAGCGGAAACTTCAACATATCCGCGCGGCTGAGCTCAGCATTGCCGCTATAGAGCTTCGGACTGCACATCCACACAAGCTCGATTTCGCCCAGTCGCTTATTGACGAACTGCGGGTGCTGGGTGAGGCGCGGGCAGATGACGAAGTCGATGCGGCGCTCTTTCAGCCGCTCTAGCAGCCCCGCCGTCAGATCGATCTCCGGCTCCAGTGAGATGCCGGGATAACGCTCCATGATCGTCGCCAGAAGCTGCGGCAGCCAGGAGAGAGCAACGAGGTCCGTCACGCCGAGCCGGAATCGGAAAGGTGGCGCATTGGCGGCGCGGGCGGTCAGCGTCAGCCGGTCGTTCAGACGTAGCATCTGTTCGGCAATGTCGCGGATGTCCTGCCCCTTGCTCGTCAGGATCGACTGGCGGCTGGAGCGATCGAACAGCGGCACTGGAAACTTCCCCTCCAGCTCGCCGATCCGCTTGGAGATCGTCGATTGCGTGACATTGAGGTAGGAGCCTGCCGCCTCGAAGCTGCCGAGCGTCGAGACCCAATAGAGCGCTTCGAGCTGCTTAAACGTAAACATGGGAACAACCTCGCATGAAAAAAAGCGATATGAATAGAAGCGAATTTATCGCTTTTTTTCGGATGAACGCAAGTTTACCTTTTTGGCTAAGGGCAGACCTTGGGAGAGGTCTTCTTGAAGGTCCAAACATCGAGCTCTTAGGAGGAGACATGACGATCGAAGAAAACGCAGCTCCGCAGGCGGTAGATCCCGGCCTGATCAGCGAGTATCGCGGGGTTGCCACCTCCATCATCAGCGACAACCTCTCCCGCCTGCCGGGCGCGACCGGCGTGCTGCCGTATCATGCAGGCGGTCCGCTCATCGGAACGGCGCTGACGGTGAAGACGCGCAACGGCGACAACCTCGCCATTCACGCCGCACTGAATATCGCGCGCCGTGGCGACGTGATCGTGGTCGATGGAGGCGGTGATGTCAGCCAGGCGCTGATCGGCGAGATCATCCTGACGCATGCGGAGTCCATCGGCGTCGCCGGTTTCGTGATCGACGGCGCCATCCGTGACGTTTCGGCGATCCGGGCTTCTGACCTTCCGTGTTATGCCCGTGGCGTGACCCACAAGGGTCCCTATAAGAATGGTCCGGGATCTCTCAACGTTCCGGTTTCGATCGGCGGGCTGGTCGTCCATCCCGGTGATCTCATCGTGGGCGACGACGACGGCGTGGTCGCATTGTCGCCGCAGGTGGCCGCTGCTCTGCTGCCGGGTATCCGGGCGCAGGAGGAGCGCGAACGGGTGAAGATCGCCAAGTTCAAGGAGGCGCGGCTGCAGCTTGTGAGGGCCTGAGCCCGTCCTGCCGGACGGATCCATTCGAACGACAATGAGGAGAACGTCGTTGAATTTCTGGAAATCCATTGCGCTGGTCGCATCGACCGCCTTGACCACCCCCGCCAGTCTTGCGCATGCGCAGGATGCGACCGCCGTCACCATCGTGCTTCCCGCCGGTCCAGACCGGCTGGACCCCTGCGAAACGCCCCGCTCGGTCATTGGCCGCATCATCAAGCAGAACGTCGTGGAAACGCTGGTGGAGCTGGACTATGCCAACCAGAAAACCTTGCCGCGTCTGGCGGAAAGCTGGGAGCAGACGGCGCCGACCGAATGGGTGTTCAAGCTTCGGCCGGGGATTACCTTCCACGACGGCACACCCTTCGACGCCAAGTCCGTCGTCCACTCGCTGGAGCGCACCAACGATTCGGCGCTCACCTGCATCACCCGTACCAAATATCTCGACGGCATCGATATCAAGGCCGTGGAGGTTGATCCGCAAACGGTAAAGTTTACAACGAAGACGGCAGTGCCGATCCTGCCGACGCTGCTCGCGCAGCTCACCATTTCATCGGTCAACACACCGAAGGGCGAATACACCGCCAAGCCGATCGGCACGGGCCCCTATATTTTCGACCACTGGACGCAGGGCGAAAATATCGGCCTCGTCCGCAATGATGGCTACTGGGGCGAAAGGCCGGTGATCGACAAGGCGACCTATGTCTGGCGCACGGAATCCTCGGTCGCGGCGGCCATGGTGGAGACAGGCGAGGCCGATCTCGCTTTTTCCATCGCGCCGCAGGATGCGACCAATCCGGAGACGGACAAGGTCTACCCAAATTCCGACAGCGCATTGTTCCGGCTGTCCGTCGATATTCCCCCGCTCAACGACATCCGCGTGCGCAAGGCGATCAATCTGGCCATCGACCGCAAGGCGTTTCTCGGCAGCGTCATCAGCGACAAGGCGGAGCTGGCCATGCAGCAGGTGGGCCCGAGTGCGCTGGGTTTCAATCCCAACCTGAAGCCTTGGCCTTACGATCCGGAGCAGGCGCAGAAGCTGCTGGCCGAAGCCAAGGCAGATGGCGTGGAGGTCGATCGCGAGATCCGAATGATCGGCCGCCCGGCGATGTTTGCCAACTCGAACGAGTTCGTCGAAGCCTCTGCCGAAATGCTGCGCGCCGTCGGCTTCAACATCAAGCTCGAAAACCTCGAGATGACGCAATGGCTGAAGATGGCGAACAAGCCTTTCTCGCCGGACCGGGCGCCCAACATCTTCCTGACCATGCACGACAACAACAGCGGCGACGCGGCGTTCACGGCCTTCTTCAAGTACCATTCCGACGGCCGGCAGAGCGAGTTGCACGACCCGGCGCTGGACGCCCTGATCGTGGGTGCCGGCACGAAAGCCGGCGATGAACGCGTGCGGGAATACAACGAGGTTTTCCGCAGGATCTACGAGGACGTCGTCGCCGACGTGCCGCTGTTCCATATGGTCAACTACATGCGTGTCGGTAAGCGGCTGGACTTCACGCCAACCATCGCGAACGCCGTCGAACTGCAGCTTGCCCGGCTGAAGCTCGCCGACAAGGCGACGGACTGACCTGTCTGACGATGCGCCTCCTGTCCAAGGGGGCGCACCGTGTCCGACCATCGATCCACATCCGGCGGAGGAGGCTGATATGGGGTCTTTCATCTTCAAGCGATCGTTGCAGAGCGTGTTCTCGCTCATCGCGCTGATCATTCTCATCTTCTTTCTGGCGCGCATGACGGGCTCGCCCGCAGATCTTTATCTGCCGCAGGACGCATCCGCAGAAGCGCGTTTCCAGTTCAACGAGCAATACGGGTTCAACGATCCGCTGATCGAGCAGTTCGGGCGCTTCCTGTGGGGGCTCCTGCATTTCGACATGGGCCAGTCGCTGCAGTTCTCACGCCCTGCCGTCGAGGTCGTGCTGCAGGCCTTCCCGACGACACTGGCGCTTGCGGCCATCACCATGCCGCTCGTCCTTCTCGTGTCGATCGTCACGGGATCTCTCGCAGCGTACCGGCCCGGCGGCATCTTCGACCGGCTCGCCAGCATTATCTCGCTGATCGGCGCCAGCACGCCGAATTTCTGGGTGGCGATCGTCGGCGTTCTCGTCTTCGCCGTCACGCTGCGGGTCCTGCCGACGTCCGGCACCGGTACCGCACTGCACTGGATCCTGCCTGTCGGCGTTCTCATGCTGCGGCCGACCGGCGTGCTCGTTCAGGTGGTCCGAACATCGATGATGACGGCCCTGTCCTCCACCTACATCAAGACCGCGCGTGCCAAGGGCGTCGGTTCGCGTGCCATCGTCTTTGTGCATGCGCTGCGCAACGGCCTGCTTCCGGTCATCACGGTCGCGAGCGACCAGGCGGCCGGCATCGTCAACGGCGCCGTCATCGTGGAAACGGTGTTCGGATTTCCCGGCATCGGTAAACTCATGATCGACTCCGTCCTCCTGCGGGATTTCGCCGTCATCCAGGCCGCCGTCCTCGTCACGGCCCTCGCCGTTTTCGTCATCAACATCATCGTGGATATCGCCTATGCCCTCGTCGACCCGCGCATACGGTACAGCTGAGATGGCCGAGCCCGCCTCGCTCGCCGCCAGACCCGCCGCGCCGTCTTCCGGCGTCTTGGAGATCCTCGGCCTTCTCTGGCAGGACAAGGTCGCCGCCGTCTCGGCAGCCCTCCTGACCCTCGTCCTCGCCTGCGTCCTTCTCGGACCCTGGCTGCTCGCCGATCAGGCGCGCGCGCTCAACCTCATGGCCCGCAACGCCCCGCCGTTTTCGATCGACAAGGGTTGGCTGTTCGTGCTCGGCGCGGATGCGCTCGGCCGTAGCCTGCTTGCCCGCATTGTCGTCGCCAGTCAGAACACGATGCTGATCGCGGTCAGCGCGGTCGCCATTTCCGTCATCGTCGGCGGCATTCTCGGCCTCATCGCCGGCTATCAGGGCGGATGGGCGAGCGCCATCCTCCTGCGGCTGGCGGATGCGATCATGAGCTTTCCGTCCATGCTTCTGGCGGTCATCGTGCTCTTCGTGTTCGATCCCGGCGTCACCAACGTCATCCTCGTGCTGGCCGTCTCCCGCATCCCGATCTTCCTGCGCACGGTGCGGGCCGAGGTGCTGGAAATCAAGGAGCGCATGTTCGTCATTGCCGCCCGCGCTATGGGCGCCCGGACGAACCGCGTTCTCCTGCGCCATGTCGCGCCGATGATCCTGCCGACCATCATCAACCTGGCCGCGCTCGAAATCGCCTTCGTCATGCTCGTGGAGTCCGGTCTCTCCTTCCTCGGGATCGGCATCCAGCCGCCGGAGGTGACCTGGGGGCTGATGGTGGCCGACGGGCGCAACTATCTGGGCTCCGCCTGGTGGCTCGCTTTCTGGCCCGGCGTCGCCATCATGCTCGTCACCATGGCCCTCAACCTTCTTTCCAACTGGCTCCGCGTCGTCACCGATCCGGTCGAGCGCTGGCGCCTTCAGACATCGGTAGGCAGACATGACTGATCAGCCGCTTCTCAACATTCGCCATCTCTCGATCGACTTCCCCAACCGCCACGGCGTCGTCCATGCCGTTGCCGATGTCAGCTGGTCCGTGAATTCGGGCGAAACACTGGCAATCCTGGGTGAAAGTGGCTCCGGCAAGAGCGTCAGCGCATCGGCGGTGATGGACTTGGTGGATGCGCCGCCCGCGCTCATCACCAGCGGCGAAATCCTCTACCGCGGCCGCGATCTTCTGAAGACGCCGCGCGACGAGCGCCGCAAGATCAACGGCAAGAATATCTCCATGATCTTCCAGGATCCGCTGGCGGCCCTCAATCCGGTCTACCCGGTCGGCTGGCAGATCGCGGAGACACTGCGGGTCCACGGCATCGACAAGCCGACGGCCCATGCACGGGTGATCGATCTTCTTGGCCGCGTCGGCATCGCCGATCCGGAGCGCCGGGCGAAACAGTATCCGCACCAGTTTTCCGGCGGCCAGCGCCAGCGCATCATGATCGCGTCGGCCATCGCGCTCGAGCCCGACCTGCTGATTGCCGACGAGCCGACCAGCGCGCTCGACGTGACGGTCCAGGCGCAGGTTCTGAAGCTTTTGAAGGAGTTGCAGGCGGAAAGCGGTATGGGTCTTGTGCTGATCACCCACGATCTCGGCGTTGTTGAAAAGGTGGCCGATCGCGTCGTCGTCATGCAGAACGGCCGGATCGTCGAAGCGGGAACGGCAACCGCCATCATGACCAAACCGCAGCACCCATATACCCGCAAGCTGCTCGACGCGATGCCCGGACGTCATGGTTTCGAGACGCCGCCGAGCGTCGCGGCGAGCGCGCGGCCCATTCTGGAGGTGTGCAACGTCTCGCGCGTCTACGGCGTCCTTCCCGGCAAGGTCTCCGAGATCGTGCCGAATGCGGTGAAGGCTGTGGACGATGCGAGCTTCGTGCTGAACAAGGGGGAAACGCTCGGCATCGTCGGCGAATCCGGCTCCGGCAAATCGACGCTTGCCCGAATGCTGCTCGGGCTCGACAAGCCGACGCTCGGCACGATCCGGTTCGATGGTCACGACCTCAATGCCATGTCGACGGCCGAGACGTTCAAGGTACGGCGGCGGATGCAGTTCGTCTTCCAGGACCCCACGGCCTCGCTCAACCCGCGCATGACGGTTGGTCAGATCGTCTCGGAGCCTTGGGCAATCCATACCGACGTGCTGGAAAAGCGGTTCTGGCGCGACCGTGCCATCGATCTTCTGGAGCGCGTCGGCCTGAAGGCCGATCAGATCGACCGCCATCCGCACCAGTTCTCCGGCGGCCAGCGCCAGCGCATCGCCATCGCCCGGGCGCTGGCGCTCCAGCCGGATGTGATCGTGTGCGACGAGGCGGTGTCGGCGCTCGACGTGTCGGTGCAGGCGCAGGTGATCGATCTTCTAAAGACGCTCCGTCGCGACTTCGGTCTTTCCTACATCTTCATCGCCCACGACCTTGCGCTGATCCGCGACTTCGCAACCTCGACCATCGTCATGTACAGGGGGCAGATCGTCGAGCATGCATCAACAGAAGCCCTCTTCCGCGACCCGCAGCATGCGTACACTCAAAGGCTGCTTCAAGCGAGCGAAACGCATCTTGAGGTGGCAGCGTAACGTCATCGGCATGTCGAATGCGCAAGGTGTTGGTTTCCACTCAGAACTTAGTCGCTTAGGCTCAGGACCTATTAATCTGATTTGAGATGTGATTCACAGTCTCCATTGAGGAGTCCGTGATGAGTGATTTGTTTTTGCTGAGCGAGCGTCAGATGTCTCGGATCTCACCGATCTTTCCCTTGGCGCATGGTGTGCCGCGGGTCGATGACCGGCGGGTGGTGAGCGGGATCGTCTATCGCTTTAAGCCCGCAGCAGCAATTCGTTCGGACCTGCCGTTTCGACCCGATTCCGCCCAAGGGCTTTTGCCCTATACAGGGCGCCGTCGGCACTTGCGAGCATCCCGGTGAGGTCCTGGCAGTCCGGCGCCGCAAGACCGATACTGACGGTTGCCTGGGTCTCCAGGCCCTCTGCCCGAGCGGCTGCTTTTGCGAACCTGCTTGCAATGACTGAGCCCCGACTGAGAGCTTGACGATGGTCGCATCGTGGCAAGAGCGCGGCGAATTCCTCACCACCAAGTCGGACAAGAAGCGCGTCGGGTCCCGCTTCTTCGCGGGCGGTTTCGGCGAACAGTTTCAGGATTCTATCTCCGACCGGATGGCCATGGCGGTCGTTGATCGCCTTGAAGTGGTCGAGATCGAAAGCAAGTAGGGAGACGGGGTAGTGATGCCGCTCCCTGAGGATCAGAGCGGCCTGCTCAAAAAAGGCGTGACGGTTTGCGAGCCCGGTCAATTGATCGGTATGCGACATGCGGAGCAGGTGCTGCTTCTCCTCCTCTCGAATGATCATCAGAAAGGACATCGGCATCGCTACCGAGTACAAGACGGCCTCATACATCGTTGCCTTCCCGATGGTGGAGAGAATATCTGGTCCGTACTGCTGAAAGAGGACAGGGGATATGGACGCACGGCCGAGGTAGAACACGGCATGGACAGCCGAGATCCATACTGCGATCGGACGTGAGCGCAAGCGTCGCGCAGTGTGGCTGCGCATAAGTATCCATGCTGTCAGGCCGCAGGTCAGCGCGATCGGGAGAGACGAGACATGGTTCCAAAAGGCTGCCGGGAATTGCGTGCCAGCCATCGCCCAGGCGAGGACCAGGAAGCCCAGCGCTCCAGCGGACAACCTAATATATCGGTGACCGTCGAGGCCGGCGCTGGCATTGAGGACTAGAAGGTATCCCAACATCATCAGGATGTTGGTCGCCCCCATGCCGAGAACAACCGGTATGTGGCTGCGGTTCATTGCAACGACGCAGCCGAGAGCGAATGTGAAAAGTGCCGCGATTAGAACGCCTAGCACGCGTGCGCGAGCAGGGTGAGCCTGCCTTTCCCAAAGTAGAAGCGAAGCTGATACCAGCAGCGTCCCAACCGTTAAGTACCAAAGAGTTTGTAAATCGATCTGCATTGCTCTGCCTGCCTCACGTAGAGGCTACAGGGCAGTGTTTATAAGATCCTTTACGTTGCCTCCTATACGGACGACATAGTTTGCACAACGTTAAGCGTGGTTTCAGTGTTGGCATTCACGGATAAGGGTTGATTTCCGCCGTGATAGCGATTTTGCGTCTGATCGAATGCGACGGCAGTTTCGCTTAGCCGCCCTCGCGGTCGGTATGACGGTGATGCTGGTAACCAGCCTGCTCGTGTCAAGAGACCTTTTCCCTTTCACAGCGCTGAATGGGGCGTCTGCAGTGCGCGAAATCCTCATATTCGGAGGCTGCTCAGTCCTGTTGATCATCGCGATCCAGCTGGGAAAGCGGTCGGAGGTGGTGATGAATGTCTTTCGAAAGACATTCGGAATGCGTACTCCGCACGGTATATGGGCATGGTTTGTCAGCATCCTAGCTCTAATTGTTGCGGCTTGGGGAGTGAAGAGCTTCTCCGAGATGGCGTTTGGATCGAAGCGGATGCTAGCCTACTCGCTCGACATGTGGGGCTTCAACGAGTCGACGCGAGGATTATTCTTGAATTAGGGGTCAATTGTTGATCCGCGCGCGGCCGTCACTCACTACGGCCTATCTATATTGAAATGGATTGACTCCGCACGATGAGCGAATAACTGCGTGGACCTCGGCTAATTCGTATCGATGTGAGATCCACGCGTCGTGCTCGCACATCTTGCGCTGGCCACGGGATCGTCCTTGGCCTAGGAAATACCGATGCCAGAACAGGACGACGTTATTCATCCGGAGGCGGCCGTTGCTCCGGGTTATCTTGCCAACCACGCTGCCCGCGTGTTCAACCGGTTGGTCGATACGGCGCTGCGACCATACGGGCTTTCCTTGGCTCTGATCGGTCCTATCATGCTTCTGTCCTGGAAGGGACCGATGCTTCAGCGCGACCTTGTCCGTGCCTCGGCCGTCAAGCAGCCGGCGATGGTGGCGCTCCTCGACAAGCTGGAAGCGATGACGCTGATCTCCCGGTCGCCGTCCTCAACCGATCGAAGGGCGGCGCTGGTGGAATTGACGAGCCAAGGTCAGGAGGCGGCCTTGCGTGGGCGCGACGCATTGTTGGCTGCCAATGCCAAAGGTCTGGAAGGCTTTTCGCCCGAAGAGGCGGCGTCGATGGTTCAGCTCTTCCAACGCCTCATCGACAATTTCGAGCGATAGCGAGCGGAACAAATATATCAAGAGTGATGTTCTTTAGGAAAAGGAGATCACCTCATGCCCCCTCGCATCCTCATCACCGGCGCAAGCGTCGCCGGCAACACGGCCGCATGGTGGCTAGGCCACTACGGCTTCGACGTGACCGTCGTCGAACGCGCGCCCGCGTTTCGAGACGGCGGCCAGAACATCGACATCCGAGGCGTCGGCCGGGAGGTGCTGCGCCGGATGGGGCTGGAGCAGACGGCACTCGATCGCGGGACAGGGGAAGAGGGCACCGTCTGGATCGACGAGCAGGGCGCAGACGTCGCGAGGTTCATCACCGAAGACCTCGGGAGCGATGGCCCGACGGCGGAGATGGAAATCCTGCGGGGCGATCTCGCACGCCTTCTGTACGAGCCCGCGCGCAACCGGGCGACGTTTCGCTTCGGCGATCGTGTCGCTGGCATCGAGGAGGGCGCGGAAGCGGTTTCGGTCACTTTCTCCAGCGGACAGATCGAACGCTATGATGCGATCGTCATTGCCGAGGGCGTAGGCTCATCGACCCGCGAGCTTGTTTTTCCACAGGAAAACGATCCGCGATGGATGGACCTCACGATCGCCTATTTCACCATCCCGCGGCAGGCCGACGACGACCGGATGTGGCGCTGGTACAACGCGACGGATGGACGAAGCATCTCGCTGCGTCCGGACAGGCATGGAACGACGCGCGCCATGCTGTCGCTCCAGCAGCCACCGAATGGCGAGCAGGACTGGAGCGTCGAGCAGCAGAAGGCCTATATGCGCCAGCGTTTCACGGATGCCGGCTGGCAGGCGCAAAGAGTGCTGGCCGCCATGGACGACACGGACGACTTCTACTTCGACGTTTTGCGCCAGGTGCGCATGAAGCGATGGTCGAAGGGGCGCGTCGTGCTCACCGGCGACGCCGCGTGGTGCGCAACACCCCTTGCGGGCATCGGCGCGACACTCGCCGTGACGGGCGGCTATGTCCTTGCCAGCGAGCTGCAGCGGAGCAGCGATATCGGGCAAGCCTTCTCGGCCTATGAGGACGCGATGCGGCCGATGGTCGAGAAAGGGCAGGGCGTCCCGAAGATTGCACCCCGCATGATGAACCCCCACAGCCGGCTTGGCATCAACCTTTTGCACAACGCCCTCAACATTGCGAGCAAGCCAATCATCCGCGGCCTTGCCACCAAACTGTTCGCCAGCGAACCGGACGGACCGGATCTTTCACACTACGACGCGTCAAGCCCATCATCAGGGAATTAGCGACTTCGCCCGTTCCATAAGGTTGTATCGAGATTGACAGTCGAGCGCCTATCTCGCTCCCGAGGTTGGCGCGCTCTTTGGCACCAATTGTTGCAAGAATTCATGCCCAATCAAGCCTGCCTTCCCTGTCATGCGAATTGCGGATTATCAGCGCACGCGTCCATATCCGTACCGGACACGTGTCTGGCAATTGTCACTGATCCGCAGCTTCAGTGCAGCCTGCTCACCGCGTTTCGACATGTAGACGTAAAGCGACGATTGATCTTCAGCACTGCACTTGCCCGGCGGGTGGATATGTTCGAGTCTGAACGGACCTTGTCAGAAATCGAACGCTTCCGGGCAGGCTTCAGAACTTTTTTGACAGCACATCCGGAAGCATGGCCGTCCAGTGACACTTCCGCAACGATCCGCTTCAGCTTTGCCTCCTCCTCTTCCACCTGGCGCAACCGCTCATCTCGTAGGGCATGTGACCTGCTTATTTCTTGCGTCAGATGTGGGACGTTGCGGCCGAAAAGCCTTCCTTCCGGCAGACCTTCCCAATTGGCAAGCCGTAACAACATCGGCGGTTCGAATTCACCGCGTCCCTCCCGGCGCGCAGGAATGCGCGAGACTCCATAGGAGTCAGCCGTCTTCGACTATAGTGTTCAGAATTAACGGTTTGCCAGTTCAATGCCGTCGGGGAGGCATTTTGCGCTGACGGAAGACCCCAGTCAGGCATCCCTCTGCTGATCGCCACTCTCGGCCAACCTGGAAAACTCCGATGTCGTTTCTGCCCCGTTTTCCAGGTCGTCGAAATAGGCCTCGAAATACTGGCGCATGAGGATCGCGGTCATCGACGGGCTGCGCTGAGGATCGATGATGAGGGAGAGGGTGAGCGGTGGCAGGCCGCGATCGCTGAGAGGCAGATAGGCTAGACCGTCGTCCCGTCGGGCCTGTGCGCCCTGTGACAGCGCGATCAGGCCGAACCCAACACATTCTCGAACCATCGACCGCATGAGGTCAAGGCTATTGGTCGTCAGCACGGGCTGGAGCCGCGTTCCGGTCCGGGCGGCGGCGACATCGACGGCATCGCGAAGATGCGTGCTGGCATCGGGTATGATGGTCGGATTCTGAAAGAACGCCTCAAGCGAGAGCGTCGTCTCTGCTGCGGAGACCGTGCCTGCCGGTACAACAGCATGCAGGTGAAAGGGAGCAGAGCGGGTTACGGTCACGCCCGGCAGCGGCTGAGGGCTGAACGTCAGCCCGAAATCGGCAAGCCCGTCCAGGACAAGTTTACGAACCTGATCGGAGTCTGCAACGAGCACAGTGTTGCGGATACGCGGATGGTCGCGCATAAACCGGGCTATTGCGCCCGGCAGGAAATCGAAGACGGCTTCCTGCGAAACGGCGATCTTGACCTCGCCGCGGCGCAGGCCTTTCAGCTGCTCGATTTCGAACGTGATGCGGGAGAAATCCTTGCGCCATCCCCTGACGCCATGAATGAGGATCTCGCCTGCCGCAGTCAGGCGCATGCCGCGCGGCAGGCGTTCAAAAAGGGCCACGCCCAATTCCTCCTCCGCGCGGATCAACTGTTTGTCGATGGCGGAAGCGGACACGTTCAGTTCCGCTGCCGCTTTCCGGATGGATCCGAGACGCGCGATCGCCTCGAGATACTGGGCGAAGCGGGAGAAGAGCAGCCTGCTCATGAGAGATCGACGGCCCTGTGTTGAGAAAAAGGAAACGCACCGGACAGATCTTGATGTTTGTAAAAGTCACGCTGTCGATTGTCTATAGAGGCTTGCCGATGAAGGACCCACATGATCCCGAGCGCACCTCAGACCTTTAGCGTGGACATTGCAGGCAAGACGTTTGACCTGCCGATCATCGCGCTCAGTGATCGGCGTGCGATAGCGCTGCTCATGGTGATCGATATGGGCATAGGCTTCGGCGATCTCGTCGGCGATGCGATGGCGGCTCGGTTTGCCGCGCTGAAGCCCGATATTGTGGTGGGCAGCGCGACGCTCGGCATTCCCGTGGCCATCGAGGTGTCGCGCCGTCTCGGGCTGGACCAGTATGTCATTCTGCAGAAATCGCCGAAATTCCACCTCGCAGAAGCGCTGATCGAGGACGTGAGGTCCATCACCACGGGCGGCTCCCAGCGGCTCCTGCTCGACAGGCGCTCCATCGCGCTCCTGCAGGGCAAGCGCGTGCTGGTCGTTGATGACGTTGTTGCGACCGGCTCCAGCATGGCCGCGGCGATCCGGCTGGTGCGACGCGCCGGGGCCGAGGTGGTGGGTGCCGGCGCGATCCTGGCCGAGGGACGCGCCTGGCGCGACGCACTGGGCCGGGATGCCGACCTCGTGACCACGCTCGGTCAGATCCCGCAGTTCGATATCGTCGACGGCATCGCCATACCGGATGACGCAGCGGAAGGTTCGGCTCGAACAGGCGCCAGCCGCGCGTTTGATCGGGACAATCGGAACGCCGCGGGACGGTTTGCCGGCTAGAGCTTGTCAGGGGACAAAGGGACACCAGCGTTCCCGAAACGAGAAATGCAAACAAACACCGAGGGTTCTTCAGGACCGAACCGAACCTGGTCCGGACCGTCGGACAACAGACGAGCAGGCGGACGGCTCATGGGCCCAACCGCCTTTGACAGACCATCAGGGAGGTCTCCCGGGGCGGGCGCCATGCCCGAAGACTGTCTCTCTCTCAACACAAGGGGAACGATGAAAATGCAACAGACAACTCTCTCCCACAGTGAGGGCAACACCCTCTTTCCGCTCGTGCTTTCTATCGTCGCGGCTGCCGCCACCGGTGTGCTCTGGGCCTATGCCAATCCGATGCAGCTTGTGCCCGGCGTCATCCAATGGCGGATCTTCGCCTTTCTTCCGCCGCTGATCGGCATCCTGCTCGGCTGGCGCAGCGGCTTCATCTGCGGCTATCTCGGCACGATCGTCTGGTCGCTTCTCGCCGGCACGTTCATTCCCGCCCATTCGCTGATCGTCGACGGCATCATGGTCGGCCTGACGGGCCTTGTTCCGGGCGTCCTGTTCGATCCGGCAAAGACGACTTTCGACCGCACGGTTCTGGTCAAGATCGCGCTCGCCTGCCTGGCCGTTGGCATTGTCATGGTCGCCGCCGTGTCCGCAAGCCTTGCCTATCTCGGCATTTTTCCGTTCTGGTGGGCTTTCGGCTATATCGGCCTGTCCGACATCGTGCCCATGGTCATCGGCACGCCCCTGCTGATCGTCCCGGCCATGAAGATCCTCAAGAGCGCCCACCCCGTGGGCTTCAAGCGCTTCTGAGACCAACCGGAAAGATCCCGTGCTCAAAATGACCAGCCTTCGTCTCGGTTTCGGCGGTCCCGATCCTGTGATCGCCGAGGCGGACTGCCATCTGCAGGAAGGCCAGCGGCTCCTGATCTGTGGCGAGGCCGGCAGCGGCAAGACGACGTTTCTTGCCGCTGCCGCCGGCCTTATCCCGCGCCTGCTGCCGATCCCCGACCATGCGGGCGAGGTCACGCTGATGGGCCGCCCGATGGCGTCCTTCGACAAGACCGAGCTTTTTTCCACCATCGCCTTCGTCTCGCAGAACATCGACGACCAACTCTGGGATCTCTGCGTGGAGGATGTCATCGCCTTCCCGCTGGAAAACCGGGGCGTCGGGAAACTGGCGATTCGCGAGCGGTTGCGCACGCTGATCGCGGCCTTCGAGATCGAGGCCCTGTGCGGGCGCCGGGTGCTAACGCTGTCCGGCGGCGAGCGGCGCATGGTGGCGATTGCCGCGGCCCTTGCCGCAAGCCCCTTGATTCTGGTCATGGACGAACCGACCACCGGCCTCGACCCGGCAGCGCGGGCGCGGCTCGCGGCACTTCTGCAAACGGTCGCGACGTCCGTCTCGTGCCTCATGGTCGCCGAGCAGGATGCTCTGGCCCTCCTGTCGGTGGTTGACCGTATTGCACTTCTGTCCGATCGCCACCTGTCGCGCCCCGTCCCCGCCGCCGACCTGGTTTCAATCGATAGCCCCTGGCGGAATGCTGGCCTCCTGCCGCCGCGGCGGCCACGCTCCGTGCGTCCGCCCGCTATCCTCGGGCGGCCCCTGCTGGAGGTGCGCGGCCTGACCACGCGGCTCGCACGGCCCGGCGGCCAGCCGGTTCTCGAGGGGGTAGATGTCGAGATCCGCGCCGGCGAGGTTTTGGCCCTGATCGGGCGCAACGGCGCGGGCAAAACCACCCTCTTCAAGGCGATCCTCGGCCTTGAGAAGACCGCGGCCGGCACACTCGTTCTCGACGGAGCGGGCGCCAACAGGTGGACGGTTGCTGCCCGGGCGCGCAGGATCGCCTATATCCCCCAGAACATGCGGCATATCCTGTTCAACATGACGGTGACCGGCGAGGTGATCTTCGCCATCACGGCTGCAAGCGCCACCTCGACCGATCCCGACATTCTCGCGCGGGCCGCAGCAGCGCTTGATCGCTACGGCCTGTCGGCCTTTGCCGAGGCCAACCCGTTCGTTCTATCGGCCCGCCAGCAGGCGCTGCTCGGCCTTGCCTGCGCGGATGCGGCCGGCGCGCTGATCGCCATCATCGACGAACCTCTCCTGGCCCGCGACCTCAAAGGCCGTCGCATGCTCGACCTCTTCATCGCCACCCTGCAGGAAAGTGGCCGATCCGTCATGCTGATCTCGCACGATCTTGAACTGGTGGACGATGTGGCGACCCGCATGATGATCCTCGACGACGGCGCGATCGTCTTTGACGGTGCGCTGGACGAAGGCTGGGAGAGCGCGACCTTCCGCCGGCTCGGCTGGCCGGCACCCTATCGCCAGATGGCCGGAGAGATCGGATGAGCCGGCTGCACGAGATCAATTTCTTTATCAAGCTCAGCTTTGCTTTTGCCGTAATGCTGGTGGCCTGGCTGGTACCCGGCTGGCGCTTCGGCGTGCCGCTCGCGCTCCTGACGATCGCCTTCCTGTGGCTTGCCGGCGTGCCTGGCCTGCGCGGCTACATCAAGGGCGCGCTGCTGCTGTCGGGCATGGTTGTCGTCAGTTGGCTGGTGAACCTGTGGCTGCAGGGCGCAACGACGGCCGCAGCCCTGCCGATCGCTGCCGGCATGGCTGCGCGTCTGGTGACGACCACGGCTGCCTTCTTCTTCGTCATGGAAACCAGCACGCCCGGCTCGATCCTTGCGGCGTCAAGCGCTGCGCGCCTGCCGCCGGTCGTCACGCTCGTGCTGTCGCTGACCTTCGGCATTATCCCCATGCTGCGCGACGACTTCGAGCGCATCGCCGATGCCCAGCGTGCGCGGGGCATGGAGATCGACGATGTGGCCCTGGCGACGAAACTGCGGTTTGCGCTGGCGCGGGGCATTCCGCTTCTCGTTCAGGCCATTCGCATGGCGCACGCCATTTCCTTTTCGCTCGCCATTTACGGGTTCGACCTCAAACAAAAACGAACCACATGGCGCACCGTCGGCCTCATGGTCGAACCTCGCATGAACATGAAGGACAACGCCGATGACAGATAACCCCGCAGACGCAAAAACCGATCCGGCAACGGGACAAAGCTGGTGCGTTGACGTCGCCGGCTGGCCTATCGATCTGCCGATCGTGGCGATCAAGCCGGACTTTGCCATTTCGCTGATGATGGTGATCGATCTCGGTGTCAGATTCGGCGCGCATGTCGGACAGGCTCTGGCCGCCAAACTCAAGGCGCTGGAGCCCGACATCATCGTTGGCGCCGCGACGCTCGGCATTCCGGTTGCGATCGACGTCACCCGTGCTCTTGGCCTCGACGCCTATGTGATCCTGCAGAAATCGCCGAAACTCCATCTGGCGAACGCGCTGGAACAGCGGATTTCATCGATCACCTCCAAGGGCGAGCAGCGCCTTCTCCTCGACCGTGCGGCGGTTCCGCTGTTGAAGGGCAAGCGCGTCGTCGTCGTTGATGACGTCATCGCATCCGGTTCCAGCATGAAAGGCTCGCTGGACCTCGTGCGCAAGGCAGGCGCCGAGGTGGTCGGCATCGGCGTCATCCTAACGGAGGCGACGGAGTGGAAGCCGATGCTGGGCGCCGACGAACACCTTGTCCACAGCCTTGCCCATATCCCCCAGTTTTCACCCGACCGGGACGGCACCTGGAAGCCGAGGGCCGGGACATGACGTCCGGGGCGTTGTCATCGCCGGCGAGAGCCGATGGGAGATGTCGAGAAAGCGCTGAACCCAGCACGAGAAGGGCCCGCAGCAGATCTGCGGCTGTGGGCACGGCTCTTGGTGGCATGAGGCGGCGCCCAGGATGGTCTGGACGCTGATCTGCCGCCATACAACGATTGCGCGAAGACCCCAAAAACGCGTCCGCCTAAGACCGATCGTCCAGAATCCGTTGTCCTTCGGCTCGATCAGCTCTTCAGTCAAGCTCACCAGCGCAGCCAGAACCGGCCCATCAGACCACCAAGCGCCGTGCAGAGCCCGATACCGAGCGTGTACCAGAGGGCAACGAAGGGGAGGCCGTTTTCGATGCAGCCCCAGCTGTAGGTCCAGGCGCCGAGCGCACCGGCGGCAAGGCCGGCCAGGGTGCCGGCAAGGGTGGGGGCGGTGGGGGCGCTTCTGCGCAGGAACCAGAAGGTCGCGGCCATGAGGGGCGCACCGGTCGCAAGGATGATCAGCGGGCAGTAGAGAGCGGACACGCCCATGACGAGGCGGCGGCTCTCTTCCGGCGAGGCGGCCTGCCGCAGCTGCAGGACGGCGAGCGCGACCAGCAGCGCATAGACGATCGCCACCTCGAGCACGCTGCCGAGCGGCCGTCCGCCGGGCCGCGCGACGACGAGCAGCGCCCCGAGGCCGATGAGGGCGAGCAGCAGCGGATAGGCGGACTTGACCCAGAAGGCGGGGACGGAGAGGGCCGCCCCGAGATCCGGCCGCAGCCCGTGGCCGAACAGAACGAAGGATGCGGAGAGCGCCATTCCCGGCAGCAGCGCGCGGGCAAGGAGGCTTGCAAGCGCGTGCCTGCGCACCGGCCGGAGATCCCGCACGAGGTCCTCGATCAGGTCATTGGTCTTTGTCATGATCGCCTCTCAATCTTGCCGCCAGTGCCTTGATTCCCCGGTGAATGCCGACCTTGACCATGCTTTCGGACCGGCCCGCATGCCGCGCGGCCTCGGTGATCGATCGGCCGTCGAGCCGCACCTGCCGGATCGCCTCGGCCTGCCAGGCGGGAAGACCGGCCAGCAGCCGCCGAATGTCCATCTGCGCCGACACCGCATCCTCGCGATAGCCATCCGCCATCTCGTCCACCGCCTGCAGCCCGACATGGCCGCGACCGCCCGTCCTGCGGTGATGATCCACCAGCTTGTGGCGGGCGATGGTGAAGAACCAGGCCGTGAATGGCCGGTCGCGATCATAGGTGATGCGGCGCTGGTGCAGCGCAAGCAGCGTCTCCTGCACCAGATCGTCCACCTCGCTTCTGTCCGACCGTCCGAGGCGCCGTCCGTAGTAGCGCTCCAGAAGGTGCCGGAGCACGTCGAGCAGGCAGCGATAGGCCGCCTCGTCCCCGTCGAGGGACAAGAGCATCAGCACCTTCAGCTCGGACTCGGTTACATCTGGCATGTCTCTGGAAGACTCATACGGGAAGACCTCGAAACGGTTACAGCGCTTCCGGAAAAAAGCGAGCGAATTCCCGGCACGATCACGTCCGCGTGATGGCTGTAACCGGATCGGCCTCCCGCCCGAATGAGTGTCCCGTGAGCATCGACGCAGCCCGCGTCCGTCACCTCCAGAGGAGATCCATCATGACCCATCGCATCATCGCCGCCTCCGCCTTTCTCGGCCTTGCTCTCTCCTTGGGTGCGGCGCAGGCTCAGACCGCCACCGACGCCATGAAGAAGCCGGACGCGATGCAGACGGACAGCATGAAGGCCGACCCCATGAAGACGAATGCTATGAAGCCGGACGCCATGAAACACGACGCCATGAAGGGCACCAAGGCGGACTGCGCGCACAAGGCCGGCATGGAAAAGGACAGCATGAAGAAGGCCGACATGATGAAGGGCTGCGACGCCCTCTAGGCATCGCCGCCGCAGTGATCCTCGCCGTTCCCCGCTTCGTAGATGGTTTCATGAGCCGGGGAACGACGGTTCCGGGTCCACCTTCGCTCGCGAAGGCAGGTCCCGGAGATCGTCCCGATATCGCCGACTTCGAAGGGAACGTCATGTTCGGCTCGTCTTCCACCCCGTCCGGTCAGCGGATACTGATCCGCCGTCACAGCCTCACCGTGCGCCTGTCGCACTGGCTGAACGTGCTCGCCATGACGGTGCTGCTCGTCAGCGGCCTGCAGATCTTCAATGCGCATCCCTCGCTCTACTGGGGCCAGTACGGTGCCGACGACGACCCGGCCGTGCTCTCGCTGCAAGCCGTCGAGACAGACGGTGCGCTCAAGGGCGTGACGCGCATCGGCAGCCTCTCGCTCGACACCACGGGCGTGCTCGGCGTCTCCACTGTCGATGGCGCGCCAACGGTGCGCGGCTTTCCGGCCTGGATCACGCTTCCGAGCTATCAGGATCTCGCCACCGGGCGTCGATGGCATTTCTTCTTCGCCTGGGCCTTCGTCATCAACGGTCTCGTCTATGTCGCCCATGGCCTCGTTTCGCGGCATTTCCGGCGCGACCTCGTGCCGACCCGGGCCGAGCTGACGCCGGCCCATCTCGGACGCGAGATCGCCGACCATGCCCGGCTCCGCTTTCCCAAGGGCGAGACGGCGCGGCACTATAACGCGCTTCAAAAGCTCGCCTATCTCGCCGTCATCGTCCTCATGCTTCCGGGCATGATCCTGACCGGGCTGACCATGTCGCCGGGCTTCAACGCCTTTGCCCCGTGGCTGCTCGATCTCTTCGGCGGCCGGCAGTCGGCCCGCACGCTGCACTTCATCTTCGCCACTTCGCTCGTCGCCTTCGTCATCGTCCATATCGCGATGGTGCTGGCCTCCGGCGTCGTCAACACCATGCGCTCGATGATCACCGGCCGTTACGCGATCCGCACGGAACCATCGCCGGCCGCTTCATTGACGGCATCGGAGATCGCGCCATGACCCGTCTTCTGACCCGCCGCCGGTTCCTCATCGGCTCGACGCTCACCGCCTCGGCGCTTGGCCTCACCGGTTGCGACGGGCTTGCGGAGGATGGCACCGTCCAGTCCGTCATCCGCATGGCCGAGCGCCTGACGATGGGAACGCAGCGCCTTCTCATAGGCGACACGGCCCTTGCCCGCGAGTTCCGCCCGGAGGATCTCTCGCCGACCTTCCGCGCCAATGGCACCACCATGCCGGACGGCGCCGAATATCAGGCGCTGCTCGCCGGCGGCTTCACGCAGTGGCAGCTGCAGATCGGCGGTCTGGTCGAGCATCCCGCAAGCCTGTCGCTTGCCGCCCTGAAGGCGATGCCGGCGCGCACGCAGATCACCCGGCACGATTGCGTCGAGGGCTGGAGCGCGATCGGACAGTGGACCGGCGTGCCGCTCGGCGCGGTGCTGAAGGCTGCGGGCCTGAAGAAGGAGGCCCGCTACATCGTGCTCCACTGCGCCGACGAATACGAAAAGACGCTCGATGGCAGCGGCTGGTATTATGAGAGCATCGACCTCGTCGATGCCTTCCACCCCCAGACCCTGCTTGCCTACGCCATGAACGGCCGCGATCTCGAGGTGGCGCACGGCGCGCCGCTGCGGCTGAGGGTCGAGCGGCAGCTCGGCTACAAGCAGGCGAAATATCTCATGCGCATCGAGGCCGTCGCCGATCTCGCGGCGTTTTATGGCGGCAATGGCGGCTTCTGGGAGGATCGCGGCTACGAATGGTATGCCGGGATCTGACGGACCTTGATGTTTTTGTTTTCGGTCGTCTTTTCGGCATGTCGGGTTCCTTTTGTCCCGCAGAGACGCCCGGCGAAACCGGCGACCAACCCCCGCATGCGCCGGACTTGACGACAGGGGATGAACAAGGAATGACACATGGCCTATTTTTCGAACATCGGCACGGCTGCCCTGACTGGCGTCGCCCTCGCGGCCCTGCTCGGCACGGCCGTCCAGGCGGCTGACCAGATCCGGGTGCGCGGCACCGTGGAAAGCCTTGACGGCAACACGCTGTCGGTCAAGACCCGCGAGGGGACCGACGCGAAGATCCTGCTGAAGGACGGCTGGAAGGTCTCGAGCGTCGCCAAGGCCTCGATCGACGATATCAAGACCGGGGACTTCGTCGGCATCGCCTCGCTGCCGACGGCCGAGGGCGGCGACGGCGCGCTGGAAGTGTTGATCTTCCCGGCGGCCATGAAGGGCACGGGCGAGGGAAGCTATGCCTGGGACCTGAAGCCCAACAGCTCCATGACCAACGCCACCGTCGCCAATGCCGTCAAGGCGGTGGACGGCCAGACGGTGACGGTGACCTACAAGGGCAAGGAAAAGAAGATCTCCATTCCCGCGGGCACGCCGGTCGTCACCTTCGCGCCGGCCGTGGAGGCGGACCTGAAGAGCGGCGCCACCGTCTTCGTCCCCTCCGAAAAAGCCGCCGACGGCACGATCTCCAGCAGCCGCGTGGTCGTCGGCACCAACGGCGTTCAGCCGCCGATGTAGCAGGAAGAACTGAACCCGCTGCGAGCGGCGATCCGCTCGCAGCGGGTTATGGGAGATCGCTGATAGCGTTGAGGTCAGTCTCTGCGTTCAGCCGGGCAGCCTGCGGCATTTCGTTCGAGGCGATGATGATGAACGCGCGGAATATCTAACGACTGCAAGGAAGCGGCGCACTTAAGAGCCACTTTGTGATTATGCAAGATCCACCTTCTACAGTATGTCCCTAAAGAAAATGCAAGACGTTTGGAAAGAGCTACTGCGAGTCGCGAGGGGAAGTTTCCCTTAGGCTGCTCCGGCGGATAATTAGCCCCGGCTTGACGTCTATTGCCATTGTGCCGGTCGCCCCATCGAGGAGATCGAGGATAAGGCTGCCTGTGCGCAGGCCGATCTCGCGCGCATGGGCGTCGATCGTCGTCAGCGTGGGTACGCACATGCCGGCGATTTCGTAGTTGCCAAAACCTCCGATGGCGATCTGGTCCGGGACGACGATGCCGCGTCGGTGGCATTCCGTGAGCGCTCCGAACGCAGAGAGGTCCGAAACGCAGATCACGGCGTCGGTGTCGGGGTGATCGTGCAAAAGCCGCGCCATGGCATCTGCACCCTCGCGCATGGAAATCGGCGGTGCGCCCGCTGCGATGAGGCAGGGGTCATCGTGCCCATGGGATCTCATCGCAGTGAGGAAGCCGCGCCGCCTGTCGCTGCCGCGTGTATCCCGTCCCGCATCGCCCCCGATAAAGGCGATCCGTCTATAGCCGACCGCAACGAAATGATCGACCATGGCACGCACGGCGTCGGCGTTCGAAAACCCGATATAGTGGTCGATCGGCTGGTCCGGGACGTCCCATGTCTCGACCACCGGGATCCGCGCATTTTCCAGCAGGCGGCGCGCGCGCGCCGTATGGTGTCCGCCCGTGACCACGATCGCCTGGGGATTGCGCCGCAGAAGTTGCTCGATCAGCTGCTCTTCGACGTCCACGTCGTAATTCGTATAGCCGAGCAGGGTCTGCATGTTTCGGCCAGAGAGGATCTCGGACAGGCCCGCAACCGTATCGGCGAAGTTCGCGTTGTTGATCGAGGGAATTGTCACCGCGACGAAGTCCGTCCTCTGCGAACGCAGGTTCGATGCCGCCGCATGAAAGATGTAACCGAGCTCCTCGGCAGCCTCCAGAATGGCGCTGCGGGTTTCCGGGCTGATGACGCTATCGGCCTTCAGCGCGCGCGAGACCGTCATGGCGGACACGCCGGCCTTGCGGGCGACGTCGCTCATCGTCGGCGATTTTCGATTGGGTTTCATGGAGGGGACTTATCGTCAGAGTTACGATTCTCTAGCGCACTCCATCGCGTTTCCGTGCCAGGCGCAAGGGTGCGGCCGGGACGAAACGGGCTGAAGACATGCCAGTCTCTCCTCGATCGTCTCCGGCAACGGCAAATCACGGCCGAAGGTCAGGGCCACCTCGTCGGCGCCGGGTTGTTCCAGCGTGGCGAACGAGCTCTCGAGCAGGGAGGCCCGGCATGATGTGCCCGCGACCTTTCCCTCATTCGGGAGGAGATCAGCTCCATGAAACCTGCGAGATGGACGAAGACGAGGCCGTCGTGAACCCGGTTGCGGATGCGGTCCCGATACGATCGCTTCAACGCCGAACGGTCGATGACGGTCGTGCCCGCGCCTGTCCCGAGCCTGTTGCCGTCGAAAAATCGTCCGTCCAGCGCAGCGCTGACCGTCAATTTGTCGCAGCCGGAAACGCCGATGACCACGATCTTGCAGATCGGTTTCACGTCAGAGCGAGGCGGTGATGCCGCCATCCACGTACAGGATATGGCCGTTGACGAAGGAGGACGCATCGGACGCAAGAAAGATGCAGGCGCCGACCAGTTCCTCGACCTTTCCCCAGCGGCCGGCCGGTGTGCGCTTTTCCAGCCATGTCGAAAACGCCTCGTCGGCAACCAGAGCTGCGTTCAGCGGCGTGTCGAAATAGCCGGGTGCGATGGCGTTGCATTGCAGGCCATGCTTCGCCCAGTCTGTCGCCATGCCTTTCGTCAGATTGCCGACGGCACCTTTGGTCGCGGTGTACGGCGCGATGCCGGGGCGGGCGAGTGCCGTCTGGACGCTCGCGATGTTGATGATTTTGCCGGCACCCCGCGCGATCATGTGGCGGGCAACGGCCTGGCCGACGTTGAAGACGCTCGACACGTTGGTGCGCAGCAGCCTCTCGAAAGCGTCGGCCGGGAACTCTTCCAGCGGCGTGCGATACTGCATGCCGGCATTGTTGACGAGGATATCGATTGCGCCGACATCGGCCTCGAACCGATCCACCGCCAGGCGCGCCGCCGGATGATCGGTGGCGTCGAAAGCGAGATGATCGACCGGCGTTTCGAATTGAGCGGCCGCTGCCGCAAGCTTCTCCGCATCGCGCCCGTTCAAGACGATGCGCGCACCGGCAGCCTGCAGGCCGCGGGCAAGCGCAAGACCGATCCCCTGCGACGATCCGGTGATCAGAGCCCGTTTCCCAGATAGGTCGAACAGCCGCACCGACATGATTCTCTCCTGATGTCTCTCGACAACGTCTTCTTTCTACGGTTATGTTATCGATAACATAACCTGTCAAGCCATTTCCGCAACATGCGGGCCCCGAGCGCAAAAGCCCCGAACGCGAGAGCCATGATGACAAAACCGCAGATCCTCCAGGTCGGTCCCTATCCGGAATGGGACGAGACGCCTCTCAATGCCGCGTTTGCGGTCCATCGCTATTTCGAAGCGGCCGATAAGCAGGCCTTTCTGGCCGAGATCGGGCCGGACGTCCGGGGCATCGCCACGCGTGGCGAACTGGGCGCCAGCCGCGCCATGATCGGGGCCTGCCCGAACCTCGAGGTCATCGCCGTCTATGGCGTCGGCTACGATGCCGTCGATCTCGCCGCCTGCCGGGAACGGGGCATCCGCGTGACCAACACGCCGGACGTGCTGACCAAAGACGTGGCGGATCTCGGCGTTGCCATGATGCTCTGCCAGTCGCGCGGCGTCATCGGTGCGGAAACCTGGGTGCGGAATGGAAACTGGGCCGGGCGGGGTCTTTATCCCCTGCGCCGTCGGGTCTGGGGCCGTCGTGCCGGCATTCTGGGCCTCGGCCGCATCGGCCTGGAGGTGGCGAAACGGCTGAGGGGTTTCGATATGCAGATCGCCTACAGCGGCATCCGGCCCAAGCCCGAGGCCAATGGCCTGACCTTCGTGGCAGATCCTGTCGCGCTGGCGCGGGACGTGGATTTCCTGTTCGTAACGCTGGCGGCATCCGCCGAAACGCGCCACATCGTCGGCCGCGACGTTATCGCGGCGCTCGGGGCTGACGGCATGCTGATCAACATCTCCCGTGCGTCCAACATCGACGAAAACGCCCTGCTGGACGCCCTGGAGCAGGGAACGCTCGGCTCGGCGGCACTCGACGTGTTCGAGGGCGAGCCTGCGCTCAATCCGCGCTTCCTGGCGCTCGACAACGTCCTTCTCCAGCCGCATCATGCCTCGGGCACCATCGAAACCCGCAAGGCGATGGGGCAGCTGGTTCGCGACAATCTGCAGGCGCACTTTGCCGGCGCGCCGCTTCCGACCCCGGTCCTGTGAGGTTGCCGTCATGAAAGCCATCATCGCCCATGCCGCGAAGGATCTTCGCATCGAAGAGACCGCGGACGAACAGGCCGGTCCCGGCGAGGTCCGGCTGCGGCTTGCCACCGGCGGCATCTGCGGCAGCGACCTGCATTACTATCATCACGGCGGCTTCGGTGCGGTGCGTCTGAAGCAGCCGATGATCCTCGGCCATGAGGTTTCCGCCTATGTCGAGGCTCTGCGCGAAGGCGTTGACGGGCTGGAGGTCGGAGACCTCGTCGCCGTGTCGCCATCCAGGCCGTGCCGTACGTGTCCATATTGCCAGCAAGGCCTGCAGAATCATTGCCTGAACATGCGTTTCTACGGCAGCGCCATGCCGTTTCCGCATATTCAGGGCGCCTTCCGCGAGACTCTCGTTGCGGACGCTTACCAATGCGTTCCCGCCGGCGATCTGTCGCCTGGCGAAGCGGCCATGGCGGAGCCGCTGGCGGTGGTCTTGCATGCGACGCGCCGGGCGGGAGACCTGCTCGGAAAGCGGGTGCTCGTCACCGGTTGCGGCCCGATCGGCGTCCTGTCGATCCTGGCTGCGCGGCGTGCCGGTGCCGCGGAGATCGTGGCGATCGACCTTTCCGACTTCACGCTCGCGATGGCAAAATCAGCCGGCGCCGACCGGACGATCAATACGGCACGCGAACCCGATGCGCTGGCGCCGTACGCGGCGAACAAGGGCACGTTCGACATTCTCTACGAATGCTCGGGTGCCGCACCGGCATTGCTCGGCGCCATTCCCGTCCTGCGGCCACGCGGCATCATCGTCCAGCTCGGCCTCGGCGGCGATATCACCCTGCCGATGACGGTGATTACCGCCAAGGAGCTGGACCTGCGTGGCTCGTTCCGCTTCCACGAGGAGTTTGCGACGGGCGTCGCCCTGATGCGCAAGGGCCTGATCGACGTCAAGCCGCTGATCACGCACACCGTGCGGCTCGAAGACGCGCTGTCCGCCTTCGACATCGCCTCCGACCGCAGCCGGGCGATGAAGGCGCAGATCGTGTTTTCCTGACACATGGGACCAAGGAGGAACCGGAGAAGGTCGGTTTTCTTTACCGGCTTTTCTCGGACTTGACACCCGTGCAACTCCAGTGACCCTCGGCCCCCAGCCTCTCCACGACCGAGAGAACGATGTTGCGGACCTCGATGACGGCCCGGCTGGGCGGATGGTTGACCGGCATATCGAGAACGAGCCGGCGCTGGAGGCCGGGCTTCACCAGCGTCGCGGTCGACAGACGTTCGTTCTCGTGATCGGCGTAGACGGCACCACGCCCGAGGATCGTGACGCCCAGTCCGGCGCGGATGGCGGCTTTCGTGCTCGCCACGCCTTCGATTTCGCGGATGATATTGATCTCGCGCCCGAGCATCAGCGCCTGTCGCTCGAGAAGAATACGAATCCCGTGTCTGCGTGTGGGGAGGATCAGCGGCAGGCCGAGCGCCTTTTCGATCGTCAGCGTTTCACCGGGGGCAAACTGACCGTTTGCGCCTATGGCAAACAGCACCTCGTCGAACAAGGGGATGGCAGCCGGCTTGGCAACGCCCTCCAGCGTGACGGCAAGATCGTAGAGTTTCGTATCCACCCCGACGCGCAGCGCCTGGCTGTCCCCCTCGCTGATCGTTAGTCGCACCTTGGGAAAGCGCTGCGCGCACGCTTGGATGACAGGAATGCCGAGGATCGGGCTGATCGAGCCGAGAATGCCCAGCGACACGTCGCCGCTCGGATATTTTGCCTGCTCCTTCGTCGCGACCTCCGCCTGATCGACGGCCCTCAGGATCGCCTGGGCGTGGGCCAGAAGCGTCTGGCCGGCCGCCGTCGCCGTCACGCCGCGCGGCGTCCTGTTGAGCAGCAGAACGCCGAGCTGCTCCTCCAGTGTCCGTATGTGCGAACTGAGGGCCGGCTGCGCGACACCCAGCTCGCCGGCTGCGCGGGTAAACGAGCCGAGTTCCGCGATCTTGCTGAAGTACCGCATCTTCAAAAGGTCGAGCGTCATGGTCGCGGATCCGTCCATACAGAATGAATATATCTATTATCCTCAATATATATTTGTTCGAATGTCCGGCAACGGATAAATCTCACCCTACCAGCGAGAGGATGCGCTGTTTGGGAGGATCGACATGAACATGAATCGAATTCTGGGAGCCGTTATCTTTGCTGGCGCGGTCTCTCTGTCGGTGACCGCAAAGGCTGAACTGCTTGACGATATCAAGGCAGCGGGAACCCTGAACTGCGGCGTGCTGACCAATTCGCCGCCGCTCGGCTTTCAGGATGTGAAGACCCGCGAGCCCGCCGGCTACGAAATCGAGATCTGCCAGAAGCTCGCAAAATCGCTCGGCGTGACGGCGAAGCTCACCGCCGTTTCTCCCCAGACCCGTATGGCGGAACTGACGCAGGGGCGCGTCGATATCCTGGCATCGCTGCTCAGCTACAGCAAGCAACGTGCCGAACAGGTCGATTTCAGCGGTGCCTACATCGCCGAAGACTTCAACTTCGTGGTGCTCGACAAATCGGATATCAAGACGGTGGACGATCTCGCAGGCCAGCGCATCGGCCTCGTCAAGGGCTCGGTGTTGATCCCGATCACGGAGAAGCGGCTTCCGGACGCCCGTGTTCTTTCCTTCGAGACGAGCGCGGCCTCGTTCCTCGCCCTGCAACAGGGCAAGGTAAAGGCAACCGTCTATCGCTACTCCGAAGGCAAGGCGGTCGAGCGCAATGCCGGGGCGGATATCAACAAGCTCCGTTTCCTCGACGAGCCGCTCCTGTCCATGCCGTCCGGCTTTGCGTTCCGCAAGGGATCGCCGGAACTCGTCAAGGCGACGAACGCCTTTCTCGCATCTCTGGAAACATCCGGCGAGGGGCAGGCCCTCTACGACAAGTGGCTGGGCAAGGACAGCGATCTGAAGGCGACCCGGAAATTCGAATTCGGCAAGCCGCAGGAAACCTGGTTCACCAACTGAGACATTCCCGGCAATGACGGTTCCGCGGCCTTCAGGCGCGCAACCGTCCCACAGGTCAGGACGGCGACGGTGATGCGCGTGGAAACGTGCATCCCGTGAGAGGCAGAATGGTATTCCCATGGGCTATCAGCTTGATTTCAGCAAGGTTCTTCAGGGCGAGTATTTCGATCTCATTCTGCAAGGGCTCCAGACGACGATGGTTCTCTTCGTCATTTCCTGGGTTCTGGGGCTGATCCTCGCGATCTTTCTGACAGTCGTGCGGGCCATCGAGTTCCGGCCGACGCAGTTCCTGGTCGCAGCTTTCGTCGAGTATCATCGCAACGTGCCGATCCTGATCCAGCTGTTCGTCTGGTATTTCGGCTTCGCCGTGGTGCTGCCCGATGTCGTCAACGACTACCTCAACGATGTCGGTGCCGAGATCGGTTATGCCATCGTGGCGCTGGCGCTGAACAAGGCGGCCTATATGTCGGAGGATTTCCGCAGCGGCCTTCGCTCCATCCACCCTGCGCAGATGGAAGCCGCCCGCGCCATCGGATTGACCTATCTCGGCGCCATGAAATGGGTGATCCTGCCGCAGGCATGGCGGCTGGCGCTGCCGGCCCTGCTTGGCCAGACCCTGATCCTGTTCAAAGGTACCAGCCTTGCCGCCGGTATCGGCGTGGCCGAGCTCAGCTATCAGGCACGCTATGTCGAGGAACAATCCTTTCGGATCTTCGAGGCCTATGGCGTCGTCACCGCGATCTACATGCTGATCTCGTTCGCAATCATGTGGGCCTCGTCTTTCCTGTCCACACGCTACCGGCTGAGGGTCAAGTGATGCTGGACATCCTTCAGGAATACGGCGTCCTCCTTCTCATCGGCGAATATCCGCACGGCAAGCTCGGCGGTCTGGCGATGACGCTCATCATCTCCTTCGTCAGTCTGATCGTGACGTTTCCCTGCGCCGTCCTCATCGCGCTCGCCCGAACGGGACAAAACAAGCCCCTGAAAAGACTGGCCAGCGGTTTCGTGCACTGCGTGCGCGCCATTCCGCTGCTGATTCTGATCTTCTGGGCCTATTTTGCGCTTCCCGTCGTCATTGGCATACCGATCGATGCGACCTACACGTTGATCATCGCTATCGTCATCTATCAGACAGCCTATCTCGGCGAGATCATCGCCTCGGGCCTTGAAGGCCTTCCGAAAGGACAAATGGAGGCGGCCGAAGCGCTCGGTCTCGGTTACATCCCGACGACGTTCCGCATCCTGTTGCCGCAGGCGCTGTTCAACGTCATCCCCGGCATCGTCAACCAGTTGACGACAATCATCAAGGAATCCTCGCTGGGCTCGATCATCGCCGTGCCGGAACTGTCCTATGCCATGCTCCAGGTCAACTCGAACGAGGTCACCAAGCCCCTGCAGATCTTCGGCATTCTCGCCGCCACCTATTTCGTCCTCTGCTTTGCACTGAGCCAGGCAACGGGCGTGCTGGAACGGCGTATTTCCAACCGGCGAACCGGCCGGGTCGTCGTGGAGGCCGTGGCATGATCGAGTTTCACAGCGTCTCCAAGCGCTATGGCGCGCTGCAGGTGATCCACGATATCTCGGCCGCGGTCGAGAAAGGCACGACCATCGTGCTGTGTGGTCCCTCGGGTTCGGGCAAATCCACGCTGGTGCGAACGGTCAACCGGCTGGAGCCGATCCAGTCGGGCAGGATCACGGTCGCCGGGCGCGATATCCACGCAAAGTCCGTCGATGTGAATATGTTGCGCTCCGGCATTGGCTTTGTCTTCCAGCAGTTCAACCTGTTTCCGCACCTCACGGTCGTCGACAATGTGATGCTGCCGCTGCGTCGCCTTCGCGGGCAGTCGCGCAGACAGGCGCTGCCGACGGCCATGCTCATGCTCGAGCGCGTCGGCCTTGCCGACAGGGCGCAGTCTTTGCCGGCCGATACTTCGGGCGGGCAGGCGCAGCGGGTGGCCATTGCCCGCTCGCTGATCCTCAAGCCCGAGATCCTGATCCTTGACGAGCCGACCAGTGCGCTCGACCCGGAGATGGTCGGCGAGGTGTTGAAGCTGCTGCGTGAGCTTTCCGGCGGCGGCATCACGCTGATGTGCGTCACCCATGAAATGGGCTTTGCCCGCGAGGTCGCCGACCGCATCTGGTTCCTCAAAAGCGGGCGACTGACGTTCGACGCCAGCCCCGACCTGTTCTTCTCCCAGGAAGCACATCCCGATGTGCGGGGCTTCCTCTCCTCCATCCACCGCAATCATTGAAACAGTCGAGAGATCCGATCATGATCCATATCAAGCAAATCCCGGCGCGTCCAAGCGCGGAAGACATCAAGGCGCTTTCACCCTTCTCGCCGGCAACCATTCATGAGGCACAGGGGCGTCGTGGCGCCCTGTCGTCGCGCATCAAGCCTGTCGATTACCGTATGAAACTGTGCGGACCGGCCTTTACCGTGAAAAGCGCACCGCGCGACAATGTCATGCTGCAGCTGGCGATCAATTATGCCAGCCCGGGCGACATCATCGTCGTCTCGGGCGGTGCATACGAAGAGGCCGGTTCCTTCGGCGATGTCCTCGCCAATGCCTGTCTCGCCAAGGGGATCGGCGGGCTGGTGACCGATACCGGCGTGCGGGATACGATGCAGCTGCGTGATCTCGGCTTTCCCGTTTTCTCTCTCAGCGTCTGCATCAAGGGGACGGTCAAGGAGACGTTGACAGCTGTCAACGACCCCATCATCGTCGGCGACGAACTGATCTATCCCGGCGACATCATCGTCGGCGATGCCGACGGGCTCGTGGTCGTCCGTCGTGGCGAGGCGCAGGCGGTGGCGAGGCTTTCGCGGGAGCGGGAAGAGGCCGAAGCCGGGTATATCGCGGCCTACAAGGCGGGCAGGTCGGTGATCGAGGTCAGCAATCTGGAGCCGGTGCTGAAAGCCAAGGGCTTCCGGTCGGAGATCTGATCTCAGACGACGCTGGGTATCAGGCCTCGGCGGTGGCCAATGCCGTTTCTGCCATCTGCAGGCTCCGCTTCAGCCGGCTTTCCCGCCAGACGGCAAACAGGCCGGCGGCGGCCACGATGATGCCGCCGGCGATCGTGGTGGCGACGGGCAGCTGGCCGAAGGCGAGATAGCCGATGACCACGGACCAGATCAGCGTGGAATACTCGAACGGCGCCAGCAGCGAGGCCTGCGCATGGCGAAGGCTCAACGTGATCAGGATCTGCGTCATGCCGCCGGAAATTCCGGCGGCCAGAAGCAGGCAGAGCTGCGTGGCGCTCGGCATCGTCCAGCCGAAAACCGCCGTCGCCAGGCCGATGACGGTGGTGACGAGCGAGAAATAGAGCACGATGGCGCCCGGCTGTTCGGTCCTGGCGAGATGGCGGATCTGCACAGAGGACACGGCGGAGAAGAACGCCGCCACCAGCCCCGCCGCACTGCCGAGCAGCAGGCCCATGCCGATGGCGTCGGCCTTGAAGATATCGAGATGCGGCGCCAGCATCACCAGCACGCCGGTGAAGCCGACCGCGACCGATGTCCAGCGGTAGACCCGGACGACCTCGCCCAGCAGCACGGCGGCCAGAATGACGGTGAAGAGCGGCGCGGCATAGCTGAGCGCCGTCGCGTCGGCGAGCGGCAGATAGGCGAGCGCGAGATAGCCGAAGAACATGCCGCCCGTGCCGGAGATGCTGCGGACGATGTGCCCGCTAAAATGCTTCGTGCGAGTGAGGGCCACAAGGTTTCCCTGGAGGCCGAGCCAGATGCCGAGAGGCAGAAGCGCGCCGACGGACCGGAAGAACACGACTTCCCCTGTCGGGATCTCGCCGTTCAGCCCCTTCACGCTCGCCGCCATCAAGGTCGCGCAGAGGGCGGCCAGAAGTTTGAAGAGAATGCCTTTTGCGGGATTCATCATATCCACCGTCGCCAAACCTCCCGAGCTGGCCTCCCGGTCGCCATTCACCACGAACCGCCGTCGACGGAAACCGGAAATGCGCTCCATCAAAACTTCGTCTGACCCCATCGCCCCACCGCTGATGTAGCAAGAATGGCACCCTTCGCCGCGACGGCCGGCGAGCCGGGACCTTGCAGACAGGTGGCGAATGGACCTCTCGAAAATCAAAACCCTGATCGACTTCGTCGGCCAATCCGACATCACCGAATTGACGGTGAGCGAGAAGGATACGACGGTCCGGATTTTCCGGACGAAGACGACGGGCGAGACCGCCGGCCCCGTCGTCCGGCCGGCCGCTGCCGCGCAGGAGACCGGCGCGACGCCGGTGACGGCGCCCATCTTCGGGATCCTGCATGCGGCATCGGCACCCGGCGAGAAGCCGTTCGTCGCCGTTGGCGATTCCGTCGAGGCCGGCCAGACGCTGTTCATCATCGAGGCCATGAAGGTGTTCAACAGCATTGCCGCGCCGTGCGCCGGCCGCATCGTCCGGCTCGCGGGCGTAGACGGCGCCGAGATCGAGGCCGGCGACCTTTTGGCGGAGATCGGCTGATGTCCGGCGGCGCCACGACCGCGCAGGACGCGCGCAGCTTCGATACGGTCCTCATCGCCAATCGCGGCGAAATCGCGCTGCGGGTCCTCAGGGCCTGTAAGGAGCTCGGCCTCAAGACGGTGATGATCTGCTCGCAGGCCGACCGGGACGCGCAATATGGTGCGCTGGCCGACACCTTCCTGTGCATCGGCCCGGCCAGCGCCGGCAGAAGCTACCTCAATCAGGATGCGATCCTCCTTGCGGCGCGCCTGACGGGCGCCGGCGCCGTTCATCCCGGCTATGGCTTCCTGTCCGAGAATGCCGCTTTCTCCGCGGCCGTCGAAGCGGCGGGGATGGCGTTCATCGGGCCGAGTGCCGCCGCGATCTCGACCATGGGCGACAAGATCGCGGCGAAATCCGCGATGATGGCGGCCGGCGTCCCTTGCGTTCCCGGTCCGGATACGGCGCTGCCGGACGATCCCGCAGCAGTCCAGGCCATCGCCGCGGAGATCGGCTATCCCGTGATCGTCAAGGCGGCCGGCGGCGGCGGCGGACGTGGCATGCGAGTCGTGCTTGCGGCGCAACATCTGCAGGACGCGGTGTCGCTGACCCGCGAGGAAGCCCGTCAGGCCTTCGGCAGCCCGGCGCTCTACATGGAGAAATTCCTCCAGCATCCGCGCCACATCGAAATCCAGGTTCTTTGCGACATGCACGGAAACGCCGTCTGGCTCGGGCATCGCGATTGCTCCATGCAGCGCCGCCACCAGAAGGTGGTGGAGGAAGCACCGGCGCCGGGTATCGCGCCCGAGCGCATCGGTCCCGTCGCCGAAGCGTGCCTGACCGCCTGCCGGCTGATCGGCTATCGCGGCGTCGGCACGTTCGAGTTTCTCTACGAGGATGGCGAATTCTACTTCATCGAGATGAACACGCGGCTTCAGGTCGAGCATCCCGTGACCGAGATGACGGCGGATATCGACATCGTGCAGGCGCAGATCCGCGTGGCGCAGGGCGAGCCGCTGGCGCTGGGGCAGGAGGACGTGACGGCCGAAGGCCATGCCTTCGAATGCCGGATCAATGCGGAAGACCCCGAGACCTTTCTGGCCGCCGCCGGCACCATCACCGGCATCGCCCTGCCGTCCGGCCCGGGCATCCGGGTCGATACGCATGTCTATGCCGGCTACAAGGTGCCGCCCTATTACGACTCGCTGATCGGCAAGCTGATCGTGCATGCGCCGAGCCGGCCCGAGGCCATTGCCGCCATGCGCCGGGCGCTGGCGCAGACGCGCATCGACGGCATCGCCACCAACCTGCCGCTGTTGCGCGCGCTTTTCGACGACGCGGCCTTTGCCGCCGGGGGCACGGACATTCACTATCTCGAGACATGGCTGAAGCAGCGGAGCGCGGCATGAGCAGGCTGGATTTCACCGACCCCGCTGTCCTCGACGCCCTTGCCGCCGCCCTGACGGCCGCGGGCGTGGACGGCATCGAAATCACGCAGTCGTCGCGCACGCTGCGGCTGGTCGTGGCGGGCGAGCCCCCGCGCGCGACGGTGCACCGCGACGCCAGCCCTGCCGCCGCAGCCGCAGCCGATATCGTCGCGGCACCGATGGCCGGCCTGCTCGATCTTCGCACCGTCCCGAGCGACCTGCCGCGAACCGTCCGGGCGGGCGAGATCCTTGCCTGTCTGCGCGTCGGGCCGGTGCTGGTGCCCGTCAGAGCCATGAAAGCCTGCACCGTGATGCGGTGCCTGTGCGATGCCGATGCGCTCGTCGGCTTCGGCGATCCCCTGTTCGACATCAAGGCCCGCCCATGACCCGCGCCGCCACCTCTCCTGCCAGCCGGCCGCTGATCCGGTCGCGACCCGGGATCTCCGCCATCGGCGCGCGGGCATTCCTGTTCGACGCGCCGGGTGCGTTCGAGCTGGCCGCGCAACGCCGGATCTGGGCGCTGACGCAGACCGTGCGGCAATGGCCCGACGTGATCGAAACCGTGCCGGGCATGACCAATCTGCTGGCCATCTTCGAGGCCGTGCCGGAAGACCCCGACGGCGTGATCTCCCGTCTGCTCAAGGCCTGGGAGCGCGCCGAAAGCATCGACATCACGGGCCGGACGATCGACATTCCCGTTCACTATGGCGGCGCGCATGCAACCGATCTCGCAGCCCTCTGCGATCTCTCCGGCCTCTCCGACAGGGAGGTCGTGCGGCTGCACCATCAGGGCAGCTATACGGTGTTCGCGCTCGGCAGCGCGCCGGGCTTCGGCTATCTGCACGGGCTCGACCCGCGCATCCACATGCCGCGCAAGACCGTGCCGTCGCTGCGGATGGAAAAGGGGTGCGTCACCATCGGCGGCATGCAGACCGGGGTTGCGGTTCTCACCGGACCGAACGGCTGGAATTCCATCGGCTTTGCCGACCTGCCGATGTTCGACCCCGCGGCCGCGGTGCCCGCCCTGATGGCGCCGGGCGATATCGTGCGCTTTCTTCCCGAAAGGATCGAGCTGTGATCGAGATCGTCGACACCGGACCGCTGAACACGATCCAGGACCTCGGCCGCCCGGGCTACCGCGATATCGGCGTGACGGTGAGCGGCGCGATGGACCCGCTGGCCCTCAGGATCGCCAACCTGCTCGTCGGCAACGATGCGGCGGCGGCAGGGGTCGAACTCCAGACCTTTCCCGTTCGCATCCGTTTCCAGGAGAAGACGGCGTTTGCGGTCACGGGTGGCGGCACCGCGACGCTCGACGGGGAAACGCTTCCGCCCTGGTGGATGCAGACGGCTGACGCCGGCCAGATCCTCGACATCGGGCCGTCGAAGGCATCGGCCCGCGCCTATCTGGCCCTTGGTGGCGGTGTCGATATCGTGCCGGTCATGGGCTCGCGCAGCACGTCGTTGCGCGGGGCGTTCGGCGGTCATGAGGGTCGCGCGCTGCGCAAGGGGGATGTGCTTCGGCTGGGCTCTGCTGCCGCTGGCCTGCGCCCCGCAGGCGGGTTCGGCGTCGTGCCGCCGTTGCGCGAACTGGCGCCGCTTTTCCCTGTGGCCGACGATGGCGCCCTGCTGATCCGGGCGCTGCCGGCCGGCGAACACGATCTGTTCGGACCGGATGCCGAGCGGTTCTGGAGCGAGGACTGGAAGATCTCGCCGCAGAGCGACCGCACGGGCTATCGCCTCTCGGGGCAGGCCCTCCGTCTGACCGAGCCGGTCGAGATGCGCTCCCACGGCATCGTCGCCGGTGTCGTTCAGGTGCCACCGGGCGGCGAGCCCATCGTGCAGATGAGCGATGCCAATACGGCGGGCGGCTATCCGAAGATCGCCGGCATCATCGAGGCCGATCTCTGGCGGCTGGGCCAGGCGCGCATCGGCAGCCGTCTGCGCTTCGTGCGCGCAACCTACGCGCAGGCGCGGATGCTGGATCAGGCGATTGCCGCCTATATCGGCGACGTCGAGACCACGGCGGGGCAGGTCGGGCGGGCGCTGACGGCGATGGCCGGTCGATGACAGGAGGAGAAGGCGTGAAGATCGACATCAATTCCGACATGGGGGAGGGCTTCGGGCCCTACAGGCTGTGCGACGACGAAGCGCTGATGACGGTCGTCTCCTCCGCCAATATCGCCTGCGGCTTTCATGCCGGCGATCCCGAAACGATGGCGCGGATGGTGCGGCTCGCCAAGGCCAACGGCGTCGGTGTCGGTGCGCATCCGGGCCTGGCCGACAGACAAGGTTTCGGCCGCCGCGAGATTCCCGCCTCGCACGACGAACTTCGCCAGCAGATGCTCTACCAGCTCGGCGCGCTGACGGCGGTGGCGAAAGGGGAGGGCGTGCCCGTCGCGCATATCAGCTTCCACGCCGCCATGGGCACTATGGTCAACCGCGAGCCCGTGCTCGCCGACCTGATGATGGACGCTGTCCGCTCCATCGATCCGAACCTCATCGTCTTTGCCATGCCGGACAGCGTCATCGCGACGGCCGCCGCCCGTGCCGGGCTGAAGACGCTGCTGCTGTTCCTTGCCGACCGGGCCTATGATGCGGACGGCAAGCTGGTTGCCCGCGGCCTGCCGGGCGCCGTCATCAAGCAGGAGGACGCGCTGCGCGCCCGCGTTCGCCAGTTCCTCCGGCACGGCACCGTGACCACCATCGACGGCGCGACGCGCGCCATGCCGGCACGCTCCATCCTCGTCCACAGCGACACGCCGGGGTCGCTCGACCTCGCGCGGATCGTCCGCAGCGAGGTCGAGGCCAGCGGCGCGACCGTCGCCCCGGCCGCAACGATCATCGAATCCTGATCCGAACCCCAACCACACAGACCGAAAGCGCAACCCCGATGCCCGCCATTGCCGACCGCCTGAAACACGTCTCCATCTCCGCCTCCGCCGCCATGACCCAGCGCGCGCGCGATCTCGCCGCGCAGGGCATCGGCGTCATCAGCCTTTCGGCCGGCGAACCGGATTTCGCAACGCCCGCCCATGCGACAGAAGCGGCCCATGCCGCAGCGCTTGCCGGCGACACGAAATATCCGTCGATGGACGGGACGCCGGCGCTGAAGGCCGCAATCGCGCGAAAATTCAAGCGCGACAATCATCTCGATTACGATGCCAGCCAGATCGTCGTCTGCGGCGGCGGCAAGCAGGTGATCTTCAACGCCATTCTCGCCACTTGCAATCCCGGCGACGAGGTCGTCATCCCCACGCCGTCCTGGATCAGCTATGCCGATATCGTGCGCTTTGCCGGTGCCGTGCCGGTGCCGGTCGCCTGCCCGCAGCAGGCCGGCTTCAAGATCCGGCCGGGAGATCTGGAAGCGGCGATCACGCCGCGCACCAAGTGGCTTTTTCTCAATTTTCCCAACAACCCGACAGGCGCTGCCTGCTCGCGGGCGGAGATGAAGGCGATCGCCGAGGTGATGCTGCGCCATCCCGACGTCTGGATCATGACCGACGATATCTACGAGCACCTGATCTATGACGGTTTCGAATTCTGCACCATCGCCGAGGTCGAGCCCCGTCTCTACGACCGGGTCCTGACCATGAACGGCGCCTCGAAGGCCTATGCCATGACCGGCTGGCGGCTCGGCTTCTGCGGCGGCCCCAAGGATCTGATCAAGGCGATCAGCAACGTCAACGGCCAGAACGGCGGAGGCACCGCGACCGTCGTGCAGGCGGCAGCCGTGGCCGTGCTCGACGGACCGCAGGATCTCCTGAAAGAGCGCGCCGGCATCTACGAGCAGCGGCGCGATTTCGTGCTCGGCAAGCTGGCGGAGATCGACGGCATCCGCTGCCACAAGCCGGAAGGTGCCTTCTACATCTTCCCCAACATCGCCGGCCTGCTCGGCAAGACGTCGAAGGGCGGCCGCAAAATCGAGACGGATACCGACTTCGTCATGACGCTGGTCGAGGAACATCACGTCGCGACCGTCCAGGGCGCGGCCTATGGCATGAGCCCGTTCTTCCGCATCTCCTACGCCACCAGCATGGAGAAGCTGGAAGAGGCCTGCGCCCGGCTTGCCCAGTTCTGCGCCGATCTGCGGTAATATCGGATCTCAGCCGCGCGGCAGTTTCAGCCGCGCGGTGAGCTCCAGCAGAATGTCGCGCACGGCGGCTGCGGGTTCCGACAGCGACATGCCGTCCGCCACGCAGAGCGACAGCGTTTCCTCGATGCGCGGCGTGACCATGCGGCAGACCAGCGGCTCGCCGGATTCGGTCACGATCCGGTCCGCGATCGCCTTCGGCATGATCGTCGCACCGAGACCGTCGCTGACGGCACGGGTAAGCGTGCGCACGATCTCCACTTCGCCGACGACCTTCAGAGTGACCCGGCTGCGGGTGAAGGCCGTATCGACCGCCCGACGCACGAAATTGTAGGCCGGCGGCATCAGCAGCGGCAGGCCGTCCAGCGCCGCGACCGCGATCGGCTTCTCGTCGGCCTCGATGGCGAAATTCGGATGGGCGACGAGGAAGAATTCCTCGCTGAGGATCGGCTCGAACTTCACGCCCTTCAAGGGCCCGACGCCATGGATCAGCGCCATCTCCAGACGGCCGGTCATGATCATCTGGCTATAGGTCTGCCCGACGCTTTCCGTCAGATGCAGGAGAATGCCGGGATGCCGCTTGCGGGTTTCGGCCAGTAGATCGACCGACAGCGTCGCCGCGCTGCTGAAGGGCACGAGCCCGACGGAGACGCGCCCCGCAAGCGAATTTCCGGCGGCCGAGGCGTCGGCCTGCGCCTGGTCCATCTGTCGCAGGATGATCTGCGCATGGCGATACACCGCATGGCCCGCATCCGTCATGCTGACGCCCTGCTGGCTGCGCAGCAGCAGCTTCTGGCCGAAGTGCTCCTCCAGCGAGGCCAGCTGCTGGCTGAGGGCCGGCTGGGCGACATGCAGGATGTCGGCCGCCCGCGTGATGCTGCCGGTGTCCACGATGACGATGAAAGATTTTAACCGTCTGATATCCACGTTCTGCCTACAGATCGCCCCACTCGCCGCCACTCTACAATCCGGCTCCGATATTTCAAAGCCAAATCCATCACTTAGCAGATCGACGCATGGGACATTGCAAGCGTGTTCTGCTGTATTTCCAAGCGTTTGCGCGAGCGGCTGCCTATTTTATGATCACCATAAGGCTTGCTTATTGCTCCAGAGATAATCGGTCTTATTCAGGTCCGGACAGTTCCGGTACTGTGCAACAAACACACGGTGAAGGGGAACAAGCATGTCATTTTCCGACTACAGGACAGCCCTCGTCACCGGCGCCTCGTCCGGAATCGGTGCTGCCGTGGTGGAGCGCCTTCGCCGCGAGAATATCGAGGTGCATGCGCTGGCGCGCAGTGCCGCGCCGCTGGAGGCGCTGGCCGCGAAGACGGGCTGCATCCCCCATGTCATCGACGTCACGGACCGCGCGGCGCTGGCCCGGCTGACCGCCGGAACCGACTTCGACATCCTCGTCAACAATGCCGGCGTCGACCGGCCGAAGAAATTTCTGGAGGCCGACGAAGCCGACATCGATCTCCTCGTCGACGTCAACCTGCGCGCCGTCCTGCACCTTTGCCGCATGGTCGTGCCGGGCATGGTGGCGCGCGACAACGGCCACGTGATCAACATCTCCTCCATCGCGGGCGCCTACAATTTCGGCGGAAATTCCTCCTACCACGCGACGAAGGCCGGGGTGAGCATGCTGTCCAACCAGCTGCGCATCGATGCGTTCGGCAAGCGGGTGAGGGTGACCGAGATCTGCCCCGGCCGTGTGGCGACCGATATCTTCACCCATGTGCACGGCGACGACCCGTCCATCCGCGAACGTTTCATCGACGGCTTCGAACTGCCGGAAGCCGCCGATGTCGCCGAGGCCATCGCCTTTGCCATCGCAGCCCCTATCGCCGTCAATATCGGCCATATGGAAATCACGCCGACGCTTCAGGTCATGGGTGGCCTGCAGACCGCGCGCCCGGAAACGGTGCGCCCCAGGGCGCCGGCGCCGGACCAGACGCCGTGAGCGGGTTCGACATCACGGCGATCCTGTCCAATCCGGACTATGTCGCGATGCTGATCGAAGGCATCGAGATGACCTTCGTCATCGCCATCGGCTCCTGGGTGCTGGCAATGACGCTCGCCGTGCTGCTGCTGGCGCTGCGCTTTTCACCCGGCCGCTTCGGCAATGGCTTCGTTTCGGCCTACGTCTCCTATCACCGCAACGTGCCGACGCTGGTGCAGCTGATGCTCTGGTATTTCGGCATCTTCACGCTGCTGCCGGACGCGCTGACCTTCTGGCTGTCGAACCACAATGCCGAGGCGATCTTCGCCGTGGTGGGGCTCGGCCTCTGCCAGGCGGCCTATTTCAGCGAGGATCTGCGCTCCGGCCTTCGCTCCGTCGGCCCCGGGCAGATGGAGGCGGCGCGGGCTCTCGGCCACGGCTATCTCTCGGCCATGCGTTACGTGCTGATGCCGCAGGGGGTTCGCAACGCCCTGCCGCCGCTCATCAACCACAGCGTTTCCCTGTTCAAGAACAGCAGCCTCGGCATCGTCATCGGCGCGTCCGAGCTGACGCATGCGGTAAAAGAGGTCGAGAACCTGAGTTTCCGCACCTTCGAGATCTACGTGATCGGAACCGTGCTCTACCTCGCCTTTACCCTGCTGATCATGGCGGCCGGCGCCGTGATCACCCTGCGCACCGACGTCTCGCGGAGGGCGCGGCCATGATCTCCGATATCGTCACGATCTTTCAGGACTACTGGCTGCTGCTGCTGATCGGCCAGTATCCCAATGGTCCGCTCGGCGGTCTCGCCAACACGCTGATCCTGTCGGCGCTCAGCATCGCGCTCGCCTTTCCCGTCAGCATTCTCCTGGCGCTCGCGCGGCTGTCGAAATGGCGGCTGCTGCGCTGGCCGGTCACGGTGCTGGTCTATGTCACACGCGGCGTGCCGCTGCTCATGCTGATCCTCTGGAGCTATTTTCTCGTTCCGCTCCTGACGGGTGCCGACGTGCCGAGCTTCGTCACCATGCTGACGACGCTCGTCATCTATCAGGGCGCCTTTCTCAGCGAGGTCGTGCGCGGCGGCATCGTCGCTCTCAGCCACGGGCAGATGGATGCGGCGAAGGCGCTCGGTCACAGCTATCTCGGGGCGATGCGCTTCGTCATTCTGCCGCAGGCGCTCTACAATATGATTCCGAGCATCCTCTCCACCTTCGTGTCCACCATCAAGGATACGACGCTCGGCTATGTCATCAACGTTCCCGACCTCACCTTTGCGGCGAGCCAGGTGAACAACCAGCTGCTGACGCAGCCCTTCCAGGTCTTCCTCATTCTGGCCGTGATCTACTACGTGATCTGCTGGAGCCTGACCCACGCCACCCATCGTCTCGAACGCCGCATCACCCGCAGGCGTGCCGGCCTCACGGCAGGCGGCACCGCCGCCGTGGTTGCGGCGCCGGTCAAAATCGCAACGGAGCAGCCATGACAAGCCTCGATCAGACAGTCCCTCACGATGGACAGGATCCGACGGCCATCCGGATCGCCGGCGTCTCCAAGACCTACGGAACCTATCAGGTGCTCAAGGGCATCGACGCCGAGGTGGCGCGGGGCGAGGTCGTCGTCATCTGCGGCCCTTCGGGCTCCGGCAAATCAACGCTGATCCGCACGATCAACCGGCTGGAGGAGATCGACCGCGGCACGATCACCTTCGACGGCCAGAACATCCACGCGCCAATGAAGACGCGGGACCTGAACCGCCTGCGCAGCCGCATCGGCTTCGTCTTCCAGAGCTTCAACCTCTTTCCGCATCTCTCCGTGGTCGACAACGTCTCGATGTCGCCGATCCGGGTGAAGGGTGTTGCCCGCGACGTCGCCTACGACAAGGCCCTGCTGCTGCTCGACCGCGTCGGCCTGGCCGACAAGGCCAGTGCCTATCCGGGCCAGCTTTCCGGCGGACAGCAACAGCGCGTCGCCATCGCCCGCGCTTTGGCCATGGAGCCCCCGGTGATGCTCTTCGACGAGCCGACCAGCGCGCTCGATCCCGAGATGGTCGGCGAGGTGCTCGCCGTCATGAAGGGCCTCGCCAAGGACGGCATGACCATGCTCTGCGTCACCCACGAGATGGGCTTTGCGCGCGATGTCGCCGACCGGATCTGGTTCATCGATGCCGGCGAGATCATCGAGAAGGCGACGCCCGAAGAATTCTTCACCCATCCCCGCCATCCGCGCGCCCAGCGCTTCCTTGCCGACCTGCGGCACTGATGGACGTCTATCTTCGACCCATAATAACAAAGGAGAACAGCATGACCCTGACACGCATCACCCTCGGCCTCGTTCTGGCGGCGACCGCGCTTGCCGCACCGGCAAAGGCCGATCAGCTCGCCGATATCCTGTCGGCAAAGACCCTGCGGTGCGCGACCTTCGCCGACGTTCCGCCGTTCGCATCCCCCGACCCGAAGACCCGCGAAATGGCCGGCTTCGACGTCGATCTCTGCAATGCCATCGCCAAGGAGCTCGGCGTCAAGGCCGAGGTGAAGCCCGTGTCGGTTGAGGCGCGCGTGCCGGAGGTCAAGCTCGGCCGCGTCGACATCACCGTCGCCAATCTTGCCTACACGCTCAGCCGCGCCGAGCAGATCCAGTTCAGCGATCCCTACTATCTCGCCAAGGAAATGCTGATCGTTCCGGAGGAGGATCCGGGCAAGACCAAGGCCGACTTCGAAGGCCAGCGCATCGCGTCCACCAAGGGCTCGACCTCGGAAATGTCGATCAAGCTCAACAAGTCCACGCCGCTGACCTTCCAGGACACGGCATCGGCCTACCTCGCCGTCCAGCAGGGCAAGGCCCGCGGCATGGTCGCCAACACGATGACGACGACGAAGTTCGTCAACCAGTCCCAGACGCAGGGCAAGAAGATGCGGATGATCCCGGATCCGATGATCTTCCAGCCGATCGGCATCGGCATGCAGAAGGACCAGCCGGCCCTGACGGCCAAGATCAACGAGGTGCTGCGCAAGCTCGACACGTCCGGCGAACTCGGCAACATCTGGAACAAGTGGCTCGGCCCGGATACGGAATACAAGATCGTCCGGAACGACAAGGTCGTCCCCTTGAGCGAACTGAAGTTCGAGCCGATCCCCTGACGCCCGATCCCCGGATCTCGAAAGCGGATCTCGAAATCCCCGTGCGTCCTTTGGCGTCGTGGAAGGGGTCTTGCGGTCATCGATGAAGCCGACGCGACACGCTGCTTGAGCCGCGTGTCGCGTCAAGCCGTTCTAACGCCACTCTGTCACCTTGCTCTAACGGAAATTTTATCGCCGGTATCGATGGCGTGATGGCCCGGCCTCACCATCTTCCTGCTACCTCAAGGAGGTTCCGTCCGGCGCGTGCCGGCGCTTAGACGAAAACGTAAAAAGGAAACATCGATGACCACAGCGCTTGGGCCGCACGTTCAGATGGCGGAGCTCGCAAGACACCTGGCGCTGATGTACGAAGCCGACAAGAATCTCGATCTCGCACAGCTGGTGTCGCACTATGTGGAGGAGGTCGACGTGAACGTCCAGTCTGACGTCTTCGATCATTCGAGCTTTGTCGGCAGGATCCGCGACGGGCTTGCGGCGGAAGCGACCTTGGCGGGCGACTGCCGGCGCCGGGACTATCTGTTGGCTGTCGTCGAGGCGCTTGACGGCCGAGGATAGCCGTCTCACGATGACGGGCGCGCCGGATTTGCCGTCGCGGGACGGTTGTCTTGCGCACGACGCCACATCTGCCGGCATGGCGTCTCGGTTGCAGTCCGATGGAGATCAATCTGAGGGACGTTTTCGCCGATGGGTCGTTCCGACCGCAGTCTTCACGAGGAGGGTGGGCATTCGTCGCCTATGAAGACGGGCAGGACATCTACCGACAGCACGGATGTGCGGCCGGCGGATCGAACAGCCGCTTCGAGCTGATGGCGGTCGTCAAAGCCGCGCACTGGATCGTGACCGAGGGCCTCGTCACGCCGTCCACGATCTGGACCGACTCCCGCGAAACGGTCAGAGGATGCCAGATCTCCCGAACGATCTGGAGAAACAATGGCTGGCGCCGTATCGAGCCGAACCCGAAAAAGCGGAAACGCCCGATACCGGACGCGGCCTTATGGCAGGAGCTCGACCACCTGCTGCTTTCGAACCCCTTCATTCGGATCGATTGGTGCCGAGGTCACGACGGCGTGGCCGGCAACGAACTGGCCGACACCATCGCGCGCGCCGCCGCAATCGGCGCTATATCCCCACCAGCGGTCCGGGAAGCATCCGTCCGTGATCCTTTGCAGGGATGAGGACGCTTGGCCTGCAACAGATGCTCGGCCTCGGGCGGGGTTCGCCGAAGGTGCGGCTCAAGCCGGATCGTCCGGAAGTTGCTCCTCTCGTAATCGATGTTCCATAAGATCCCTTATCCAATCCGGATGTGTAGCCGCAAAGTTAAAGTGTCCTGTTTCTGCAAAGTTGGAATGTCACACTCCCCGTGTTTGATAACGCGGAGACGAGCGGATGGGATTGATAGCGATGAGCGAGCGGGATCTGCAGCGGATCGAGGTTTTGTCGAAGGTGATGGGCGGAGGCATGACGATGGTGTCGGCTTCGCGTGTGCTGGATCTGAGCGAGCGGCAGGTGCGCCGGCTGCTGGAGCGGATACGGACGGGTGGCGCGGCAGCGATCCGGCACAAGGCCATCGGCCGGCCGTCGAACAATCGGATCAGTGAGGGTGTTCGGGATTACGCGGTGACGCTGGTACGCGAGCGGTATGCGGATTTCGGGCCGACGCTGGCGACCGAGAAGCTGACCGAGCGCGATGGCCTGCATGTCTCGCGAGAGACCGTGCGCGGCTGGATGGTCGATGCCGGCCTCTGGCTGTCGCGCAAGCAGCGCCGGACGTTTCATCGGCCGCGATTGCGACGTGAGGCCTATGGCGAGCTGGTGCAGATCGACGGGTCGGAGCATCGCTGGTTCGAGGATCGGGGACCGGCGTGCTCGCTTCTGGTATTCGTCGACGATGCGACCGGCAGATTGATGCAGTTGCGTTTCGTGCGTTCGGAAAGTGCCTTTACCTATTTCGAGGCGCTGGCGCTCTATCTCCAGCGTCACGGTGCGCCGATCGCCTTTTATTCCGACAAGCATTCGGTGTTTCGGGTGGCGAGACAAGATGCCAAAGGCGGCCAGGGCATGACTCAGTTCGGGCGTGCGCTGTGTGAGCTGAACATCGAGATTCTTTGTGCAAATTCCAGCCAGGCCAAGGGCCGCGTCGAGCGGATGAACCGGACGTTGCAGGACCGGTTGGTCAAGGAGCTCCGGCTTGCCGGGATCGACAGCATGGAGTCCGGCAACGTGTTTTTGCCGGACTTCATGGAGGATTACAACGCGCGGTTTGCGGTCGTCCCTGCCCGATCCGACGATCTGCACCGGCCGATGAACCTGGCGCCGGACCGATTGACCGAGATCCTGTGCAAGCGTGAGCAGCGTTATGTCGGATCGCAGCTGACGTTTTCGTTCGAGCGCAAGCGGATCATGCTGGAGGAGACGGAGATGACGCGCGGTCTGGTCGGTCGCTATGTAGAAACCTATGCGTACGCGGATGGTCGGCTGGATGTACGCTGGAAGGGACATTCCCTACCCTACACGGTGTTCGACAAGGACCAGCGGGTGACGCATGCGGCGATCACCGAGAACAAGCTGCTGGGTGACGTTCTTGCGTATGTGAAGGAGCGCCAGGACCAGCAGGTGCCGCCGGTCGTCAAAACCAACAGTGACAAGAATGGCTATCAGCCGAGAGGCCGCAAACCCGGTCAGCGCACGGATGATAGGAACGATCCGGCCGTGATTGCCCGGCGGGAGAAAGCACTGTTAAGACCTGCGGCGGAATGAATGTTCGTTCGAACAACCTCAAAGCGGTGTGCTTATCACCCGCCCCGATCCGATCCTGCAAGCGGGATGAGCCGCTCGGATCGGGGCTGGCCGGTTGGCGACCTCTCGGACATTTCGACTTTGCACAACAGCGGACAGTTCAACACCGCCGCCACAGGATGTAGCCGCAAAGTTGAAATGTCCTGTTTCTGCAAAGTGGCAATGTCACACCCCCCCGGCGTTTGCGAACGCGGAGACGAGCCTATGGGATGGATCGCGATGCGTGCGCGGTTTGCGGCAGGTCGTCGCTTACGGATGTGCCGGGAGGCCGGTGAAGAGGACTTCGACGGCGGAGGACAGGGTGTCCGTGGGGTTGGCGGCGCAGTAGGTTCGCACGTGGCGCAGGATCGACGCTTCCGAGACGGCCGCGATGTCGCGCTGGCGGGATGGTTCGCCCAGCGCTTCCGCGTTGGAGCCGCTGATGAAGCCCGAACTCCATGCGGTGACGATGCGGTCGAAATGGGCGTCGCCCAGCATTTCGATCGTGGATGCGCAGGAATGGGCGCCGATCCCGACATCGGTCGGCGCATGCGCGGCGAATGTTCCCATCGCATAACCCATGCCGAGGAACGCCGCGAGGCTTCCGGCGGCAATCTTGAGCCCTGGCCGGCGGCGCTGTCGTGGCTGTTTCTGATCGTCGAAGGTCTGTGTCATATCGGTCTCTCCGACGCCGATATGACCCCTGCCAGATGAACGTAAACTGAATCCGCCGGATCAGAAGCCCTCCAGCGTGCAAAGCCGGCGTGGACCGCTGAACGGTTGATAGGTGTTGTCGGAGGCGCGATAGGAGGCATATCGCGCGCGGCAGCGGGCAACACGGCCATCGTCGTCGGACACCGCCTCGGCAAGTCCCTGCGGTTCGCCGCCATCGAGGCTGGCCTCCGCAATGAGGTCCGCCATGGGCGAGATGCAGTCCTTCCGGCTTCCGCCATAGGATGTGTAGGTGTTGTCGGACGACCGGTAGGAACGGTATCGGCTCCTGCACCAGCTTTCGTGCGCCGTGCGGTCCGCGATGCCGGCGCTGTCCTCCGCCTCGGTCGCCGGGATGGGCTCCGCCTCCGTCGTGAGCGAGATGCGGGTCGGCGTCGGGCTTGTCGCATCGGAGCGCGCGGCCGCCGTCGTGCCCGTCATCGCCGGCGTTCCGCCCTGCCCGGCCGCCCGCACCCGCCGGACGTCGGCCGGCCACAGATCGGGGCTCTGCAGGTTGGACAGATGCTGGGGTGCGGGCTTCGACACCAGGGCGAAGGCGCTGAGGAAACCCGAACAGACCAGGATCGATGCCCCGAAAAGACAGGCGGGAAGGACGGTCGTTGCTCTCATGGCGGGGCTCCTGGCGCTGTGCGATGGCCTGCGGCATGCCGATCGTTCGGATCGTGGGCGGACAGGTCCGTTCGCCGGGCCGCCGAAACCCGCCGGGACCGCCGAACGTCTGCCTGCCGTGTCATGCCGGATGTTCGAACAGGCAACGGATGTCATTTCCGCCGGTTCCCCGGCCGGGACTTCAGTCTCCCTGCCCTCAGACCTTTGTCGGCGGACGACGGCCTTTGGTTCGATGCCGTGCCGCGGACGGGAACCTTGACGGCCTCCGGGCTTTCATCGAGGACCCCTGTTATCGGGTTCGGCCATGTCGGCATAGTCCGATCGGGCAGGCCGTGCGTATCGTGTCATGTGCTGATGACGCCCCCGGGATCCGGATGGAGATGATGAACGGCAATCTGTTTCTCGCAGGCCTGCTCGGTGGCCTTCTGGCCATGGCGCCCGTTCGCCTTGTTCTCGATCACGCCGCCCTCCTCGAGACCGCATCGGCCTTTGCCAAGAACGGCAGTGGCGGCGGGAACGGTAACGGTAACGGCAATGGCGGTGGGAACGGCAATGGCAATGGCGGCGGCAACAACGGCAACGGCAACGGCAATGGCGGCAGCCGCGGCAATGGCGGTTCGACGGGCGGCGGGAATGCCGGCGCGGCCTCCGACGCGCCGGCCGCATCCAAGCCGGACGAGGGGGCGGCGGATGCCCAGGCCCTGAGCGTCCGGCACCGGAACGGCTTCCGGGAGCAACTGACCGGCGGGCGCTACGTGATGCGGGACGCGCAGGGGCGGGTCGTCGTCGATCGCCGCGCCACGCGTGCCGATCGCGACCGCTTGAAGCGGCTGACGATCCGCTGACGCAAGCTTTCGAGGCGGCAGGGCGACGGGTGGTTCATCGCGTCATCGCGGCGGGTTCGCGTCCCGCATGGCCAGGGCCGCCTCGGTGCGGTTCTTCACGTTGAGCTTCACGAAGATCCGCGTCATGTGGTGCTTGATCGTCTTTTCGTGCAGGTTCAGATCGCGAGCGACCATCTTGTTGCTGAGGCCGGACGCCACGAGCTTCAGCACGTCCTGCTCGCGTGACGTCAGGCTCGCAAGCGCGGTCTCGTCGGCGGGCTTTGCATGCGCCTCCGTCATGTCGGCCACCAGTTTGAAGGAAAGGGCCGGCGCGATATAGCTTTCTCCGGCAAAGACCGTCCGGATGATATCGGCGAGCGTGCGCGACCCCACGCCCTTCAGCACATAGCCCCTGGCGCCGCGCTGGATGGCGGTCTTCAGGTCGTCGGCACTTTCCGACACCGTCAGCATGATGAGAATGCGCTTGGGACAGTCCTCGAGGATCGGTTCGATCGCCTCCAGACCGCCGCCGGGCAGCGAGATGTCGAGAAGCATGACATCCGGCGCGCATTCCCGCGACAGGCGCACGGCATCGGCACTGCTGCTCCCCTCGCCGACGATGCGGAATCCGCCGATCTCGTTCAGGCTGCGCGCCACGCCCTCGCGAAACAAGGGGTGATCGTCCACCACGGCGATGCTGATCGTCTGCGTCATGCCTGTTCTCCCTCCTCCAGCCCGAGACGCATCGTGACCACGGTGCCCTGCGGGGTGGCGCTTATATTGAACTGTCCACCGAGGCTTTCAATCCGTTCGCGCAGGCCGGCGAGGCCCAGGCTCTTCGGCTGCACCGCGGCCACGTCGAAGCCGGGCCCCGTATCGGCCGTCTCTACGGTGAGCGTGTGCCCCGTCACGCTCAGCCGGACGCTCTGCCCTTCCGCCCGCGCGTGCCGATAGCCGTTGTTCAGCGTTTCCTGCACGAAGCGGTAGACGCAGATGCGCACGGCCGTGGGCGGTGCCGGCAGGTCGCCGGACACCTCCTGCACCAGCGTCACGCGCGCGCCCGTGCGCTGGCGATAGGCGCGAACGGCGCGCTCGACCACCTCCCCCACGCCGAGCGCCTCGATATCGGGCAGGACGAGGCCGGTGCAGATGCTGCGGATTTCGTGCATGGCCTCGTCGAGGCTGTCCTTGATCGCCGTGATCTCCTGTTCGCGGCGGGCGCGCGACACGGCGGGATCGAGCAGCACCTCGCTGTCGATCCGCAGGCCGGCGAAGGCCACCAGCTGGGCCGGCCCGTCATGCAGGTCGGCGCCCACGCGGCGCAGAAAATTCTCGTTCAGCGCGGCGGTGCGCTGCGCGGCGCGCTGCACCCGCGCGCTCAACGCCGTGTTCTGTGCCAGAAGCGACGACAGTTCCGCGATCCGGTCGGCCAGCGCCAGACGCTGCCGCTCGATCGTCCGGTTGCCGCGAAAGACGATGAGGGAGAGGACGCTGAAGAACAGCAGGGTCACCAGAATGACGGCCGCCCAGGTGGCGAGGCGCGCGCTGCGAATGTCGTTTTCGAACTCGTTGGACACCTCGTAGAATTCGAGGACCGCGACGATCTCGCCCGACCAGGGCTGCAGCACGGGATTGTAGATCTCCAGCAGCCGCTTGCCCGTCGCCCGTTCCGTCGTGCTCTCCTCATCGTCCGCGTGGTCGAAATGCGCGACGATCTCGCCGGAGAATGCCCGCTGGAGATCGCCGTTCGGCGCAAAGCGCCGGCCCATCAGCGCCTTGTCGTTGGAATAGAGGACCGTGCCGTCCTGTCGCCAGAGCCGGAACGAGATCAACCGCTGGCCGAGCGCGCCCTGGCTCAGCGTCTCGTCGAGAGCCCGCTCCACGGTCTCGTCGAGCGCCAGCGCGGTCTTCAGATCCGGCAGGATGGGCGCGATGATGCTATCCACGTAGAGCGCGGTCGCCGCGGCCGAATTGCGCGTCACGGTGGCTTCGATCAGGTTCGTGACGAACGCCCCGACGAGCGCGATGGCCAGAAGCGCCACCGCGCCGCCTGCGACGAAGAACTGCCGCGCGAGCGACTGCGCATTCCACCGGTCCGTCATTGTCTGAATGTGCAGGCGCATGGGTCCTCGAGATCCGCCGGCCTCCACCAGCATCGTCACTGTGCGATTACATGGAATGCGGCGTCGGAAGGGCAAGCGCAAGCCGGGCGCGCGGGCAAACCGGTCGGAAACGCCGATATCGGACCTAAGTCCGAGGCAGGGAGCAAAGGTCTGAGCGCCGGAACGGGTCGTCAGGGTGCGGGTTGAGAGGCGCGGGTCGAGGCATATCGCACCGATGCACGGACGGGATTGCCCTCTCGTCCGTCGCCGACACGCTCGATCGCTTCGATCACACGACGCTCTTGAACCCCTTGCGAGCGCCGTGGCCTGCGGCAGGCCGCCCCGGCGGCGGCCTGCCGCAGACGGGTATGCAGGGGGCGGAATGTCTTCAACCCGGCGGAAATCCTTCGGCCGGGTCGAAACCAGTGAACCGGAAAGTCGATGCACCATGGCCAGGGATGAGAAAAAGGACCCGTTTCGCGAGATCGAGAAGTTCCACCTGCTTCACGAGGCCCAGCTTCTGGCGCTGGTCGCGACCTTCGAGCAGGCGGGCACGCTGAAGGGCGGCCACTACAAGGCGAATGTGCTCGCCCTTTCGGAAAGCATGAAGGGCACGCCGAACTATGGCGTCGCGGACGCGCTGGTCGCCTTTTCCGGCCAGCTCGGTTCCGACAAGGGCGCTGCCGGCAAGTAGATCCGCGTCAGGCGGCATCCTCTCGGGCAAGGGTCTCGCGGTGAAGGATCGCCTCCACCTCGCTGCGCGAGCAGGGCCGGTGGAAGAGAAAGCCCTGCAACTGATGACAGCCGACGGCTTTGAGGATGTCGTGCTGGATCACGTCCTCCACGCCTTCCGCGGTGATGGTCAGCCCCATGGCCGCGCCGAGGCTGACGATCGAGCGGATCATCCGGTCGGAGTCGGGCTTTGTCGAGAGGGCGCTGACGAAGGACCGGTCGATCTTCAGCTTGTGGAAGTTGAGGCGCGAGAGATAGCCGATGCTCGCGTAACCGCTGCCGAAATCATCGAGCGCGAACCGGAAGCCGGCTTCCCGCAGGATCTCCACCTGCACAAGAAGCGAGGCGATGTCGTTCGTCATCGCCGTTTCGGTGATCTCGAACTCGACCTTTTCAGCCGCGACCTGCATATCCCCCGCGAGCCTCAGCACCGTTTCGGCAAAATCCGGCTTTGCGAACTGCAGCACCGACAGGTTGATCGAGGTGGTCACCTCGGGCCACGCCCGGGCGTCCTCGAAGGCCCGTCTCAGGACCCATTCGCCAAGCTCTCCCATCAGCCCGTTCTTCTCCGCGATCGTGACGAAGATCTCGGGCGAGATGAGCCCGTGGGCGTCGTGATCCCAGCGCAGCAAGGCTTCGACGCCGGTCACCCGCTTCCCGTCGATGCACATCAGCGGCTGGTAGCTGAGACGGAGGCCATTGCCGTCGATCGCCGCTTTCAGGTCGCGGGCCAGCGTCTGGTCGCGCAGGAAGATCCGGTCGAGATCCGGATCGAAGGGCCGCGCGACGCCGCGACCGGCCTCCTTGGCGACGTAGAGCGCGACATCGGCCCGGCGCATGTGCTCCTGCAGGTCGATACCGCCCCCGCCCTCGTCCCCGCCTCGCGAATAGCCGACGGAGAAGCTGACCGGAAGCACATGCCCATCCGTGAGGAAGGGCTCGTCCGCCATGGCGAGGATGCGGCCGAGCACCGCGTCGAGCCTCGGCGATCCGCAGACGATGGCGAACTCGTCTCCCCCGAGGCGGGCGGCGAAACCATCCTGCGCAACGGCATTCGACAGCCGCCGGGCGACCTCGCAGATCAGCCGGTCGCCGATCCCATGGCCGTAGGTGTCGTTGACCCGCTTGAAGCGGTCGAGATCCAGATAGAGGAGCGAGGCCCCGGCGCCATTGTCCCGCGCCTGCCGGTCGACGCTGTCGAAATGCTCCCGCAGGCCGGTCCGGTTGAGGAGGCGCGTCAGGGGATCGCGCCGGGCGGCGTCGTGCGCGGAGGCTTCGCTGGCGCGCAGGGCCTCGTTCAGTGTCTCCAGCGCGGCGACCTGCGCGGCGAGTTCGCCGGCGATGCGGCTGTCGCTCGTCCAGCGGTTGACGAGGGTGGTCGCCATCTGGCGCACCTCGTCCGCATCGAACGGTTTGACCAGATAGAAGAGCCGGTCCACCGTTCCCACCTTGGAGGCGATCTCGGTCGGCCGATGGTCGGAATAGCCGGTGACGATGACGATGTTGATGACCGGTTCAAGGGCGCGGATCTGCCGTGCGGCCTCCACGCCGTCGATGCCGGGCGGCATGCGCACGTCGAGGAACACGACGCCGAACGGCTTCCCGGCCGCTTTCGCCGCGCGCACCGCCTCCACCGCCTCCTCGCCCTGGCGGCAGGTGACGATCTCGTCGATCACGGCCGCCGCGTGTTCCGGCGCGTCGCCGAACAGATCGGCCGACAGGGCGTCGTAGTCGCTGGCGCCGTCGTCGGCCGTCTGGGCGACGAGGTCGGAAAAGATCCGGCAGTAGGCGTCGAGAATGCCCGCCTCGTCGTCGCAGATCAGGATCCGGCGCGTCTCGTGGGTCGGTATCGTCATGCCGCATCTCGTTTCGAAAGGGCCGCGGGAAGGATGATCCGGAAGGTCGCGCCCCGTTGCGGCCCTTCGCTTTCGACGGACAGGCGTCCGCCCATGGCGTTCACGGCATTCGCGCACCAGTGCAACCCGACGCCGCGCTTGCCGCCGCTTTTCGTCGTAAAGCCTTTTTCGAACAGCCGGACCCGGTTTTCCGCATCGATGCCGACGCCGTCATCGCTCACGGTCAGCTCGATGCTGGCAGTGCCCTCGGCGTCCGCGATCCGTCGCGCCGCGATCCGCACCTGCCCCGCGCCCGAACCGGACGCCTCGATGGCCTCGGCCGCGTTGACGACCAGATTGCCGAGCACCTGTTCGAGCGGAACCCGGTGGCCGAATGCGGTGAGGCTGCAAAGCGCGCTGACATCGACCGCGATGCCGCGGCGGTGCGCGATGAGCGGCAGCGCATTGCGCAGCGATGCCGCGATATCCACCGCGTCCAGCACGCGGTCGCGCTGGGCGGAACGGTCCTGCTCCTTCAGGATGTCGTCGACATGGCGAAGCATGGCGACGAGCGACCCCACCTCCTCCTGCCGGGCCCTGTCCTCGTCCATCAGCCGGGCGGATGACAGGGCGACGAACTGCTGGAGCTTCGCCGCGCGGTCCGGCGCAAGGTCGGGCTCGGCCAGCTGGTCGAGGGCCTTGGTCAGGTTCTGCTTCCAGGGCGCGGCATTCGCCTTCGCCAGACCCCAGGCGGCGACCGAGATGGGGCTGAGCGCGTTGCGGACATTGTGGAGAAGGCCGGCCGCCTCGTCCGCCGCGCCGTGATCGTAATCCTGCCGCCGCAATCTGTCGCGAAGCTCGTCAAGCTGCCCGGCCATTGCGTTGAAGGAGAACACGGTCTCGCTCAACTCGTCGCCCTTCCTGTCCTCCGGCATCGCGTCGAGATGACCCGTCGCCGCAACGGACAGGAGGTGGGAGCGCAGCGTCTCGATGCGGCGAATGACGATATGGCGCAGGATGACCCCCAGCGCGAGAAGCAGGATCGTGGCGCCGGCAAGCAGCATGAGCAGCGTCGTCAGGATCGTCTTTTCGCCGAGTGCGGTGATGTCGCGCGTCGTGTGCGACCGGATCATGGCGAGCGCCCGTCCATCCGGACCGAGCAGCGGATCGACCCTGTCGACCGTCCTGCCGCTTACCGCCAGCGGCCGTGTGGGGAAGGTGGAGGTCGCCAGAAGATCGAAATCGACGCGGGTCGCCGACCGGATCGCGCCCATGTCGAGGAGCCGGCCGAGCACCAGCGTCCCCGTCTGCGTGCCGGACCTGTCGGAGCGCAGGATGGGCGAGATGCCGATGACGGCGAGCCCCTGCGGAGTCTGGATCAGCGACGAGCGGATCTCGACATCCCGCGCGCGCGACAGGAGCGGACTGTCGGGCGGCAGACTGTCGGCAGACAGCAGTTTGAGCGGCCGGGGTTCGTCGGCATCGAAGACGAAGCCGCTGTCGAGAACCACCCGGCCCGCAACGTCGATCGCGACGAAATAATTGACGCCGAGCGTCTTCAGGGACTCGGCCGTGACGTTCTTTTCCTCGTAAGCGGGCGCCACGCCCGCCATGAAGTCGTAGGTGTCATCCCAGATGGCATAGTCGCCCGCGCTGCTGGCGACCTGGTCCTTCTGCAGCTGGATGGCTTCCAGAACGCGGCTCTGGTTTCGCTCGGCCGCCTGCTCCTCGAGCGCCGAGAAGCTCGGCAGCACGGCAAGCCGCAGCGTGGCGAAGTTGAGAACGGCGGAAACGGCGACGACGCCGACAAGCGCAACGTTCAGTTTGGTGACAAGACGCATGAAAGATCCCCTCGGGACAGGCTTACACTGTCTTCGTAAAGCCGCGGTTGCAGAGGGTGGTTAATGCGTTCGCCCGGACCGAAAGATATTGACCCCGTCACAGTCTCGTTTGCGAAAGGTGACTGTTTTACTTCGGTAATAGCTGACGCGACGTCGGTTCGCCGGCGTCCGACTTAAGTCCGACGCGCCGGGCGGGATCCATGGACTGAAGTCCCGGGCAGGAACCAATGCTGCCGGCAAAGCCTTTCCCTGCCGAACCACAACACAAGGATCAGAACCATGAAAACCGCTCTTCTCATTCCCTTCGCCGTCCTGTCGCTCGGTTTCTCCACGGCCGCTTTTGCTGACGGCAGCGGCACCGTCACCGGCCTTGCCGGCGGCGCGGCAACGGGCGCCGTCGTCGGTGGTCCGGTGGGTGCCGTGGTCGGGGGTGCCGTCGGCGCCATCGCCGGCGCAGCGATCGACCCGCCGCCGGAACGCGTGGTGACCTATGTGCGCCAGCAGCCCATGCCGACGCAGCGCGTCGTGGTGGAAGAGCCGATCGTGGTCGGCAAGCGCGTGCCGCAGACGGTCGTCCTCACGCCCATCCCCGAGGATCCGACCTATTCCTACGCCATCGTCGACCAGCAGCGCCTGATCGTCGATCCGCAGACGGGCCAGGTCGTCCAGATCGTTCAGTAAGCATCGCGCGACACAAAAACGGAAAGGCTCCTCGCAAGGGGAGCCTTTTTCGCGTTCGCCTTCCGCGCGGACACGCATCGTCATGCCTTGAGGGCATCCACGACGATCTTGAAGGCCGGGGAGTTCTGCCGGCGGCTCGGATAATAGAGGTAATAGCCGGGAAACAGCGGGCACCAGTCATGAAGGATCTGGACGAGCCTGCCGGCGGCGATTTCGGACGTGACCAGACTTTCCGGGACATAGGCGATGCCGTAGCCCGCCACCGCCGCATCGATCATGGCATAGGAGGTGTTGAACGTCAGCTGTCCGTCCACGCGGACCCGAACCTCCCGTCCGTCCTTTTCGAATTCCCAGGCATAGAGGCCGCCGGCGCGGGCTTGCCGATGGTTGATGCAGACGTGGCCGACGAGCTCCTGCGGTGTCTTCGGTATCGCGCGCGTCGCAAGATAGTCCGGCGATGCGACGGCGACCAGCCGCCAATCCGGGCCGATGCGAACCGCGATCATGTCCTTGTCGACACTCTCGCCCAGCCGCACGCCGGCATCGAACTTCTCCTCCACGATGTTGCGGAACCCGTTGTCGCTGTTCAGCTCGACCTTGATGTCGGGATAGGCGCGCAGCAGCGGGCGGAGCTTCGGCCAGACAACGCTTTCCTGCGCATGGTCGGACAGGGTGATGCGGACGGAGCCTGTCGGCGTGTCGCGGATTTCCATCAGCTGGTCGATCTCGGTCTCAAGCTCCTCGATGCGCGGCGCGAGCGCGCGGATCAGGCGCTCGCCGGCCTCCGTCGGTACGACGCTACGCGTCGTGCGGGTGAGGAGCCGCAGTCCGAGCCGAGCCTCCAGCTTCTTGATCGTGTGGCTGATGGTCGATTGCGACGTCCCGAGCTTGGCTGCCGCCTTGGTAAAGCTCCGCTCCTCCGCAACGGCGAGAAACCAGAGCATATCGTTGAGATCTTCGCGCTTCATCGTCTTCCCATGCCCTCGATTGATGTTCATCATCGATAAGTCCATGTGAATTGCAACGGCTAATTCCGGAACTGAATCCGGATTATCGTGCCGGCATGACCCATACGGCACCGACTGAGCACATCGCAGACCCCGATCCCGGCACCACCGGCCACAGGGACGCTTCCGTTCCCGCCGTGCCCAGGGCCGCCTGGGGCGCCGTCGTCTCCATGGCGCTCTGCGTCGCCGTCCTCATCGCATCCGAATTCCTGCCGGTCAGCCTTCTCTCCCCCATCGCCGCCGAGCTCGGGGTGACGGAAGGCCGAGCCGGACAGGCGATTTCCGTTTCCGGCATCTTCGCCGTCGTGACGAGCCTGTTCGTGGCGGGCCTCACGCGCCGGGTCGACCGGCGGCTGGTGCTCGCGTCCTTCTCGCTCCTGCTCGTGATGTCGGGCGTGATCGTCACGGTCTCGCCGAACTATCTCGTCCTGATGATCGGGCGCGCCCTGCTCGGCGTGGCGATCGGCGGGTTCTGGTCGATGTCGACCGCGATCGTCATGCGGCTCGTCCCCGAGGACGCCGTTCCCAGAGGGCTGGCCATGCTGAATGCCGGCAATGCCATCGCTGCGACGATCTCGGCGCCGCTCGTCAGCCTGCTCGGAGCCTCCATCGGCTGGCGCGGTGCCTTCTTCGCCGTCGTTCCGATGGCGCTGGTGGCGCTCGTCTGGCAGTGGATCAGCCTGCCGTCGCTGCCGCCACGCCGCGCCCGACGCGACGAGGGATCGCTCACCGTGTTCCGGCTTCTCCTGCGGCGGCAGGTCGCGATCGGCATGGCGTCGATCCTGTCCTTCTTCATGGGGCAATTCGCGCTGTTCACCTATCTCCGGCCCTTCCTGGAAACGGTCACGGCGGTGTCGATCTCGACCCTCTCGCTGCTTCTCCTGCTGATGGGCCTGGCCGGCGTTCTCGGCACGGTGCTCGTCAGTCGCCTCCTGCGCGGCCGGCTGTATCCGGTTCTCGTCGCGATCCCGCTGGTCATGGCCGTTATCGCGCTGGGGCTCATCGCTTTCGGCACGTCCGCCACCGCGACCGCCGCCCTGCTCGTCGGCTGGGGCCTGTTCGGCACGGCGGCACCCGTCGGCTGGGGCACCTGGCTGAGCCGGACCATGCCCGAGGATGCCGAGGCCGGGGGCGGGTTGCAGGTCGCCACCATCCAGCTCGCCATCACGCTCGGGGCGTCCACGGGCGGCCTGCTGTTCGATGCGATGGGCTGGTGGACGACCTTCCTGTTCGCAGCTGCGCTTCTGGCCGGTTCGTCCCTTCTTGCCGTGACGGCCTGGCCGTCCGAGCGCCGCCGCCAAGAGGCAGCCCCCTCGCCGACCCTCCCCCACACCCACCCCGCACAAGGACCATGGACATGACCGATGACATCCACCGCGACGCCTCGAAGACCGGCATCGATCGCCGTTCCCTTCTCAAGATGACGAGCGCCGGCGTTGCCGCGCTCGGGGCGACATCCTTTTTCGACATGATCGCAGCAAGGGCTCAAGACATGACCAACGGCGCCTCCAATTTCTACACCAGCGACCGGGTGACCGTTCAAAAGGCGCGGTTTCCGACCCAGTACCGGACGATGGTCGCGGGCAACCTCTTCCTGCCCGAGGACATGGACCGGGCGGCCAGGAACCCGGCGATCGTCGTCGGCCACCCGATGGGTGCGGTGAAGGAACAGAGCGCCAATCTCTACGCCACGAAGATGGCCGAGCAGGGCTTCGTCGCCATGTCGATCGACCTGCCCTTCTGGGGCGAGAGCGAGGGCCAGCCGCGCAATCTGGTGTCGCCCGAGGCTTACGCCGAAGCCTTCAGCGCCGGTGTGGATTTCCTCGGGTCGCAGGCCTTCGTGGATCGCGGCAACATCGGCGCCATCGGCGTGTGCGGCAGCGGCAGCTTCGTCATCAGCGCGGCCAAGATCGACCCGCGCATCAAGGCCATCGCCACCGTCAGCATGTACGATATGGGTGCCGCCTTCCGCGACGCGCTGAACAAGGGGCAGACGGTCGAGCAGCGCAAGGCCTTCATCGCCACGGCCGCCGAGCAGCGCTGGGCGGAAGCGGATGGCGCCGACATCCGCTACATCGGCGGCACCACGCTGCAACTGACGGCGGACACCGATCCGATCCAGCGCGAGTTCTACGACTTCTACCGCACGCCGCGCGGTGCCTTCACGCCGGCCGGCGTTGCCCCGGAGACGACGACGAAGCCCACGCTCGCCAGCAGTGTCAAGTTCATGAACTTCTATCCGTTCAACGACATCGAGACGATCTCCCCGCGCCCGATGCTGTTCATCTCGGGCGATCGGGCCCATTCCAGGGAGTTCAGCCAGGATGCCTACAACAGGGCATCGGAGCCGAAGGCGCTCGTCTGGGTCGAGGGTGCGGGCCATGTCGATCTCTACGATCGCGTGGATCTCATTCCCTTCGACACGCTCAAGGGTTTCTTCGATCAGCACCTGGCCTGAACGCGAAAGCAGGCGAGACCCGCCCGCCCGCCGGTGCGGCCGCCGAACACCTCACCGCAGGGGAAAGGCCGAAGATGAAACATATCGCAGCGCCGGCACGGATCGGTATCCTGCTCACGCTTCTCATGGGAGGACCAGCCATGGCCGAGGATCGTATCCGCATTGCGTCGGATTGGGGTGACGTGACGGCGAACCTGACCGGCAACGTTGCCGCACGGGCGCTATCCGCCATGCTGCCGCTGACGATCGAGATGGATGACCATCTGCGTCAGGAAAAGACCGGCACCCTGCCGCAGGCTCTGCCGGCCGCCCCGCGCCAGCGCGCGTTCTCCGCCGGCACCCTCGGCCTGTGGAGCTCCGGCGACTTCGTCATCTACTATCGGGAGGGACGCGTGCCCCCGCCGGGCATCGTCGTTCTGGGGCAGATCGACGGCGACGTCTCGATCTTCGACCGGCCCGGAAAGGTCACGATCACTGTGGACAAGGCCCGCTGAGCCTCGCCGCCCTGCCGCGCGACGGCAGGGCGGCGGCGGCCCCCCGTTCCTGAAAAGGTTGATTCCGGCTTACATGGCTTGTACCCCTGCACGCACACGAAACCGTGATGAACCGGAATGAATGGGTGGCGGGATGGCTTTGACGGATCGCGTGAACGTCGGCTTCGGCCGGGTCCTCGACAGGTTTTCGGCCTCGTCCACCGGCCAGGAGGAGGGTGAGGACCTGAAGCAGGCGGTGGTGCGGATCATCGTCTCCGGCATCGCCTTCGTCACCGTCGTGCCGGGCACGCTCGCCGGCTACTGGCGGGATCTGCCGACCGGGATCCTCTGGCTCTTCGTGATCTACCTGCCGTTCTCCTGTGCGGTCTGGTGGTGGATGAAGACGCATCCGGGCGATCAGCCGTGGCGGCGAACGATCGCCATCGTCTGCGACATCCCGGCGCTGACCTATACGCTGGCCAATGGCGGCGCGGGCATGTTGCCGCTGTTTGCGCTTCTTCTCTGGGTCACCGTCGGCAACGGGCTGCGGTTCGGGCCGCGCATCCTGATCGCCTCGACGGTGATGGCGCTCGGCTCGATCGCCACTGCCGCCGTGTTCAACGATTACATGCGGCAGAACCCGTATATCGCGGTGACGCTGATCGCGACGGCCGTGCTGGTGCCGGCCTATATTTTCGTGCTCATGAAGCGTGTCCACAAGGCCTATATCGCGGCGCGCGAGGCCAACCTGTCCAAGTCCCGCTTTCTGGCGCAGGCCAGCCACGATCTCCGCCAGCCCGTCCATGCCATCAGCCTCTTCACCGCCTGCCTTCGCGATGCCGATCTGCGGCAGAGCGAGCTGGGCATGGTCGACAATATCGACCGCTCGCTCCAGAGCATCTCGCGCCTGTTCAAGTCGCTGCTCGACGTCTCGACGCTCGACAGCGGCAAGGTGGTGCCGCGATACGAGGCCGTCGCGATCGCCGACATTCTCGACGACGTGCTGCAGCAGAACACCGACATGGCACAGGCGAACGATTGCAAGCTCGGCGTCAGCAACTGCAAGAGCGTCGTCATCACCGACCGCGCGCTGCTGACGACCATGCTGCAGAACATCGTCAGCAACGCGATCAAATATGCGCCGGGCCGCGCCATCATGATCGGCTGCCGGCGGGAAAACGGCATGCTCTCCGTACAGGTCTGCGACCAGGGACCCGGCATTTCGCCGGAACACCAGCAGCGGGTCTTCGAGGAGTTCTATCAGGTGCGCGCGCGCGGCGATCGCGATATCGAGGGCGTCGGCCTCGGCCTGTCGATCGTCAAGCGGCTGGCCCAGCTGATGGACATGAAGGTCAGGCTGCGCTCGACGCCGGGACGCGGCACCAGCGTGACGCTGGCCGGGCTGACGATCTCCGCGCGTGACGCTCCGGTTCCGCGCCGTGCGGTGCGCACCGCGCATGCGGCACCCGGCATAGACGGCCTGCGCATTCTGCTGGTGGAGGATGACGGTGCCGTGCTGTGCGCGACCGCGAGCCTGCTGCGGAAATGGGGCTGCGCGGTGCAGGCGGAAACCGGCGTTCCCGCCGAGGTCGCGCCCTGCGACCTCGTCATCGCCGATTTCGACCTCGGCGAAGGCACGACCGGCAGCGACTGCATCAAGGCCGTGCGCCGCATCCTCGGGCGGCTGGTCCCCGCCGTGGTCATGAGCGGCCACGATCCCGGCCGCGTTCGCGACGAACTCGGCGACGACGATATCCCCATCCTGTCGAAGCCTGTGCGCCCCGCCGAACTGCGTTCCGTCATCATGGCCGCAGCCATGGAAGCCGAGGGGCGGGCGACCGGGAAAGCCGCGCTCTCGTAGCGAAGCGATCCCGCCTCGGCGGCGCGCGCTATGGCTGGCGCGTCACCAGCAGCCCTTCGGCCGCACCCTTGGCAACGGCGGCGGCCCGGGAGGCGACTCCGAGCGCGCGGAACAGGGCCGATACGTGAATGCGGACGGTGAAGGGCGATATGCCGAGCGCGATGCCGATCTCCTTGTTGCTCTTGCCCTCGGCAATCAGCATGAGAACGGCCGACTGGCGGTCTGTCAGGCTCAGGGGCCGTGCCTCCGCCTCGCCCGCGGCGCCCTCACCTCCCGCCGTGTCGGGAAGCAGCAGCACCAGATCGCCGTTCCGCACGGCCTCGATCGCCGCGATCATCGCCTCCGGCGACACGGCCTTGTTGATGAAGCCGTTGATGCCGCAGGCCATGGCCGCATCCACCGTCGCCAGCGCGTCGGTCATGGAGATGATGACGATGGACGATTGCCGGAATTCCTGACGAAGGGCCGGGAGCGTCTCCAGAATGCTGTGCCGGGAGAAGAACAGGTCGAGCAGGAACATGGACGGCGGCTTGCCGCCCCGCCTGGCGATCGCGAGGGCATCGTCCAGCGTGTCGCTCGCAATCACCGTCGCCAGCGGCAGTCTTCGCCCGATCAGGGCGCGCAATCCGTCGCGAAACACAGGATGGTCATCGACCACGATGATGGTTTCTGTCGTCAAATCGGGATCTCCCGGGTCTTGCGACCGAACATCTAGCAGCCCGCACCCTCAAAAGACATCTCCGTCTTCGCGCCCGTAGCGCGGGGGAGGCTCTGTCCGGATCGTGTTGAAACAACGAGATAGGCGTCTTGCACCCCGCGGCGCGGTAAGAGTGTCACTCCGGCTTCGACAGGGCCACGGTGCGCTGGAGGGCGGCGTCGAACCCCTTGAGCGAGATGGAAAAGGGAACCTCCGTCTCGGGATCGCTGGCCTGCGCCTTGACGGTCAGCGTCGTGCCGGACCGGAGCGACTGCGTAATGCCATCCGTGAAGAGAAGGGAGACGACACAGCCGACCGGCAGACAGGTGCGAAACGGCGCCGGTTTTCCCGGCGGCAGGTCGTCCACGGCAAAGGTCGCGCCCTTCTGCAGGGCGAGACCGAAGGGCAGGACGAGATTGCCGCGCAGACGACCATCCTCGGCCGGGCGCAGCTCGACCAGCAGCACGCGCTGGCCGTTTGCATTGGTCTGGCTCTGGGAGAGCGAGCATTCCCGCGCGCCCGCGCTGCGGCCACCCTTGGCCGGGTCGCCGGCCGTCTCCGCCGGAGCACCCTGCGTCGCGCAGCGCACGGTCCAGTCGTCATAGCTTTCCGACAAGGCGGAAGGCTTTGCGGCCGTCTGGGCGGAAACGCCGGTCACGGCGGCGCATGCAAGCGCCGCCGTGACAGACAGGAGGGACAGGCGGCGCATCAGAAGCGCACGCGCAGCTTCGCATCGACGCCGTTGGCGATGCCATCGTCGCCGAACTCGCCGTTGTAGGAGAGGCCGAGCGTCGTCGTCGGCGACAGCGTCATGTCCAGTCCGACCTGGACGATGAAGGCATCCTGCGAGACCGGCGCGCCCTTCACGGCAAAGCTGTCGCTGCCGGCAAAGGCGAGACGCGAGGCGGGATCGATGTCGCCGAAGGCATGCCGCCAGCCGAGCGTGCCGCTCGCGACTGTGGGAAGACCACCGAGCGTGACGTCCGACGAGGCACGCAGGCCGAGCGTCGTGAACGTCGTGTTGGTCGTGTCGCCATCCCCCCGCAGCGCGGCGGAGCCGCCCTTCTCGCGGAAGCCGTCGGTATCCAAATTGACATGCGCCACGTTCACGAAGGGCTCGAAGGCCGCGAACGTCGTCTGGATCTCGTAGCCGAGTTCGCCATAGACCTGCACGGAGCCGGCATCGTAGTCGGCTTTGAGATCCTGCGAGACGCCGGGGAAATCCACCGACCGCTTCGTGGAGATCTGGTGGTTGGTGTAGGAGAGGCCGGAGCGCAGCGACAGCGCGCCCAGCTGCGTGCCACCATAGAGACCGATGGTGTAGTTGTCGCTGTCGGCCGAGGACGACCGGCTGTCGACGTCGATGCTGGTGCGGCTGTAGCCGAGGAAAGCACCGAGCCGCGAGACCGGACCGACCAGCGTGTCGATACCCGTGACGAGGCCGCCGGTCGCGACGTCCGCATCCGCCACGCCATTGCCGGCGTCGATATTGCTCCACGAGCCGAACGCCTGGCCCCAGACGGACCATGCCGGGTCCACCGTCTTCGGCGTGACGGCCGACATGGGATCGTCCGTCCAGCGTCCATTGTCCCAATAATTGTTGACGGGCACGGGCTTGGCCGCAACGTCGCCCGCGGCGGCGCGCAGACGATCATTGGTCGCATCGCGCGTCTGGCGGTCTCCGGCGATCAGGCCGGATTTGACAGAGGCATGTGCCTCGCCCGACAGCCGGTCGAAAGCGCCCCGCGCCTCGTCGGCACTCAGCAGCAACAGGCTGTTGTAGAGCGCCAGCGATCCGCCGCTCTGCTCGAGCGTGTTGAGCGACCGCGCCACGGCAACCTGGTTGCGCGTGTCGGCAACGCTGTCGAACAGGCCGGTTTCCGGCGGTTCCGGGTTCGTGGGCGGTTCCGGGTTCGTTGGAGGTTCCGGGTTGGTCGGGGGCTCGGGGTTGGTGGGCGGCTCCGGCGTCGTCGGAGGCTGGGGATTGGTCGGGGGTTCCGGCGTCGGCGGGTTCGGGTTCGTCGGCGGCTCCGGGTTGGTCGGGGGCGTCGTCGGAGGTTCCGGATTGGTGGGGGGTGTCGTAGGCGGTTCCGGGTTCGTCGGCGGTGTTGTCGGCGGTTCCGGGTTGGGTTGGCCGTTGCCCGGATCCTTGACGGAAATCCTCAGATCCACGTCCTTGGCGGTCTGGTCGAGCGCGACGTCGAGGAAGGCGGATTTCGACACGGCCTGGGCGAAGGTGCCGGTGATGCCGCCCTGCGCCGTGAGGATCTTGTAGGTCTGGCCGGACTGGTAGCTGGTCGCCGCGTCGAGCGCCGTCACCTGCACCGTGCTGTCCTTGCCGATCGTCGCGCGGCCGAGGGCATCGACCGTGATCTTGTTGCCGGCGGCGTCCGTGCCGGCATATTGCTTGACGGTTTCCACTGAAATGCGGTCGCTCGCGCCGTTGCCGGCGACGTCGACATCGTAGATCGCGCCTTCGGCGAAATCGAGATCGCCGCGCACGGTGAACGTTCCCAGGGGATTGCCCGTGTCGCCGGGCGAGATCGTCGCGCCGCGATCGACGAAGGTGGTGCCGATGGTGCCGAAGCCGGCAAGCTTTCCATAGGCGCCCGTCACGTTGCGCTGGCCGTTCAGCGTGTCGCCCCAGACATCGATGGTGCTCGTATAGATCTCGCTGCCGAGGAAATTGGTGATGACCTGACCGGTCTGGCCCGCGATGACCAGTGTGCCGTTCTTCACGTCGAAATTCGTGCGGTCCGGGGTGACGGTATCTGTGTCGGCAAGCGCGGTGCCGAGGTCGCCCTTCAGCACCAGCCGGCTGTTTCCATCCACGATCACGCCGCCGGCATAGCTGTCGAGCGAGGCGAAGCCCGTGAGGTCGCCGGAGAGGATCGTCTCCCCGGACAGGCTGACGATCGATCCGTCGCCGACGATCTTGTTGGCGAAGTCGTAGCCCGTATTGGTGTGGTTGAAGACCAGGCGGCCGGAGCCAGAGGTGCCGAAGTTCACCACGGTGCCCGTGCTGACCGTGCCGGCGGCCTGCGTGTCGAGCGCGCGGGGAAGGCCCTGCAGCGCACTCGTATCGATCTGCCCGCCGATGACGAGATAGCCGTCCGAGCCGATATTGATGCCATTGGCGACATTCAGGGTACCGCCATTGGCGACCACAATATGACTGTCGGCGATGACGCTCATCGTGTTCGTTGCGGTAAAGGACGATCCCGCGCCGGTAACGGTCAGGTTGCCGCTGTCGTCGAGAACAGCGCGCGACGTGCTCATCTGGCCACCGTCTGCGATCGTCAGATTGCCGGTAAGGTCGAGCCGACCCGTATTAATCCAACTCGAGCCCGTCCCCGTGACGATCGCGCCGCTCTCGGCCGTGGTCGTCGTGAACTGGCCGATCGAGGCGCTGTTCGTCAGAATCGCACCGCCCTGCTCGACCTTGATGAGGCTCGGTGTTGCGAGCAGACCCTGCATGCCGAGGTAGTCGGCCGAAACGACCGATCCCGCGCCGGTGACCAGCAGCTTGCCCTGCGAGCCCGATCCCTCACTGACATAGATGTTCTTGGCATCCACTTTGCCGCCGCCTTCGACGATCAGCGTGCCGTCGCCGCCGCCAATGCACATGACGGAGTATCCGTTACAGCCGCCGCCGATGGTCAGGCTGTTGCCCAGCACGTAAGGCGTGCGCACCACGTTCAGGGCGGAGCCGGGGCCGGAGACGGTCACGGTCGCCTGCGAGCCGCCGAGGCCTGCGATGATGCCGCGATTGGCGATCACCACATCCGCACCATTGTTGATGGTCAGCGTGGTGCCCTTGTTCTCAAGGCCGATGATCATGTCGTCGGCAAAGCTCTGGTCGGTGCTCCAGACGACGTTGCCGCTGTCCTGGATGTAATCCTTGTCGTCCAGCGCCAGCACCGGGCCGGCCAGAAGCGAGGCGGAGACCGGCAGCAGCAGGAGGGAGCGGCGGGTGACGGTCAGTGCCGTCGAACTGCGCAAGCCACGATTCCGGTTTCGCAATTGCTCTTGTCGTCCCATGCTTTCCATCTCCACTGCTCAAGCAGACCTCCCAGAATTCGGGTAAATTCGGTAAGGTCGAGATAGCGGATAAAACACAGTCCAACGGGCACGGCCATTAGCACGCATGTGCTAGTCTTTTCAGGCGAAACGCGGATGACTTGCTCGTTTGTCGTTCAACCAGCGCGGCGGCGCGCTCCGCTGAGTATCGCATGTCGCGGACGCGTTCAGTCCAGAGATGGCATATGGGCGGGCAGTTGCTCCTCGAAATATTTGCAGAACGAGGCGATCCGCGGGGGGAGCGTCTGGTAGGGCGGATAGAACAGGGTCAGCCAGAGGTCCGGCGGGGCCCAGCCCTTGAAGACGTGGACCAGGCGTCCGGCGCGGATGTGTTCGGCGATGTTGAAGCCCGGAAGCAGGGCCACCCCTGCCCCGTCGGCGGCCATGTCGGCGAGGACCTCGCCGCTGTTGGCGCTGAAGCCGCGACCGGCGGAGATCACGATGCTCGAGCCGCCATCGGAGAGAGACCAGCTTTCCCGCCGGCTCTCGCCGCTATAGGCGAGGCAATCGTCCGGTTTCAGTTCGTTCGGATGCGCCATCTCGACGAAGCGGCTGCCCGGTGCGGCCACCAGAATGCGCGGCACGACCCGGATCTTGCGCCAGATGGTGAACTTGTCCGAGGGCTGCGCGGAGATGCGGATCGCGAGATCATAGTCGTCGTTGACGATGTTGATCAACCCGTCCGACAGCGAGATCTCGAAGCTCATCTTCGGAAACTTCGTCTTGAAGCCGGACAGGATCGGCGGCAGCACGGCCTTGCCGAACCAGGTGGGCGCGCTGATCCGCAGGCGTCCCTGGTCGGCCTTGTGCGCGTTCATGACGTCGCGCCGTGCGGCCTCCAGCGTCTTGACCGCCGGCTGGATCTGCGCGGCGAAGACCGCCCCATCGGTGGTCAGCGAGACCTGACGCGTGGTGCGCACGAACAGCTGTACACCCAGTTCCGCCTCCAGCGCCGCGATCGCCCGCGTGACGGCGGCGGGCGTCATGTCGAGCTCGCGCGCCACCTGGGCGAAATTGCGCTTTTCCGCGGCAAGGAGAAAGGTTCGCAGAGCCTTGTAGTCGTTCATGGCAGTGTTTCACCCGTGGCCATTCAAGAGACTGTCCCTATTGCGATCCGGCATCGCGATCAATGGCCACCCGCATCGGCCCGACGGCGTCACCCGGTAAGAAGCCCTGCGATATTATTGCGATATCCGGCATGCATTCGCAATATTTATTGCAATTCCGAAGAGGTAAGTTCCGGCGTAGGTTCTTGTTCAGCAGCAGACAGGGCGGCGCATCGCTTCTCCCGACGGCGGACACGCCGCAAGGGCGCGCAAGCAGACCCGCCGGACGACCGATCGCTGCCGACAGCTGAGACACCCGCAGACGCGGCGAAACCACAAGGAAGAGACCATGTCCAAGTTCGACGTCCTGACCCCTGAGAACAGCCAGCTCATCTTCATCGACCAGCAGCCCCAGATGGCTTTCGGCGTTCAGTCGATCGACCGCCAGGCGCTGAAGAACAACGTCGTCGGTCTCGCCAAGGCCGGCAAGATCTTCGACATTCCCACGACGATCACGACGGTGGAGACCGAGAGCTTCTCCGGCCACACCTACCCCGAACTCCTGGCCGTGCACCCGGACAACGACATTCTCGAGCGCACCTCGATGAATTCCTGGGACGACCAGAACGTGCGGGATGCGCTGGCGCGGAACGCCGCGAACGGCCGCAGGAAGATCGTCGTTTCCGGTCTCTGGACCGAAGTATGCAACACCACCTTCGCCCTGTCGGCGCTGCGGGACGTGCCGGATTATGAAATCTACATGGTGGCCGACGCCTCCGGCGGCACCTCGCTCGAAGCGCACAATCGCGCCATGGACCGCATGGTCCAGGCCGGCGTCATTCCCGTCACCTGGCAGCAGGTCCTCTTGGAATGGCAGCGCGACTGGGCCCGCAAGGACACCTACGATGCGGTCACCACGCTGGTGAAGGAGCATTCCGGCGCCTATGGCATGGGCATCGACTATGCCTACACCATGGTTCACGGTGCCAAGGAGCGCGTCGGCCATGGCAAGCGCATCGGCCCGAACCCCGCGAAGTAGACGCGTCCCGCAACCGCCCCGATCACCCGTCGGGGCGGCCTTTCCGCCATCGTGGAGGATCTCCCGTGAAAGTCTATCTCCTGTCTCTCGGTGCCGGGCTGCTCGTCGGCATCGTCTATAGCCTGCTCAATGTCCGCTCGCCGGCACCGCCCGTCATCGCTCTCGTCGGCCTTCTCGGCATTCTCGTCGGCGAGCAGGTCATCCCGCTCGCAAAATCGCTCTGGACGCGCGAGCCGGCGGCCGTCTCCTGGCTCCATCAGATCAAGCCGCATATGTTCGGGCATCTGCCGAAGGGCGGGGCAGGCGTCGAGGTTGCCGGCCACCCGACATCGTCGGACAAGGCGGCCAGCTGATGGCGACGCGTCGAACCTTCCTGGGCGGTGCGTCGAGCCTGGCGCTCTCCAACCTCTTCCCGCCGGCCAAGGCCGCCGATCCCTACCAGACCGGAGTGAACCCCATGCATCCAGACCGCATTCTCCAGAACGGTCGCGTCACCACGCTCGACCGCGCCAACCCCGCCGCCACGGCCATCGCCATCAAGGACGGGCTGTTCCTGGCGGTCGGCTCCGACAGCGAGATCATGGCGCTGGCCGGGCCCGACACGGAGATCATCGACCTCAAGGGCCGGCGCGTGCTGCCCGGTCTGATCGACAACCACACCCACGTCATCCGTGGCGGCCTCAACTACAATATGGAGCTGCGGTGGGATGGCGTGCGGTCGCTGGCCGACGCGATGGACATGCTCAAGCGTCAGGTGGCGATCACGCCGGCGCCGCAATGGGTGCGCGTCGTCGGCGGCTTCAGCGAGCATCAGTTCACGGAAAAGCGCCTGCCGACGATCGCGGAGATCAATGCGATCGCCCCGGATACGCCGGTCTTCCTGCTCCACCTCTATGATCGCGCGCTGCTGAACGGCGCCGCCCTGCGTGCGGTCGGCTATACCAGGGACACGCCGAACCCGCCCGGCGGCGAGATCACCCGCGACGCCAACGGCAACCCGACGGGCATGCTGCTGGCCAAGCCGAATGCCGGCATCCTCTATTCGACGCTTGCCAAGGGCCCGAAGCTGCCGCTCGACTATCAAGTGAATTCGACCCGGCACTTCCTGCGCGAGCTGAACCGGCTGGGCGTGACGGGCGTCATCGATGCCGGTGGCGGCTTCCAGAACTATCCGGACGACTATGTCGTCATCCAGAAACTGTCGGACGAGGGGCAGATGACGGTGCGGCTCGCCTACAACCTCTTCACCCAGAAGCCGAAGGAGGAAAAGCAGGACTTTCTCGACTGGACGGCGAGCGTCAAATACAAGCAGGGCAACGACTATTTCCGGCACAACGGGGCGGGTGAGATGCTCGTTTTCTCCGCCGCCGATTTCGAGGATTTTCGCCAGCCGCGCCCGGACATGGCGCCGGAGATGGAAGGCGAGCTCGAAGAGATCGTCCGGGTGCTGGCCGAAAACCGCTGGCCCTGGCGCCTGCACGCCACCTATGACGAGACCATCTCCCGCTCGCTCGACGTGTTCGAAAAGGTCAACAAGGACATTCCGCTCGAAGGCCTCAACTGGTTCTTCGACCATGCCGAGACGATCTCGGACCGCTCCATCGACCGAATCGCCGCCTTGGGCGGTGGCATCGCCACCCAGCACCGCATGGCCTATCAGGGCGAATATTTCATCGAGCGCTATGGCCATGGCGTTGCCGAAGCGACGCCGCCGATCCGGAAAATGCTCGACAAGGGCGTCAATGTCTCGGCCGGCACCGATGCGACGCGCGTCGCCTCCTACAACCCCTGGGTCTCCCTGTCCTGGATGGTAACGGGCAAGACGGTCGGCGGCATGCAGCTCTATCCCAGAGCCAATTGCCTCGATCGCGAGACGGCGCTGCGCATGTGGACGGAGAAGGTTACCTGGTTCTCCAACGAGGAGGGCAAGAAGGGCCGCATCGAAAAGGGCCAGTTCGCCGATCTCGTCGTGCCGGACAAGGATTTCTTCGCCTGCGCCGAGGACGAGATCTCGTTTCTGGTGTCGGAACTGACCATGGTCGGCGGCAAGGTGGTCTACGGCGCCGGCGACTTCAAGGCGCTGGACGAGAACGACGTGCCGCCGGCGATGCCGGACTGGTCGCCCGTGCGCAGCTTCGGCGGATATGCCGCCTGGGGCGAGCCGGAGGGCGCCGGCGCACGCTCGCTGCGCCGCACGGCGATTTCCACCTGCGGCTGCGCCAGCGATTGCGGCGTCCACGGCCATGACCATGCCGGTGCCTGGACGTCGAAACTGCCGATCTCGGACCTCAAGGGCTTCTTCGGGGCGCTCGGCTGCTCTTGCTGGGCGGTTTGACCGCGACGAAAGGCGGGCGGCCCATGCCGCCCGTCAGATGTCGCCTGCTCGACGCAGCGCCGGGGATCGGGACGGGATCGTCGCCCGCTATGCCGCGGTCGCCAAAGGCCTGGCCCGATCGATCCGCGCCCGCTGGTCGGGCGAATTCATGACCGTCCACAGGTCGCAGCGCCGCTGCGTGTTCAGCCAGAAGTCCGGACTGTTGCCGAACACGCGCGCCAGAATGAGCGCCGTCGCCGCCGTCACAGTGCGCCGGTCGTTGCAGAGTTCGTTCACATGCTTGCGCTGCACGCCCATTGCCTCAGCCAGCACGGCCTGCGTCAGGCCGAGCGGCTGCAGGAACTCTTCCGTCAGAATTTCGCCGACCGTGGCCGGCCTGCGTGTGGTCATTAACATGGCATTTCCTCATCGATAGCTGTGGTCGTCGAGATAGACATCCGACGCCTCGCCGCGACCGTCGTCCCATCGGAAGATCAATCGCCATTGCTTGTTGACGCGGATCGAATGCAGGCCCTCAAGAGAACCGCGCAGCTTCTCGAAATGATTGCTGGGCGGCGCACGCAAATCCTGATCGCTCATGGCGTCGTCAATCATCTGGAGCTTACGGAACAACCGCCCTTCGAGATCAGACGGAATATTGCGGGAACGGACATCGCTCACAAAGAAGGCCCGCAGCCATCCGTCCCGAAACCCGACGATCATTTCACACCTCTCTTGATCAGGTCATTGTACCACTCTATGGGTCATACTACAATACCCCCGCGACGCGAGAACTCGCCGCCGGATTATTCCATTTATCGAAATAAAATCGTGAGTATTCCTTCAATTGTGTGACGGGGTGCAACCGAGCATGATCGCTCCATCGACTGCAGCCGATCGTCCCGGCCAATGCCAAGGAGCAGACATGACCCTACCACCTACGGACACGATGCGCAGCCAGGCCGCGCGTCTTATCGGATCGCCGGTGACGCGCACGCTTTCGCTTCTGGCGCTCTGCGCGGCCTATATCCAGGGCCCGCTGACCAAGATCCTCGACTTCGACGGCGCGCTGGCGGAGATGGATCATTTCGGCCTCCATCCGGCCGGCTTTTTCGCCCTGACCGTCATCGCGTTCGAACTGACCGCCTCCGCCATGGTGGTCTCGGGCGTCCTGCGCTGGGCCGGTGCGCTGGCGCTGGCCGGCTTCACGCTTCTCGCCACGCTCATCGCCCTGCGCTTCTGGGAGATGGCGCCGGGCATGGCGCGCATGATGGCGACCAACGCCTTCTTCGAACATCTCGGCCTTGCCGGCGCCTTCGTGCTGGTCGCCGCCCGCGACCTCGACACGACGAACCTCACCACGGGAGCACGCACATGACCGCCGCAAAACCGACCGGGGGCAGCTTCGCACCGCTCGCCCAGCCCGTCTTCGCCGTTCTCTGGATCGCCACGGTCCTCGGCAATACGGGAAGCTTCATGCGCGACGTCGCCAGCTCCTGGCTGATGACCGACCTCTCCGCCTCGCCGGCCGCCGTCGCCATGGTGCAGGCGGCGGGAACCCTGCCCATCTTCCTGCTCGCCATTCCCGCCGGCGTGCTCACCGATATTCTCGACCGGCGCAAGTTCCTGATCGCGGTCCAGCTGTTGCTGGCCTCCGTCAGTATTTCGCTGATGGTTCTGTCGCAGGCCGGCATGCTCTCCGTCAGCGCATTGATCGGTCTGACCTTCCTCGGCGGCATCGGCGCCGCCCTGATGGGGCCGACCTGGCAGGCGATTGTGCCGGAACTGGTCAAGCGCGAGGACGTGAAGAGCGCCGTGGCACTCAATTCGCTCGGCATCAACATCGCGCGCTCCATCGGCCCGGCCGCGGGCGGCCTGCTGCTGGCGGCCTTTGGCGCCGGCATCACCTATGGTGCCGACGTCGCCAGCTATATCGTCGTCATCGCCGCGCTCGTCTGGTGGCCGCGCGCCAAAAAGGCGGACGACGCGCTGCAGGAGAACTTCTTCGGTGCCTTCCGGGCCGGGCTTCGCTACACCCGGTCGAGCCGGCCGTTGCATGTCGTCCTGGTTCGGGCCTTCGTCTTCTTCGCCTTCGCCAGCGCCGTCTGGGCGCTTCTGCCGCTGGTCGCGCGCCAGCTGCTCGGCGGCGATGCAGGCTTCTACGGCATCCTGCTCGGCGCGGTCGGCGCCGGTGCAATCGCCGGCGCGCTCCTGATGCCGCGGCTGCGCGCGCGCCTCAGCGCCGACGGCCTCCTCCTGTCCTCCGCCCTCACCACCGCCGCCGTCATGGGCATCCTGTCGCTCGCCCCGCCGAAAGCGGTCGCAATCGTCGCCCTGCTCTTTCTCGGCGCCGCCTGGATCACGGCTCTGACCACGCTGAACGGCACCGCCCAGGCGGTGCTGCCCAACTGGGTGCGCGGCCGTGGCCTTGCCGTCTACCTCACCGTGTTCAACGGCGCGATGACGGCGGGCAGCCTCGGCTGGGGTGCCGTGGGCGAAGCCGTGGGCATCCGCTCGACGCTGGTGATCGGCGCGGCAGGTCTTCTGCTCGCCGGCGTCCTCATGCACCGGGTCAAGCTGCCGGCCGGCGATGCCGACATGGTGCCGTCCAACCATTGGCCCGAACCCCTCGTCGCCGAACCCGTCGCCCATGATCGCGGACCGGTTCTGATCCTCATCGAATACACCGTCGACAGCCACAACCGCCGTGCCTTCCTCCACGCTCTCGACGGCCTGTCCCACGAGCGTCGCCGCGACGGTGCCTATGGCTGGGGCGTGACCGAGGACTCGGCGGATCCGGAAAGGATCGTCGAATGGTTCATGGTCGAATCCTGGGCGGAGCACCTGCGCCAGCACAAGCGGGTGTCCCAGGCTGATGCCGACCTGCAGGGCCAGGTTCTCGCCTATCATCGCGGCCCGGAACGGCCGGTCGTCCGTCACTTCCTCACGATCAACCGCCCCGGTACGGCTTGAGGCCAGACGGGAGGCGAAACAACCGCCTCCCGATCATTGCGGAAATCGCAATGAATTCGACACGATTGTCGCAATTGTGTTAGCCTGCGCTTTCCGACAAAATCGCCTCATCGGACAGGCGGTCGCCAATGTCGCACCGGTCACACCTAGCCGACCCAACTCCAGAAGGAATCACGAGCATGAGCACGATCACCACCACGGACGGCGTCGAGATCTTCTTCAAGGACTGGGGCGCAAATGATGCGCAGCCGATCGTCTTCCACCACGGCTGGCCGCTGTCCTCCGACGACTGGGACGCGCAGATGCTGTTCTTCGTCTCCAAGGGCTACCGCGTCGTCGCCCACGACCGGCGCGGCCATGGCCGCTCGGCCCAGGTCGCGGAGGGTCACGACATGGATCACTACGCCGCCGACGCCTTTGCGGTCGTCGAACATCTCGACCTCAAGAACGCGGTCCACATCGGTCACTCGACCGGCGGCGGCGAAGTCGCGCGCTACGTGGCCAAGCATGGCCAGCCGGCCGGCCGTGTCGCCAAGGCCGTGCTCGTTTCCGCCGTGCCGCCGCTGATGCTGAAGACCGCAGGCAACCCGGACGGGCTGCCGATGGAGGTGTTCGACGGCTTCCGTTCGGCGCTTGCAGCCAACCGGGCCCAGTTCTTCCGCGATGTCCCGGCCGGCCCGTTCTACGGCTTCAACCGCGACGGCGCGACGGCACAGGAAGGCGTGATCCAGAATTGGTGGCGTCAGGGCATGGCGGGCAGCGCGAAGGCCCATTACGACGGCATCAAGGCCTTCTCGGAAACCGACCAGACCGAAGATCTGAAGGCGATCACCGTTCCCACGCTCGTGCTGCACGGCGAGGACGACCAGATCGTGCCGATCGGCGCCTCGGCCCACGCCTCCGTGAAGCTCCTGAAGAACGGTACGCTGAAGACCTATCCCGGCTTCTCGCACGGCATGCTGACCGTCAATGCCGATGTGCTGAACGCCGATCTCCTGGCCTTCGTACAAGCCTGACCCCGCGGACTGAGCCGCCACGCGGCGACGGGTGCATGCACCGCATCCGTCGCCGCCCTCCCTCTCCGCCCGGCCGGGACGATCATCGTCCCTCCGGGCGACCGAACGAAACGGTGACGACATGACCCGCAACCCCGCCGCCCTGCGGCTCACGCCCGAGCTGGTCGCCAAGACGTTGCGGGTCGTCGAGGATCAGGGCCCGGAACCGGGTCGCACGCCGATCTCGCCCGCGCAGCTGGACGAGATCGTGCACCGTGTCGAGGCCCAGGCCGAGGGCGAGATCTGGGTGTTCGCCTATGGCTCCCTGATGTGGAACCCGGGCTTTGCGGTCGCGGCCAGCGAACCCGCCACCGCCTATGGCTGGCACCGCGCGTTCTCGCTGCGGATCGAGCGCCTGCGGGCGACCACGGCGGCACCCGGGCTGATGCTCGCGCTGCGGCCGGGCGGAAGCTGTGCCGGCCGGATCCTGAAACTGCCGGCGGAAACGCAGCGTCAGGACCTGCGCACGCTTCTCGCCCGCGAGATCCGCTATGCGGAAGTGTCCGGCATGGTGCGCTGGATCCCGGTGCGCACGCCGGCCGGCCCGCGCAGGGTTCTGACGTTCTGGGCGAGCACCCGGCAGTGTCCGCTGACCGAAGACGTGCCCCTCGAGGAGGCCGCCACGCTCATCGCCCAGGCCTGCGGCCCCGCCGGCTCCTGCGCGCAATATCTTCACCGCACGGTCTCGGATCTCGGCGAACGCAATATCGTCGACCGCAACCTCTGGCGCCTGCAGGAAATGGTCGCCGCCCGGCTGACCGCGCTTCCCGCCTGACGCGGAGGATCGCGGGCTAACGCGCGCTTCACGTCTGCGCGAGAACCGGCGAAATTCCCTGTCGAAGCGGTGCGGATCCCGGTCATCTTCTTGCGCGAACGCCCGAATATTTTTACAGATCTGTCGCTGACGACGCGAGCCAAACATGGCCGCGTCGCGGGACGGGCCCCTGCCCTCGTCGTCCTGCGCCACGCGCCGCGGACCCCGAGCCGGGACCTCGAACGACGGGAGAGCCCCAAGCAGCATCACGCGCGGGTCGGGAGGCCCGCCTCCCCCCGCGTCCCAAGGAGACGGACATGACATTGAAGACCATCACGGCGGCGCTCGCCGCCACGCTCGCCTTTTCGCCGCTTGCCGCAACGCTGGCCCATGCCGACATCACCATCGGCCTCGTCGCACCGCTGACCGGCCCGGTCGCGGCCATCGGCGCGCAGATCAAGAACGGCGCGGAAACCGCTGTCGCGGAGCTGAACAAGAAGGGCGGCGTCAATGGCGAGACGCTCGTTCTGAAGATCGCCGACGATGCGGGCGAGCCCAAGCAGGGCGTGTCGGCTGCCAACCAGCTGATCGCCGAGAATATCCGCTTCGTCGTCGGCCCGGTTACCTCCGGCGTCTCGATTCCGGCCTCCGTCGCCTTCGCCGAGAACGGCACGCTGATGGTCACGCCCACCGCGACCTCGCCGGAACTGACCGCGCGTGGCCTCACCACCGTTTTCCGCACATGCGGCCGTGACGACCAGCAGGCCGACGTCGCCGCGAAATATGTGGTCGAGAATTTCAAGGACAAGAAGATCGCGATCCTTAACGACAAGGGCCAGTACGGCAAGGGCCTTGCCGACGCCTTCAAGACTTCGCTGAACGCCGCCGGCATCACGGAAATCTTCAACGATGCGCTGACGGCCGGCGACAAGGATTTCAGCGCTCTCGTGACGCGCATGAAGGCGGAAGGCGTCGAGGTTCTCTACTTCGGCGGCTACCACCCGGAAGCGGGCCTTCTGGTGCGCCAGATGAAGGATGCCGGCATGAGCGTGCAGCTGATCGCCGGCGATGGCCTGTCGAACAGCGAATTCATCGCCACCGGCGGCGATGACGCCAACGGCACGATCTACACCAACGCCGCCGACGCACTGAAGAGCGCCGACAGCAAGGCCGCAGCCGACGCGCTGACCGCCCGCAACATCCCGGTCGAAGCCTTCACGCTCAACGCCTATGCCGCCGTCGAAGTCATCGCCGCCGGCATCGCCAAGGCCGGCAGCAAGGACGACGCCGAAGCCGTCGCCCAGGCCCTGAAGGACGGCACTCCCATCAAGACCGCCATCGGCGACCTCACCTATGGCGAGACCGGCGACCTCACCTCGCAGAGCTTCTCCGTCTACAAATGGGAAGGCGGCAAGACCGTCGCCGCCGAGTAATCCGGCCTACGACCGATCCGCAGCGGGCGCCGACACGGCGCCCGTTTGCGTTTCGGGCCATGGTCCCGTTTCCGCGATCGGCACGCGCTCAGCGCCTATTGTCTTGCCGCAACGTCCGCCATCGAAACGATTTCGCTTCGGCGGGACATGCTTTAGCGGGACCTAAGATAATCGTCCGTCGTCGTGACCTCGGCATAGCCGTAGGCGAGTGCGGCCATGAAGGCGGCGTGGACCTTGGCGGCCGGCACGGTCTCGCCCCGAAAGACGAGGTCGCGCGTGGCGCACGCGTCCTCAATGACGGTGAGCGCGTAGCCGAGATCGGCAGCCGCGCGTGCGGTCGCATCGATGCACATGTGGCTCATGGCACCGACGATCGTCACGTTCACGATGCCCGCCGCCTTCAGCAGGGCATCGAGCTCCGTCGCGCGAAAGGCGTTCGGATGCGCTTTCACGACGACAGCCTCGCCCTCTGCCGGCGCCATCGCGGGGACGATCTCGGCACCCTCCGTCCCCGCGACGAAGAAGGGCGAGCCCTGCGGGCTTTCGTGGCGCACATGGATCACGAGATCCTGCGCGTGCCGGGCGGCGGCGAGCACCGCCGCGGCGCGCGGGATGGCAGCATCGATTCCCGTGAGCGGAAACCGGCCAGAGGCCAAATAGTCCTTCTGCAGATCGACGATGATGATGGCGCGTTTGCTCATGCTGTGTTCTTTCCGATGGAGGGGCTAGACTAGCGCGCCCGGAGGTTGGACAAGAGTGGCGGGATCGACAGATATCGGGGCGATATGGACAAACATGCGTGTATGGTCGAGATCGGCATTCTCGGATATGCGGGCGCGCAGGCGGCCGCTCGTCTCGGCATGACCGATCTTCTGATCGCCGCGAACGGCATCGCCGGTCGGGCGCGTGCGCCCGGACAGCCGCAGTTTCGCGTGACGCACTTGTCTCTGGAGGCGGGGCGATCCGAACCCGGCCGAACCTTCGATACCGACCCTGAGGGTGTCGGCCATCCCGCCGTGATCATCCTGCCGCCGGGGCTCGGCGAACCCCTGGCGGCGCCGGAGGCGAGGATCCATGCCGACTGGCTGACCCGGCAGCATGCGCAGGGCGCGATCCTGTGCTCGATCTGCAAGGGCGCCTTCCTGCTCGGGGAAACGGGCCTGCTCGACGGCCGGCCGGTCACGACGCACTGGAGCTACGAGGAGCCCTTGATGGCGCGGTTCCCCGCGATACGGCTGAACACCGACCGTCTTATCATCGATGACGGCGACATCATCACGGCCGGCGGCATGATGGCCTGGATCGACCTCTGCTTGATCCTCGTTTCCCGCTTTCTCGGCCCGGCCGTCATGATGAACACCGCGCGGGCCTTTCTGGTCGATCCGCCCGGACGGGAGCAGAGCTTCTACAGCCCGTTCTTCCCGCGCCTGCATCATGGCGACGGGGCCGTGCTCAAGGTTCAGCACTGGCTTCAAGCCACTGGCGGCGCCGAGATGCGTCTGTCGGTCCTCGCCGGTCATGCCGGGTTGGAAGCGCGCACCTTCACGCGCCGGTTTCAGAAGGCGACCGGACACACGAGCGGCGACTATGTGCAGCGCCTGCGCGTGACGCGGGCGCGCGACCTGCTGCAGCTGACGCGCGACCCGATCGACGCCATCGCGTGGGCGGTGCATTACGCAGATCCCGGCGCCTTCAGAAAGGTCTTCACCCGCATCGTCGGTCTCTCCCCGGGCGAGTATCGCCAGCGCTTTCGCGTGACGGCGGCATAGGCTTATGGCATCCCTCCCGAATCGATTCCGGTTCGCGGAGTTTTGCCGTAAGAGACGGACCAACCGGCATTTGGAGGCCATGACGTGAGCAATGACTGGAACAAGGGTGTGTCGCTAGCGCTGGAAGGACCCGGCATGTTCACCACCATCACCAACAATCAGCAGGCATCCTGGGCGCTCATCGAAGACTGGCCTCTGGAGGACGGCGAAGCGCTGGACGCGGCGCTCCTGACCCTGGAGGCGGCGATGAAGGGCAAGAAGTCGGCCGAAGCCGCCCGGCTGTCGTTCATTGCCGCCGCCCATGAGGCGGGCATCGAGATCAGGGAGTAGCGGTTCCGCCCGCACCGAGCGCGCCCGAGAGCCGGCGAGCCGTCTCTCGCGGTCATGCGACGGCCATCCGGACGCAGGCCGCTGCTCCCTTCCGGGGGAACGACGCTAGCGTGTGATCCGGGCCAATCCTTTCGCAAGGATGACGCCCGTCGGCCGGCCGGTCGGGGAGCCGCCCGCCGGCTCCAGGGTCAGCTCGTAGAGCTGGCTGTCGCGCGGCAGGGGCAGGCCGGATCCGGCAGCAGCATGCCCTTGCAGGCGCACCGAGCGGGCATCCTCGATCAGCCCGAGCGAAACCGGGCCGCGTTCGGGCGACGGCAGGGTCCAGACCTCGATCGTCTTGTCCGCGGGCACCGTAAAGTCCGCCAGCAGCCGGACGGCCGCCGTCTCGTTGCCGAAATCCTCCACGATCGCCTGGATCTCGCCGGCCTCGTTGACGAGAACCGCCACGACGAGCGGCTCGACGGTGCGCAGGAGGTTGAACGACAGCGCCACGGCCAGAAGCACCGCCGCAGCCAGCGCCGCAAGCGCCGTCGCCCGCCACCGCCGCCCGCCCGGGCTGTTGTCGTTGGCCGTCGGCCGGCGCGTTTCGGCCGATGCAGCGCCCTGCACCGGCAGCGCGGCGTCGATGCGGCTCCACAGATCGTCACCGACGACGGCAGGGTCGGCCGTATCGTCCAGCGGCAGGAACCGGTCCCGGCTGGCGGCGATGGCCGCCTTGAGGTCGGGATCGCGGTCCATCTCGGCCTCGACCTGCCGCGCCTCCGCCGGCTCCAGCAGTCCGAGCACATATTCGTCGGCCATGGCGGCGATCTCGGTCCGGTCCTTGCTCATGCCATGCACTCCCGCAATGCGGAGAGGCCGCGCCGGATCCAGGACTTCGTCGTGCCGAGCGGGATACGCAGCTGGCCGGCGATCTCGCCATGGGAATATCCGCCGATATAGGCCATGAGAATGCCGCGCCTCTTGGTGTCGTCGAGGGCGCCCAGGCAATCGTGCAGCCGGGAGGTCCGATCGAGCCGGTGCCATGCGGCCATCACGTGATCCACCTGATCGCGCTCGCGCAGCCCCTCGACATCCTCGACCGTATATTCCCGCCTGCCGTCGCGCAGCAGGTTGAGGGCGCGGTTTCGCACGATGGCATAGATCCAGCCGCGGGCGGAGCCGCGATCCGGCCGGTACTGATGCGCCTGCGTCCAGATGCGGATGAAGCTGTCCTGAACCACCTCTTCGGCCAGATCGCGCCGCCGCACGATGCGCTCGGCAATCGTCACCAGCCGGCCGGCCTCCCGATCGAAGATGCTGCGCAAGGCCGTGCGATCCCCCTGCGCACAGGCGGCAAGGGCCGTCGTCAGATCGTCCGGCGCTGAACCCGTCACCATGCAAACCCTTTTCCCGTCACCCGCACCGTCGGTGCGTCCCGACATACTCTACCCGCCGGAACGCCGGAATGGATGCGGCCGGCAAATTTTTTTCGATGGCCTGCATCCAAACGGGTCCTCTCCGGTGTCTTCACCACAGGAAGCATCGTCATCCACGCCGAGATGCCTTCTCAACTGGATCAACACACGGGAGATTTCCATGAAGACCGTTCGTTTTGCCCTGCTCACCTCCACCCTCCTCGTCGCCAGCGCCGGCAGCCTTCTCGCCGCGCCCGTCCTCGGCCTGACCGGCGACAAGACCCTCGTCCTGTTCGACACGGAGAAACCCGCCGTCACGAAGAGCATGGACGTCACCGGCATCGACAAGCTCGTCGGCATCGATCTTCGTCCGGGAACCAAGACCATCATCGGCGTCACGCCGGAGCACGAGATCGTCTCGATCGATCTTGAGACGGGTGCCGCGACGTCTGTCGCCAGGATGGACAAGATGCTGACGATGACGGCCGCGCCCGTTGTGGTCGATTTCAACCCGATGGCCGATCGCCTGCGCTTCATGACCGGCACCACCAACCATCGCGTCCACCCCGATACCGGCGCCGTCACGGTCGATGGCACCCTCGCCTTCGAGGACGGCGACATGCACAAGGGCGAGACGCCGGACATCGTCGCGGCGGCCTATACCAATTCGATCGGCAAGCCGGAGAAGACGGCGATGTACAACATCGACGCGACGATCGGCGCCCTGATCCAGCAGACGAAGCCGAACGACGGCACCTTGAAGGCCATCGGCAAGCTCGGCCTGAAGGACAAGCCGGCCACCTATGCCTTCGATATCCAGGGCATGGAGAACGGTGGAAACGCTGCCTATCTCGCCGCCGGCAAGACGCTCTATACGGTCAACCTGGAAACCGGTGCGGCGACCGAAGTCGGTGCGATCACGGGCCTCGACGGCGATCTGCGCGATATCGCGATCCTGCCGGCGATGTAAGGCTTTGGCAGACCGGTGCGGCCGTGCCGATGCGCGGCCGCACTTCCCCCCGTCGTCTACAGACGGCGAATGCGGGGACCCGCATCCGCCGTGCCCGGCACGGCGACGGAGGCACGCTCCACCAGCTGCGTCGGCAGGATCAGGCGGCGCGGGGCGCATGTCTCGCCGTTCAGCCGCTCGATGAGCATTCTCGCCGCCGCCTCTCCCATGTCGTAGACGGGCTGGCGGACGACCGTCACCGATGGCGTCGTCACCGCCGTCCATGCGGCATCGTGGAAGGTGACGAGCGACAGCGCATCGGGCATGGCGATGCCCTGCTCGCGCGCGATCTTGAAGATTTCCAGCGCGATGAGGCTGTCCGAGGCGATGATGGCGCTGGGGGGCGTGGCCGCGCCCAGCAGGTCGATCGTCAGGCGGCGCGCCGCATCGGAGGTGTTCGCACCGAGCCGCACCCATCGCGGCATATCCGCTATGCCGGCCTGCGCGCCGACCTGCAGGAACCCCTCGATCCGCTCGCGCACCGACGCCGTCAGGATGTCGCGCGTGTCGCGATAGAGATGCGTCGGCGTATCGCAGGCCGTGACATAGGCGATGTGGCGATGGCCGCGCTCGACCAGCAGACGCGTGACGGCTTCCGCCGCCTGCCTGTCGTCCGCCGTGACGCTGTCGACGGCCAGGGCGGCGATGGCGCGATCCAGAAGAACCAGCGGCCGGCCGGCGTGCCCGATGTCTTCGAGATGGCCGATCGCGCTGTCCTGCGCCGGGGAGACGATCAGGCCGTCGACCCGCTTGGCCACCAGCGTCTCGATCGCCATGCGCTCGGCGGCGACATCCTCGCCGGAATTGGCAAGCACCACATTGAAGCCGCTCGCGCGCGCCGCATCCGAAATGCCGCGGACGGCCGAGCCGAAAAACGGGTTCTCGATATCCCCGACGACGACGCCGATCGTTCCCGACCGGCCGGTGGTCATGCTGCGGGCCAGTTCGTTGGGCCGATAGCCGAGCGCCTGCGCGGCCTGCATCACCGTGTCGCGCGCCTTGTCGCTCACGGTGCCATAGCCGCCGAGCACGCGTGCGGCGGTGGCTTTCGACACCCCCGACAGACGCGCCACGTCGGCCACGGTCGCGGCAGTCGTTTTCGGCTGAGCTTCTTTCATCCGCCCAGCTTTACAAGAGATATTGACGACGGGTCAACGCGTATATATCAATCGTGAAAGCGCAAAGAGACCGGTCTCTTTCAAGAAGAAACCGGTCTCACGCTCATGATAACGAGATTGGCTCATGACATCACGGTCATGGCGGAGGGAGATCCTCTGTCTGGCGACGCCGCGGCGTGTCCTGCAAAGCCGATCCGCCCCAACCCCAGAGACGGAGAACCATCATGACGATTTCAGCTGTGTCCAAACCCTCGCTTTCGGCCCGCCTGCGGCAGGCGGCCGTCGCCGCCACGCTCGCTTTCACGGGCGCCCTTTCCACGACGGCGCTTGCCGCCGAGAACCCCTATGGCCTGATCGACCCGCAGACCATCAGCGTCGGCACTATGGGCGATGCCAAGCCCTACACCTTCACCACGGTCGATGGCGGCTTCACGGGCTTCGACATCGAGTTGTTCCTCGACGTCGCCCGGCGCATGGGGTTCACGAAGGAACAGGTGATCTTCACCGGCCAGGAGTTCTCCGCCCTGATGCCGTCCGTGGCGAACGGCCGCTTCGACGTCGCGGTCGCCGCCATCGGCACGACGGACAAGCGCAAGCAGACGGTCGATTTTTCCGACGGCTATCTCGCCGGCTACCTTTCCATCGTCACGCCGGAAGCGGCCATCACGGATGCCGCCGCGCTCAAGGGCAAGCGCCTCGGCGTCGTGCAGGGCACACTGCAGGAGATCTACGCCGAAAAGACCTTCACCGGCACCGATCTCGTCAAGTTCCCGGACAACAATTCCGCGATCTCCGGACTGAACAACGGCACCGTGGACGCGCATTTCCTCGACTACGAGGCCGCCAAGGACTACACGGCGCGCTATCCCGCCCTGAAGGTCGCCATCAACATTCCGAGCTTCGACGCCCCGGCCGGCTTCGTCATCCGCAAGGGCAACGACGCGCTGCGCACGGCCTTCAACACGGCGCTCCACGACGCCATGCAGGACGGCACCTGGAAGACGCTGTACGAAAAGTGGTTCCCGGGCTCGCCGATGCCGGACGCCTACCTCCCCAAGAAGTGACGCCTGAACCCGGTCGCATGTCGCGGCCGGGTATTCACCTGCCGCCGCCCGGCATTGCGTGTGCCGGCGGCGGCTGGAGACACGCTGAAGGAAGACTGCATGACCTGGTTCGACAATATCAGCCGGAGCTTCTTCGATTGGACCGCGATGGCCGAGGTTCTGCCGACGATGATCACGGTCGGGCTCAAGAACACCCTCATCCTTGCGGCCGCATCCACGGTCTTCGGCGTCGTCATCGGCATGATCCTCGCCATCATGGGCATATCGCGCTCGGCCTGGCTGCGCATTCCCGCCCGGCTCTACACCGATATCTTCCGCGGCCTTCCCGCCATCGTCACGATCCTGCTGATCGGCCAGGGCTTCGCCCGGATCGGGCGGGACCTGTTCGGCCCCTCGCCCTATCCGCTCGGCATTCTCGCGCTCAGCCTCATCGCCGGGGCCTATATCGGCGAGATCTTCCGCTCGGGCATCCAGAGCGTCGATCGCGGGCAGATGGAGGCGTCGCGGGCGCTCAGCATGAGCTATTCCCAGGGCATGCGCATCATCGTCGTGCCGCAGGGCGTGCGCCGGGTGCTGCCGGCGCTGGTCAACCAGTTCATCGGCAATGTGAAGGATTCGAGCCTCGTCTACTTCCTCGGCCTTCTCGCGTCAGAGCGCGAAATCTTCCGGGTCGGCCAGGATCAGGCCGTCGTCACCGGCAACCTCTCGCCGCTGCTGCTGGCCGGCATCTTCTACCTCGTCATTACCGTGCCGCTGACGCATGTGGTCAACACCATCGATAACCGCCTGCGGATCGGCAAGCAGAAGACGACCACGGTGGCGAGCGGGCTGGAGGAAGTCTCCGAACTCGACCGCGCGCAACAGGCCCGGGACACCAGCGCCGGCTTCAAGGGCGGCAGCATCGCGGTGCGCGATTTGACCATGGCCTATGGCGAGCTCGACGTGCTGAAGGGCGTCGATCTCACCGTCCGGCCGGGCAGCGTCACCTGCATCATCGGCCCGTCAGGCTCCGGCAAATCGACGCTGCTGCGCTGCCTCAACCGCCTCGTCGAGCCGAAAGGCGGAACGCTGCTTCTCGACGGCGACAGCATTCTCGCGATGAAGCCGGAGACGCTGCGCCGGCGCGTCGGCATGGTGTTCCAGCATTTCAATCTCTTTCCCGATCACACCGCCCTCGACAACGTCATGCTGTCTCTGACCCGGATCAAGCATATGCCGCGCGGCGAGGCCGAGCGCATTGCCAAGGCCCGGCTGGCCGATGTCGGCCTTGCCAGCCGCCAGCATCACCGGCCCGGCGGCCTGTCCGGCGGCCAGCAGCAGCGCGTCGCCATCGCCCGGGCGCTGGCCATGGAGCCCGAAGTCATCCTGTTCGACGAGGTCACGAGCGCGCTGGATCCGGAGCTGGTCAAGGGCGTGCTCAACCTCATGGCGGATCTCGGCGGGCGCGGCATGACCATGGTCGTCGTCACCCATGAAATGGGCTTTGCCCGGCGCGTGGCCGATCAGGTCGTGTTCATGGACGAGGGCCGCGTGGTGGAGGCCGGCACGCCGGCGCAGATCTTCGACGACCCGCAGAGCCCGCGCCTGCGCCGCTTCCTGGCCGAAGTGCTGTGACGCGCAGACCATCAGAAGGCCGCCGCTTCCCTTCGCCGGGGTCCCGTTTCCATTCCATCCGCAAGCAGTGAAAGACACGTTCCATGTCCGACAACACCATCTCATCCGCCGTCATCATCGGCGCCGGCATCTTCGGCGTCTCGACCGCCGTGCAGCTTCTGCGGCGCGGCGTTTCCGCGACCCTCGTCAATGACGGCCCGGTCGCCAACGGCGCATCCGGCCGCTCGCTCTCCTGGCTGAACTCCGCCCGCATGCGCTCGAACCCCTATCACCTGCTGCGCATGGCGGGCATCGACCGCTACAGAACATTGTCGAGCCGGATCGGTCCGGTCGACTGGCTCCGCTTCGATGGCGGCCTCACCTGGGATGCGGATGACGCGACCAACGAGATCGCGGCGGCCTATGCCCATGAAGTCTCGCTCGCCTACGACGCGCAACATCTGGCACCTGGCGCGGTAGAGGCGGCGACGCCCGGCGTCGATGCCGCGGCCATCACGGGACATGCGGCGATCTTCAATCCCGGCGAGGGCTGGGTCGATCTTCCCGCGCTGATCGCCCTGCTGCTGGCCGAGTTCGACACCCTCGGCGGCACGCTCGTCACCGGGCAAGGCAGCGCCCGCGTGCTCGTCGAAAACGGCCGCGCGGCCGGCGTCGAGACGACGGCGGGCGTGCGGCACGGCGCGGATGCCGTGCTGATCGCCACCGGCCCCGCCGTGCCGGCCATGGCCGCCGAGCTCGGCGCGACGATCGCCGACGGCACGCCGGTCGCCCTTCTCCTGACGACGAAGCCGATCGACCATCCGCTGAAAGCCGTGCTCAACACGCCGCGCGTCGCCGTGCGCCCGGCCCCGGGCGGCGCTTTCGTCATCGATGCCGACTGGGCCGCAAACGAGGTCGTCCCGCAGGCCGACGGCACCTATGCGGTGAAGGACACGACCCTGTCGGGCCTTCTGGCCGAGGCGTCCAAAGTTCTCTCCGGGCACCCCCGGCTGGAGCTCGCGTCCTACGCTGCCGGACGCAAGCCCATCCCGGCCGATGGCGATCCGGTGCTCGGCCGCCTCCCCGGCATCCCCGGCTGCCATGTCGCCTTCAGCCACAGCGGCGCAACCCTCGGCCTCATCGTCGGCGAACTCACCGCCTACGAAATGGCAACCGGCCAACGCCACCCCCTCCTCGAAACCTTCCGCCCGGAGCGCTTCGGCGCCTGACGGGAGGAACGCGCGATTCGCGAGCGATACGACTTGCCATTTCCGCGAGACACCGTCGATCACCCGGCACGCTCGCAGCGCGCGTAAGGCCCTTGGCCTTCACGTGCGCTGCGACAGAACTTTTATCGGGTCGCGACATGTTCGGCGCCGGCGTCCCGCAGTGCGGCCTGGGCCTTGTCGATATCGTCGAGTGCGAGATCGACGGAGACGAGCAGCCGGCCTCCGAGTGCCGCATCCGTTCGCACGCCGTCGCCGTCCGGGTTCTCGACGTCGCCACCCGAAGGCTTCGTTCCCGCGGTGTTGTCGGCCCCCGCCGCCTCCACGAAGACATCGCTGCGGTCGATGCCATATTGCTGGACGAGATGTTCGATGGCGCGATCGGCGGCCTCGCGGGTGTCGAAGGTGGCGGTAAGGGTTTTCACATTGTCGCTGGACATGCATCGTCTCCTGTTGCGTCCCCGGGGGAACGACGGGAGGCGTCGGTGGTTCCCGCGCGACGGCGGAGACGCCGCCCGCGCTTCGCTCGTCTCCGTCGTGCTGGGAGACTACATCGGTCGTTTTCCCAGGTTCCTGGCATGGTCATCGCACCGCAACGACACATCCTGAGCGATAGATGCGCACTCTCTTAAGTAAAATCGACAGTCGAAAGCGACGGAACATTCGGCAGGGGAAAGGGTTTTCGATCCGAGACCTGAAACATGGTCTGGGAATAAAGGACCAACACATGAAAAAGCTTTTCCTCGCCACGGCTATTCTTGCCGCATCCGCATTCGGCGTCAACGCCCAGACGACACCGGCACCGTCGGCCAATGGCGACACCCCGGCCGTCGCGACCCCTGAGAGCGGCAATGTCACGGCACCGGTCGAAGGCGCCAACTCGTTCACCGAAGCCCAGGCCAAGGAACGCATCGAGGCGGCCGGCTACACCGAACTTGACGGTCTGATGCTCGACGACAAGGGCATCTGGCAGGCGAAGGCCATGAAGGACGGAAAATCGGCAGCGGTTTCCATGGACTATCAGGGCAACATCGTCTCGAAATAACAGGCGCTCTGCGCTGGAAGGTACGTATCATGAAGACCGTTACAGGACTGTTCGACGACTATAGCGATGCAAGTGCCGCCGTGAGCGCACTGGAAGCCCGCGGCATCCATTCCGACAATATCAGCATCGTCTCCAACAATGCCGACGGCCGCTACAAGGATGGCGACCATGACAGCAATGCGGCCGAGGGTGCCGGAACCGGCGCCGGCATCGGTGCCGTGGTCGGCGGTGCCGGGGGCCTGCTCACAGGTCTCGGCATCATGGCCATCCCCGGCGTCGGCCCCGTGGTCGCAGCCGGCTGGCTGGCGGCAACGGCGCTCGGCGCAGTAGCGGGTGCCGCGGCCGGCGGTGCGACGGGCGGCCTGATCGGCGCGCTGACCTCGTCGGGCGTCGATGAAGACCATGCCCATGTCTATGCCGAAGGCGTGCGCCGCGGTGGCACGCTCGTCACGGCCAAGGTCGATGACGCGCTCCATGCGGAGGCGGAAGCCATCCTCAAGAAGTCGAATTGGGTCGATCCCGTCGAGCGGCGCAACGCCTATTCCGAACAGGGCTGGACGAAGTTCGACGACACGGCAGCACCTTATGGCGCGACCGAGGTCGAGGAAGAGCGCGCGCGCTATCCGCGTCGCACGCTGTAATCAGGCGTCATTTCGTCAAGGCAAAGGGCTGGAGCAATCCGGCCCTTTCGCCATGCCTTGCGTCCCGTGGCAGCACTCGGGCCCGTCCGGCGCGCGCGATTCTCGCCGCGACGCCTTGCCTTCGCCGGGTTCGCTCTCTATCTCATGTCCACCACCAAAAAGCTCGAGGCTCATGCTCGCTTTGCGAGATCCTGACCCTGCGCGCATGTCTCCCGAAGGATAATGCCTTGACCACGATCGAAAAACCGTACGAACCCGTCGCCTTTGCCAAGAAACACCGGATCTCCGTGGAAGACGCGACCGCCATCCTGAAGCAGGCCGACGGCAACAAGAAGCTGGCAGACAAGGAAGGCCGCCGCGTCGCCGTCTGAGCGGCCGAAGCCTTCCAGAGGGCCGTGAGCGTTGCGTTCGCGGCGAGGCCCTCTCACCCGCGATCATCGTGGGTGACAGCGGGGAACCTGCGCGGACCGGAAGACCCCGTCGCGCCCCGCCGCTGCCACAAAACCGACCCTTCCCGCGCTAGCGATCGCCCCGCAACGAGGAATCGATGATGCGCCTGCCCCTACCAAACCTCCCCCTTCTCAGCCTGCCCTTGCTCACCCTTCCCCTCCTGATGGCGGCACCCTCTGCCCATGCATCGTCCGACGACGCCTGGGCGAAGCTGAACCTCACCGTCGCCCAGACCTGTGCGGCGGCGAGCGGGCTGAAGCATGCGCATGTCTCCGAGATCGTCGCGTTCGACGATACGCTCGGCAAGGTGGCGACGCTGGTCAGCGGCGTCTTTCCGCAGAAGGCGCTGAAGGGCGCGCATGGCAAGATGCTCTGCATCTTCGACAAGACCTCGGGCAAGGCCTGGATCGACGAGGCCAAGGGCTGGAGCGCGCCCGACCTGCGCTGATCGCCAAAAATGGAGCCGGAGCCTGACCGGAAACGATGCGCACGGGCGGCGATCCCGAAGCCCGTGCCGCAAGACCTCAACACCAGAAGGATCACCCCATGAAAGCTGTCACCCTGTCGCTTGCCGCGCTTGCATCTCTCGGCCTGTCCGCGGCGTCCCGGGCGGCCGACCAGGACTTTACGCTGACCTACCATGTCGAGCGTCTTCCCGCGGCAAAGCTGAGCATCGAGACCTGCGGCAGCGTCGTTTCCGGCGTTGCGCAGAGTGCCGGCCTGAGCGCCGCGCTCCAGAGCTTTCCGGGCCAGCTCGTCACCGTACAGGGCGGCACCTCCGGCAGCGGCGCCTTCGTCGTGCAGTGCATCGCGGTCGATGCGACGACGGTGGCGGTGGTGCAGGGGTTCGATTACCGCAGCACGAAGGGTCCGCTCGGCGATGCGGCGGACCAGATGATCGCCGCCGTGAAGGCGCAGGCGCAATAAGGCGCAGAGGTCTTTCTCAAACCTGAAAATGCCGCCTCATGCCGTCCCGTCGGATGTGTCGGCGAGCACGCAGGCGAGCAGGCCCGGAAAGCGGGCCTCGAGATCGTCCCGACGCAGGGTCAGCCGGCGTCCCCGGCCGGCGGCCGCGTTGTGGATGATGCCCGCCTCGCGCAGCACCTTCATGAGATGCGACTTGGTCGATTTCGGCGTCGCGGCGTCGGAAGGATGGCATTGGGCCATGTCGAGCGGGCCCGCAGCAAGCTGCCGCACAATCGCCAGCCGCTCGGGATCGCTGAGCGCGAAGAGCACCTGCGTCAGTTTGAGGTCGCCTCGGTCGGGATGCGGGAGGGGCGCGATATCGGACGTCATGGTTCGAATTTAGTTGAACCGAGACCGCTTTGCCAGTAGAGATGTGTTCGAAAAATCTCGAACCGTCAGGGGCCTCATGACCGACGTGCTGCGCAAGACGCCGGCAGAGACGCGCGCCGGATTCCGCATCACCCTTGCCGGCATGGCGGTGATGATGGCCGGCGCCAGCGCGCCCTCGCCGTTTTATCCCACGCTCCAGCAGGAGATCGGTTTCACGTCGATGACGCTGACCGCCGTTTTCGCGGTGTACACGGTCACGCTGCTGGCGGCGCTGCTCGTCATGGGATCGCTGTCCGATCATGTCGGCCGGCGGCCGGTCATTTCGGCGGGCTTCGCGCTGATGGCGGTCAGCCTTTTTCTGTTCTGGCACGCGCAGGACGTCGGCAGCCTCGTCGTCGCGCGCATCCTGCAGGGCATTGCCGCAGGCCTGCTCCTGTCGACGCTGTCGGCCGCCGTCGTCGATTTCGAGCCGGGAGACAAGCCTGGCAGCGCCTCCGTCTGGAATTCCGTCGTGCCGCTCAGCGGGCTGGCCGTGGGGGCGCTGGTCGCGGGGCTGCTGATGGATGCGACGTCGGGGGCGAAGGCGAGCGTCTTCGGCGCGCTGGTTGCCGGCTCCGCGCTCTTTGCCGGTCTCATCTGGTGCGTGCCGGAAACCGCGCCGCGCCATGAGGGCGTCTGGGCGTCGCTGCGGCCGCGCATCGGCGTGCCCGCAGCCGCGGCCACGGCCTTCTGGCGCAGCGCGCCGGCCGTCATCGCCGGCTGGGCCACCGGCGGGCTCTATCTGGCGCTGGGCGCGCCGCTGGTGCGCCACGTCTTCGGCGCGCAGGACCATACGAGGCAGGCGATCGTCATCGTCATCCTCTGCGGTGCAGGTGCGGCCGCCTGCTATGTCGCGCGCGGCCGCTCGTCGCGCAGCGTCACGCTGTTCGGCACCTCCGCGCTCGCGCTCGGCACCACGCTCACGCTCGCCGCGATGGTCTGGACGTCCCTCCCCGCCTATCTCCTGGCCCTCGTCGTCGCCGGGGCCGGCTTCGGCACCTGCTTTTACGGCGTCCTGCGCTCCGTCGTACCGGTCGTGCGCCCGCAGGAGCGCGGTGAGCTCTTTGCCGCCCTATTCACGCTCAGCTATCTCGCCTTCGGCCTGCCGACCCTTCTGGCGGGCGTCGCCATCGGTGCCTTCGGTCTCGCCCCCACGGTCCTCGTCTATGGCGGGCTCATCGTGCTCTTCTCGTCCGTTGCGGGGCTGCTGCGGCGGTTCGGCACGCGGGATTGAGCCCGTCGCGGCGGCCGTCGCGCCTGTGGGCGCCGATGTCGTGACCGCACTGGCCTTCGCCCTGTCCGGGGCGTAGAGAGGAAGACCCCCACCCGAACGCCCGCATCACCGCGCCGGCACGGATACCCGGTCGATGATGACACAGAAGACACGCGGCTACCTTTACGTTCTCCTCGCCGTGACGATTTTCGCGGGGCAGGATGCCTTCTCCAAGCTGCTCGGGGAAAAATACCCGCCAATCATGGTCGTCATGGTCCGCTTCTGGGCCTTCGCCGTGTTCGTCATGATCATGGCCGCCTTCGCGCCGGGCGGGCTGCGGCGCGCCTTCGTCACGCGGCGGCCGGTTCTGCAGGCGTTTCGCGGCGTGCTGCTGGTCGGCGAGGTCGTCATCGTCGTCTTTGCCTTCGTCACGGCAGGCCTCGCCATGAGCCAGTCCATCCTGCAGGCGACGCCGCTGATCGTGACGGTCCTGTCCGTGCCGCTGCTCGGCGAGAAGGTCGGCTGGCGGCGCGGCCTTGCGGTGGTCGCTGGCCTCGTCGGCGTGCTCGTCATTCTCGATCCGCTGTCGGTCGCGTTCGATCTTCGCCTGCTCGTCCCGCTCGTCGCCGCCTTCATGTACGGCTTCTACAGCATCGCGACACGCGCGGTCAGCCGGGACGATTCGGCCATGACGAGCGTTCTGTATGCCGGCGTCTTCGGCGCGCTGGCGGCAACCCTCGTCGGCCCGTTCTACTGGACGCCGATCGCCCCGGCCGACTGGCCGGCCATGATCGCGCTCTGCATCTGCGGCGCCACCAGCCACTATTTCCTCATCAAGGCCTATGGCCTGCTGACGGCCGTCGAGGTGCAGCCGCTGACCTATCTGCAGCTCGTCCTCAGCGGCGGTGTCGCGGTCCTGTTCTTCGGCGAAACGGTGACGGTCAACATGATCGTCGGCGCCCTCATCGTCGTCGGCGCCGGGCTTTTCACCGTCTGGCGCGAGCACCGGGTCGGCCTGCGGCCAGAGCCCGCAGCAGACATCTAGAGCCTGTCTTTGCCGCATTGTCCGGCGCCGCATCGTCCGACACCGAAGCGATGTCGCTTTGGAGGGGCATTCTAGCGCGGCGCGGCGAGAAGTCCGCCCGCCAGCACCCGGAAGGCCTCGATCGCGTTCGGCAGCACGCGCGCCGCATCGTCGCTGGCGGCGACCCAGAGGGCCGCGTTGAGGGCGGCGCCGCTGAGAAGCCGGGCGGCCGCCTCCGGATCGACCGGCTTGACGATACCGTCCCCGATCAGCCGCTCGATCGCGCGCTGCGTCACCTGCAGGCAGCTGTCCTGGCTCGGCCATTTCGACGGATCGCCCAGCACCGCCGGCCCGTCGAGAAGCACGATGCGCTGCACGTCGGGGTCGAGCGACATCTCGATATAGGCCGTTCCCTCCGCCAGAAGGCCCGCCCATTCGTCCTCCATGCCGGCGCCGATCGCCTGCGCGCGCGCCGCCATCTCGCCGTCGATCTGATCGACGACGGCGGCCAGCAGCCCCTTCTTGTCGCCGAAATTGTGGTAGAGCGCGCCCCGCGTGAGCCCCACCTCCGCCGTCAGCTCGTCCATGGAGGCTGCCGCATAGCCCTTGTCGGCAAAGGCCCGCCGGCCGGCCGCGATCAGCTTGGCCCGGTTCTCCTCCATCGTCTGTGCCCGTGATCTCGCCATCTCACCCCTCATTTCACATACGGCGCGTATCTTGAATTGACATACGCGCCGTATGCGACTATCTCTCTGCATACGCATCGTATCTGAAAACTGGCGCGACCGGAAGCCGGCCGCCGCAACCCTTGAGGATCTCCCCCATGACCGCACGTCAGGCCATCATGCCCGCAGACCGCCATGCGCTCTATGAGAAGCACGGCTACTCCGCCGCCATCCGCTCCGGCGAGCTTCTGTTCGTCTCCGGCCAGGTCGGCAGCCGCCCGGACGGCTCGCCCGAGCCCGACTTCTCAGCCCAGGTCGAACGCGCCTTCGAAAACCTGAAGGCGACGCTGGCCGCTGCCGGCTGCACGCTGGACGACGTGCTGGACGTGACGACGTTCCACACCGATCCCGAACGCCAGTTCGACACCGTCCTGCCGATCAAGGCGCGGCATTTCGACACGAAGCCCTACCCCGCCTGGACCGCCCTCGGCGTCACCTGGCTTGCCGGCTTCGATTTCGAAATCAAGGTGATCGCCCGCATTCCCTGAGCTGCAAAACGCGCAGGAGCCGGCGCCCGTCGCAACGGGCGCCGGCTCTTGAAGCCTTGGGCGCGTCAGACCTGCGCCAGTCCACCGTCCACGAACACCTCGGCACCCGTCATGAAGCTGCTGTCGGCGGAGGCGAGAAAGGCGGCGACCGCACCGGTCTCGGAGGCGTCTCCCACGCGGCCGAGAACGGTCGTCGCGCCGATCGCGTCCATGCCGTCCGCGCCCAGCACCTCCTGCGCCAGCTCGGTGGAGATCGGCCCCGGCGACATCACGTTCACGCGGATGCCCGTGCCGCGCAGGTCGAGCGCCCAGCTGCGCGCCAGGTTGCGCACGGCCGCCTTCGTGGCGCTGTAGACGCTGAAGGCCGGCGTGCCCTTCACTCCGGTGCTGGAGCCGGTCAGGATGATCGAGCCGCCGGCGCCCATCAGCGGCAGCGCCTTCTGGACGGTGAAGATCAGCCCTTTGACATTAAGGCCGAAGGTCTCGTCCACATGCTCGGGCGTGATGCTGCCGAGGGCCGCGAAGGCACCCGTGCCGGCATTGGCCAGCACGATGTCGAGCCCGCCCCGTTCGGCTTTCACCGTTTCGTAGAGGCGGTCGAGATCGGGCAGATGGGTGACCGAACCCTGCACGGCGCGTGCCGAAGGCCCGAGCTGCGCCACCGCCGCATCCAGCATTTCCTGTCGCCGGCCGAAGATGTAGACGAAGGCGCCTTCCTCGATGAAGCGCTTGGCGGCTCCGAGCCCGATGCCCGTTGCGCCTCCGGTGATGACGGCGGTTTTCCCTGAAAGTCTGGTCATGATGTGCTCCTTGGTTGAGACCACTCCAAGGTGGCCAGCTGCACACCGCTTGACAAGTATGCACCTTTTGGTAAGTACCTCTCATGACCACGGAAACGCAAAAACGACCGACGCCCGAACCCGCCACCTGCACGCCCACGCTGCCCGGTTTCACCTGCGGACTGGATGCCACGCTGCGCGTGATCGCCGGCAAGTGGAAACCGCTGATCCTCTATTTCGTCGCCCAGGACGGCCCGACCCGCTATGGCGCCCTGCGCCGCGCCGTGCGCGATGTCAGCGACAAGATGCTGATCCAGCATCTGAAGGAACTGGAGGCCGACGGCCTCGTGAAGCGCACCGACTACAAGGAAATCCCGCCGCGCGTGGATTACAGCCTGACGCCGCTCGGCCACAGCCTTGCGCAGGCGCTCGTGCCGCTCTGCACCTGGGGGACCGAAAACATGGCCGAAGTGGCCCGCGTCTTTGCCGAACGCGACGCCATGGTCCTGCCGGAGGAGGCCGGACGCGCGCGGCAGGACGGCTGATACCGCCGCCGACGAAGCGGTCTACCCCTCCCGCCGCGCCTTGAGGAAATCGACGAAGGCGCGCAGCGGCGTGGGGACGAGGCGGCGGCCGGGATAGTAGAGAAAGGGGCCGGGAAAGCTCGGCCACCAGTCCTGCAGCACCGGCTCCAGCGCGCCCGCGTCGAAATGCGGCTGCAGCCAGGTCTGAAAGAGCGAGACGATGCCGAGCCCGTCGATGGCGGCGGCGACACCGAGATCCGATCCGCCGCCGGCCTGCACGATCAGCTGCGCCGCAGGATCGACCTTCACCGTCTCGTCCCCGCGCTCGAATTCCCAGGGCGTGATGGCCCGCCCGGCAAAGCGGCTGCGAATGCAGACATGGGACAGGAGGTCGCGCGGATGCGCCGGCCGTCCCCGGGCCGCGAGATAGGCCGGCGATGCGGCGCTGGCAAAGCGCTGGACGCGCGGGCCGATCGGCACCGCGATCATGTCCTGCTCCAGACGCTCGTCATAGCGGATGCCGGCATCGCAGCCGGCGGCGGTGATATCGACAAAGGTCTCGTCCGTGAGAATTTCCAGCCGGATATCCGGATAGGCCTTGAGGAAGGCGGGGACGATCTGCGGCAGGATCAGCCGTGCCGCGCTGATCGGCACGTTGAGCTTCAGGTTTCCCGCGGGCCTTTCTCCCAGGCCGACGACATGGCGGAGGGCGGCATCGATCTCGCGCATGGCCGGATTCACCCGCGCCATCAGCGCGCGCCCGGCCTCCGTCGGCACGACGCTGCGCGTCGTCCGGTTGAGAAGGCGGATGCCGAGCTCAGCCTCGAGCCGGCGCACCGCATCGCTGAGCGCCGAGGCGCTGCTGCCCGACGCCCGCGCCGCCTCGCGAAAGCCGCCGGCCGATGCCACCGCCAGAAACGCCCTGATATCGCCCATCTCGAACGCATCGTCCTGCACGACCACCCCTCCCCGCATTGTCCGCCAAACCGGACACGCTGTGCACATTACCACGGATTATCAGGCGGACGCGCGCGCTCTATCTTGGTCTCATCGTCACAAGGAGAATCCCATGACCGATATCCGGAACGCCAGCACATTTAAGCTCGGCAGCTTCACCGTCAAACGCCTCGGCTACGGCGCCATGCAGCTGGCCGGTCAGGGCGTCTTCGGCCCGCCGCGCGATCGCGCCGAGGCCGTCGCGGTGCTGCGGGAGGCGGTGGACAGCGGCGTCGATCACATCGACACCAGCGATTTCTACGGCCCGCACATCACCAACCAGATCATCCGCGAGGCGCTTCACCCCTATTCCGACGATCTCGTCATCGTCACCAAGGTCGGCGCCGTGCGCGGCACGGACGCCTCTTGGAACCCGGCCTTCTCGAAGGAGGCGCTGACGAAGGCGGTGCACGAAAACCTCGACAATCTCGGGCTCGAAACGCTTCCCGTGGTCAACCTGCGCGCCATGTTCGATGTGCATGGCCCGGCCGAAGGGTCGATCGAGGCGCCGCTGACGGTGCTGGCCGAGCTGCAGGCGGCGGGTCTCATCCGCCATATCGGCCTGTCCAACGTCACCCCGACGCAGATCGCCGAGGGCCGCGCCATCGCCGAGATCGTCTGCGTGCAGAACCAGTACAATCTCGCCCATCGCGACGACGACGCGCTGATCGATGCGCTCGCCGCCGCGGGCACGGCCTATGTGCCCTTCTTCCCGCTCGGCGGCTTCTCGCCGCTGCAGTCGGCGGCGCTGACGGACGTGGCGAAAGAACAGGCGGCCACACCGATGCAGGTGGCCCTTGCCTGGCTCCTGCAGCGGTCGCCCAACATCCTGCTCATCCCCGGCACGTCCTCCCGCCCGCACCTGCGCGAAAACCTCGCCGCCGCCGGTCTCGCGCTGCCGGCCGATGCTCTGGCGCGTCTCGACGCCATCGCGATGGCGGTGTGACGGCGCGCGCCTTTCCCCTCCCCGGCCTGCGCCGGGGATGGAGTTCGCCAACGGATGCGGCGCCTCAGGCGACGTTCGCCCGGCTTTCCCCCGCCTGCCCGGCGATGTCGTGGGCGTTGACCATGGCGCCAGCAAGCTGGCGGAAGCTGACGGTGCCCACGGGCTTGCCCGTCGCATCCACCACGGTCGCTTCGTCTTCCGGCACGCCGACCAGCAGGCGGAGCGCCTCCTCGATCGTGACATTGGCGGCGATGCTCCGGCCGCCATGCGTGTACCCGCCGCCCGCCGCTGCGCGCAGCGGCGTCATCACCGCCTCGACATGCACGACGCGGCCGCGATTCACCTCGCGCACGAAGCTCGCCACATAGTCGTCGGCGGGCCTGAGCACGATGTCCTGGCTGGTGCCCTGCTGGATTACCTCGCCGTCGCGCAGGATGACGATCCGGTCGCCAAGCCGCAGGGCCTCGTCGAGGTCGTGCGTGATGAACACGATCGTCTTGCGGATCTCGGCCTGGATGTCGAGCAGCACGGACTGCATGTCCATGCGGATCAGCGGGTCGAGCGCGGAATAGGCCTCGTCCATCAACAGCACGGGCGCGTCGTTGGAGAGCGCGCGGGCAAGCCCCACTCGCTGCTGCATGCCGCCGGAAAGCTGGTTGGGATATTTGTTCTCGAAGCCCTTCAGCCCCACCCGCTCCAGCCAGCGCATGGCGATCTCGCGCGCCTGCGCCCGCTCCGTGCCCTGGATCTCCAGGCCGAACATGGTGTTGTCGAGCACGCTGCGATGCGGCAGCAGCGCGAACTTCTGGAACACCATGGCCGTCTGGTGGCGGCGGAAGGTGCGCAGGTCGGCAGCGCCCATCTTCACCACGTCGACGCCATCCACCAGCACCTCGCCGGCCGTCGGGTCGATCAGCCGGTTGATGTGGCGGATCAGCGTGGACTTGCCCGAGCCCGACAGGCCCATGATCACCTGGATCGAGCCGGAGGCGATCTCGATATTGATGTCGCGCAGGCCGAGCACATGGCCGTGCACGGCGTTGAGCTCCGTCTTCGTCATGCCGTTGCGCACCGCCTCCACATGGGCGGCGGCGTTGGGGCCGAAGATCTTGTAGAGATTGCGGACGGCGATGCCGCCGAAAGCCGGATCAGCCATGGATGATCTCCCGGTGCTTCTGCAACCGTTTGCCATAGGCCTGGCTGACGCGGTCGAAGATGATGGCGATGCCGACGATGGCGAGCCCGTTGAAGATGCCGAGCGTGAAATACTGGTTGGCGATGGCCTTGAGCACCGGCTGGCCCAGTCCCTGAACGCCGATCATCGAGGCCACCACGACCATGGCGAGCGCCATCATGATCGTCTGGTTGATGCCGGCCATGATGGTGGGAAGGGCAAGCGGCAGCTGAACCTTGAAGAGTTTCTGCGCCTCCGAGGTGCCGAACGCGTCGGCTGCCTCCAGCACGTCCTTGTCCACCAGCCGGATGCCGAGGTCGGTGAGACGGATCATCGGGGGAATGGCGTAGATCACCACGGCGATGAGGCCGGGAACGCGGCCGATGCCGAGCAGCATGACGACCGGGATGAGATAGACGAAGCTCGGCATGGTCTGCATCACGTCGAGGATCGGATTGACGATCCGCTGGACGGTGTTCGACCGCGCCATGAGGATGCCGATCGGCAAGCCCACCGCGATGGACAGCACCGTGCAGACGAAGATCATCGCCACCGTGCGCATGGTGTCGGTCCACATGTCGAAATAGCCGATGAGCAGCAGCGTCACGAGACAGCTGAGCACGATCTTCACGTTGCGGCTGGCAAACCAGGCGATCACCAGAATGATGGCAGTGATGATCGGCCAGGGCGTCTGCGTCATGAAGCGATCGGTGGCGAGCAGGAAGCTCTGCAGCGGCGAGAACAGGCTCTCGATCGCGTCGCCATAGCTGCGGGTGAAGCCTCTGAATCCCTCGTCGATGGCTTTCTTGAGGTTGCGAAGCGCGTCGTCATCCATGTGTGGAAATGTGTAAAACCATTCCATGCGGGTTCCTTTCTCTGGAAGGAGCCGTGCGACGTCTTTTTCTTCTTCTGACGGCAAGCGGAAAGGCGGCGCGCCGTGCGCACCGCCCTGGAAGCATCGACTAGAGCGCCGCTTCGATCTTCGCGGCGGCGTCGGCCGAAACCCACTTGGTCCAGATGTCCTTGTTCTCCTTCAGGAAGTGCTTGGCGCCGTCTTCGCCGCTCGCCTGGTTGTCGGTCATCCAGGCCATCAGCTTGCCGATCGTCTCGTTGCTCCAGGAGCGCTTTTCGAGATAGGCCATGACCTCGGGACCGGCCTTTTCCGAGAAGGGCTTGGCGACGAGGGTGACGATCGTGTCCACCGGCCAGGCATTGGGCTTGGGGTCCGGGCAATCGGCAACCGTGTTGCAGCGCTTCCACTCGGCCGCATCCGCGTCCACGCCGGCTTCCAGCTTCACCATCGGATACTTGCCGAGCAGGGCCGTCGGCGCCCAGTAATAGGCGGCAAAGCCCTTTTCGCGCTCATAGGCCTTGGCGATGGCACCGTCGAGGCCGGCGGCCGAGCCGGTATCGACCAGCGTGAAGTTGGCCTTCTCGCCGTCATAGGCCTTGAAGAGCTGCGTCGTCACCACCGTGCCGCCCCAGCCTTGCGGGCCGTTGAGAACCGCGCCCTTGCTCGGGTCTTCCTCGCTCGGAAAGAGGTCGGGATGCTTGAGCAGGTCGGGAATGGTCTTGATGTCGGGATGCTTGTCGGCGATGTATTTGGGGATCCACCAGCCCTGATTGCCGCCGTCCGGCAGGGGCGAGCCGACCTTGACGATGCGGCCCTCTTCCGTGCCCTTGGCGACGACGTCGGGAAGCAGGTCGATCCACGCCTCGGGCGCGATGTCCGGCTGGCCCTTCTCGGCCATGGAGGTGATGGTGGGAACGGTATCGCCGACGGTGATTTCGGCCTGACAGCCATAGCCTTCGTTGAGGATCAGCTTGTCGAGATTGGAGATGACCTCCGCGCTCTGCCAGTTCATGCTGGCGATGGTGACGCTGCCGCACTCGGCGGCACTGGCAGCCGACAGGCCGGCAAACAGGCCCATCGTCAGGCAGCTCGAAGCCAGAAGTTTCTTCATTGTCGTTCCCCTTTGTTTTTAGCGGCAAGGCGTGAAAAGCGGGGCGCCGCGGATACCCGCTTCATGGGCTGTGAAGGACGGTCTCCTCATCCTTGAAAACGGATGCAGGACACGCCTGCGATGCGAACGTCTTGCCCTCCCCCACGGCCCGGGCCGGATGGAGGGTCAGTCGATTGTGGCGGATGGGCCGGGCGACCGGCATCCCTGTCGCGCCATTCCAGGGCGCGATTAGACGGGCGAGCGCGCGATGCGCCGCGACCGGACGCGGCGAGACGGGCGACGAACAGGAGGAAACGGCCTGGGTGCGTGAGGACGGGCGGGGCGCGGGGGCTGCGCTGTCGAAAGGGTGCCGCGCGGTCGTCATGGGAGCGGTCGTCATAGGAAACGTGTTCGATATAGCCACGGCCGCCATCCTCCGCTACGCCTGCCCGTAGCCGTGCCGGGCATGGAAGCGGTCGAGCTCCCGCGGCTGCGGCTCCTGCCCGGTAAAGATCGAGACGTAATGCGGAATGCGCTGCATCCGCAGCGCCACGTCCTCTCGGGCCTGCATGGAGATATAGCCGATCTGCACGAGATAGGTCGTGCGCGCCCGGACATCGGCGGCGACCTCGTCATGGCCGAAGCGCGCGAACATGCGGGCGAGCGCCTGCATCCGCGCCGCATCCGCCCGCTGCACCTCCGCCTCGATCTCCGCCGATTGCAGCGCCCAGCTGCGCACCGCGAACTCGAACCGCGCGTCGAACAGCCCGGTGTCGATCCAGCAGTCGAACACGTTCAGCATCGCCTCCGCGAGGGTCTCCGCATAAGCCTCCGACTGCCGGACGACATTGGCGGTGTTGGTGTCGCGCCAGCGGGCGATCAGAGCGTCCAGCAGCGCCTCGCGGTCCTTGAAGAACCAGTAGAAACTGGTGCGCGACAGACCGAGCCGCTTGGCAAGCGGCAGGATCTTTACCGAATCGACGCCCGATTCCAGCAGCACGGCGTAAGCGGCGGCAAACCACCCCTCGTAAGACCCGCGCCAGCCGCTCTCGTTCACCGCCTGCTCCATGCCGTCCTTTCTAACAAAAGCCGCCGCTGCCGACAAGCGGAATGTACACCCCTGTTTTTAATGTTGACACTCCTGTACATTTCTCGCTAGCCTCGCCCGCATCCCCCTCATCGGAGCTCAAGGCATGTCCAGCGACCCCCTCCTGCAGCCCTACACCCTGAAGCACCTCACGCTGCGCAACCGCATCATCGTGACGTCGCACGAACCGGCCTATCCCGAGGACGGCATGCCGAAGGAGCGCTACCGCGCCTATACGGTGGAGCGGGCCAAAGGCGGCGTCGCGCTGACCATGACGGCGGGATCGGCCGCCGTGTCGAAGGACAGTCCGCCGGTTTTCAACAACCTGCTCGCCTACAAGGACGAGATCGTGCCGTGGATCCGGCAGATGACCGATGCCGTGCACGAGGAAGGTGCGGCGATCATGATCCAGCTCACCCATCTCGGCCGGCGGACGCGCTGGGACAAGGGCGACTGGCTGCCGGTCCTCGCCCCCTCGCACCAGCGGGAGGCCGCCCACCGCGCCTTTCCGAAGAAGCTCGAGGACTGGGACATCGCCCGCGTGATCGCCGACTTTGCGGACGCGGCCGAGCGCATGAAGGCCGGCGGCATGGACGGCGTCGAGCTGGAGGCCTATGGCCACCTCATCGACCAGTTCACCTCGCCCGTGACCAACGAACTCGACGGCCCCTATGGCGCCGCCTCGCTCGACACGCGCCTGCGCTTCTGTCTCGACGTGTTCCGCGCCATGCGCGCCCGGGTGGGCGACGATTTCATTCTCGGCGTGCGCTATACGGCGGACGAGTGTCTTCCCGGCGGCACGGGACAGGCCGAAGGGCTGGAGATCTCGCGCCGCCTGCGCGACAGCGGCCTCATCGACTATCTCAACGTCATCCGCGGCCATATCGACACCGATCCCGGCCTCACCGACGTGATCCCCATCCAGGGCATGGCCAATTCGCCGCATCTCGACTTCGCCGGGCAGATTCGCGCGGCGACCAACTTTCCCACCTTCCACGCCGCCAAGATCCCCGATGTCGCCACCGCCCGCCACGCGATCGCCAGCGGCAAGGTGGACATGGTCGGCATGACGCGGGCGCACATGACCGACCCGCATATCGTGCGCAAGATCATCGAGAAGCGCGAGGAGGACATCCGCCCCTGCGTCGGCGCCAATTACTGTCTCGACCGGATCTACCAGGGCGGCATGGCCTTCTGCATCCACAATGCGGCGACGGGCCGCGAGGAGACCATGCCGCATGCGATTCCCGCAGCGGAAACGAAGCGCCGAATCGTCATCGTCGGCGCCGGACCTGCGGGGCTGGAGGCCGCCCGCGTCTCGGCCGAGCGCGGCCATGCCGTCGTCGTCTTCGAGGCGGCCAGCCAGCCCGGCGGCCAGATCCGCCTCACCGCCCGTAGCGCGCGCCGCCGCGAGATGATGAGCATCATCGACTGGCGCATGGCCCAGTGCGAAAAGCACGGCGTCACCTTCCATTTCAACAGCTGGGCGGATGCCGACACGATCTCGGCGGAAAACCCCGACGTCGTCATCATCGCGACCGGCGGCCTGCCGCACACGGAGGTGCTCACCGCCGGCAACGATCTCGTGGTATCCTCCTGGGACATCATTTCCGGCGATGTAAAGCCGGGCACCAACGTGCTCGTCTTCGACGACGCCGGCGACCATGCCGGCCTGCAGGCCGCCGAGATCATCGCGGCCGCGGGCGCCAGGGTCGAGATCATGACGCCGGACCGCGCCTTCGCGCCGGAGGTGATGGCCATGAACCTCGTGCCCTACATGCGCGCGCTGCAGGCGCTCGACGCCACCTTCACCGTCACCTACAGGCTGCAGGCCGCCGAGCGGCGCGGCAACACCCTCGTCGCCCGCGTCGGCAGCGATTACGGCGGCGATCTGAGCCTCGGGGCCAAGGAGCGCATCGTCGACCAGATCGTCGTCAACCACGGCACCATCCCGCTCGACGACCTCTATTTCGACCTCCGCCCCGGCTCCACCAACCTCGGCGAAGTCGCCTACGACGCCCTCATCGCCGGCACACCCCAGACCGTCACCCGCAACCCCGACGGCACCTACCAGCTCTTCCGCATCGGCGACGCCGTGGCGGCGCGCAACACGCATGCGGCGATCTACGATGCGCTTCGGCTGGCCAAGGATTTGTAAGGCAATGGCCCGGCTGGCGTGAAACCCCTTCTGGAGCGCGACATGCGGTCATTGCGGCGGCGCGGATGAAACGCTATGCGTGGCGACGTGCATGAGCCAGGGACGAACACGATGATCAAGATCATGGTCTTGCTCCACAGCGCCGACGGTCTGGAGTGGCAGACGCCGCCCAAGGGAACGAGCCTGAAGACGCTGAGCGAAGCCGAGGAGCAGGGCTTCATCCTGATCCGCGGAGAGTACCAGAAACGCCAGTTCCGTCTGACCGAGCGGGGACACCGCCACGTCGAACACGACCGGCAGCGCCTCGCGGCGCGCAAGCTCTGAGCGGCCACGACCTGCCCACGACCGGGCAGGAAACGCCTCGGAGAGTACGCGGTATGACCGTGTGACGAGGGAACTGTGACACGGCGACATCCCTCACGATTGACGGTGGGCGTAAACTTTTCGTCTGCATCCGCCGTCGCTGTGAAATGTTGCGACACCCGTCAGGCCCGCGCCCTTGTCTGGCCGCGGGCCTTTTCGTTGTCGCTCAGAAATCCTCCCACGTCTCCTGGATCGCGGCGTTGCCGGAGAAGGCCTGGGCGACGTGGCCGGCGAGGCGTTTTGCCGGGGAGGGCACCGGGCGGTGGGTGGGGGTGGCGGCCATGGCGGTGGCGGTGTGGCGCAGGGCGGTGCCGAGTTCGAACTGCGCGATCAGCGTGCGCAGGCGCTGGGCCTCGCCGGCCAGCGTCGCGCTGGCGGCCGTGCTTTCCTCCACCATGGCGGCGTTCTGCTGGGTCACCTGGTCCATCTGGTTGACGGCCGTGTTGACCTCCGACAGCCCGACCGACTGTTCGCGGGCGGAGGTGGCGATGGCGTCCATATGCTGGTTGACGGTGACGATATAGCCTTCGATCGTCTTCAGGGCCTCGCCCGTTTCGCTGACCAGCCGGACGCCGCTCTGAACCTCCTCGGAGGAGTTGCGGATCAGGTCCTTGATCTCCTTGGCGGCCTTGGCCGAGCGCTGGGCGAGCTCGCGCACCTCCTGCGCCACGACAGCGAAGCCCTTGCCCGCATCGCCCGCCCGCGCCGCCTCGACGCCGGCATTCAGCGCGAGCAGGTTGGTCTGGAAGGCGATTTCGTCGATCACGCCGATGATGCTGGAGATCTCGTTGGAGGACTGTTCGATCTTCTGCATGGCGTCCACCGCATTGGCGACGACCGCGCCGGAATGGGCCGCGCTCTCATTGGCCAGCAGGGCCGTCCGGCGCGCCTCCTCGGCCCGCTTGGAGGCGTTGGCGACATTGGCGGTGATCTCGTCCAGGGCCGCGGCCGTCTCCTCGAGCGAGGCGGCCTGCTGCTCGGTGCGCTTGGAGAGGTCCTGGGTGCTGGCGCTGATCTCGCGCGTGCCGGTGTCGATCTGGGTGCTGGCATCGGCCACGGCGCCCAGCGTTTGCGCCAGCTGTCCGACCGCGCCGTTCAGATCGTGGCGCAGCGCCTCGAAATCCGGGGCGAAGGCCTGGTCGAGTTGGAAGCCGAGATCGCCGGCCGCCAGCCGGCGAAGACCGGCCGCGAGACCGGAGGTCGCCTCCTGGAGACGCTGCCGGGCAGCGGCGTCCGCCTCCGCGGTCAGGCGGGCGCGATCGGCCTCCGCCTGGCGGCGGGCGGCGTCCGCCTCCTGCTCCAGGCGCGCCTTGTCGATCGCCGCCTGACGGAACACCGCGACGGCGCCGGCCATGTCGCCGATCTCGTCCCTGCGTCCGGTCGAGGGGAGATCGATATCGGTGTGGCCTTCGGCGAGCTTGCGCATGGCCTGCGTCATCCCGCGGATGGGCCGCCCGACGCTGCGGATCAGCAGGACGGCCGAGAGCAGGAGGACGAGCACGATGGCAAGGCCGATGCCGAGCGCCACCGTATTGGCCTGCGCGACCGTGGAGCCCAGCGTGGCCTTCGCGCCGTTGGTGAAGCGGGTGGCGTTCGCCTTCGCCTGTTCGATGGCGACCGCCGCATCGTCGGCGATCTTCTTGCTGTCGGCGGCCGACACGACGGCCATGGCAAGCTCCATCTCTGCGTCCGTCAGCTGCACGCCGCCCTTCTTCCGGAAGGCGGTCTCCACCGCGGTCGCCCGCTTCGCCACGGTCGTCTCGAACGCCTTGAGCCCGTTGCGGATCTGCACGAGCACGTCCGGGATCATGGCGAGCGCGATCGGCTGCTCGAGCGCGTTCCAGCCGCTCTCGCTGTTTGCCCGTACATCCGCAAAGGCCTCCGCCACGCCGCTCGTCGTTTTGGCGAGATTGATGCCGCGCGAGGCGAAGCGCATCCGGAGGAGCGCCAGTTCGGCATTGACGATGCCGTTGAGGATCGTCTGCTCGTGTTCCACGATCTCGTTCGCCGCCGTAACCCGCAGACGGGCGATCTGCTGGTTGGCGATCATGCCGGCGATCAACAGGATGCCGATGCCCGAGGACACGAGCAATTTGGTTCCGACCTTCATATTCTGCAGTACTGACATCAGGATCTCCTGGGGATGAAGCCCGCTGCCTCTGTCCGGGCGGCGGACGCCGGGCGGCACACTCATTCTGCCGGCGGCTCTGGGACACACGGAGGTCATGTCCGTATGCATCATGCGAAAGCGGCGGCCCCGCTTGGGGGTCGCCTCGACGACGAACCGGGCGGAGCCGCCGGTCGTCATTAGCGGTCATGCGCGCGCATCGGCGACCGCGGGCGCGGCGTTAGCCGGAGGATGAAACATTGCTCATGGCGACCTTCTGGCGGAACGGATGGCCGTCGGGCGGCAGGGCGCGACACGCGTTTTCCCGTCGCCGAACGCGATGCGCGATCATCGGATTTATGTGTTGTATTTCAGATAATCCTTGATTTAAGAAGGGCATAGACCCTGCGCTTTCGACGCGAAAAATGGGTCGTTTCCAACGCAGCGTGCCGGGCCAACTCTGGATTTGACCGAAAACCGGTCACGGACCGCCGGCATCGACGGCCGGCGGCCGGGGAGATGACGCGCAATGCCGACGACAGGACTTTTCGGGCGCGAGACACCCCCCGCCGGGCCGGGCCGGGAGAGCGCCCGCCCGCGCCCGTCGGGCATTTCCTCGCGGCATTTTCTCAAGCTGGTGGAGGATCAGGGCCGGGTGGGCTTCTGGTCGATCGATTTCGGCATCGGCGACATCAACGGCTCGGTGGGGCTCTTCCGCCTTCTCGGCCTCTCGCCCTTCGCGCGGCTCGACTTCGCCGATGTGGTGCGCATGATCCACCCGGCCGACCGGGGCGCGAACGCCGATATGCTGGCGGTGATCCGCGCCGGACAGGCGATCGAGCGGGAGTTCCGCATCATCCGCCCCGATGGGAGCCTGCGCTGGATCCAGAACACGGCGGAGGTCCTCGTCGATCCCGACGGCGTGCCCCTGCGCGCGCTCGGCATGATGACGGATGTCACCGAACAGCACGAGGCGCGGCTGATGGCCGGCGAGGGATGGCAGAGCTACCAGCGCCTGATCGCGGCCATCGCCGCCGTCAAATGGCGCATGCTGCCCGACGGCAAGATCCTGTCTCTGCTGAAATGGGAGGAGCTGACGGGCCAGACGCTGGCGGCGGCGGACCATTGGGGCTGGCTGGAGGCGATCCACCCGGACGAGCGCGAGGAGGTTCGCGCGCTCTGGGCCGATTGCACGCGCACGGGGCAGCCCAACTCCGTCGATCTGCGCATCCGGTGCCTGGACGGCGCTTTCCGGCGCTATCTGATGCGCGGCGCGCCGCTCTGCAACGCGGACGGTGCCGTGCGGGAGTGGATCGGCGTGCTCATCGAAACGGCGCCGCTGCCGTCGGCGGCGTCGCGCCTGGCGGTCCTCCAGACGCTGGACGGCGCCCATATCCGGGCGGCGCGGGCGCTTCTGGACTGGAGCGTGGAAGATCTGTCGGCCAAGGCCGGCGTCTCCGTCTCCACCATCCGGCGGCTGGAACATGGCACGGGCAACCGCACGCGGCTGCCGCATGTCGAAGCGCTTCGCGAGGCCCTGCAGACGGGCGGCGTCCGCTTCGGCCTCGGTTCGCAGGGCGAGATCGCGGTCAGCCTCGGCCGGCGCGAGGGCTGAGCGCCGGCGCCGGGCGAGACGGGCGGACCCGGGGGTGCGGCCGCTGCGCCCGCCGGTCCGGGCGGCTCAGAACTCTTCCCAGCTTTCCTGCAGCGCGGCGTTGCCGGCGACGGCGCGGGTCACCTGTGCGGCCGGATGGCGGACCGGTGCGGCGGCGGTGTGCGGGGCCGGACGCCCGGAGGCACCCCCCGATGCGCGCGGCGCTGCCCGCGTCGGGGTCGGGCCGGCCGCCATCGCCGTGGCGGTGAGGCGCAGAGCGGTGCCCAGCTGGAACTGCGCGATCAGCGCGCGCAGCCGGCCGCTTTCCGTGGCGAGCGTCGCGCCGGCGGCGCTGGTCTCCTCGACCATGGCCGCGTTCTGCTGGGTCACCTGGTCCATCTGGTTGACGGCCGTGTTCACCTCGGCCAGACCCACCGACTGTTCGCCCGCCGATGTGGCGATCGAGGCCATGTGCTGGTTGACGGTGATGATGTAGCCTTCGATCAGCCGCAGCGCCTCGCCCGTGTCGCTGACCAGCCGGACGCCGTTCTGCACTTCGTTGGAAGAGGTGCGGATAAGGTCCTTGATGTCCTTGGCGGCCTTGGCCGAGCGCTGGGCGAGCTCGCGCACTTCCTGCGCGACGACCGCGAAGCCCTTGCCCGCCTCCCCTGCCCGCGCCGCTTCCACGCCGGCATTCAGAGCCAGAAGATTGGTCTGGAAGGCGATTTCGTCGATGACGCCGATGATGTTGGACACCTCGTTGGACGAGGCCTCGATCTTCTGCATCGCATCCACCGCATTGGCGACGACACGACCGGACTGGGCCGCGCTGTCATTGGCGAGAATGGCGACCTTGCGGGCCTCGTCGGCGCGCTTGGAGGAATTGGTGACGTTGACGGTGATCTGGTCGAGAGCGGCGGCGGTTTCCTCCAGCGACGCCGCCTGCTGCTCGGTGCGTCTGGAGAGATCCTCGGCGCTGCTGCTGACCTCGCGGCTGCCGGTGTCGATGGCGTCGGTGGCCTGCGCCACGGCCGCGAGGGTCTGCGACAGCTGCGTCACCGCGGCGTTGAAATCTGCGCGCAGCGTCTCGAAATCGGCGGCGAAGGGGTCGGCCAGCTGGAAGGTCAGGTCGCCATCGGCCAGATGCCGCAGGCCTTCGCCCAGGCCCGATGTCGCCTGCGCCATGTCGGCGGCGCGCCTGCGATCGGCTTCGGCCTTGCGCTGGCGTTCCTCCTCGCTCAGGCTGCGGTTGGCGGCGGCTTCCTGTTCCAGCCGCATGCGGGCGACCGTGCTGTCGCGCAGCACCTCCAGCGAGCGCGCCATGTCGCCGATCTCGTCTTTCGCGGTCGTGTCGGAGAGATCCGCATCCACGCGGCCCGCCGCAATCGAATTCGTCGCGGCGATGACCTTGCCGAGGCGGTTGCGGAAGCGGTTGGCGAGCGCGGTGGCGACGGCGATCAGAAGCACGGTGGCGATGCCGACGACGACGAGCGAGGTCAGGGCAAGGCTCTTCAGCCCGGCGAACAGCGCGGGAACGGGCACGGAGACGACCGTGTACCAGGTGGTTCCCGGAAGGATGTTGACCGGCACGGCGACGGCGAGGTTCTGCGATCCGTCGGCATTGGCCATCTCCACCGGCGTGCCGGGACGCGCGACCACCTGTTCCCAGGCCGCCGCATCGAGCCCGGAGTCCTTCAGCGACTTGCCGAGCAGCGCCGGATCGGGATAGGCGACGATGCTGCCGCTCTGGCTGATCAGCGCGACGAAGCCGGCACCCAGGGGCTTGAGGCTCGAGAGATCCCGGGACAGGCTGTCGAGGGCGGTATCCACACCGGTGACGCCGACGAAGCGGCCGTCCTTCAGCAGCGGCACCATGAAGGAGGTCATGAGCACGTTCTTGCCGTCAATGGCATACTGATAGGGCTCGGTGAAGAAATCCCGGCCGGTCTGCTTGGGCACCTGATAATAGTCGCCGGCGCCGGGCTTGTCGTAGTCGATCAGCGGATCGTGCAGGATGGTTTCGCCCGAGCGCGCGAAATAGGGAACGTAGCGGCCGGTCGCATCATGGCCGGGCTTGCCCTTGAACGCGGCATCCTTGCCGTCGAACGCGTCGGGCTCCCAGCCGGTGCTGACGCCGACGGCCGCGGGCGTGTCGATCAGCAGCTGGCGCAGAAACGCATCCGTCTCCTCGCGCGAGGGGGCGCCGGTCCGCGTGGCGGCGACGAGATAGGAGCGCATGTTGAAGCTCAGCGCCTTCAGCGCGCCGAAGCGGGTCTCGACATTGGCGGCGCTGGTGGCGGCCGCATTGGTCATCTCGGCGATCGAGCGGTCCCGCACCTCGTGATAGGCGAGGTAAAGAAGAATGCCGGCCGTCGCCACCGTCGTGGTGACCCCGGTGGCGACGATGGCGAACATATTGCGGCCCGTGGCCGTTTTCGGGAACATCCGGCGTCTCCAAACGAGGTCTTTGCTTCAACGGTTCGGCGATAGACTTGGGCACGCCATCGTAGGCGACGGCACGGTTCTGTCCATTCTGCCAGTTTTACAAAGGTTTGGTTGAAATACGCTTAACGCAACCGCCGCACCGTGATGTGGGCAAGCTCCGTGGCGGCGTTTACCGTATCGCTGCGAGGTCTACCTGATATTTAGGGTAGAAACGTCTGTCGTCTCCGGCGGAATGTCCAGGGAAGGACGCGACGGGACCGAAGGCATACTGTATTGCCCCCTCCCCTCTTCTTGTCCGCGCGGGTCAGAGGCGATCTGGCCGCCGCGCCGACGCGCGTCGTTCGGCAAGAACGAGCAGCCGGCCGAGCGCCATCAGCGCGATGCCGATCGGCACGGCGGGGGTGGTGGTGAGCGTCTGCAGGACGGCGAGGAAGACATAGGGGTGGATGCCGGTGATCAGCGCCAGAGGCACGAGACCGGCGACGAAGATCAGAAGACCCGCGAGAATGGTCGCCCCACCGGGAGACCGCAGGCAGCCGAAGAGGAGAAGGAGCAGGAAGAGGACGGCGACGAGGGTTCCCATGACAGCCTTTCGCACGGTTCGGACCATGCGCCATTGAACCCTCGCAGCGGGAGAAAGGCAAGGCGCGGGTTTCGAAGCGGCAGGTCCGGTTTCCGGGAGGGTCGGCGTGCCGGCAGGCACCTCGGCCCCGTCTGTCAGCGAAGCGGTCTTGCGCGGGCAGCACGACACGCCGTCGGTCCGGGTCGAGCCCGGAGCGACGGCGTGTGCGAACCCGCCTTCAGACCACGTCGTGACGGTGAGCAGATGTCGCCTTGGCGCATCCGAAGGCCAACGACCGGAACCGTCTCACGCCTCCCCTTCCCGCCCCGGGCCCGCTCCGACGCCTGCGCCCTCTCCCTCTCCCTTGCCCTCGCCGACGGGCATGTAGAGATCGCCGCCATCGCGGTATTTCGCGGCCATGGCCGCCAGACCGTCCTTCTGGGCTTCGGCGCGGATGTCGTGGGAGATGCGCATCGAACAGAATTTCGGGCCGCACATGGAGCAGAAATGCGCGACCTTGTGCGCCTCCTTCGGCAGGGTCTCGTCATGGAAGGCGCGGGCCGTATCGGGGTCGAGCGAGAGGTTGAACTGATCCTCCCAGCGGAACTCGAAGCGTGCGCGCGACAGCGCATCGTCGCGCAGGCGGGCGGCCGGGTGGCCCTTGGCGAGGTCGGCGGCGTGGGCGGCGATCTTGTAGGTGATGACGCCGGTCTTCACGTCGTTGCGGTCGGGCAGGCCCAGATGCTCCTTCGGCGTGACGTAGCAGAGCATGGCCGTGCCGAACCAGCCGATCATCGCCGCCCCGATGCCCGAGGTGATGTGGTCGTAGCCGGGCGCGATATCGGTGGTGAGCGGCCCGAGCGTGTAGAACGGCGCCTCGCCGCAAACGGCCAGCTGCTTGTCCATATTGGCCTTGATCTTGTGCATCGGCACATGGCCGGGCCCTTCGATCATCACCTGGCAATCGTGGCCCCAGGCGATCTTCGTCAGCTCGCCCAGCGTCTCCAGCTCGGCGAACTGCGCCGCGTCGTTCGCATCGGCGATCGAGCCGGGGCGCAGCCCGTCGCCCAGCGAGAAGGAGACGTCATAGGCGCGCGCAATCTCGCAGATCTCCTCGAAATGCTCGTAGAGAAAGTTCTCCCGGTGGTGATGCAGGCACCACTTGGCCATGATGGAGCCGCCGCGCGAGACGATGCCGGTCACCCGGTTCACCGTCAGCGGGATATAGGAGAGCCGCACGCCGGCATGGATGGTGAAATAGTCCACCCCCTGCTCCGCCTGCTCGATCAGCGTGTCGCGATAGACCTCCCAGGTAAGATCCTCGGCGATGCCGTTGACCTTTTCCAGCGCCTGATAGAGCGGCACGGTGCCGATGGGCACGGGGGCGTTGCGCAGGATCCAGTCGCGGATATTGTGGATGTTGCGGCCGGTGGACAGGTCCATCACCGTATCCGCCCCCCAGCGGATGGCCCAGACCATCTTGTCCACCTCCTCCGCCATGGACGAGGTCACGGCGGAATTGCCGATATTGGCATTGATCTTCACGAGAAAATTCCGGCCGATGATCATCGGCTCGAGCTCGGGGTGGTTGATGTTGGCGGGAATGATCGCCCGGCCCTCCGCCACCTCGCGCCGCACGAATTCCGGCGTGACGACATCCGGGATGTGGGCGCCGAAACTCTCGCCGTCGCGCTGCAGGGCCGCGATCTGCGCCTGCCGCCCGAGGTTTTCGCGGATGGCGACGAACTCCATTTCCGCGGTGACGATGCCGGCGCGGGCATAGGCGAGCTGCGTCACGGCGCCGCCTGCGACCGCCTTTCGCGGCCGGGCGCGAAGGGGAAACGCGGGCGTCAGGCGGTCGCCGGCGACGAAGCCGTTATCGGCCGCAGTCACCGCCCGGCCTTCATAGGCCACGGTGTCGGCACGCGCGGTGAGCCAATCGGTGCGCAGGCGCGGCAGGCCGCGATCGATGGAGACGGCATAGGCCGGATCGGTATAGGGGCCGGAGGGATCGTAGACCGTGACCGCGGGTTCGCCGGCGGTTGGGTGCAGCGCGATCTCGCGCATCGGCACGCGCAGGCCGGGATGAAGGATCCCGGGTTTGAACACCTTGGTCGAGGCGGGCAGGGCGCCGGTGGTCACGCTCGGCAGGGGGGTGGGAATGGCAATCGTCATGGCAGGCTCTCCGGGTTGGAGACCCAGTCCGCCTGGCGACGAGAGCCGAGAAAACGCGATGCCGGCCACAAGGCGAGGGATCGCCGGAGAGCCTGCAAGCGCCTCACCGTCCCTCCGCCAGTATGAACTGGATCAGGTTCAACGGGTCACTGCGCGTACAGCAGTATCTCAGCCCCTTGGCGGGACCCCCCTGGTGAATATGCGGAAGGTTGCATGGAGCCGTGGCCATGGTCAAGCCGGCTTTTGCCGATGGCGTCCGGCTGTCGCGGGGTGGATGGCGCCCGTTCGATCACCACCGTGAATCGATCGGCCCGGATCGATTCACAAGTCTCGTTGGACCTCGGCTTCCCGGCGCGCGACTCTCTGCCCATGACCCACGCATCCTACCGCCTGCATCTGGAACGCTGCGACCCCGCGCGCAACATGGCGCGCTTCTACGCCCTGTCGCTCGAACCCTCGCTCTTCGGCGAGATCGTGCTGGTGCGCCGCTGGGGACGGATCGGCGCACCCGGCCGATCGCGCCTCGAGGTCTTCGCCGACGAGCGGGCGGCGGTAACAGCGATGATGGCGCTGCTCAGGCAGAAGCGGGCGCGCGGATATGCGGTGGGGCAGTGGGGTTTGCGGCCGGTGGCGCGGCGGAGTTGACAGCTGTCAACTTTCGATAGGGCGCAATGCACTTTGTCACGGCATCCAAAGTTGACAGCTGTCAACTTTGAAGGCGTGCGTTCCCGCGGGGAGAAAAACGGCCAATCCGCCTTGTTCTTCAATGCCACCGGCCTCGATTTTTCCCCGCGGTTCGCCGACCCCTTATCCTGTCGGGGCTGCGAGGCGGGAAAAGGCGGTGCCGGACCGCTGTGGACAGGCAGAAGGATTCGGATTTGGGCATCCAGAAATCGCTTGACGCGACTCAGCAACAGACCTCAACCTCTAACGGCTGGAGACGAATATCGACGGCTCCGGCGTAACAGGCCGTCCCCTCTGTAGATGACGCGCCCCGACGTATACACTGATGCATGAGAATCGCCGCCGACGGCACCAACCGGACGACAGGATCGGCCATCCGCCCACGGGAGACCAGTGCGGCGGGGCCCCGTGAGCCCGGAAACGATGAGGAAAGACGCAACATGGCCCCAACGGCCCACACGACACGCACCGGCCCGAAGGACGCGGCGCCGGCACCATCGGCGGATCTGACGATCGCGGCGGATGCGAGCGCGCTGTCGGAACAGCTGAAGGCGATGCGCGAGCGGCTGTTTCCGCCGACCTCGACGAAGACGCTTCGGCCGTTCTCCTCCGGCGAGGCGGCCAAGCTGATCGGCGTTTCCGACGGCTATCTGCGCCAGCTGTCGCTGGCCGGCGAGGGGCCGCAGCCGGAAACCGGCGCCGGCGGACGGCGCTTCTATTCGCTTGCCGATATCAACGCGCTGCGCCTGCACCTGTCGGAACAGGCGCTCGCCAAGGGCAACGCCGCCAAGGCGCGGGCCTATCTGCCGCGACGGGATGCGGCGGCCGGCGAACGGCTGCAGGTCATCTCCGTCACCAATTTCAAGGGCGGCTCCGGCAAGACCACGTCGGCGGTGCATCTCGCGCAATATCTGGCGCTGACCGGCCACCGGGTGCTGGCCATCGACCTCGATCCGCAGGCCTCGCTGTCGGCGCTGTTCGGCTACCAGCCGGAGCTGGATCTGACCGGCAACGACACGCTCTACGGCGCCATCCGCTACGATGCGGAGCAGCGGCCGCTGTCCGATGTGATCCGCCAGACCTATTTTCCCGGTCTCGACCTCGTGCCCGGCAATATCGAGCTGCAGGAATTCGAGCATGTGACGCCGCAGGCGCTGGCCGACCGGCAGTCCGGCCGCGAGGGTGCGGCGGGGGGCGGGCCCTTGTTCTTCGCCCGCATCCAGGCGGTGCTCGACACGGTGGAGGCGGATTACGACGTGGTCGTGATCGATTGCCCGCCGCAGCTCGGCTATCTCACGCTGTCGGCGCTCTGCGCCTCCACCTCCGTCATCGTCACCGTGCATCCCCAGATGCTGGACATCGCCTCGATGAACCAGTTCCTGTTCATGACGGCCGACCTGCTGTCGGTCGTGCGGGATGCCGGGGGCACGCTGAATTTCGACTTCCTGCGCTACCTCGTCACCCGCTTCGAGCCGAATGACGGGCCGCAGGCACAGATCGTCGGCTTCATGCGCTCGCTGTTCGGCGAACGCGTGCTGACGGCCCCCATGGTGAAATCGACCGCCGTGTCGGATGCCGGTCTCACCAAGCAGACGCTCTACGAGGTCGGCCGCGAGAACTTTACCCGCGCGACCTACGACCGGGCGGTGGAATCGATGAATGCCGTCAACAGCGAGATCGAAGCGCTGGTGCATGCGGTGTGGAACCGCTGACGGACTGTGGCGACCGGCGAGGGGGCGATCGGCCCCGGACCCGGTCGGATCGGCAGACAGATGAAGCGAGAGGCCTCCGGGCCGGAATCGCGGGAAGGAACGGAATGATGGCGGGGAACCGCAAGAGCGAGTTGAAGGCGTTGTTCGGGGGCGGGCTGAGCCCGGCCGACGTCGCGCGTGCGGCTGGCGCACGCCCGTCCGGCGAGAGCGACGGGGCCGCACCCGAGCGCAAATCGGCCGACGGGTCGCAGACGGCCGGCACGGCTACGGGCGGCACGGGCCCGGCAGGGGAGGGCGCGACGCCGGTTCCCCCGGCCCGCAGCGCCTCCGGCGCCGTCAAGGCCATGGGACTGTCGCTGAACGCCATCACCCGCGAGGCCGAGGAGGCGCGCGTGCTGCGCCAGGCGCTGTCGGACGGCGAGCGCGTCGTCGGCATCGACCCCGCGCGGATCGAGGCCTCCTTCGTCGAGGACCGGCTCGTGATCGACGGGCCGACGGACGAGGATTTCGAGGCGCTGGTGGAGAGCATGCGCGAGGCGGGCCAGCAGGTGCCCGTGCTTCTGCGGCCGCATCCGGACAAGCAGGGCGTCTACCAGACGGCCTATGGCCACCGCCGCATCCGCGCCGCCGCCCGGCTCGGCCGCCCGGTCAAGGCGATCATCCGCGCGCTGACCGACGACGAGCTGGTGCTGGCGCAGGGCAAGGAGAATGCCGAGCGCCGCAACCTCTCCTTCATCGAGCGCGCTGTGTTTGCCCGCAACCTCACCGAGCGCGGTTTCGACCGCAAGACGATCGGCGATGCGCTGGCCGTGCAGAAGAGCGAGCTGTCGCGGCTGATGCAGGTGGCCGAGGGCGTGCCCGACCGGTTCATCCGCTTCATCGGCCCGGCGCCGAAGGTCGGGCGGGACCGCTGGATGAAGCTCGGCGAGATCCTGCAGAGCGACGCCCGGCAGGTGCAGGCGATCGACGTCGTCTACTCCGACAGGTTCAAGGCGGCCGACAGCGACCGGCGGTTCCAGATCCTGTTTTCCCATCTGGATGCCCTGGGCAAGCCGGTCAAGACCAGGCGCCGCGCCGGGGAGGTCGATAGCACCGGCGCGAGGACGCTGACGGATGGCCGTGGCCGGGTCTTTGCCCGGCTGACGGTGGAGAACGGGGCGACGCGCATCGAATTTGCCGCGGACACGCCACCGGCCTTCATCGACGCCGCCGCCAGCCTTCTGGCCGAGGCGCATGACAGCGTCGATCGCGCGGCGGACGGCGAAAGCCGGGCCTGACGGCGCAAACCCCTTGCCGCGCTGACGATCGGCGCGGCCGCAAACGACATGAACCAGAAAAGGACGACCAAGAGAGCAAGAAAAAAGGCCCCCAAAACGTCACCGTCATGGAAGCCCTCTTCAATCTAAGCAGTTCGAGAGAATCACTTCCAGCCATCAAAGTCAAGAGTCAGCGGCAGAAATGCCGACGGGCGGAGCCATGACCGGAGGTTTCCGGGCGCTCGGCAACGCCGTCTGACATCGAGGACATCCGTGCCTGAATGCCCAGAAAGAAAGGGCGTCAGCGAAGGCAGATGCGTGCCGTGCCGGGGGAGGCTTGCCTCCCAACGGAGATGGAGAGATGGAGAGATTTGCAACGACGCCCTTTGGCGGCGCACGGCTGACTGCGCGCAATTTCGCGCTTCGGGCCGACCTCGAGAAGCGACAGGCGCGCCTGCGCGACGGCGAGTGCGGAAATACCACCGGTCAGGCGGAGAAATACGGGATCATCCGGGCGCTCAGCGAGGCCCGCACCGCCTGGAACCTGTCCGACCGGGCGATCGCCGTGCTCGAGGCGCTGGCGAGCTTCCATCAGGATCGCCATCTCGACGGCCGCGCGCCGATCATCGTCTTTCCCTCCAATGCCGAGCTGTCGCTGCGCGCGCGCGGCATGTCGCCCGCCACGCTGCGCCGGCATCTGGCGAGCCTCGTCGATGCCGGGCTGATCCTGCGCCGCGACAGCGCCAACGGCAAGCGCTACTGCCGCCGCGACGATCACGGCGACGTGGAGACGGCCTTCGGCTTCGATCTCGCGCCGCTGGCCCTGCGCGCCGAGGATATCCTTGCGACGGCCGCCGCCGCCCGCGACGCCGCACGCCGGATCTCGCGCCTGCGCGCCGAAATCACGCTGCATCTGCGCGATATCGCCAAGACCATTGCCGCAGCGCTTGCCGAAGGTCGCACCGAGCCGGGTGCCGAGCTGTGGCAGGGCTTTATCGAGCGCCTGCGCAACCTCTCCGGCCGCGTCCAGCGCAACGGCACGGAGGACGACCTGTCCGCCCGTCGCGACGCGCTTGTGCGCCTGCGTGCCGAGGTGGAAACCGCCTATCTCGCCGCCCTGACGGACGAAGAAATGAGCGCCAATGACCATCAGTCTGAGCACCATATTCAGACTTCAAAATCAGACCATTTCTTTGATAAAAACGGCCAAAGACCTAATACAGGAGGCGAAGCCGGTATTCCCATCGCACCGGAGCGGAAATCGGCAGGCATCGCGCTGAAGGATTTTCTCGGGCTTTGCCCCGATATCGCGGATTACGCCCGCGGCGGCGTCTCCGGCTGGCAGGATGTGATCGGCGCGGCGGAGGTCGTCCGCTCCATGCTCGGCATCAGCCCCAGCGCCTGGGCCGCCGCCCGGGCCGCGATGGGTCCGATCGCCGCCGCCATCGTCCTCGCCGCCATCCTGCAACGCAGCAGTGCCATCCGCTCGCCCGGCGGCTATCTGCGCGACCTCACCGCCAAGGCCGAACAAGGCCGCTTCTCGATCGGCCCGATGCTGAAGGCGCTGGGATGAGCGTTTGGCGGGGCAAGGAGGGCGGGACGGGGCAGGGCGCTGGGATGCGGGCGTTTCGCGGGGTCACGCACCGGCCTTTCCCGCGGGCGGAGTTCAATCATCCGCTTTCCCTGCCGGATCGCGAGATCTTTATTCCACATTCGACCGGAACATTAGCAAGCGTTTGTTACCAGTAACCTACAAAATCCATAGAGTAAAAGGAGCCAACGAGGAGACCATCATGTCCTATTCCAGCCGCGCGCCGGTCAAATTCGCCTATTGGGTGCCCAATGTCTCGGGCGGCCTCGTCATTTCCGACATCGAGCAGCGGACGAGCTGGACGATCGAATACAACCGGAAGCTGGCGCAGATCGCCGAGGCGAACGGGTTCGACTATGCGCTGAGCCAGATCCGCTTCACGGCCGGCTATGGCGCCGAATTCCAGCATGAATCGGTCTCCTTCAGCCATGCGCTGCTGGAATCCACCACGACGCTGAAGGTGATCGCCGCGATCCTGCCGGGGCCGTGGAACCCGACGCTGGCGGCCAAGCAGATCGCCACGATCAACCACCTGACCAATGGCCGCGTCGCGGTCAACGTGGTCAGCGGCTGGTTCCGGGGCGAGTTCCACGCCATCGGCGAGCACTGGCTCGACCATGACGAGCGCTACCGCCGCTCCGAGGAGTTCATCCGGGCCCTGCGCGGCATCTGGACTCAGGACAATTTCACCTTCCATGGCGATTTCTATCGCTTCAACGACTATTCGCTGAAGCCGAAGCCGATCGATCCGCAGCCGGAGATCTTCCAGGGCGGCTCGTCCCGCGCCGCCCGCGACATGGCCGCGCGCGTGTCCGACTGGTACTTCACCAATGGCAACACGCCGGCGGAGATCGGCAAGCAGGTGGCCGACATCCAGGCGAAGGCCAGGGAGAACGGCCACAGCGTGCGCGTCGGGGTGAACGCCTTCGCCATCGTGCGCGACACGGAGGAGGAGGCCAGGGCGGTGCTGGCCGAAATCATCGAGAAGGCCAATCCGGAGGCCGTCAACGCCTTCGGCCACGAGGTGAAGAATGCCGGCAAGGCCTCGCCGGAAGGTGAAGGCAACTGGGCGAAATCCTCCTTCGACGATCTCGTGCAGTACAATGACGGCTTCCGCTCCAACCTCATCGGCACGCCGGAACAGGTGGCCCAGCGCGTGGTGGACCTGAAGCGCGCCGGCGCGGATCTCATCCTGCTCGGCTTCCTCCATTTCCAGGAAGAGGTCGAATATTTCGGCAAACACGTCATTCCCCTGGTGCGGGCGATCGAGGATGCCGAGGCGGCGAGCGCGATCGCGGCGGAATGACGCCATGAAGGCGGCGACCGGCTGACGGTCGCCACGACAGGCTTGCGACAATCGAAACGGTCGACACCGCGGCGCCGCACGGCGCGATCGCGGAGGGGATCCCGCGCGCCGATGGGCCGGGGAAGAGGGGCGATGACAGAGGTGCTGACACGGGTTCTCGACGGGGTGACGAACGGCGCGGCAGCGTCCGTGCAGACGGTGGCGCGCGCGCGGCCCGGTCTTGCGGCGGATGCGGATGCCGATGCGCAGCTGCATCCCGCCGCCAAGCCGCCGGCGGCTTTGGAGACCGTCGCCGGGAACGGGACCGCCGAAAATGGGGCAGCACGGGCCATCGTGCTCGAACTCGCTGGCATCTCCCTGTCCTTCGGCGGCGTTGCGGCATTGTCGGAGGTCCATCTGTCGGTGCGGCGGGGCGAGATCCTCGCGATCATCGGGCCGAACGGCGCCGGCAAGAGCTCGATCCTCAACATTATCAGCGGCGTCTACCGGGCCGATCGCGGTCATGTCCGGCTCAAGGGACAAAGCTATGCCCAGGTTCCGACGCAGGCGCTTGCGGATCTCGGCATTGCCCGCACCTTCCAGAATCTGGCGCTGTTTCCGGGGCTGAGCGTGCTCGACAATGTGGTGGCGGGCCGGGCGCACAGGGTGCGCTCCAGCTTCGTCGAGCAGATCGCCGGCGTCGGCCGGGCGCGGCGGGAGAGGCTCGACGCACGGGCACGCGCGATCGAGGTGATCGATTTCCTGCAGCTGTCCGCGCTTGCGGCGCGCCCGGCCGGCACGCTGCCCTATGGGTTGCAGAAGCGCGTGGAACTGGCCCGCGCGCTCGTCGCCGAGCCCGAGATCCTGCTGCTCGACGAGCCGATGGCCGGGATGACGGCCAGCGAGAAGGCCGAGATGGCGGGCTTCGTGACCGCCGCGCGCGACAGGTTCGGCACGACGGTCGTGCTGATCGAGCACGATATCGGCGTCGTCATGAGCCTGTCCGACCGCGTCGCCGTGTTCGACCACGGCCGCACCATCGCGCTGGGAACGCCGGCCGAGGTGCAGCGCGATCCGCGCGTCATCGACGCTTATCTGGGCGTCGCCGTCGAGGACGACGGGGATGTCGCGCGCGGGGAGGGGCTGTGATGGACGGGTTCGACGGTCTGTTCTTCCTCGAGGTGCTCGCAGGCGGTCTGCTCTCCGGCGTCATGTATGCGCTGGTGGCGATCGGCTTCGTGCTGATCTACAAGACGTCCGGCGTGCTCAATTTCGCGCAAGGGGCCATGCTGCTCTTTGCCGCGCTCACCTTCGTCAGCCTGACGGAGCGGGGCCTCTCATTTCCGCTCGCCTTCGCCGTCACCTTTTCGATCATGGTCGCGCTCGGCATCGCCATCGAGCGCACGGTGCTGCGGCCCCTGACGAACCGGCCGCCGATCACCCTGTTCATGGCGACGCTCGGCCTCTCCTATGTCATCGAGGGTGCGGCGCAGCTGATCTGGGGCACGCAGGTGCACGGGCTCGATCTCGGCATCGAGGATGTGCCCTTCGATGTCGGCGGCGTCTTCATCAGCCAGTTCGATCTCTTCGCTGCCGCCGTCGCCGCCACGCTGGTGGCCGTGCTCTCCGTCTTCTTCCGCTATACCCGCATCGGGCTCGGCTTCCGGGCCGTGGCGGACGATCCCTTCGCGGCACTCGCCGTCGGGCTGCGGCTGCCCTTCATCTGGGCGACCGTGTGGGCGGCGGCCGGGCTCGTGGCGCTGGTGGCGGGGCTTCTCTGGGGCGCGCGCGTCGGCGTCCAGTTCTCCCTGTCGCTGGTGGTGTTGAAGGCCCTGCCGGTGCTGGTGCTCGGCGGCTTCGATTCCATTCCCGGCGCCATCGTCGGCGGCCTGCTGATCGGTGCGGCCGAAAAGCTCGCGGAGGTCTATCTCGGCGACTATGTCGGCGGCGGCATCGAGAGCTGGTTTGCCTATGGGCTGGCGCTCGTCGTGCTGCTCGTGCGGCCCTCCGGCCTGTTCGGCCAGAAGCGTGTGGAAAGGGTGTGACCATGACCGCCTTTGCGACCGATCTGGTGCCCGAAGCACGGCCCGCGCGCGGCCTGCCCGGCTGGGCGCTGCCCGTGGCGACACTCGTTGTTGCCTATCTCGCCGTGCCCCTGCTTGCGACGAACTATCTCTTCGAGGCGATCCTGCTGCCCTTTCTGGCGCTGTCGCTCGCCGGCGTCGGGCTCAACATTCTCACCGGCTATGCCGGTCAGGTCTCGCTCGGCAGTGCCGCCTTCATGGCGGTCGGCGCCTATGCCGCCTATAATGTCCATCTGCGCGTCGAGGGGTTGCCGCTGATCGGCAGCATCGTCGCCGCCGGCCTGTCGGCGGCCGCCATCGGTCTTGCTTTCGGGCTTCCAAGCCTGCGGCTGAAGGGCTTCTATCTCGCCGTTTCCACGCTCGCCGCCCAGTTCTTCGTGCAATGGGCGCTGACGAAATTCAGCTGGTTTTCCAACGACAGCGCCTCCGGCGTCATCGATGCGCCGCCGCTGCAGATCGCGGGCTTGACTGTGGAGGGGCCGGTCGGGCGCTATCTCTTCGCGCTCACCGTCGTCGCCGTGATGACCTTTCTCAGCCACCGGCTGGTGATCTCCCAGACCGGCCGCAACTTCATCGCCGTGCGCGACAACGAAACGGCGGCGCGCATTATCGGCGTTCCCGTGCTGAAGACCAAGCTTCTGGCCTTCGCGGTCTCCTCCTTCATCATCGGCATCGCCGGCGTGCTCTGGGCGTTTGCCTATCTGCGCACGGTGGAGCCGGCCGGCTTCAATCTCGACCGGTCGTTCCAGATCCTGTTCATCGTCATCATCGGCGGGCTCGCCACCATTCGCGGCGCCTTTTTCGGCGCGGCGCTCATCGTCGTCTTTCCGCTCGTGCTCTCGCGCCTCGGCGCCCTCGTGCTCGGCGACGTGTTCGATTCCGGCGTGCTCGACATGAGCCAGCGCATCGTGCTCGGCGCGCTCATCATCCTCTTTCTGGTGCTGGAACCCGACGGGCTCGCAGCCCTGTCCGATCGCCTCCGGCGCCGCATCGCGACCGGGCTCCGGCGAGGCTGACCCGCCGCCACACGACATCCCAGACCTTCGAACGCCAACAGGACCGGCATCGCGCCGGCCGACACCAGGAGTGTGCCCAGACATGACCATCCTCAGCAAAGTCAGAACCGCGGCGCTTGCCGCCGGCCTCGCCGTCACGGCAGGGCTGACCGCCGGCCTGTCCGCGGCTCATGCCGGCGAGCAGTATTTTCCGCTGCAGAGCTACCGCGTCGGGCCTTATGCGGCCGGCGGCACGGGCTTCTTCGGCGGCTTCATCGACTATCTCAACCTCATCAACACCCGCGACGGCGGCGTGGGCGGCGTCAAGCTGACCTGGTCGGAGGCCGAAACGCAGTACGAGGTGGAGCGCGGCGTCGAGGCCTACGAGCGGCTGAAGAGCAACCCGAACGTCGCCGCCTGGAACCCGCTCTCCGTCGGCATCGCCTATGCGATGATCGACCGGATCACCGCCGACAAGGTGCCGCTGATCACCATCAATCACGGCCGCACGGACTCCACCGACGGTCGCGTCTTCCCCTATGTCTTCCCGCTGCTGCTCAACCCCTACAGCGAGACCTCCGGTATCGTGAACTACATCGCCGGCAAGGAGGGCGGGCTGGAGAAGCTGAAGGGCAAGAAGATCGCCGTGCTCTATCACGGCTCGCCCTATGGCAAGGAAACCATTCCGATCTACGAGCTTCTGGCGCAGAAATACGGCTTCGAGCTGCAGCAGATCGAGGTGCCGCATCCCGGCAACGAGCAGCAGTCGCAATGGCTGACGATCCGCCGTTCCAAGCCTGATTACGTCGTGCTGCGCGGCTGGGGCGTGATGAACCCGGTGGCGCTGAAGACGGCGGCCAAGACCGGCTTCCCGGTCGATCACATCATCGGCAATGTCTGGTCGAATTCGGAAGAGGACGCCATTCCCGCCGGTGCGGCCGCCAAGGGCTATACCGCCATCACCACCCAGGCCTCCGGCACGGAATATCCCGTGGTGCAGGAGATCGTGAAGACGCTCTACGACGCCGGCAAGGGCAATCTCGCCGACAAGGCCCGCATCGGCTCGGTGTACCACAATCTCGGCATCGTCAACGGTATCCTGAACGTCGAGGCGATCCGCATCGCGCAGGCGAAGTTCGGCCAGCGCACGCTGACCGGCGACGAGGTGCGCTGGGGCTTCGAGCACCTGCAGCTCGATCCGGCCCGCGTCGAGGCGCTGGGCGCCAAGGGGCTGTTCCACTCGATCAACGTCACCTGGGACAATCACGAGGGCAATGGTTACGTGACCTTCCAGCAGTGGGATGGCACGAAGTGGAAGGTCGTCTCCGACTGGATCGCCCCGGACTGGGCGCTGCTGCGGCCGATCATCGAAAAATCCTCGCAGGCCTATGCGGCCGAAAAGGGCATCAAGCTGCGCACGGCGGAAGAAGCCGAAGCGGCCCTGAACTGACGCCCCCATGCACCCCCCGCGCCGGCTGCCGGCGCGGACCCCTTCCGTCCCGCCCGTTTGCGGCAGAGGAACGCTCGCGATGTCCGACCCTACCCTCCTTGTCGTCGATGGCCTGAAGGCGACCTATGTCCATGCGATCACGGCGCTTCACGATGTCGGCTTCACGCTGGCCGAGGGCGAGATCGTGGCGCTGCTCGGCGCCAACGGGGCCGGCAAGACAACGGTGCTGAAGGCGCTGTCGAACCTTCTGTCGGCGGCACGCGGGCAGATCCGGGCCGGCAGCATCCGCTTTGCCGGCCGCGACGTGACCGCGACGCGCCCGGCCGATCTCGTGCGCGCCGGCCTCGTGCCGGTGCTGGAGGGCCGGCACTGCTTTCCGAGCCTGACGGTGGAGGAGAACCTGATCTCCGGCGGGCTCGGGCGCGGCAGCACCCGCCGGGAGATCGCGGCCGATCTCGACAAGGTCTATGCGCATTTTCCGCAGCTGGCGGAGAAGCGCCGGACGGCAAGCGGACTGACCTCCGGCGGCGAGCAGCAGATGACGGCGATCGGCCGGGCGCTGATGTCGCGCCCGCGGCTCCTCGTCCTCGACGAGCCCTCCATGGGGCTCGCCCCCCTCGTCGTGCAGGATATCTTCGCCACGCTGCAGCGGCTGAACCGCGAGGAGGGGCTCTCCCTGCTCGTGGCCGAGCAGAATGCGGCGGTGGCGCTGCGCGTCGCGCACCGGGCGATCGTGCTCGAAAACGGCGTCACGGTTCTTTCTGGCACCGCGGCGGAGCTGACGGCCCGCGACGACATCAAGGCCTTCTATCTCGGCCACAAGGCCCCGGTGCCAGTCCCGTCCAGAGCGTCCTCAACCCCGGCCTTCGCCGGCTAACCGATGTCACAGGAGTGATCGACATGACGATTTCCAACATCAAGACCGAGAATGCCGCCAGAGCGGTGCCGGCCGTGGCGCGCCCCGCCGAGCCCGCCCATATCGTTTCGAGCGATGCCGAGGCGATCGCGATCGCGAAACGGCTCGCGGCCGATTTCGTCAAGGAGGCCGCGCTTCGCGACCGCGACCGCATCTGGCCCGTGAAGGAACTCGACGCCTTCTCGCAGAGCGGCCTCTGGTCGATCAATGTGCCCAGGGCCTTCGGCGGGCCGGAGGTGTCCTATGCGACGCTCGCCAAGGTGATCGAGATCATTTCGGCGGCCGATCCCTCGATCGGGCAGGTGGCGCAGAACCATCTGGGCGTCGTCGCCGCCATCCGCACCGTCTCCGATCCGGCGCAACAGGCGCTGCTGTTTGCCGAGGTGCTGCGCGGCACCCGCTTCGGCAATGCCTTTTCCGAGTTCGGCTCCAGGCGCGCGGTGGATTTCGAGACGCGCTTCGTGGATGCCGGCGATCACGTGGTGGTCACGGGTCAGAAGTTCTACGCGTCCGGCGCGCTGCTCGCCCATCTCGTGCCGATCGTCGCGCTCGATGACGCGGGCCGGGCCTGGTACGCGATCGCCGAGCGCGATGCGCCGGGGCTGACGGTGATCGACGACTGGTCCGCCTTCGGGCAGCGCACGACCCTGTCGGGCACCGTGCTGCTGGACAATGTGAAGGTATCGAAGACCCATCTCGTACCCGGCTACAAGGGTTACGAGGTGCCGACCGCCGACGGGGCGATCTTCCAGATCATCCAGGTGGCGGTGGACACCGGCATCGCGCAGGCCGCAATCGATGAGACCGTGTCCTTCGTGCGCACCAAGAGCCGCGCCTGGGTGGATTCCGGCGTCGACAATGCCTGGGACGATCCCTACACGATCCAGGCGGTGGGCGATCTGACGCTGCGGCTGCATGCGGCGCAGGCGCTGCTGGAAAAGGCCGGATACGCCATCGACCGGGCGATCCTCGACCCCAATGCCGAGACGGTCGCGGAAGCGCAGATCGTGACGGCGGAGGCGAAGATCCTCTCCACCGAGATCGCCATCGCCGCCACCAACAAGCTCTTCGAGCTGGCCGGCACGCGCTCGACGCTTGCCGAACACGGCCTAGACCGCCACTGGCGCAACGCCCGCACCCACACGCTGCACGATCCGGTGCGCTGGAAATATGCCATTCTTGGCAAGTATTTCCTCAATGGCGAAAAGCCGCCGCTCCACGCCTGGAGCTGAGCGGGGGCCGGACACCCGGGTCGGGGGGCTCACACCCCGCGCCCGCCGACCCAGACAGTGGCGATGTTCGCGGTCGAGGCGGTGTAGAGGATCTTGTCGAGAATGCCCCCGGCATCGGTCTCGTCGAACAGGCGGATGGTGCCGCGCTCGGCCTGCGTGTCGACCGCCAGCGCATCGAACTGGTAGCCGACCGCGAACCGGCCGACCGGCAGATCGAGCGCATCGCCCCCGCCGGCCGTGGCGAGGTGAAAGGCCGTGCGGATATCGATCCGGGCGGCCGGGCCCGTTCCGCGCTCCGCCGGCGGCCGTGCTGGATCCACGCCGCTCTCCAGCATGCGCGAGGCCTGCACGGCGCTGCGGCAGGTGTCGAGCATGAAGGCGCTCGGACCGCCCGAAATATCGGTGCCCAGCCCGACATGCAGGCCCTTTTCGAGCGCGGCGCGCAGCGGGAAGACGGCATTGGCGAAATAGATGTTGGACAGCGGGCAATGGGCGACGGCCGCCTGCCGCAGCCGCGTGGTCTCCATGTCCGCCTCCGTCAGGAAATTGGCATGGGCCATCACCGTGCGCCGGCCGAGAAGACCGAAGCGGTCGAGCATGGTGGTGTCGGTGGCGCCGAAGCGGGCAAGCACATGGCCGTGCTCCCAGTCGCTTTCCGAGCCATGGGTCTGGACATGGCAGCCGCAGTCGGCCGCCAGCTGCCCGAGCCCTTCGAGCGTCGCATCGGTGCAGGCGGGAATGAACCGCGGCGTGACGACGGGCAGGACGCGGGCCTCGCCATTGTCGGCATGCGCGCGCACATAATCGATCAGCGCCCGCGTGCCCGCGATCGCCGCCTCCGGCGAGGCATCGCGGTAGGTATCCGGGCAGCTTTCGGGATGGTCCATCGCCACCTTGCCGATCAGCGCCCTCTGGCCCCTCTCCAGACAGGTATCGACCAGAATGCGGGTCGCGTCCTGATGCAGCGTGGCGAAATAGAGCGCGGTCGTCGTGCCGCCGGCCAGCAGATCCGCGACCAGCAGGCCGTAACTCCGGCGAGAGAAGGCGAGATCGGCATAGCGGGCTTCGAGCGGGAAGGTGTAGGTCTGCAGCCAGACCTCGAGCGGCACGTCCAGCGCCAGCCCGAGCTGGGGATATTGCGGGGCATGCACATGCAGATCGACGAAGCCCGGCAGCAGATAGGTGCCTTGCGGCAGGGTCTTAAGCGTCCCCTCCGCCAGGCGCGCGGCGCGCACGTCGTCGTAGACGGCATCGCCCGGCCGGTGGATGGCCTCGATCGCCCCGTCCGCGCCGATCGCGATCAGCGCATCCTCCAGCACGTCGATCGTGCCGCGGTCGGGCGCGTGAAAGCCGGAGGCGAGCAGCGTGCGGCCACGCAAATGCGGTCCGGTTTGCCGTCCCGCGCGTTCGTTGGTCGGCTTTGCGGTCTGCGGCGCCGTCACGCGGCCATCGCGGTCGTGCCGTAGGTGATGCCCTTCTCCTTCAGCCAGCGGCGATAGGCGATGGACGAGGCGTCGGCCCGCGTCGGGATCTCCGCGCGGGGCTCCATCGGCAGGAGCAGGGGCCGCTGGTTTTCCAGAATGATCCGGTCCTGCAGGAAGATCAGTTGCTGGAACTGCACGAGCTCGGTGGTGGTCGAGACATCGTCGATCAGGAACATCACGGGATGGGCGATGCAGCGGTCGGGATCGAGCGGTTGGACGAACAGGCAGATCACGTCCCAGCGGTTGGCGGCATTCGGGCAGGTCTTGTACAGGAGCGTCGCGAACGGGGTCATCACCCGGTAGATATAGTCGGTCATGATGCCGGATGTGGCGGACAGGGCGGCCTGCGGCTGGAAGAACTGGCAATTGGTCGCCCAGACCTCGTCCACGTCGCGGCGGATCTCGGCATTGTAATGCAGCACCTCGGTGTGCGGTTCGGCGCCGAGAATATCGGTATGGACGAAGGGAAAATGCGCCATGTCGAGGAAATTCTCCACGATGCGCAGGCCGGAGGCGTGCACCGCGACCGTGCCGCAATTGACCACGCGCCGGTCGGGCTCGTCCGCTTCGGGCAGCGAGAACAGGCCGCCGGCGGGCGTGCCGGGCGTCGCCCAGAGAAGGCCGAAGCGGCGGAGGGTCGGCAGCGGATCGTCCCGCCCCTTTGCCCTCACGGTGAGGGTGCCGTCGTCGGCGCGCGTGACGGCGAGGTCCGTGCCGAGAAGCCGGGTCGCGGACGTGCCGCGGGGCAGGTCCGCCTCGGTCGCCAGCGGATACCACTGGTCGAGCGCGGCCTTGTCGGAACAGGTGGTCATGCGACGCCTCCTCTGGGTCGTGGGTCCGGTCCGTCACGGCGCGATGCCCGGCCGTCCGTCGGTTTGCGCAACAGTATAGCGCGAACCGCCGGAGGGGAAACAGCGCCGCTCAAGGCCGTGCGCGGGAGAAGCCGGTCAGCGGACATCGCGATAATAGGGCAGGCCGAGGGCGGCGGGGGCGGCCATGATGCGGCGCATGCGCTGGAAGGCGAGCACCGGCACGATGATGAAGGCCACGGTGCCGAGATAGGGCAGCATGGACAGGAAGGCGGGCGCGACCGGCCAGCCGCGCGCCTGCCCGACGAAGCCGAGCGCGGTGATGAAGCCGAACAGGAGGCCCGACAGCACCGCCGGGATCGGCCGGTAGCCCGCGAAGATCACCAGCGCCACCGCGATCCAGCCGCGCCCGGCCACCACGCCATCCGACCAGGAGGGCACGAAGGTCAGCGTCAGATAGGCGCCGGCGCCCGCCGCCAGCGCCGAGCCGGCGGTGACATAGGCAAAGCGGATCAGCGTCACCGGGATGCCCGCCGCATCCGCCGCCGCCGGGTTCTCGCCCACGGCGCGCAGGTTCAGCCCGTGGCGCGTCCGGAACATCAGGATCGACAGCCCGACCGGCAGGATGATGTAGATCAGGTAGACGAGGATGTTCTGCGAGAAGAAGGCCTTGCCGAGCACGGGAAGGCTGCTGAGGATCGGCACCTCGACGCCGGGAAAGACGGCGCGGGCCGGCATGCCGGAATAGGCGCGGCCGATGGTGGAGGCAAGACCGCTGCCCATCAGCGTCAGCGCCAGCCCGCACAGCACCTGGTTGGCCCGCAGGATCACCGTCGCGAAGGCGAACACCATGCCGAACAGCGCGCCGACGGCCAGCGCCGCGAGAAAGCCGATGCTGGGCGAGGGCACGGCGGCGACGGTGGCGATCGCCGTCAGCGCGCCCATGGCCATCAGCCCCTCGACCCCCAGATTGACGACGCCGACCCGCTCGGCCAGCACCTCGCCGAGCGCGGCGAGCGCCAGAACGCCGCCTGCGAGAAAGGCCGTGGTGAAGAGACCGGTCAGAAGATCCATCGTCTGCTCCTTCACGCCGTATCGCGCGTGATGCGGTAATGGGCGAGCTCGTCGCCGATGGCGGTGAGAAACAGGATGAGCCCGGTGATGGCCAGCACCGCCGAGGTCGTCAGCCCCTGCGTCTGAAGGATGATGCCGGAATTGAGGATGAAGGCCATCAGCGCGGCGGAGAAGATGACGCCGATGGCCGAGGAGCGCGCAAGCACCGCGACCATGATGCCGAGATAGCCGTAATTGTTGGAAATGCCGCCCTGCAGCCGGTGCACGGTGCCCGCCACCTCCAGCATGCCGGCAAGGCCGGCGATCGCGCCCGAAAGCAGCATGACGGCGATCAGGTGCCGGCGCACCGGAATCCCCGCATATCTCGCCGCCGATGGGTTCGAGCCGACGAGGCGGACCTCGTAGCCCCAGCGCGAGAAGGCGAGACACAGGCCGACGAGAACCGCGACCAGAACCGCGATCGGCAGGCCCCAATGGACCGAGCCCCAGAACTCCGGGATCTCGGCGGACAGGCGCGGCGTCGCGGAATTGGCGGCGCGGTCGCGCCAGACGCTGGTGGAGACGTAGAAGACGAGGAGGATGGCGACGAAGTTGAGGAGCAGCGTCGTGATCAGCTCGTTGACATTGGCATAGGCGCGGGCCAGCGTCGGGATCAGGATCCACAGCGCGCCGCCGAGCAGGCCGGCCGCGAACATGGCGGGAAGGATGACGGCCGGCGGGCCGGGCACGAACAGGCCGACCACCGCCGCCCCGAAGGCGCCGGCATAGAACTGGCCCTCGGCGCCGATGTTCCAGGCGCCGATCTGCTGGGCGACGGCGACCGACAGGCCGGTCAGGATCAAGGGAGTCACCAGCAGCGCCAGATCCTCCAGGCCGAAGCTGGAGCTGAAGCTGGCGGAGATCACCTGAAAGCCGAGATCGAGCGGATCGGCGCCGGTCGCCGCCAGGACGAGGCCGGCGACGGCGAGGGCGAGCAGGATGGCCGCCGCACGCGCCGCAAAGGCGACGCCGGACGAGGCGGAGGCGATGCGCTGGACGCGGAAGGCGGCCATGTCAGGCGGCTCCGGGGACGCGCATGCGGCCGCCCATCATCAGGCCGATCTCGTCGATATCGGTCCGGTCGTTGTCGAGGATGCCCATGATCTTTCCCTCGTAGAGAACGGCGATGCGGTCCGACAGGTTGAGCAGCTCTTCCAGCTCTTCGGAAATGAGGACGATGCCGGCGCCGGCATCGCGCAGCTCCACGATGTAGCGCAGCATGGTGTTGATCGCGCCCACGTCGAGGCCGCGGCTCGGATAGGCGGCGACGAGCACCTTGCTCGCGATGCGGATCTCGCGCCGCGCCACCAGCCGCTGCTGGTTGCCGCCCGACAGATTGCGCACCGGCATGCCGAAATCGGGAATGGCGACCTCGGCGGCCGCCGCGATCTCGCGGGCGAGCGCCGCGGCCGCGGCCGGCCGGTAGAGGCCGCCCTGCGACACCGGCGACCGCCCATATTCCCGCATCACCGCGTTGACGGTGACGCTGAGCGCGGGCGCAAGGCCGCTGTGCAGCCGGTCTTCGGGAATGTGGCCGATGCCGCTGTCGGCGAAGGTGGCGGGATCGCTCGCGGAAACTTCCTGGCCCTCGATCAGGATACGCCCGGCGCTGGGCGGGCGGATGCCGGTCAGCACCTGGCTCAGCTCGCGCTGGCCGTTGCCCGCCACGCCCGCGATGCCGACGATCTCGCCGGCGCGGATGTCGAGCGAAACGCCGCTCAGCGCCAGATGGCCGCCGTCGCCCAGCGCCGACACGTTGTCGAGGCGGACCACCGGCGTGGCCGAGACCGGGCGGGCGCCCGGCGCGCGCTGGCGCATGTCGGCCAGCACGATATCGCGCCCGACCATGCGCCGCGCCAGCAGGCGGGGCGTGCAGTCGGCCGTGTTCTCGGTGGCGATCTTGCGGCCGCCGCGCAGGATCGAGACGCGGTCGGAGATCTCCAGAACCTCGTCCAGCTTGTGGCTGATGAAGATCACCGCATTGCCGGCGGCCGCGAAGACCCGCAGCGCCTTGAACAGCTCGCGCGCCTCGGCCGGGGTCAGCACCGCCGTGGGTTCGTCGAGGATCAGCACGCGGGCATCGCGGGCGAGCACCCGCAGGATTTCCACGCGCTGCTGCTCGCCGGTCGAAAGGTCGCTCACCCGCGCGCCGGGGCGGGTCGCCAGGTTGAACCGGTCGGCGAGCGCCTGCGTGCGCGCTTCCAGCACGGGGGCGGAGGCGCGGCGCGGCGTGTCCGACCAGCCGAGATGGATGTTTTCGGCCACCGTGAAGGCCTGCACCAGCTTGAAATGCTGGTGGACCATGCCGATGCCGGCCGCGATCGCCTGCACCGGCGTCGAGAACTGCCTGGCATAGCCGTCGATGATGATCTCGCCGGCATCCGGCTGGTAGATGCCGGTGAGGATGTTCATCAGCGTCGACTTGCCGGCGCCGTTCTCGCCGAGCAGCGCATGGATCTCGCCGGGCATGACCTCCAGATGCACGTTCTCGTTGGCGACGACGCCCGGAAAATACTTGGCGATGCCTTTCAGCTGCACGAGGGGCGGCGTGCCGGGAGCGGGCTGGAAACGGGGTGCGGGCGGGACTGTCGACAGGGCCGGGGACCTTGTGAGCGGGAGGGATGGAGGCGAAAAACGCGGCGGCTGAGAATGGGTCTTCAGAGTCGGGGGCTTGAGGTCGGGTCAGGCGTGGAGGGCAGGGCCGGGCTTCGCCCCGCCCCGGCATCCCCTGTCGGGACGCGCGGGGGCGGGTTTTCGTCCGGCGATGCCGGCCCGGGGGTGCAATCCCCGGGGGGAGGCTCCTTAAGACGTCAGCCCCGACACGCCCTCGACGGACCAGTCCCAGTTGTAGAGGTCGAGTTCGCTCATCTTCTGCCCGGCGGCGACGCGGACCGTGCCGGTGGCATCCTTGATCTCGCCCTCGAACGGCGACCAGCCGGCGATGATCTTGTCGCGCACGGCGTCGGCGGCCTTGCCGACATCGGCCGGCACCTTTTCGCCCCAGGCGTCGCGATCGACGCCGGCGCCCATGGCCAGCAGCGTCTCGCTCGGCGTCCAGGTGCCGGCCAGGCGCTTGGCGACCTGATCGACATAGAATTTTTTGAAGTCGATGATGACGGAGGAGACGTAGGAATTGGGGCCGTAGCGGCGGATGTCGGTGTTCCACATGGCCGCCCAGACGCCGCGTTTCTCGGCGACCTGCAGATAGCCGGCCTCGTCCATGATGCCGAACAGGAAGTCGCAGCCATTGTCGATCAGCGCCGTGCCGGCCTGGGTCGCGGCCTGCGGATCGAACCAGGAATTGATGACGATGGTCTGCAGGGTGGCCTGCGGATTGACGGTGCGCGCCCCCATCAGGAAGGCATTGGTGGAGGCATAGACGGAGGCCACGGGGAAGGATGCGACATAGCCGAGCTTGCCGGTCTTCGACAGGTGGCCGGCGGCCACGCCCAGAACATAGGTCGGATACCAGTGGGCGAGGTAGTACCAGCCCAGATTGTCCATGGTGATATGGCCGTTGCACTCCAGGAAGGCGACGTCGGTCGCGCGCTTGACGACCTCGTGCAGGAAGTCGCCGTTCGACGAGGTGTCGAAGATCAGGTTGGCGCCTTCCGAGACGAACTGCCGGTAGGTGCGCGTCGCATCGGCGGAATAGGGAATGTTTTCGACCTCGAGGATCTTCTTGAGCTTCGGATAGGCCTCCTTGACGGCCAGCAGGCCCTGATGGTGCGACCAGGTCCAGCCCTCGTCGGAAATGGGGCCGACATGGCCGAAGCCGATCACGGCATCCTCCTCGGCGATCGCCGGAAGCGGGGTCGCGGCCAGTGCCTGGCGGGCAAGGCCCGCCGGCAGCATCAGCGAGGCCGCACCCACCGCGCTCATGTTCAAGAAGCCGCGGCGGGAAAGTGTACGCAGGTCGATCATGGCATCCCCTTCAGGTCGTTCTCCCGAGCGACGTCGCGCCCTTGACCTTGTTTCAAGCAACTGCCGTGCCAGTTGGCGCAGCTTGCGGCGCCCGCGCCCGCCATCGGACGGCCGGCCCGAACAATTTCGCGGGAACGGCGCTGACCTGACGCAACCGCGCGCCGTCGCGCCGTGCCGCAAAGCCTTTCCGCACCGGCAACGGCGCGTCGCGCGGCAGGGGTTGTTCGGTATTTCGAAAAATTTTCCGCCATGACGATGTGTAAAAGGCAACACCGGATCAGACCGGGTGGCTTGATGTGCGCGGTGAAAAGTGCCTAGAATGCCCAAAAGAAAGACGTGCAATTTTTTTATGCAGTCTGGTGACTTTTGGGGCGCAGGCTTGCGGTTTGTAGCGGTCGGGATGTGCCAGCGCCGGGATGCAGGAGACAGGACGCCGATGTCGGACAGGAGCGCTGCGGCGCGGTTCACGTTTCGCGGACGGATGGTGTGCGTAAGCTTCACCGAATTCGCGCTGCACCGCGCCCGGCGGCTGGATATCGAGATCGATGTCGGCGCCTGCGATGCGGAGGCGGCCACCTTTCGCGTGCGCGGTCAGGACGACCTCGTCGATGCCTTCGAAATGGCCTGCAGCCTCGGGCCGGAGGATTGCATCGTCCTCGATGTGGAACGGAGTTGAGCGCATGAGCGGGAGCGGGACATGAGACTGGAAGAGGGGTGGGTGCCGGTCGCCCTGTCGGCGTCGATCGAGGCGGGAACCTCGGCGGGCGCCGTCGTCGCCGGCAGCGAGATCGTCGTGTGGCGCGACACCGGCGGCACGGCGCATGTCTGGGAGGACCGCTGCCCGCATCGCGGCATGCGCCTGTCCTTCGGCTTCGTGCGCGGCGACCACATCGCCTGCCTCTATCACGGCTGGCAGTACGATGCCGCCGGCCAGTGTCGCTACATTCCGGCCCATCCGAACCTCGACGTGCCCCAGACCATCAAGGTGCCGCTCTACCGGGTCGCCGAACGCTACGGCATTCTCTGGGCGACCGCCGCTGCGGAGGCGCTTCTGCCGGATGTCGGGGCGGATACCGCCTTTGCCCCGGTGCGCAGCATCGCGATCGACTGTCCGGCCGCAGCCGTCCGGGCGGAACTGGGGCTGGAAGGCGCCGGAGAAGGCCCCGTGTCGGTGATCACGCGCGACGGCGACCGGCTGCTGGCGGCCGTGCAGACGGTGGCGCCCGCGCGCAGCTGCCTGCATCTCGTCCTTCTCGACGCGGCGCCCGGCCCGGTCGCACGGCAGAAGCATCATGCGCGCTGGGCGCAAGCCCTGCGCGTCCGGCTGGAAACCGCAAGCGAGGTAGCCTGATGGCGCAGCCGACACTCTATCAGTACGAGCTGGACGAGGCGAGCTATCGGGTGCGCCTGCTGCTGTCCATGCTGCGATGCGACTATGAGACCGTCGCCGTCGATATGTTTCCCGGGCAGGAGCATGTGAAGCCGGCCATGCTGGCGCTCAATCCGCAGGGCACGCTGCCGGTTCTCGTGCAGGACGGTCTCGTTCTGCACGGCACGGCGGCGATCCTGATGTATCTGGCCCAGGCCTACGATCCGGCGGGCCGGTTCCTGCCGGAGGCGCCGGCCGCCTTCGGCCCGGTCGTCACTTGGCTCGGCTTTTCCGAAACGGCGCTCGCACCGGCGCTTCAGGCGCGGCTCGCCGCGATGTTCGCCGCCCCCGGCGATGCGGACGCGCTGCGCGCCCGGGCCCGGGCGGCGTTTCGCATCATGGACGACCATATGACGATGCGGCATTTCGACGGGCAGGAGTGGTTCTGCGGCGACGGGGCGACGCTCGCCGATATCGCCCTCTTCCCCGCCTTCGCGCTCAGCCGCGACTACGGCATCGATCACGACGCCTTCCCCGCCTTGCGCCGCTGGATCCGCCGCGTCCGCGCGCTCGACGGCTTCATCACGATGCCGGGCATCCCGGACTACCACTAGAAGGTTCGAAACGACCGGCCGACCCGTCACGCTCCCCCAACCCGTCCCCGGAGATCGCCATGCCGCCGCTCACCCGCTTTTCCGTCCAGCCGCTTTCCACCATGACGCGCCGGCTGGCCGACGTCGCCTCCGGGCGCCGCGATCCCGATCTCGTCATCGGCGATGCGCGGGTGCTCTCCACCTATTCCGAACGGATCCTGCCGGCGCGGGAGATCTGGATCTCGGGCGGGCGCATCGCCGCCGTCAAGCCCGCCGGAAGCCACAGGGGCGGGGCGGCGCGCTACGATGCGCGCGGCGGCATTCTCGCGCCGGGGCTGGTCGATCCGCATATCCATATCGAATCCAGCATGGTCACCGCCTGCGCCTATGCCGAGGCCGCGCTTCTCAACGGCACGACGACGATCTTCTGCGACAGCCACGAGATCGGCAATGTCATGGACGTGGCGGGGGTGGAGGCGATGCTGGAGGATGCGCGCCATGCGCCGCTGTCGATCTTCCTCACCGTTCCGAGCACGGTTCCCGCCACCTCGCCGGAACTTGAAACCGCCGGCGGCGACCTGACGCCGGGCAAGATCGCGGCGCTGTTCGATGCATGGCCGGAAGCCGTGGCGCTCGGCGAGAAGATGGATTTCGTGCCCGTCGCCATGGGCGACGAGCGCGCCCATGCCATCCTCGCCGCGGCGCTCTCGCGCGGCCGGCCGGTCTCCGGCCATGTCTATGGCCGCGAATTCGTCGCCGCCTACGCCGCCTCCGGCGTCACCGACACGCATGAGGCCATCGACCGGGAGATCGCCGACGACCTGCTGGAGGCCGGGATCTGGCTGTTCCTGCGCGGTGGGCCGCCGACGACCGCCTGGCATTCCCTGCCGCATGCGATCCGCACGATCACCGAGCTTGGCGCGTCTCACAAGCGCGTCGCCGTCTGCACCGACGACCGCGATGCCGACGACCTCCTGTTCTTCGGGCTCGACTGGGTGGTGCGCGAGGCGGTGAAGGCCGGCATGACGCCCGAACAGGCCTGGTCGATGGGCTCGCTGCACGGCGCCACCCGCTTCGGCATGGAGGGCGAGATCGGCGGCCTGGGCGGCGGGCGCCGCGCCGATCTCGTGCTTCTGAGCGACGACCTCGCCCCGATCAGCACCTGGTATGGCGGCGAACTGGTGGTCGACCAGCGGACGATCACCCCCGTGCTGGAGGAGACCCTGTCCCGTCCCTACCGCTATCCGGACGCCGCCTATAGCACCGTGAAACTGCCCAAAGGACTGAAGCTCACGCCCGATCTGCCGACCGAAACGGTGATCGCCCACACGATCCGCACCGAGCTGCCCGGCATCATGCTCGGTCATGTGCCTGTCGTGCTCGAGCCCGCCAACGACTGGCAGACCCATTTCGACCGCCACGGCCTCTGCTTCGTCGCCGTGGTCGAGCGGCACGGCAAATCCGACGGCAATGTCGGCCATGGCCTGCTCGGCAATTTCAGCCTCAAGCGCGGCGCCGTCGCCTCCTCGGTCGGCCATGACAGCCACAACATCATCGTCGCCGGTGCCAGCGAGGCCGACATGCAGGTGGCGCTGGAGGCGATCGCGGCGGTGCAGGGTGGCGTCTGCGTCGTCATGGACGGCGTGGTGACGGCCATGGTGGAACTGCCGGTCGCGGGGCTCCTCTCCGACAAGCGCGTGCATGTGGTGGCCGACGCGGTAAAACGGCTGAAGATCGAATGGGACAAGGCCGGCTGCACCATTCCCTATATGGGGTTCAACCTCATTCCGCTGTCAGTCATCCCCGAAATCCGCATCACCGACAAGGGCAATGTGCTGGTGCCGCAGATGGCGCTGCAGCCGCTGTTCGAGCCGGCCTGATGGACCCCTACCGGCTCGGCCTCGTCGCCATCCGCATCCACTATTTCCAGCTGGTGGCGCGGCTGGGCTCGATGCGGCAGGCCGCCCAGCTTCTCAATGTCGCGCCTTCCTCGGTCAGCCGCATCATCAAACAGCTGGAGGACGATCTCGGCCTGCCGCTGTTCGAGCGGGTGCGCCAGCGGCTGAAGCTGACGAGCGCCGGCGAGCTGATGCTCTATCACGCCCGCCAGAGCTTTTCCGAGCTCGACCGCGCCTGCAACGAGATCAACGCGCTGCATGGCCTGCACCGGGGCACGGTGTCGGTGGCGATCATCGAAAGCGTGTCGCGCGGGCTGATGCCGGAAGCGCTCGAGGCCTTCTGGCGGTCGCATCCCGGCATCGCCGTCGATGTGCGGGTGATGAGCTCCCAGCAGGTGGCGACCGCGGTGGGGGAGGGCGAGTGCGATCTCGGCCTCGTCTTCGACATCCGCGTGCCGCGCAACGTGCGGCGCATCGGCATGGTGTCGCTGCCGCTCGGCGTGGTGATCCGGCCCGACCACCGGCTGGCCGGCAAGGCCGACCTGCGCATGTCGGACCTCGCGGGCGAACGCGTCATCCTGTCGGATGCGAGCCTGACGCTGGGCGCCTGGGTGGAGGAGGCCTTCGGGCGCACCTTCGCCGAGTTGAACCAGCGCGCCCGCACCAATTCCATCGCGCTGATGACGGATCTTGCCAAGCGCGATCTCGGGCTCGCGCTCCAGACCCGCGTCGGCATCGAGCAGGATATCGCCGAGGGCACGCTGGGCTTCGTGCCGCTGCGCGATCCCAAGCTCGCGCTGCGCAAGCTCATGCTGCTGTCGCGCACCGAAAAGGAAATGTCGCCGGCCTCCGCCGCGCTCGGCCGCGTGCTCGGCGGCCATCTCGACCGCCTGCGCGACGCCACCGGGGAGGCGGCCTGAGGTGTTGCGCAGAGCGCACCGCTTTGTCACGAAATCATGGACTGTTCGGAACACCGCGTTCTTGCCACCCTGTCCGCCTCGAAAGGATGCATCATGAAGTCATCGGCCGTCGACGCGGTGATCCGGGGATTGAAGAGAGCGGGCGTCAGCATCGTCTGCTACCTGCCGGACTCGCTGTTCAAGGAACTCTATCCGGCGCTCGACGCCGATCCCGACATCCGCGCCATCCGCGTGACCAACGAGGGCGAGGGCGCGGCCATCTGCGGCGGGGTCTTCCTGTCGGGCAAGCGCGCCGCGCTGGTGATGGAGAATTCCGGCCTGCGCGCCGCCGTCGAGCCGCTGGCCCGCATGGGTCTCGGCGCCGGCATTCCGGTCGTGATGCTCATGAGCTATCGCGGCGAGCTGGGCGAGAACAACTGGTGGGCGATCCCCCACGGCATCACCATGGAGCCGGTGCTCGACGCGCTGCGCATTCCCTATCGCGTGGTGCGCGAGGAGGACGCCATCGAGCGGGCGATCGTGGACGCCTACAACTGGTCCTATGCCGGCTATTATCATTCGGCGATCGCGCTGGGCGGGGAGATCGTGCGATGAAGCGTTTCGACTGCATGACGGCGCTGGCCGCCCGGCTGAAGGACGAGCTGGTGATCCTGTCGCTCGGCGCAAGCGTCGACGAATGGTACAATGCCGCCCCGCACATGCGCACGGCGAGCCTCTTCCAGCAGCAGCTCGGCTGCGTCACGCCGCAGGCCTTCGGGCTCGCAGCCGGCCTGCCGCACCGACGCGTCGTCTCGCTCGATACCGATGGCGGCATGATGTTCAATCTCGGCATTCTCGCGACGCTCGGCAACGAGCAGCCGAAGAACCTCTTCGTCGTCGTCTGGGACAACGAGTGCTACCAGTCGATCGGCGGCCCCCCGACCCACACCGCCTTCGGCCGCGTCGACATCGCCGCCATCGCGCGCGGCTGCGGCGTGGACCACGCGTTCACCGCCCGGACGGTGGAGGAATTCGACGCCCATTGCCAGGCCGGCCTGTCCGCCGACGTGCCCTATCTGGTCGTCGCCAAGGTGGCCGGCAGCGTGCAGCCGGACATCCGGCGCAAGCACAGCGACGGTCGGGAGGACAAGTACATCTTCGTGCGCCATGTGGAGGCCAGCGAGAGCGTGGTCATCATGGGGCCGAGCGAGCACAACTAGACCATGGCGCCCCCGACCGTCCTGCCCGTCCGCCCGCTGGCCCCGGCCTACGACTATATCGTCGTCGGCGCGGGGTCGGGCGGCTGCGCGGTGGCGCGCCGGCTGGTCGAGGGGTCGGACGCGACCGTGCTCCTGATCGAGGCCGGCCCGGCCGGTCTCGACGTCGCGGCGCTGGACGATCCCGCCGCCTGGGTGCCGCTCGGGCGGGGCGCCTACGACTGGGGCTACGACTACACGCCGACGGACCGGGTGAACGGCCGCACGATCGGCATTCCGCGCGGCAAGGTGCTGGGCGGCTCGTCGGCGATCAACGCCATGATGTGGTATCGCGGCCACCCGATGGACTACGACGCCTGGGCAGAGGCGGGATGCGCGGGCTGGTCCTTCGCCGAGGTGCTGCCCTTCTTCAAGCGCGCGGAGGACTGGGAGGACGGCGAGACGGCGCTGCGCGGTGCCGGCGGCCCGCTGCGCATCGAACGCGGCGCGCCCGTCCATCCGGTCGCCGGCGCCCTGCTCGGCGCTGCGGCGGAGCGCGGCATTCCCGTCATCGACGATCCGAACGGGCCTGACAACGAAGGGGCGGCGATCGCCAATTTCAACATCTCGGGCGGGAAGCGCTGCAGTTCGGCGACGGGCTATCTCCGGCCGATCCTCGCCCATCCGCGCCTGACGGTGCTGACCGGCGCGCTCGCCGTCCGTCTCGCCGTCGCGCACGGTCGCTGCACCGGCGTTCACCACCGGGTGGAAGGCCAGCTGCGCGAGACGCGCGCCACGAGCCAGGTCGTGCTGGCGCTCGGTGCCATCGACACGCCGCGCCTCCTCATGCAATCGGGCATCGGCGATCCCGCGGAGCTCTCCCGGCTCGGCGTGGATGTGCGCGCCGCGCTGCCCGGCGTCGGGCGCAATCTGCAGGATCATCCGCTGGTCCAGTCCTGCGTGTTCCGGGCGAGGCGACCGCTGGGGCCGGTCGTCGGCAATGGCGGCGGCACCATGATCAACTGGAAATCCTCGGCCGCCCTGCCGCAGGCCGACCTTCACGCCTTTCCGATCCAGGGCAATGGCGCGGAGACGCGGATCCGCGAGCTTCACGATCTCTCCGGCGACGTCTTCTCCATCGGCTGCGGCCTGATGCGATCGAAAAGCATCGGTCATCTGCGCTTGCTCGACGCCGCACCCGGCGGACGGATGGAGATCCAGCCGAATTATCTTGCCGAACAGGCCGATCTCGACGCGCTGGTCGTCTCCGTGGAAACGGTGATGGACCTCGTCGAGACCCGCGCCTATGCCGACTGGTTCGGCGGCCATCTCGCGCCCGGCCGCCGGCTCTCGCGCCGCGAGATCGTCGCCTATATCCGCAATGCCTGCTCGACCTTCTTCCATGTCTGCGGCACCTGCGCGATGGGCACGGGCGAGATGGCGGTGACGGACGCCCGCCTGCGGGTGCGCGGCGTCGAGGGCCTGACCATCGCCGACGCCTCGGTGATCCCCATCATTCCCACCTGCAACACCCATGCGCCGGTCACCATGATCGGCGAGCGCGCGGCCGATTTTCTCCTGCAGGCGGCGTGACATCCATGACCGACAGAGCTTCAACCGGAACGGGACAGAGAATGGCAACGCACACGCAGATCATCGCCGGCGATACGCTCCTGACCATGGATGCCGCAAACAGCGTGATCGCCGGCGGCGCCGTGCTGGTCGGCGACGGCCGCATTCTGGAGGTCGGGCCGCTCGACGAGTTGACAGCTGTCAACCCGCAGGTGCCGGTCAAGCGGATGACGAACTGCCTGCTGATGCCGGGCCTCGTCAATGCGCATGCCCATTCCGGGTTCCTGCGCGGCACGGCCGAGCATCTGCCGGTCTGGGACTGGCTGACCCTGCACGTCAACCCCATGCACCGCGTGCTGCGCCCGGAGGAAGCCGAGGCCGCCTCCTTCCTGTGTTACGCGGAATCCGTGCTCGGCGGCACGACGACGGTGGTCGACATGTGGCGCTTCATGGAGGGCAGTGCGCGCGCGGCGGAGGTGGTCGGCAACCGCCTGGTGGCCGTGCCCTATGTCGGCGAGCACCCCGATTACGACTATTTTGACACGCTCGACATGAACGAGGCCCTGCTGCAGACATGGCACCGCAAGGCCGGCGGCCGCATCCATGTCTGGGTCGGTCTGGAGCATCTGTTCTATGCCGACGAGGCCGGCCAACGGCGCGCCATCGACCTTGCCAGACGCTACGATACCGGCTTCCACACCCATTGCAGCGAGGCGCAGATCGAGCTGGCCGAATTCGACCGGCGGTACGGCAAGCGCCCGATGTTCGCGCTCCGCGACCTCGGCTTCTTCGAGGCGCCGCGCACCATGATCGCCCATGGCGTCTGGCTCGATGCGTCAGAAATCGACCTGATCGCGAACCATGCCGTCTCCGTCGCCCACAATCCGGTGAGCAACATGAAGCTGGCCAGCGGCATCGCGCGGGTGGCCGATATGCTCGCCGCCGGCGTGCCGGTCGGCATCGGCACGGACGGCGAGAAGGAGAACAACAATTTCGACATGTTCGAGGAGATGAAGGTGACCTCCCTTCTCGGCAAGCTGAAGGACCTCGACGCCGCTGCCATGGACAGCTGGGACGTGCTGCGCCTGGCGACGATCACCGGCGCGCGGGCGATCGGCCTCGATCACGAGATCGGATCGCTGGAAGCCGGCAAGCGGGCCGACCTGATCGCGGTGCGCACCGACACGCCGCGCATGACGCCGGTGTTCTCCGCGGGTCCCTATTTCAACCTGCAGCACAATCTGGTCCATGCCGTGCGCGGCGGCGACGTGCGGATGACCATGGTGGACGGGCAGATCCTGGCCGAGGACGGGGTGTTGAAGACCGCCGACCTCGACCGCATCCTCGCCGACATCCACCGCCTCGCCTCGCCCCATTTCGCCCGCCGGGCGGCCTGGCTCGCGGACAACCGAGACGGCACGGCGCAGTGGACGAAGGCGGGGCACTGAGCCCTCCGAAGGCCGGCAACGACAAGGGAGCGAGACCGTGACGAAGACCACCGACAGGGCAGCGCTCGACGAATGGTATGCGGTCGAAACCGCGGCGGACATCGGCCCTGGGCCCGTCTCCACCCGCCTGCTCGGGCAGGACATCCTCGTGTCGCGCGGGCCGGCGGGCATCATCGTGCGCGAGGCGCCTGCCGGCCCGCCGCTGCCGGTGCGGGAGAAATACGGTTGCGTGTGGACGACGCTCGGCACCCCGCGCCGGGACATTTTCGACATTGCGCAGGCGCTGGAGATCGATCGCCGGTTCGTGCCCTGCGGCTGGGTGACGATGCGCGCCTCCGGCCTGCGGGTGGTGGAGAATTTTCTCGACATGGCGCATTTCCCCTTCGTCCATGCCGACATTCTGGGGTCCGAGCCGCACACGGAGGTGCCGGGCTATCTCAGCGAGATCCGCCGCGACGTGGACGAGGTCTGGGCGACCAACTGCACCTTCTTCCAGCCGCGCATCGCCGCCACCGAAAGCGACGGCGCCTTCGTGCAGCTGACCTACCGGGTGCCGATGCCCTTCGTGGTCATGCTCTACCGCGTCTGTCCGACGGCGCCCGACCGGCTCGACGCCATCGCGCTGTTCATCCAGCCGATCGAGGAAGATCTCTGCCGGGCCCAGCCGGTCATGTATCTGGTGGACACCGCCTCCACCCGGACCTCGCTCCTGCATTTCGAACAGGTGATCTTCCTGCAGGATCGCATCATCGTGGAGAACCAGCGCCCGCTGCTCCTGCCGATGGAGCCCCGGCGAGAAATTCCGACCCGCGCCGATTCCTCCTCCATCGCCTATCGCCGCTGGCTGAAGGAAAAGGGCCTGCGCTTCGGCACCATTGCAGGGGCGGGCTGACGATGGCCGCCCTGTCGTTCGACGTCCTGCACCCGGCCAGCGTCCGGGAGGCGCGCGATCTGCTGCAGGGCGACGCGCGTCTCGTCGCCGGCGGCACGGCGCTGCAGCTGGACTGGGCGCGCGGCCTGCCCAGGCCTTCACGGCTGATCGATCTCGGCCGCATTCCCGGCCTCAAGGGCATCACGGACGACGCGGCGGGCCTGCGGATCGGGGCGCTGACGCCGCTTGCCCGTCTCGTCGCCAGCGCGCGCGTGGCGCAACACCTGCCGCTGCTGCAGGCCGCCGCCCGCAGCGTGGCCGGGCCTGCGGTGCGCAACCTCGCCACGCTCGGCGGCAATATCGCCGGCCGCACCGGCTGCCTTCTGCCGGCGCTGCTGGCGCTGGACGCGGTGCTGGAGATGACGGGCCGGGACGGGCGCTGTCTCGAAGCCCTGTCCGACTGGCTCGCCCGCCCGGCCGACCCGATGGAGGTGCTGGAGGCGGTGCATCTGCCGGTTCCGGTGCCGGTACCGGATCCGCAGAGCCGCTGGACGCAGCGCAAGATCGGCCTGCGCGCCGCCTTCACCCCCAGCGTCATCGGCATTGCCGGCCGTCTTGAATGCCGGGACGGCACCATCGTTTTGGCGCGCCTTGCGGTCGGCGGCGGTCTCGTCGTGCCGTGCAGGCTGTCTGCGATCGAGCGGCAGCTCGTGGGGCAGGATGTCGCCGGGGTGGACTGGCCGGCGCTGCGCACGGCGCTGATCGCCGCCATCGACGCGCCGGACGATGCGTTCCGGTCGGCGCGCTACCGGCGCATGGTCGCGGCCAATGCGCTGGTGCGGGGCCTGCAGGAGGCCGGAGGGTCCCGCCCGGCCGCGCCGCCGCCCGGGCGATCGTCGCCGGCGGAGACGCCGGCCACGCCCCCGGAGATCCGCCTGTCGCGCACCGAGCAGGCGTCCCGCTGGCACGTCCGGCCCGATATGGCACCCAAGGTTTCCGGAACCCTGTCCTACCTCACCGACCGGCGGGAGGCCGGCATGCTGGTCGGACGGATTCTGAGGGCCGGTCGCCCGCATGCGCGCATCCTGTCGATCGATACACGCGCCGCCGCGGCGCTACCGGGCGTCGCGGCGGTCGTCACGCATCGCGACATCGGCGGCGAGAACGCGTTCGGCATCGTGGTGCAGGATCAGCCGGCCTTCTGCTTCGACAGGGTGCGCCATGCCGGCGATCCCGTGGCCGCCGTCGCGGCCGTGGATGCGGCGACGGCCGAGGCGGCGCTGGCCCTGATCCGGGTGGACTATGAAGACTTGCCCATCGTGACGGACCCGGAACAGGCCCTGTCGGACACAGCCCCGGCGATCCATGCGGGCGGCAACCTGCAGCGGATCCTGCATTTCTCGCGCGGGGATGTCGCGGCAGGCTTTGCAGGGGCGGCGCATGCCGTCGAGCGGCGCTACGAGACCGCGCGCCAGATGCACGGCTTCCTGGAAACGGAAGGCGGCTTTGCGCGCGTCGAGCCGGACGGAACGCTCGCCGTCTTCGTGGGCGGCCAGCACGGCGCGCGCGACCGGCTGCAGCTGGCACGCATTCTCGGGCGCGGGGAAGACACGATCCGCGTCGTCACCAGCCCGACCGGCGGCGCCTTCGGCGGCAAGGACGAGCTGACGGTGCAGCCGGCGCTGGCCTTGCTGGCGATCACGTCCGGCCGGCCGGTGCGCCTGCAGCTGTCGCGGGCCGAGTCGGTCGTCGCCGGCATCAAGCGCCATCCGATGGTCATCCGCATGCGCACCGCCTGCGACGCCGCCGGGCGCCTGATCGCGCAGGAGGTGGACCTGATCGCCGATGCCGGCGCCTATGCCTCGCTCGGCCCCGGCGTGCTGGAAACCGCGCTCGAGCATGTGGCCGGCCCCTATGTGATCCCCCATGTTTCGACGCGCGGGCGGCTGGCCTATACCAATAACGGCGTCTGCGGCGCCTTTCGCGGCTTCGGCGCCAACCAGATGACCTATGCGATCGAATGCCAGATGGATGTGCTGGCGGACCTCTGCGGCCTGACGCCGGTAGCGATCCGCCGGCGCAACCTGCGGGCGCCAGCGTCGCCCGGCTTTCTCGGACAGACGGTCGCCCCGTCGGAGCGGCTTTCGGACATGCTGGAGGCCGCAGCCGCCAGCCCGCTCTGGGACGGGCTTGGGCGCGGGGACGACGGCGGCGGCGACGATGGCGAGGAGATGATCGGCACGGGCATGGCGCTGAACTATCAGGGCAACGGGCTCGGCTCGCTGGTGCCCGATCCGGCCGGCGGGCGCCTGCGCCTGCGCGCCGACGGGCGGATCGAGGCGGCCTACGGGCTGGACGAGATGGGGCAGGGGCTGCTCGCCTCCATCCAGGCGGCGGTGTCGGACGAACTCGGCTGCGGCCGCGGCGACATCCTGCCTGTCACCGGCGACACGGCGCTCGCCCCGGATTCCGGCTCGACCAGCGCCTCGCGCGGTGGCCATGTCGTCTGGCGCGCGGCGCGGCTGGCGGGACCGGACTTTTCCGCCCGGCTGAGGCAAGCCGCCGCAGGCCTGCTCGGCCGGCCTGCCGACGGGCTGAAACTCGCCCCCGGCGGCGTCGCCGACCGGCGCAGCAACAGCGGCCGACTGCTCCTGCGCTTTCGCGACCTCGCCGAGGCGCTCGCCCCCGACGCCCGGCCCTGCGTCACGGTCGCCTTCGACTTTCCCAAGACGGACCACACGGCCGGCAATGCCCGCTACATCTTCGCCTTCGGCGCCTGCATCGTGCGCGTGGCGGTGAGCCGGGTCACGGGCATGGTCCGCGTCCTCGACATCCACCAGCACACGGCCGCAGGCCCCGTTCTCGACGTCGCCGCCTATCTCGGGCAGATGGAGGGCGGGGCGATCCAGGGCCTGGGCTTCACCCTGACCGAGAACGCGCGGATGGCGGACGGCGCCTATCTGACCGCCAATCTCGACACCTACATGCTGCCCGGCATCCGCGATACGGCGCGCCGCCTGTCGGTCTTCGCGCTGGAAGGGCTGGACGACGGCGACGGCCTCGGCCCGCGCGGCGCCGGCGAACTCGGGATCGGCGCCATCACCCCGGCGATCGCCAACGCCGTCGGCCGGGCCATCGGCCACACGCCGCTGAGCCTGCCCTTCTGCCCGGAAACACTGCTGGATGCGATCGGAGCACGCCCATGAGCGCCGTCGCCTTCCGCCTCGATGGCGAAGCGCTGTCGGTCGCCGTGCCGGCCGAGACGCGGCTGTCGGAGATCCTGCGCGAGCAGTGTCTGCGCACGGCCAGCAAGGTCGCCTGCGGCATCGGGCGTTGCGGCGCCTGCACGGTGATGATGAACGGCGAGGCCGTCAATGCCTGCCTCGTCATGGCCTGGCAGATCGAGGGCGCCGAGATCGTCTCGCCGGAAGGGCTCGACGCCTTCGAGACGGGCCGCATCGTCAAGGCGGCGCTGATCGCGGAAAACGCCTTCCAGTGCGGCTATTGCGCCCCCGGCATCGTGATGGCGCTGACCGCGCTGTTTCTCGCCGACCGGCGGGCCGGGGAGGCGGAGATTCTGTCAGCGCTGGAGGGCAATCTCTGTCGCTGCACCGGCTATCATTCCATCCTGCGCGGCGCGCTTTCCGCCGCCAACCGCCTGCGTGCCGGCGCGGCCGGCGAGACCGGAGCCCCCCCATGACCCTCATCCTTCGCCCCTTCAAGCCCGAGACCGCAGGCGCACAGGCCTTTCTGGCGGTGCCGCGCAAGCGCCTGCTGATCGGCGGCGCCTGGGTGGAGGCGGCCGGCGGCGCGACGTTCTCGACCCACGATCCGGCGACCGGCGCGCCTCTGGCGGAGCTTGGCGACGCGAAGGCCGCGGACGTGGATGCAGCCGTCGCGGCCGCGCGCGTCGCCTTTGAAAGCGACGTCTGGCGCGGCATGACGCCGTCGGCCCGCGCAAGACTGCTCTGGCGGATCGCCGACCGGATCGAGGCGCAGGCGGATGCGCTGGCGGAGCTCGAGACGCTCGACCAGGGCAAATCGCTGAAGACCGGGCGCTTCGGCGAGATCCCGGCCGCGGCCGAACAGTTCCGCTATTTCGCGGGCTTCGCCACCAAGATCCTCGGCACCACCATTCCCACCTCGATCGCCTATCAGCCGCCGGGCAAGACGATCTTCGCCTATACGACGCGCGAGCCGATCGGCGTGGTGGCGGCGATCACGCCGTGGAATTCGCCGCTGCTGATGGCTGCGATGAAGCTGGCGCCGGCCCTTGCCGCCGGCTGCACCGTGGTGCTGAAGCCGGCCGAGGAAACCTCGCTCACCGCCCTTCGCCTCGGCGAACTGATGATCGAGGCGGGATTGCCGGCCGGCGTCGTCAACATCGTCACCGGCTCCGGGGAGGTCGCGGGTGCCGCACTCGCCGCCCATCCGGACGTCGACAAGGTGGCCTTCACCGGATCGACCGAAGTCGGCAAGCTGATCGTGGGCGCCGCGCGCGGCAATCTGAAGAAGCTGACGCTCGAACTCGGCGGCAAGTCGCCGGCCATCGTGCTGGCGGACGCCGACATGGCTCTGGCCGTCCCCGGCATCGCCCGCGGCATCTTTGCCAATGCCGGGCAGGTCTGCGTCGCCGGTTCGCGCGTCTATGCCCACCGCTCCGTCTACGACCGGCTGGTCGAGGGGCTGGCGCGCGAGGCGGGCCGGCTGCGCCTCGGCCACGGCCTCGACCCTGAGACCGATCTCGGCCCGCTGGTGAACCGCAAACAGGCCGACCGGGTGGCGCAGTATGTCCGCACCGGCGTGTCCGAAGGGGCGGAGATCGTCGCGGGCGGGGTGCAGGACGGCGAGCAGCAGACCTTCTACACCCCGACCGTCGTCACCGGCGCGCGCGCGGACATGGCCTTGATGCGCGAGGAGATCTTCGGCCCCGTCGTGGCCGTCACGCCCTTCGACGAGGCGAGCGAGGCGCTCGCCTTCGCAAATGATTCGCCCTACGGCCTTGCCGCCAGCGTCTGGACCGCTGAGCTCAGCGCTGCCCACCGCCTGTCGGCCGCCATCCGCGCCGGCACGGTCTGGATCAACTGCCATTCCTATTTCTCGCCCGAACTGCCCAAGGGCGGCTACAAGCAATCCGGCTGGGGCTACGAAAACGGCGCGCCGGGACTGGAGAACTATCTGGAGACGAAGACGGTGTGCGCCGTGGTGTGACGCCACGGTGCCTGCGCGCTCTTCGTTCGATGTCCATGCCCGATGTCAATGACACCGTCGCCGATCCACACGAGCCGGCCTGCGGCCTCCTCCGGGAGGGGCGTCGCGCCGGCGAGGAACGCGGCGCCACGGACGGGCCCGGCAAGCCGGTTGCGCCCGTGTTTTCGCGCCCGTCCGGCCGACGGACAGGGCCGTCGCCGTCCCCCAGACGAGGAGGCCGGTGGCGCTGTAGCCGGCGCCCAGCATCGACACCCCGCGCCATCCCCCCTGGGCATAGGCGATCGTGGACGTGATGGCGCCGACCGCACTGCCGATCGCGTAGAACACCATATAGCCCCCGACGATGCGGCTGCTGGCCTGCGGATGGCGCGCGAGAAGGACGCTCTGGTTCGTCACGTGAACGGCCTGCACGCAGAGATCGAGCAGGACGACGCCCGCGAGGAACAGGGGCAGGGAGGTCTGAAGCCGTGCGATGAGCGCCCAGGACGCCAGCAACAGCGCGAGCGACAGGCCGGTGGTCCAGGCCCCCAGACCGCGGTCCGAGAGCCGGCCGGCGCCGGTCGCCGCTGCCGCCCCTGCCATGCCGACGAGGCCGAACAGGCCGATCTGCGTATGGGAATAGGAGAAGGGCGGCGTGCTGAGCGGCAGCACCAGGGCTGTCCAGAAGGTGCTGAACGTCGCGAAGATCAGGAAGGCCAGAAGGCCGCGAACCAGCACGATCCGGTCGCGCAGGAACAGGCGCGGCATCGAGCGGAGCGTGGCGGCGTAGCTGTCGGTGCTGTCCGGCGACGACCGGCGGGGGAGGACCCGCATCAACAGGCCCAGCATCGCCGTCGTCAGAACGGCGGAGGTGAGATAGACCGCGCGCCAGCCGCCGAGATCGGCGAGCGCGCCAGCGATGAAGCGCGCGGCAAGGATGCCGATGACCACGCCGCTCGTCACCCTGCCGACCGCCTTTCCGCGTTCGGCAGGCGTCGCCAGCGTCGCGGCGAACGCCACCAGCACCTGCACGACGACGGCCAGAAGACCCATCGCCGCGAGGCTGGCAAACAGGATCGCCTCTGTCCGCGCCGTTGCCAGGGCCACCAGCGCCGCGACCGACAGCATGCCCTGCGCGAGGATCAGGCGGCGGCGGTCGATCAGATCGCCGAGCGGCACCAGAAAGATCAGTCCCAGCGCATAGCCGATCTGGGTGAGCGTGACGACGAGACCGATCGCGGACGGCGACATGGCGAAATCCCGCGCCATCGCATCGAGCAGGGGTTGGGCATAGTAGATGTTGGCGACGCTGAGGCCGGCCGCTGCGGCGAAGATCAGCGTCGTGTTGCGGGACAGGCCTTGCGTTTCCGTCCGCGTGCCGCCGTCGTCTGCGCGCTGCATGGAAGTCCCTTTCGTCAACGATGATCCGGTCTCATATCAAGACCACTTGCCGGTCGCCAAATCCAGTTCTAGTTTAGGACCGGAACGAACGGATGGGAGAGCGACGATCATGGTCAAGCGGGTCAGCCTGTGGGATGCCGGGTGCCCGGTCGCGCGCGCGCTGGATGTCATCGGCGACTGGTGGTCCCTGCTCATCATCCGCGATGCCTTCGATGGCGTGCGCCGGTTCGGCGCGTTTCAGACGGGGCTCGGTATCGCCCGGGGGATGCTGGCCACGCGGTTGCGGGATCTGACGGACCGCGGCATCCTGGAGACGGCCCCGGCCTCGGACGGCAGCGCCTACCGGGAATATGTCCTGACGGAGAAGGGGTGCGGCCTGTTCCTCGTCATCGTCGCGCTGCGCCAGTGGGGCGAAGCGCATCTCTATCGTCCGGACGATGCGATATCCGCGCTGGTGGACGCCGAAACGGGCGCACCCGTCGCCCGGCTGGAATTGCGCGCGCAGGACGGGCGGCGTCTGGCGTGGAGCGAAACCCGTGTGGAGAAGATCTGACGCCGCTGCACCAAGGTTTGCAGTCCCTCGCGGTTTCCGCCAGACAGCGGCGTCGTCGCATCCACGGCCCGGTCGCCGCCGGATGCCGGACGATCCCGTGATCACGCTCATCTCCGGCGGCACACGACGCCCGGTCGGCCTTCTCGCTCTCCGGCGACCTGTTCGAAACCGGCCCGACCGGCACCGATGTCAACGACCTCAGGGCGTTTCTGCTGCTCTAGGCGCGCGCCCCTCTGGAACGATATCGCGCGGGGAGGCCGGGAATGAGATGCATATGTCCCATCCGCCCGGTCCGACGGCGTCTGGCGTCTTTGAACGCCGGACGAGAACAGGTCATTCTGTTCCCGGCCGGTTGCCCTCCCATCCCCCTCCCGGATCGATCGCAGCCAGCCGTTCCCCTCTGGAGGTTCATCCTTCACGCCTCAAGGCCGCGGGTCACCCTGCGGCCCTTTTTTCAGAGGGACGGCGAGAGCCGCCGCCGGGCAGGGGCCCGGACTTTGAGGAACACAGGAGGAGGGTGACATGGCGACGGTAAAACTCTTAACGGATGCCGAGGCCGAAGCGGACCCGCGGGTGCAGGCCGTGTTTGCGGATATCCGCGCCGTGCGCGGCTCGGATGTCATCAACAATTTCTGGCGCGGGCTCGCCAACGATCCGGCCACGCTGGAGCGGACCTGGAACAGCCTGAAAGCGGTGATGGTTGCCCCCTCGGCGCTCGATCCGCTGACGAAGGAGTTCATCTACATCGCCGTGTCGGTCGCCAGCGGCTGCAGCTACTGCATCCACTCCCACACCGCGGCGGCGCGCGCCAAGGGCATGACGGAGGCGCAATATGGCGATCTCCTCGCCGTCATCGGCATGGCATCCCAAACCAACCGCCTCGTCACCGCCCTCGGCATCCCCGTCGACCCCGCATTCGACGTGACCGGGTGATCCCGGTGGGGTGTTTCGGCGGGGGCAACGAACGCAAGGCCAAAGCGCACGGGGTCTCCCTCAGCACTCGTTTTGCTGCCGAACCGTTTGCTTGACGAGCCTTGTCGCCTTCAAAATCCGGCGTGACTATGCTTGCAGCACGGATACGGGCGCGCGACGAGATACGACATTGTCGCATCATTCTAATACCAGTATAGCTCCAGAAAATTTTTTGAGGCCAGGTATCGGTCATGTGCGCAAGGTAAGGGAACAGGATGGGCGAGGATTTGCTCGGGTCGATCGGGAGAGAACTGCAGGCTGCGCCTCAAGGACAGCCGCTCTACAAGCGGCTGAAGACGGCGATCGAAACCGTCATCCGCGCAAATACGGTCAAGGCCGGCGCTCTCCTGCCGGGCGAGCGGACGCTCGCGGACGCCCTGTCGCTGTCCCGCGTGACGGTCCGCAAGGCGCTCGCGCTTCTGGAGGAGGAACGGCTGCTCAATCGCCGTCACGGGTTCCGGACGGAAATCGGATCGCGCGTCGAGAAATCCCTCTCGACCCTGACCAGCTTCTCCGAGGACATTGTCGCACGGGGCCTGGTGCCCGGCTGCATATGGCTTTCCAAGGAGATAGGCCGCCCGTCACCCGCCGAGATGATGGCGCTGGGCGTTGCGGGCAACAGCCAGATCCTGCGCATGAAGCGCATCAGGACGGCTGACGACGTCGCAATCGCGGTGGAGACCTCGACGGTTCCCGTTCGCTTCATTCCCTCGGGCGACATGGTCGGCGCGTCGCTGTACGAGACGCTGGAAGCCCGTGGCTTCCTGCCGCAACGCGCCGTTCAACGCATGCGCTCGCGCGGTGCATCCGCGCAGGATGCCGTACACCTTCACTGCGAGGTGGGCGCGCCGCTGCTGATGACGGAGCGCCGGTGCTTCCTGGCCGACGGTCAGATCGTCGAGTTTTGCGAGACCCGCTACAAGGGCGAGGTCTACGACTTCGTGTTCGAACTGCAGAGATAATACCAGTTTATGGCTGGTTGCCATCTGGTCTTTTCCGATTATCGTGATGCCGAACCGGAGTGTCGCGTGTGTTCGCCGAAGATCTGAAGAACAGCCTCATCGTCTCCTGCCAGCCGGTGCCCGATGGCCCGACGGACACGGCCGACTTTGTGGTCGGCTTTGCGAAAGCTGCCATCGATGCCGGCGCCCGGGCCTTGCGGATCGAGTCCGTGGCCTATGTCGCGGCCGTCCGGGCGGCGGTCGCCGTTCCGATCATCGGGATCGTCAAGCGCGACCTGGCCGATAGTGCCGTCCGCATCACGCCCTTTGTCGCAGATGCGGAAGCGCTGATGGCCGCGGGTGCCGACATCGTCGCTTTCGACGCGACCGACCGTCCCCGTCCGTCCTCCGTGGAGGCACTCGTGCAGGCCGTCAAGGCGCGGGGCAAGCTGACGATGGCGGATTGCGCGAGCCTCGCGGATGCAAGACGGGCGCTGGCCGCCGGCGCCGATTTCGTCGGCACAACACTGTCGGGCTATGTCGGCGGCCCGGAGCCGGTCGATCCCGATCTCGACCTGATTGCGGCCATGCGCAGGCTGACCCCCTTCGTGATTGCGGAAGGGCGCATCCGCACGACCGAACAGGCGGCGGCGGCGGCACGGGCAGGGGCCCATGCCGTGGTCGTCGGTTCCGCCATCACCCGGACGGAGCATGTCACGGCCTGGTTCCATGACGCTGTCACGTCCGCCTACCGGAGCAGGCCCGATGGCGAAAACGCGGTGCTTGCCATCGACATCGGCGGCACAAAGACGATGGCGGCTTTGGTCGTCGAAGGCGATGTGGTCGAAGACATCACGGTTCCCACGCGACGGCAGGACGGCCCGGACACATGGCTTGCGGGCATCGCGGAGGCCACACGCTCCTGGGCGGGGCGTTACGCGCGCGTCGGTATCGCGGTTACCGGCTTCATCGAGGATGGACACTGGTCGGCTTTGAATGCCGCAACATTGAACATTCCCCATCGATATCCGCTTCTCGGCCGGGCGGCGGCCCTGTTCGGTGTGCCGGTCCTTGCCATCAACGATGCGCAGGCGGCGGCCTGGGGAGAGTTCAGGTTCGGCGCCGGGGCTGCGTCACCGTCGCGCGACGGGCACGGCAACCTGGTGTTTCTCACGATCTCGACCGGCATTGGCGGCGGCATCGTGATCAACGGCCGGCCGCTTGCCGGACTTGCCGGCCATTTCGGGCTCATCCGCGGTCCGTCTGCCGGTCAATCGCCGCTGGAGGACCTGACCTCGGGCCGGTGGATGGCTGCAGAGGCCGCAAGGCTCGGCCATGAGGCAACGGCGGCAGAGATCTTCACATCGGCAGGGGAGGGGGCGCCCTGGGCGAATGAGATCGTCGCGCAATCCGCTTTCCGCGCCGCAACGCTCTGCCGGGATATCCAGATGATGCTGGACCCCGGCTTGATCGTGATTGGCGGCGGCATCGGGCTTGCCGGTGGCTATATCGAGCGCATGCGCCGTGCCTTCGACGGGATGGATGCCCGCGTGACGCCCCGGCTGGTGCCGGCGCTGCTCGGCAGTCGGGCGGGCGTCGTCGGCGTCGCAAACCTTGCGGCGGAGACGTCTCAGAGACAGACCTGACAGGAACTTCCATCAACGATAACAAAGGGAACGTAGATGACATCGAACAGAACATGCCTATCGGCGCTTGCCATGCTTCTCGCGAGCGTCGCGCTGCCCACCACCTCGAACGCAACGGTAACGGTGCTCGGCTGGCCGGGCGGATCGGAGGAAACAGCCCTGCGCGCTGCAGTCGAAACCTATAACGGCACGTCCGGCGTGGCAGATGCCGACAAGGTGGAGCTGCTGTTCTTCAACCGCGAGGGTTTCTACGACAAGCTGCAGGCCGACATGGCTGCGGGCTCGACCGCTTTCGACATCAACCTCGTCGCAACCTACTCGATCGGGCGCTATGCCCCCTACATGGAGCCGATCGATCTCGGCAGCGAGGCCGAAAAGACGTTCGGCGATGCCGTGCTGAAGACGATGCAGTTCGACGGCAAGCAATATGGTGTGCCGACCGATCTGTCTCTGCACTTCATGTACTACCGCAAGGACCTGATGGACGCCCTGATGCAGGACGAGGCGGGCAAGAAAAAATATGCCGAGCTGTCCCAGCAGTTTCTCGGCAAGGCACTGCAACCGAAAGACCCCGATAGCTGGACCTGGGACGACTGGGCGGCAACCTCTCTCTATTTCTCCAAGCAGGTCAATTCCGAAAGCCCGGTGCGCTACGGCACCGTGCTTCAGATGAAGAACCTGCTGTTCAACATGATGGTGTTCCAGTCCCTGCCGCGCGCCTATGGGGGCGACTGGACAGACAAGGACGGGAACGTGACGGTCGACAGCAAGGCCTACCGGACCGGGCTCGAACTCTACAAGACGCTCTACGACGCCGGCGCATCGCCGAAGGACTCGCTCAGCTACGAATATCCGGAAACGAATGCGGCCTTCAGTTCCGGCCAGGCGGCAACCGCCCTGCAATGGAATGCTGCCGCCGCCGATCTGATGAACCCGGAGATCTCTCCGGCCGTGGCCGGGGTCACCGGCATCGTCGCGCCACCCGCAGGGCCGAACGGCCGTGCCGACCATATTCACGGCCTTGGTCTCGGCCTGAACAAGAATGCCAAAAACAAGGAGGGTGCCACCCGGTTCCTGAAATGGCTGGCGACGGAAGAGGCAGCCCTCGCCTATGCCCGCAGTGGCGGTTCTCCCGCGCTCGTGCCGGAGGTGGTCGCCAAGGTTGCGGAGGCACGTCCCGATCTCGTCAAGCTGGGCGCGTTCGCCAGCAAATACGGTTACGTCATGAACGGCGCGACCTCGGCGAACGCGCTTTCGATCTATGAGCTTCAGGCAAAGGAGTTCACCGGTTACTGGGCCGGTCAGCAAAGCCTCGACGAGGCGTTGGCAAACACCACGTCCGGAATGCAGACCCTCCTCAAGAAGTGACGGCATCCCCCGGGCGGCGCTGTCATCGCGACGCCCGGGCCGTCCATGGATCGACATGACCATTGTACGACGCTCCGAGGGACTTGGCTTTCTGACGCCGCTGGTCGGCTTTCTCCTGCTGTTCCTCGGCTTCCCCGCCATCATCAATCTGGTCTACTCCGTCTCCACGGTGACGTTCGAGACGTTGCGCGCGCCGACGATCAGCGGTTTTGGCAACTATCTCGCCGTGCTTGCAGATAGGGATTTCTGGCGGGCAACATCCTTCTCTCTCCGCTTCGGCCTGCTGACGGCCATTGCGGAATGCCTGCTCGGCCTGTTCCTGGCGGTATTCCTCGCCCCCCTTCTGACGAAGCGTCCCGTGCTGATGGCGCCGTTGATGTTGCCATTGATGGTGGCGCCGGCGATGGTCGGCCTGATGTACCGGCTGGTGCTGCATGAGTTTGCGGGGCCGGTGCCCCACTATCTCTTCGAATGGTTCGGCGACAGCCCGGCCTTTCTCGACATCAACAATGCCTTCTGGACGCTGAGTGTCGTCGAAATCCTGCAATGGACGCCATTCGCCTTCCTGCTGTTCTACATGGCCTATGTCGCCGTACCCAACGATATCCGCGAGGCCGCCGCTCTCGACGGCGCTTCGGGCTGGAAGGTGCTCTGGCTCATCGAACTGCCTCTGATGCTGCCGACGCTCGTCATCGCCGTCTTCATCCGGTTTATCGACGGCTTTCGCGTGTTCGACAATGTCTACGCCCTGACCGGCAGCGGCGCTGGCGGCTCGACGATGTCGTTATCGATCTACATCTACCAGGCCTTCTTCAAGCAAGGGGCGATCGGCAAGGCCGTGGCTGCATCCGTGGTGCTGTTTCTGGCCTCGCTCGCCGTCCTTTCCATGCTGAACTGGCTGGCCAGCCAGCGGCGCAGGAGATAGACCATGATGAAAACCTTGCGCTGGATCGTCTTTGTCATTGCCGTTCTCGCGATGAATTTTCCCATCATCGTCACACTCGTCACGTCGTTCAAAAGCGCGCGCGAACTGTCGGTCAATCCCGGCCTCTGGATCGGCCAGCCGACGATCGAGAACTATCTGCGGATCCTCACGCAGACGGACCGGTTCAATATCTATGCCTATCTGTGGAACAGCACCGTCGCCGCATTGATCGGGACGGGCCTGGCCATCCTGCTCGCGTTTCCCGCTGCCTATGCGATTGCCAAAAGCGATGTCGGACGGCGGACGCTCCTGCCGATTGTCATCAACCTGCGCGCCGTACCGCTGATCATCTTCGCGATCCCGCTCTACATGATGTATCAGTGGCTTGGACTGCTCGACACCCAGCTCGGCCTCGGGCTGATCCTCACCATCGTCAACATACCGCTGGCGCTCGTGATCCTCGTTGATGCCATTTCCGACGTTCCGCTTGAGCTTGACGAGGCGGCGAGGATGGACGGTGCCAGTTCCTGGCAGATCATGACACGGATCGTTCGTCCCGTCGTCCGCCCAGCGCTCGTGACGACCTTCATTTTCGGGTTCATCACGGCGTGGAACGAATTTCTCTTCGGTTTGATGCTGACCACCAGCCGAGCCGTTCCTGCAACCGTCGGCGCGTCGTTCTTCTTCGCGGCCAGCGGTGGCGGCGTTCAGTGGGGAACAGCCTCTGCCGTCATGGTCCTTGGTGCCTTGCCACCCGTTCTCCTCGGACTGGTCATGTACCGTCAGATTTCCGGCTCGATGATGGCGGGCGCGGTCAAAGGGTAGCGTGGATCTGCATCGTTCCAACGCGACGGATAGGCGCATCCCGCGCGGGGCGCCGTTTAAATCTTCAGCTTCAGATGTTCTGAAACCACGAGCCCGGCCGCCCCTCGCAAGGCGGTATGGCCTTCGCCGAGGCCGTTGCTGACGATGGTGATGTCCTGGTTGGGACGTGTGAGGACGAAGCTGCGCACATGGCGTTCGATGGCGCTCGACAGACCTGCCCCACCGGTCGCGGCGTCACCGTGCAGGATGTAGAAATTGAGCGACAGCGTCTGCTGCAGGTTGGCGATGCCGACGGCGATGTTGCGGGCGTAGCGGTCGAGCAGGCTTTCGGCGCGCGACCCGCCGCCTTCGGCCTCGGCGACCAGACGTGCGCTTGTCACCGTGTCGGGCCTGTCCAGACCGAGCCTCTCCGCTTCGCGTCTCAGCCAGGAGAGGGTGGCGATCGTTTCCCAGCAGCCTTGCTTGCCGCAATTGCAGGCATGTCCGTCGAGCTGAACGACGGTGTGCCCGAGTTCGCCACCGGACCCGGCAAGACCGCGATAGACCTGGCCGTTGATGTAATAGGCGCCGCCGAGAACCTCGCCGGTGTAGATGGCGGCGAAATTCTGTTGTCCGCGCCCTGGCCCGAACCATCGGTCGCCGACCAGAAGCGCGCGGGGATGGTGGTCGATGACGACGGGCAAGCCGAAATGTGTGCCCAGAATGTCGGTGATCGGAAGACCCGTCAGGACGGGTGCCAGACTGACGGTCACGATCACGCCCCTGTCGCTGTCGATCATGCCGCCGGCAGCGATGCCAATGCCGAACGGCGGCTGCGCCGCTTGTTCGAGCGACCGCGCCAGCGTTTCCGTGAGAATCCGTTTGAAGGCCTCGACGTCGCCGTTCACATCGAAGGTCGCCTTTTCGAGCGCGGAGATTTCGCCCGTCAGGGTGACAAGACAGGTCTGGATTCTGCCGGGAAGCAGAAGAACGGCAGCGAGCATCGGCGCATCGCGGTTGAAGAACAGAGGCCGCGCGGGTTTTCCGCCCTGGACGGCCGGACGTGCGGCCTTGCCTTCGACCAGAAGCTTTTCCTCGATCATCGGCTGGACGATGCCGGTCACGGTCGTCCTGTTGACGCCAGCCTTGCGCGCAAGATCGGCCCGGCTCGTCGGACCGTTGTCGTAGAGCGCCTGGAGAATGCGGCCCCGGTTGATGGCACCAATATCCGACGGGGAAACCAGCATCATGGCGGTCGATGACGCGCCCTCGGCGCCAGGTTCGGTTCTGCCGCTGTCCGACTTCGTCGCCCGCAGGCCGCTCAAGGTGTTCCTGTTGTGAAGATCAGAGACCACGGCATCTTTCCTGTTCAATCGGTACGGACCCGGAGCATCGTGCCATTCGTGTCGTCTTATCATGCGCGTCGTTGATGGAAACCGCTTCCGCCTTTTCTCTGCAGACCCATGCATGGCGGCGCACAAAATTCTCGGCTCACATCGTCGCGATTGACACGTAGCATAAGTTTGTGCGATGTACAAACATACTGCCTCGAAGAAGTGCAGGCAGATAACGGGAACATCGACGCAAGCCATCATCGTGCAGGAAACACGAAAGATGCGCCGCTTGCGCCAGCGACAAACTGTGGAGAGAGACATGCAGAAGGATACGATCGCCTTATCACGTCGGAACCTGCTCAAGGGCGTTTCGGCGGCAGCCGTTTGTTCGGGTGTCCTGGGTGCCGTCTCGGCGCCGCGGGCGCAGGCACAGGACGTGACCAGCGTTCGCGTGCTCTCCGTGGAGGACCCCTTCTTCTTTTCGATGAAGGCGATGTTGCCTGATTTCGAAAAGGAGACAGGCATCAAGGTCGAGTTGGAAAGCCTCTCCTACGATGCCCTCCAGGCGCGCCTTGTCTCTGCCTTCGTCGCCAATACCTCGGACGCCGATGTCATCGCCGTCGATCAGATGTGGCTCGGACAGTATCTCGACAATGGCTGGATCATCTCCCTCAACGACCATATCGCCAAGGATGCGGATATCGATCTTGCCGACTTTATCCCGGAGGTCCTGTATTCCTCCAATATGTGGCGCGGGCAGATCGCGACGCTGCCTGTTGCGGCCTACGCTCAAGGCGTGATGTATCGAAAAGACATGTTCGAGGCGCTGGGCATCGCCGCGCCACCGACGGATACCTCGGATGCCTGGACGTGGACGGCCTATATCGACACGCTGAAAAAGCTCGAAGGCAAGTCCTTCAAGGATATGCCGGTGTTTCCCACCGTCGTTTGCGGCTCGCAGCCGTCGCCGATCGTCCATATGTTCACCCAGATCTCGGCGAGCCACGGCGCGTCATGGTTCAAGTCCTTTCCGGCAAAGCCTTGGGATTTCGAGCCGACGCTTTCGGGTCCCGCCTGGGAGACCTCGATCGAGGTCTATCGTGAGCTCTACCGGCTGTCGCCGCCAGAGGCGATCAACTACGTCTGGTTCGATGCCGGTACCCGGTTCGCCAAGGGCGATATCGGCATGTTCTACTGGTGGACGCCGTATTTCTACCTGATCAAGAATTCGGGCTACATGACGGGCAGCAAGTCCTCGGTGATGGATGTCTACGCGACCGCGGCTCTGCCGAAGGCCGAGGGTGTGGCGCAAACCATCAGCGTCGGCGGCTGGAGCCTCGGTGTGCCCGCCAGTTCGGTCAAACAGGCGGCAGGCTATGCCTTCATCAAATGGGCGACCTCCAAGGCGACCCAGAAGAAGATGGCGCTTTGGCCGGACCTCAACTACCAATTCTCCGATTTTGGTCGCGCCTCCCTTTACGAGGACAAGGATCTGAAGGCGATCTACCCCTATCTCGACGTACAGTATCGCATGATGAAGCAGGGCAACGGCAAGATCACGCGACCGCCCGTTCCCGGTTACACGGCACTCGAAAGCGTGTTCGGTCTCACGCTGAACCAGCTCCTCACCGGCACGGAGGCGCCAGCGCCGGCGCTCGAGCGGACGAACAGCCTGTTTGCGAGCATCCTGAAGGGCAACTTCATGATCCCCTATCAGAAGGAAAGCTTCGATGACACGCTCGACGGTGCCAAAGCCCTGATCGGCAAGCTCGCGAAGAGCTGATGTGCGCGCGGCCCGCGCCTGCCTGCGCTGGTCGGCGGGGCAGGCGTTTCGGGAACTCTCAATCAGGACGGTGATATGACGACGATAATGGTCCATGCACCCGTTGCCGCTGCAACTGGCCGGCGAAGCTTCGTTCGCCGAAACCTGCCCTATCTGCTGATCGCGCCATCCGTCATCATGCTGCTGGTCCTGATTGCCTATCCGCTGCTGTTTGCGCTGCGATCCAGCTTCTATTTCTGGAACCTTCAGATCGGACCTGAGCCACAAGCCTTCGTTGGCTTCGACAATTACGTCCAGGCCCTCAACGCCTTCGATTTCCGGGCAGCGCTCACCAACACGCTGCTGCTCTCCTTTGTGGGAACGGCCGCAGAATTCGCGCTCGGCCTTTCGATCGCTCTCATCTTGCTTCGAGCACTGCCCGGCATGAATGTCGTGCGGGCATTGCTCATTCTGCCCACGACGATCGCTCCCATCGTCGTGGGCTTTTTATTCCGCTACCTCTACGATCCCGGCGGGGGGCTCCTGACCTGGGTGCTGACGTCCATCGGCATTCCGATCCCGGCTGTCGGCCTCCTTGGCTCGCCCTCGACAGCGCTTGCCGCCGTCCTCTTCGCCGACATCTGGCAATGGACCCCCTTCTTCGCGATCGTCCTTTATGCGAGCCTTCTCTCGGTGCCGGAGGAGATCATCGAGGCGGCACGGCTCGATCGCGCTTCGGCCTGGACGATTCTGATGCGGATCAAGCTGCCGCTGATTAAGCGAACCGCCATCATCATCGTGATGCTCCGCTTCATGCAACTCTTCAACACCTTCGACACGGTGCTGGTGCTGACACGTGGCGGCCCGGGCACCTCGACACGCACGCTCGGCTACTCGCTTTACGAGCAGGGCTTGATCAACTTCAACATCGGGCTCGTCAGCGCCATGACGTGGATCACGGTCCTGATCGTCAACATCATCGTCGCCCTCTACGTCTTCTTCGCCTTCCGAAACGAGGAGTGGTGACATGTCCTCAGCAAAGACGAGCATTTACACGATCCTGACCTATGCTGCGGGCCTTCTGTTTCTCGCGGTGTTTATCGGGCCCATCCTCTGGTTCATCGCGCTGGCGCTCCGCCCGCCGGAAACCGCCTTCGCGATGCCGCCGCAGTTCGCCTTCACGCCGACGCTCAACGCCTTCCGCCACATCCTCGTCGATCCCGGCACGAACGCGCCGCAGCTCGTCAACAGCCTCGTCGTCGCCATTGGCGCCGTGCTCCTCAACCTGCCTTTCTCGATCCCTGCCGCCTATGCGCTGTCGCGGTTCAAGCTGCGGGGCAAGAAGAACATCATGCTCTGGTATCTCGGTCTGCTGATGGCCCCGCCGATCGCCTTTCTCATTCCGTACTTCGTGCTGATGAACCGCATCGGTCTCACCGGCTCCTACCTCTCCATGGTGCTCGTGCTGCAGACCATGACCATTCCCTTCTCAGTCTGGCTGATGAAGAGCTTCATCGACGAGGTGCCGGCCGAACTGGAAGAGGCGGCCCGAATGGACGGCGCCCGCTGGTACACGATCATGTGGCGCATCACGCTGCCGATCGTGCGCCCCGGCATCATTGTCACCTCCATGTTTGCCTTCGTCTTCGCCTGGAACAACGCGGCCTTCCCCCTCGTGCTCAGCGCACGATCCACGGCCACGCTTCCCGTGGGCACGCTCGGCTACTTCGCCACCAGCGGTGTCACCTGGAACTACATCGCCGCGGCTGCCGTGGTCGCGATGATCCCGCCGATGATCATCTTTCTCGTTTTCGACCGCTACGTGGTTCGAGGTCTCACCTTTGGTTCGGTGAAAGGCTGATCGGCCACCTTTTTGGAGTAGAACTGACATGACCAAACTGAGAATGGGCGTCATTGGCGCCGGCCTCTGGGGCACCAACCACGCCCATACCTTCAACGTGCTGCCCGAGACCGAACTCGTTGCGGTCTGCGATATCGACGAAAGCCGGGCGCAGAAGATGAAGGAAAGCTCCGGTGCGGCTTTCGCGCTGACGGACTATCGGGCACTCGTGGCACGTGACGATATCGATGCCGTTTCCGTGGCGACCCCCGATTTTACCCATACGCCGATCATTTTGGCCGCACTGAAGGCAAACAAACACGTCTTGAGCGAGAAACCACTTGCGACCACCGTTCGCGAGGCCGAGGACATTGCGGAAGCTGCAGCCGCCTCCAAGGGCAAGCTGATGATCGATTTTCATAACCGGGTGAACCCCATTCTGGCACAGGTCCGCACGATGGTGCAGTCCGGCGAGATCGGGTTGCCCCGCCATGGTATGGCACGCCTCTCGAACACCACGTTCGTGCCATTCGAAATGCTGAGCTGGGCTGCAAAATCCTCCGCTCTCTGGTTTCTCGGCAGCCATCTCGTGGATGTCCTCCGCTTCATCCTCAGTGATGAAGTCGTCAGGGTCTATGCCGTGACACGCGACGGCGTCTTGAAAGCCGGCGGCGTCGATACGCGGGATTTCCATCTGTGCATCCTCGAGTTTGCGGGCGGCGCTGTCGTGACGATGGAGAACAGCTGGATTCTCTCGCGCGACAACCCGTCGCTTGTCGATTTCAAACTGGAGCTGGTGGGCGACAAGGGCCAGATCCAGGCCGATCCGACCCACAATGGCGGCTTGCGTCGGATGGTCGAGGGCGGCCTGCGCTATTCAGACTATATCGGCATGACGCCGACCGGCGAGACCCGCATCGGCGGCTTCGTTCTGGAGTCCATCGGTCGCTTTGTCGATGCCGTCGTGCGCGATGCGCCGCTGCTGGCCGATGCGATGGACGGCTTGGCCAACACCAAGGTTCTCGCAGCGATCGAAGCGTCCGCTGCCAGCGGCAAGGCCGTCGACATCGCCTGATCCTTCCCGAGACCGCCGCCCTGATCGTCTACGGGGCGCGGTCCAACTTTGACATGCAAGGAGTCATCTCAATGGCATCGCTCGCCTTCGACCGGGTCGGAAAGACATATCCGGATGGAACGGTCGCCGTTTCCAATGTGAGCTTTACGATCGAGGACGGCGAGTTCGTCGTGCTCGTCGGCCCGTCCGGCTGTGGAAAATCAACGCTTCTGCGGATGGCCGCAGGCCTTGAGATGCTCAACAGCGGACGACTGATCATGGACGACCGCGATGTCAGCCATGTCGAGCCGCAGGATCGCGATATCGCAATGGTGTTTCAGAACTACGCCCTCTACCCGCATATGACGGTCTACGAAAACATGGCGTTCGGCTTGCAACAGCGAAAGATGCCGAAGGGTGAGATCGACCGGCTTGTGCGTGAAGCAGCGGACATGCTGGACCTTACGCGCTACCTTCAGCGCAAGCCGGGGGCCCTTTCTGGGGGCCAGCGGCAGCGCGTTGCGATGGGGCGCGCGATCGTTCGCCACCCCTCGGCCTTTCTGATGGACGAGCCGCTGTCCAATCTCGACGCGAAATTGCGTGTCCAGATGCGTGGCGAGCTGAAGCTTCTGAACGAGCGCCTCGACGTGACGACTCTTTACGTGACGCACGACCAGGTGGAAGCCATGACCATGGGCGACCGGGTTGCCGTGCTCAAGCCCGTGAGCAGCGCGGCCGAAAGCAACCTGCAGCAGATCGACACGCCGCAGATGCTCTATGACCGTCCGGCAAACCTGTTCGTTGCCGGCTTCATCGGCTCGCCGGCCATGAACTTCGTCCGTGTCGACCTCTCAACCAGCGCCGCCGGGCTGACGGCAACCATCGTCGGCACGGGCACGCAGATCGTCCTGCCTGCCAACGCCGCCTTGTCCTCTTTTGCCGGACGTCAGGCGATCATGGGTATCCGGCCCGAAATGTTCCGGGTCTGCACTCCGGAGGAGGCGATCTTCAACGAGGTCGTGCCGGTCGCCGAAGCGCTCGGGGCGGATACCTTTGTCTTCTTCGACATCCCGTCGCCGCCGGTCGATGTGACGGATGCCGAGGAAGCGGGGACACCCAGCAGCAAGGGCAAGAACCGGCTCGTCGCGCGCATTCCCCCATCCAAAACACCCCGCGCCCGAGAACGCCTGCCACTGACGGTCGAGCTGGAAAGTCTCCATTGGTTCGATCCGCTGTCGGGTCTCGCGATCTGCTGAAAAGCGATTGGCATTTACGGCATGCAAAGCCGGGGTTCACTCGGAAAGGACCAAGTCTCCCGAAAATTTCCCTGCAAATTTTTTTCTTTTCGCTTGTAAAAATCTCGCCCGGTGTGAATTTGACGTCGAACGTGGGTTTGGGTGAAAAGCGGTAGGCAGGACGCGTGCATGGCGAAGAAAAGCTATAAGTCCATGGACGAATTCGCCAATGCCTGCGGTGTTTCGCGCCCGACCCTATCGAAGTATTTCCACGATCCGTCGAACGTCAAGGAGGTCACGCGCAAGCGGATCGAGGCGGCGTTGAAGAAGTCGAACTTCGAGCCCAACCTCTTTGCGCGACACCTGAACCGCAAGCGCACGCGCAATATCGGCGTGCTGGTTCCCACGATCTCCGACCCTTTCTATGTGCAGGTGGTCACTCTCATCGAGTTGGAGCTTCGCGCCAGGGGGTACTGGCCCATCCAGATTTCCTCGCATACACGGCCCGATCTGGAAGAAGAGGCGATCCGCACGCTGCTGGCACTGAAGGTCGCGGGAGCCATTGTTGCCCCGCTCGGTGCCGGCTCACAGGCGTCCACGCTTCAAAGGCTGACGGATACGATTCCCGTTGTCTGCTTTGACAGTCCGGCGAGCTTCGACTTGCCCTATGTCGGCAACGACAATGCGCAGAGCGTGGCGGCCATGGTGCAGTATCTCTGTCGCTCGGGCGAGCCGCCGGTCTTTCTGGAGATTCCGCAGGTCAACGAAAACTCCGGCGAACGGCAGGAGAGCTATCGGGCGACGATGCTGAAGGAGGGGCATGAACCGCTGGTGATCGACTGCGAAACGCCGGCATCCTGGGAATTCGAACGGCTGGGCTTCGAGCAGATGCAGACGATCCTGAAGCGGGACGGCCTTCCGGGCCGCACGCTGTTCTGCGCCAATGATCGCTTCGCCTTCGGTGCGATGGCCGCGGCGTTTGCGGCCGGGCTGAAGATCGGGCGGGGCGAGGGCTGCGATGTGCGGATCGCCGGCCATGACGACCATCCGCTCAGCCGTTACACGTGCCCGCCCTTGACGACCATGGCGCAGAACGCGGCCGCCATCGCCGCGACGAGCGTCGAAATCCTGCTTCGCCGGATCGACGATCTGGACGAGGGGCGTCCGATGCAGGACGACAAGGTCATTCTCGAGGCAACGCTGGTCATGCGGGAGTCCGCCTGAAGCTTATCGTCGTGCCCCGCCGCCTTTCGCATCGAACCTTTCCCAGGCTTCGGCGGCGGCCGTCAGGGCTTCCAGCGCTTCCGGGATCATGCCGCCCATGGAGACGAAGCCGTGGATCTGGCCCGGCCATGTCCTGACGATCGCCTCCGCCTCCGTTTTCAGGCGCTCGGCATAGGCGGCGCCCTCGTCGTAAAGCACGTCATGACCGGCAAGGGCGACGAAGGCCGGGGCGATACCGTGCAGCGACGAGGCCAGCAGCGGAGACAGGCGCCAGTCCGTCCTGTCGACGCCTTCCGGCAGGTAGTGCGCGCGGAACCAGGCCATGCCGGCGGCGGTGAGCCCGAAATCCGTGGCGTATGCGGCATAGCTGTCGGAGGTTTGCCGCTGGTCCGTCACCGGGTAGATCAGGATCTGCGCCGTCACCTGCGGCAGCGTGCCGTCCCGCGCCATCAGTGCAAGAACCGCCGCGAGATTTCCGCCGGCACTGTCTCCGCCGACCGCGATGCGGCCGGGATCGATGCCGTAGCGATCGCCGTGCGCCGCCATGTCGGCGAGCACCGCGGCGCAATCCTCAAGTGCTGCGGGATAAGGATGGTCAGGTGCGAGCCGGTAGTCGGGCGAGACCACGACGGCGCCCGCCAGGTTTGCAAGGATGCGGCAGATATCCTCATGGCTCTCCGGCGCCCCGATGACCCATCCGCCGCCATGCAGGTAGAGAAGGGCCGGCGCATGGTCGACCGGTGCGCGCTGCCCGCGCCAGATCCGCAGACGCAGCGGCCCGAGAAAGCGTTCCTGCGTCGCCGCGACGTCTTCGAGCGGCTTTTGCAGCCGGGCGAAGCCTTCGAGAAAGCCGCTGCGGGCCTCTTCCGGCGACAGCGTCTCGATCGGCGGCGCATCGTCTCGTGCTGCCATGTCGAGGACGCGCCTTGCGGAGCGATCGAGCCCGGTCATGCGAGCAGGCTCCGGGCTTCATCTTCTCGCAGTTCTGCCGGCTGGTCCAGCACCCCCTCGATCGCTTGAGCGTTTCCGGTTTCGCCCGCGCGCAAGATACCCTCCATGATCTCCAGCACATGCAGCGCAAGGTCGCCCGAGGCACGCGGCTGACGTTTTTCGGTGATGGCGCGGGCGAGATCGGCGAGGCCGAGCATGCGATAGTTTGCTCTGTCTGGCGCCTCGACGGGCCAGTTGACGGCGCCGTAGGGAAGCGTCGCGGTATCCGTCGTCTTCCAGCCGTCGCCCCGCGCGGAGAGGGCCACCATGCCGCCGAACGTATCGGGATCCGGCAGTCGGAGCGATCCCTCCGTGCCGTGCAGTTCGATCGGATGGTTGGAATGTCGGAAAACATCCCAGGACGCACCGAAGGTGACCGTGGTGCCGTTTTGAAATTCGAGCAGAGACAGAACGCTCGTCGGTGTGCCCACGGAGAAGCGGGTGCCCTTCTTCGGGCCGTCCGCCGTGATCAGCCGGTCCTTCTGGCCGCTGGTGGCCACGGCCTGCACCCGACGGACGGGGCCTATGAGGTTGACCAGCATTGTCAGATAATAGGGACCCATATCCATGACCGGGCCGGCGCCGGGCTGATAATAGAAACCGGGGTCCGGATGCCAGTGCTCCATGCCGCGCCCCATCATGAAGGCGGTGCCGGTCACCGGCCGGCCGATCGCGCCGGCCTCCATCAATCGCCGGGCATGCCGCCCGGCCGCGCCGAGAAACGTATCGGGCGCCGAGCCGATCAGAAGCCCGCGTGCCGCGGCATCCCGCACAAGCCGGCGACCGAGCTCTGCCGTCACAGCCAGGGGCTTTTCCGTGAAGACGTGCTTCTGCGCCTCCAGAGCCTGCATCGAAATGTCGAAATGCGCGGCGGGAATGGTGAGGTTGAGCACGAGATCGACATCGGCCGCCGCCATCAGGGCATCCACGCTGCTCGCGCGCAGGCCGAACTGTGCGGCACGCTGGTCGGCTGCCTGCGGATTGACATCGGCGCAAGCGACAATCGCGACGTCGCGGAACAGCGGCGCGTTGCGCAGGTAAGCCATCGAGATGTTGCCGCATCCCACGATGCCGATCCGAAGAGGTTGCCTTGATGTGTTCGTCATGTGCGGAACCTGCTCTTGAGCCGTGTGGTCGAAAACACGCAGACAAATATGTTGACGTGCGATAAGATTTTATCTTACGTACAACCAACCAATCTGGGAGGCAACGGTGACATTCATCAAAATCACGACGGCCTCCCGTCCTCTCGGTGGCATCGACATCTGCCGCCGCAAGGTCGTTGCCGCTCGCCGCGTCGCCCGCATATCCGCCTGACGAAGCCGGCACGGCGTCTGCCGGCAACGGACGGTGACGGCCGCGCGACGAACCCGGAAACCATGACAGGAACAGACGGATGACGAAAACGGAACTGACGTTCGGCTGCCAGACCTACACATGGGAAATGCTGGGCTCCGCGTGGAAAGGCGGGCCGGACGACCTGATCGCGGCGGTCGCCCATGGCGGCTACACCGGCCTTGAGATCACCAACACGATGATTGGCGATTACGCGGCGCGGCCCGCGGCGTTTGCGCGGGCGCTGCGCGATGCCGGGCTGACGCTTGTCTCCTTCGCCTTCGGTTCCGACAGCGGTTTCACACTGCCCGACCGGATGGAAGACGATCTGGATGCCGTCACGCGCTGGGTGGATTTCGTCGCCGGTTTTCCCGGTGCGCTGGTCTCCCTCGGCTCCGCCACATCCGTGTCGGATGGCCCACGCGAAGACGGCTTCGGAATCGCGTCCGAAATCTACAACAGGGCAAGCGATATCGGGCGTGCGGCCGGCGTCGCCGTCGCCGTTCACCCATCCTCCCATCACCGGACGCTGCTGTACACCCGCAGCGACTACGACCAGATCTTCTCGCGCCTCGACCCGCAGGTCGGCTGGGTGCCTGATACGGGGCATATCCTGCGGGGCGGCCAGACAATGGCCGACACGCTTGTCGCGTATCGGGATCGCATCCGCTACGTCCATCTCAAAGACGTGGATGCCGCGGGCGAGTGGGCGATGCTCGGCGCCGGCGTCTGTGACATCGGAGAGGTGATCGCCATCGTCGCGACGGCGCCGCACTTCAACGGCTGGATCGTCGTCGAGGAGGAATCGGAAGAGGCCGGCAGAGATCCGGCAAGTGCCGTGCGCATCAACCGCGAGACGCTTTCCCGCATGGGCTTTGCCGATGACCGCAAGGGAGCACAGTCGTGATCCGCAAACAGGAAAGACGGCTCCGGGTGGGCGTGCTCGGATGTGGGCCCATCGCGCAGTTCGCGCATCTGGAATCCTGCGTGAAGGCGGGAAATGCCGACCTCTATGCCATCTGCGATGCGGCGCCGGACCTTCTGGCGCGCATGGCGGCGACCTACGAGCCGCAACGTCGTTTCACCGATTATGACGAGATGCTGGCGGACCCGGAACTGGAGGCCGTTATCGTCGCAACGTCGGATGCCTATCACGTGCCGATGTCGATCAAGGCGCTCGAGGCCGGCAAGCACGTGCTCTGCGAGAAACCCATTGGCGTCTCGATTGAAGAGGGGGAGGCGCTGGCGCGCACCGTCGAGGCCTCCGGCAAGATCCTGCAGGTCGGGCACATGAAGCGGTTCGATCCGGCGCTGGAGGCGGCACGCGATTTCGTGCGCGACGACATGGGCGAGATCCTGGCGCTGAAGGCTTGGTACTGCGACAGCACGCATCGCTACACCAATACGGACGCCATCCAGCCGCTGCCCGTATCCAGCAAGCTGGCGCGACGACCGGGGGGCAATCCCAAGGCCGATCTCCGCCAATATTTCATGCTGGCGCACGGGTCGCATCTGGTCGACACCGCCCGCTTCTTCTGCGGCGACATCGTCGCGGTGCGCGCACGCCTGTCCACGCGCTTCGGCGCCTATTGCTGGTTTGTCGAGACCGAATTCGCCAATGGCGCACTCGGCCATCTCGACCTGACGGTGGCGGTGCGGATGGACTGGCACGAGGGCTTCCAGCTTTATGGCGAGAACGGCTCCGTCATCGCGAAAACGTTCAATCCCTGGTACTTTCGTGCGTCCGAGGTCGATATCTTCCATGAGAAAGATGCATCGTCGCGGCGCCCGCTCGGGGCCGACGGTCACTTTTTCCGCCGGCAGCTCGAAGGTCTTGCGGATACAATTCTCTACGGTGCGCCGATGCGCGGTGCCGATGTCCGTGACGGCCTTGCCTCCATCCGTGCCATGGTCGCGATCGCGCGCTCGGTCGAGACGGGCGAACGCGTCGCGCTCGCCTCCGTCACGGGAGCGGTCTGATGCAGCTCGGCATCTTCGCCAAGACCTTCGCCGGGACCGACCCGACACAGGTGCTGCTGGCGGCGCGCGCGGCCGGATACGGGACGGTGCAGTTCAACCTCGCCTGCGCCGGTCTGCCCTCGCTGCCGGACGAGATCGTGGACCCCAAGGCACTGATCGCGCGGATCGATGCGGCGCGTGTCGCATCCGGCGTTGGTATCGCGGCACTTTCCGGCACCTACAACATGGCGCATCCCGATCCTGCGGTCCGTGCCCGCGGACGGCTGGCGCTTGGCCACATCATTGATCTTGCAAGCGCGCTGAACATCCCGCTCGTCACGCTCTGCACCGGCTCCCGACATATCAGCGACCAGTGGGCGCACCATCCCGACAATGCGACGCCCGAGGCCTGGGCCGACATGGCCGGGGACATGGCCGAGGCACTCCGACGTGCCGAGGCCGCTGGGATCACGCTCGGTATCGAGCCGGAGCAGGCGAATGTCGTCACATCGGCCGAGGATGCTCGCCGGCTGATCGGGGAGATGGGATCGGATCGGCTGAGGATCGTGCTCGATCCCGCGAACCTGTTCGAGGCCGCGGATGCGCAGCGCGCACGCGAGATCGTCGCACGTGCCGTGGATATCGCGGCAGGGCTCACCGTCATGGCGCATGCCAAGGACCGGCATGCCGACGGCCGCTTCGCCGCACCGGGACGGGGCGTCGTGGATTTCGCTGATTTTGTCGCACGGCTGCGCGCCTCCGGCTTCGACGGCGCCGTCGTGACGCATGGCCTGGAACCGGAAGACGCGCCCGGCGTCGCCCGCTTTCTGGCCCCGCTGCTCGCGGTGCCGGCATGACGCAGACCGTTCTCTTCCAGCACGGATTGGGCGGCGACGACGCGCAGGTTGCCGCCAACTGGCCGGAGAGCGCGGATGCGCTGCGGGTGACGATCAACTGCCGTGGCCACAAGGATACGCCGCTCGGTCACGATCGGCCGTTCAGCATTCCGCTTTTTGCAAGAGACGCTCTTAAAGCCATGGCGGGGCATGACAGGTTCATCGCGGCCGGCATCTCGATGGGCGCTGCGATCGCTCTCTACCTGGCGTGCCACCATCCCGAGCGCGTGACGGGCCTCGTCCTCGTGCGGCCGGCCTGGAATGTCACGAGCGCCCCGGAGAACATGGCGCCCATCGCCGAGATGGCGGCCCTGCTGCAGCATTTTCCGCCCGAGGCAGCACGCGCAGCGTTTTCCGCCGGAGAGACCGGCCAGCGTCTCGCGCGGGATGCGCCCGACAATCTTGCCTCGCTGCTTGCCTATGCCGACAGGCCGCAGCCGTCGCGCTTTGCTGAAATACTTGCCGATATCGCGACGGGTTCTCCCGGCATCACCCGACAAGACGTCGAAGCCTTGCGGCTTCCCGCTCTGATCATCGCCAACGACAACGACGCCATTCATCCGCGCGCCTGCGCCGAAACGCTCGCGGCCGCGATACCCGGTGCTCGGCTCGTCAACGTGGCGTCGAAGGCGCTCGACCGAGATCGCCACCACCATGACGTCAAAGCCGCGATTGCGGACTTTCTCGCCTTGCACACCCGGAGCTCATCATGATCGACAACCACGCTCTTGCCATCTCGGCGCTGCCCCGCAACCGGCTGCTTGCGGAATTCTCGTTGTGGTCGGCCGATCTGGTCAATCTGGAACGTGATCTGAACCGGATCGAGGCGGTGGCGGATCTTCACCATATCGATGTTGCAGACGGGCGTTTTGCACCGGGATACCTGTTCTTCCCCGATCTCGTGGCCCAGATCTCGCAGCATACGAAGGTTCCGATCCACGTACACCTGATGGTGGAGGCCGACAGCGTGGAGGCGCAGGCAGCACAGTTCATCGAGGCCGGTGCCAGCCTTCTCAGCGTGCATGCCGAGAACGGCGAGGCCGGGCTTCGGGCACTGGCGGCCGCGCGCGAGGCCGGTGTCGTCGGCGGGGTGGTCCTGCGGCTGGAGACCCCGGTCGAGGCAATCCTGCCCTTCCTGCCGCATGTCGGCATGGTCACGCTGCTCGGCACGCGGATCGGCGTCAAGGGACAAAGCCTTGCGCCTGAAGCCTGCAGCCGGCTTGGGGACGCGCGGCGTCTCATCGAGGCGGCCGGGCGTGCGGAGATCATCCTCGCCGCCGACGGCGGTATCCGCGAGACCACGGTCCCGGATCTGCGTGCGGCGGGCGCGGAGACCGTCGTGCTGGGGTCGCTCGCCTTCGGCGCGTCGGATCTTGCTGCCCGGATCGCGTGGCTGCACGGGCTCGGCGGCAGGGCGGCATGACCGCCACCGCACTCGCCTTCGATCTCGGCGGTACGGATTTGCGGGCAGCGATCGTCACGCAGGCAGGCGAGGTACGGCAAGCCTTGACCGTGCCCACCCTCGCGCGCGAGGGTGTCGACGCGGTGCTCGATCAGATGACGTCTCTCGCCAAAACCTTGATGGCGGGAACGGACGGCACCATAGCCGGCGTCGGCCTCGGCGCGCCCGGGCCGCTGGATCCCCTGGCCGGCATCATGGTTGCGCCGCCGACGCTTTCCGGCTGGCACGATGTCGCCGTGGTCAAGCGGTTGTCCGCGCGGCTGGGCCTGCCGGTGTTCCTCGACAACGACGCGAACGTGGCAGCCCTCGGCGAATGGCGCCATGGCGCGGGACGAGGCTTCGAGACCGTACTGTTCGTCACCGTTTCCACCGGCATCGGCGGTGGCGTCGTCTCAAACGGACGCATCTTTCACGGCCGTCGCGGCCTGGCGGTCGAGATCGGCCATATGACCATCTCCGGTTTCGGCCCGACCTGCCTCTGCGGCAATGTCGGGTGTTTCGAGGCGCTGGCATCTGGAACCGCGCTCGGGCATCGCGGTGCCGACGCCGCCCTGCGGCCGGGCGGCGAGAAGATCGCTGCGGCCCAGTCGGCTATCGGTCGTCCGGGGGCGCGTGCCGTGGTGGAGGCGGCACGGGTGGACGATCCCGTCGCCCTCGCGCTGATCGCGAAGGAAGCGGAATGGCTCGGCATCGGATTGACCAACCTGCTGCACATCTTCTCGCCCGATATCGTCGTTTTCGGAGGCGGACTTTCGAATGCCTTCGATCTCCTGATCGGCGGCATTCGCAGCGTCGTTGCGACGCGGGCCATGTCGGCCTATCGCGACGTCGTCATCGTGCGGGCCGGGCTCGGAACGAATGCGGGGCTGGTGGGGGCCGCCGGTCTGGTCTTCACGCCATCCTCTTCCGCAACGCGCGAGGACCGGCATCAGACGTAGCGGACCTCGACGCCCAGCTTGTCCAGGCGGCTGCGAATCGAATAGGGCATGCCGGTATCCGTGATGATCATGTCGACGCGGGACAGCGAGAAGGCCTTGGACGAGGCGCCGGTATCCCACTTGGTCGAATCCGCCACCAGGATGACGCGCCGCGCCATGCGCACGAGGTTGCGCTTGGTGCGGGCGATATCTTCGGAGACGTCGACAACGTCGAAGGCGTGATCGATCGCATGCGCGCTGACGAAGGCCTGATGCGCGACCAGTCCGCCCACGGCCTTGTCGGCATCCGATACGATGGTACTGACCGTATGGGGAAACACCCGGCCGCCGATCATGTGGACGTCCAGTCCGGGGCGGTACATCAGGTGCTGGGCGATGTTCATGGCGGTGGTGGCCACGACCACATTGTGGACCGGCGGCATCTGCATCGCCAGCTGCAGCAGCGTCGAGCCGCTGTCGAAGACGATGGACTGGTTGTCGATGATGAGCCGCGCCGCCATCTGGGCGATCCGGCGCTTGGCCTCGAAATTCCGGTTCATCCGCTCCTCGAAGGCAGCAGCCGGCGAATCCACCGGCAAGGCGATGGCGCCGCCATGCGTCTTGATCAGCTGCTTCTTCGCATCGAGATTTTCGAGGTCCGCGCGAATGGTGACTTCGGACACGCCGAAGCGCTCCGCAAGCTCCCGCGTCTTTGCCTGCCCCCCGCGCTGGAGCTCAAGCATGATCTGGTGTCGTCTCTGTTGTGCGAGCATGATGGCTCCGAATGACGGGAAACTTTCGAAAAAACAAAGATGATATCGCAAGTGTGCTAGCGGAATAAGCGTGTGCACTGCAATACGGCGCTTAAATTTGTAAATTTTCATAACGCAAATGTAAAACGAAAGAAATCGAAATATTGTGTATTTGTTTTCTTTCGCGTTAGCTGGGGTGCAGATAGAGGATTTGCGGAGGAGATCATCATGGGCCTTGGAACCAAAGTACGGCTGTCGCGCCTGTTTTCGCATGCATCGGGAAACCTGTTCGGCGGCGCCGTCGACCATTTCGTCGGCTACGGCAATGTGCGCGAAGGCGGGCTTGCCGACCTTCCCGGCGCACTGGAGCGCGTCATGGCGGGAGGCCCGGACTATATCAGCATCCAGCCGGGCGCCGCACGGCACCTCTGGTCGGCCTATGCCGGCAAGGCGGCGCTCGTGATCCAGGCCGGTTGCTTCACGCCGGACGATCGCATCCGGCAGCTCATCGCCACGCCGGAAGATGCGGTTCGCTACGGCGCCGATGCGCTGGCCGTCGCTATTCCCGTCCGCGGCGATACCGAAGGTCACTATATCCGCTGGCTGACGGACACGGTCAACGCCGCCGCACGTTTCGAAATGCCCGTCGTCGCCCACGTCTATCCGCGCGACTACGCCAATGGCGGCAAGATCGTCTTCACGCCGGACGAGATCGCCTACGCCGTCCGCATCGGTTTCGAGACCGGCGTCGATGTCATCAAGATCGGCTACACCGGCGACTTCGACAGCTTCAGGGAAACCGTCGCCACCTGCCCGGTCCCGATCGTCATCGCAGGCGGCCCCAAGACCGATACGCTGCTCGGCGCCCTCAAGCAGACCAGCGACGCGCTGCGCGCCGGTGCCCGCGGTGCCGTCGTCGGCCGCAATCTTTGGGGCCACGGGGACACGACGAAGGCTGCCCGCGCCTTCAAGTTCGTCATTCACGACGGCATGGCGCCAGAGGAAGCTCTGGCCGCTGCGGGCGCCTAAGGTCATGGCATCTCACCGCCTCGACGTTCTCGGTTTCGGCGCCGTTGCCATCGATGACATCGTCTATGTCGATCGACCGCTGAAGGCGGGGAAGGGCAGGGTCGTGGGGCGCACGCGAGATTTCGGCGGCAACGTCGCAACCGCCCTCGTGGCGGTTGCGAGGCTCGGCGGCCGGGCGGGCTTCATCGGCTGGCTCGGCGGCGCACCGGAAGACACGAGCGCCGGCGAGTTGGCGCGGCACGGCGTGGACATTTCCCGCGCCCCGCGCCGGTCAGATGCCCGGGCCATCCGGTCCGTCATCACCGTTGCACCGGATGGAGAGCGTTTCATCGCCTATGACGATGATGTGCCTCACGGAACCTGCGATGATCTGGGCAACGAGGTGCTCTCCGAGGCGCGTGTTCTGCTTATCGACGGTTATGCGACGCATTCCGAACGAACCGTCGCCCAGGCCCGCACTCTCGGACTGTCCGTGGTCGCCGACATCGAGTGGTCGGTCGGTCCGGCGACGGACCGCCTGATCGCGCTTGCCGATCATCTCGTTCTGCCGCTCGCCTATGCCGAGGCGCAGACAGGCGAGACCGCGCCGGCTGCCATTCTCCAGCGTCTCTGGGCCGATGACCGCGCAGCCGTGGTGCTCACCGACGGCGACCGTGGTGCTTTCTTGCGGCAGGCGGACGATGTGCGGGACTGGCACGTACCGGCCTATGCGGTGCGCGCCGTGGATACCACCGGTGCCGGCGATTGCTTCCACGGCGCTTATGCGCTGGCGCTGTCGCGGGGAGAGCTGCCGATCGATTGCGTGCGCTATGCCGCGGCCGCGGCCGCCGTCTCCGTGACCGGAAAAGGGGGGCGAATGGCTCTTCCCGATCACGCCGCCTGCACCGACCTGATGATGGCTGCGGGTGCGCCAAGACCTCTGGCGATGGCCTGACGCGCACGTATCGAATCCGTCGATAAAATTGCACGCGTAAAAAAATATTTTTTCGTTCGCGATGCCGATGAAGCGCTGAAAAAAGCGTTTCCTGTGAATGTGATACGGAATTTGATGCTGAAGTGTTTGGTAATGACGGATGCTCTTGCCGGCAACAAGCCGTTGACGAGCGGCGCGGGGACGCGCCTTCTATGGGCGCCGTCGTACAAGGGCCATCGCAAGGTTCCGATGGCTGAGGAAACAGGGAGGAGAACACCGTGGCCGACGTGGTGCTGGACAAAATCTGCAAGACCTTTGGAACCGAGTTCCACGCGATCAAAGATCTGAGCCTGACGATCCGTGACGGCGAGTTTCTGATCCTCGTCGGGCCGTCAGGCTGTGGCAAGTCGACGGCTCTTCGCATGATCGCGGGGCTGGAGGAGATCAGCAGCGGCACGTTGAGCATCGGCGGCGAGAACGTCGTCGATCTTTCGCCGAAGGATCGCAACATCGCCATGGTGTTCCAGTCCTACGCGCTCTACCCGCATATGACCGTGTTCGACAACATCGCCTTCTCGATGAAGCTTGCTGGCAAGAGCAAGGATGAACGCACAAAACGCGTCAACGAAATCGCGAAAACGCTGCAATTGACGAAGGTGCTCGGCAGCAAGCCGGCGGAACTTTCCGGCGGGCAGCGCCAGCGTGTGGCGATGGGTCGGGCGATGGTGCGGGAGCCGGCCGCGTTTCTGATGGATGAGCCGCTCTCCAACCTCGACGCCAAGCTGCGCGTTCAGATGCGCGCCGAGATCGTCAATCTGCAGAGGCAGCTTGCCGTGACGACGATCTACGTCACGCACGACCAGACGGAGGCACTGACGATGGGAGATCGTGTCGCCGTTCTCAAGGGCGGCGTGTTGCAGCAGGTGGATACGCCAAAGGTTCTCTACAGCAAACCGGTCAACGCCTTCGTCGCCGGCTTCATCGGCTCGCCGTCGATGAACCTGTTCCAAGGACGCCTCGAAAACGGCCGCATCGTCCTGCCGACCTTTTCGATCCCGCTGGCGGAGGAGGTCTTCGCGCAGTCTCCGGGGCTCAAGGCGTTCGAGGGGCGGATGGTTCTGTTCGGCATCCGTCCCGAGGATCTCCACGACAGTGGGCTCGCCTCGGGCGCGAGGTACCCGACAATACCGGCAACGGTCAAATCCATTGAGGAACTGGGTTCCGAGTGGATCGTCCATCTGAACATCGACGCCATCCGCGTGGATTCCGGCGACCCGGATGCCGTGGAAGAGCTGAGCAGTGCGGCGAACGCCGTCGCCAAGTTTGAAGCCACCAGCAAGGCCATGGCAGGGTCGCGGATCGATGTGGCGATCGACGTCGCCAAACTGCACTTCTTCGATCCGGAAAGCCATCTGGCGCTCTGAAGCGCTGTGTCTGCCCATCGTGCACCGGGCAGGCTGGCAAGGGAGCCGTTCACACGAAAGATCGGAGATCGACCGGCTTGCATGGACCGCACCCACATGCGCGAACCGCATTGAAAAACCGTTGGAAGCCTGCTCTTTCATTTATTTACGGAAGTAAAGAAATAACGATCCGCAGGTAATTTAAATTGCTGTGAAGCGCTGTGCAGAGATGAGGTATAAAAGATATATATTTCAATGGTTTGATAGTTGATTTCTGAACCCAGAAATATCGAACCGACTGCATGCGAAAATTGGACGTTGACAGGCATCGGCGTTCGGGACCCTACTGCCATATCGATCTGGGAGGATCGAACAAACCGTATTCCTGGGAGGGGATCATGAAGGCTACGAAGCTTCTTGCCACCGCAGCGCTCTGGGCATTGTGCTCGACGGCTGCGTTCGCTGATACCACCATCGAGTTCATCCAGTGGTGGGAGCCGGAAATGCCCGCGGGCGCGCTGCGCGGCATCATGGACGATTTCGAGAAGGCCAATCCGGGCATCAAGGTCACGCTGGTCAGCGGCCCCTATGCTACCACCCGCGACCAGATCGTCGTCGGCGCAGCGTCCGGCACGCTCAGCGATGTCGTCGGCCTGGATGGCGCCTGGGTCAACGGCCTTGCCAAGCAGGGGGCCATCGCGTCGATGGACCCGCTGATGGCCAATGCGAAATACGATGCCGGCCAGATCGCCGACATCGTCAAGGTCGACGGCAACAGCGTCATGTTCCCACTCGCCTCCTTCGTCTATCCGGTGTTCGTCAATCTCGATCTCGCCAAGGCCGCCGGCATCGACAAGATGCCGAGCACGCGCACGGAATTTGCCGATGCCGCCAAGAAGATGACCGATGCGTCCAAGAACCAGTATGGATGGGTGCTGCCACTGTCGCTGCAGAACCCCGGCGGCATTCAGAATGACGTGATGTCCTGGTCCTGGGCGTCCGGCGGGTCGATGCTGAAGGACGGCAAGCCGGATCTCGAAAACGAATCCGTCGTCGGCACCCTCGAATACATCAAGTCTCTGCACGACGCGGGCTTCATCTCGCCCGGCATCTTCGCCAAGAAGGAGCAGGACAAGGTCGAAGAGTTCGTCAACGGCCGTGTCGGCATGATGGTCGACTCGCTGGCGCACATCAATCTGATCCGCGAACGCAACCCGAAGCTCAATTTCGGCATCTCGGCCCTGCCCGCCGTCGATGGCTATACCGGCAAGCGCGGACTGCCCTATGCCTCCTGGGGCATCGGCATCAGCGAAGGCAGCAAGCACAAGGAAGAGGCCTGGAAACTCGTCGAATACCTGATGAGCCCCGAGGTCAACGGCCGCCTCGTCTCCATCGCCAATGCGTTTCCCGGCAATGTGAACGCAAAGCCCGACTTCTCGAAGTCCGACCCGCTGTTCGAAGAGGCCTTCGCGATCTTCCAGAGCGGCCATCTTGCCAACGAGTTCGTCGGGCTTCCCGTGGCCGAGGAACTGATGCGCCAGATGGGCATCGAGGTTCAGAAGATGTTCGACGGTTCGGAGACGCCAAAGGAAGCCGCGGCCAACGCGCAGAAGCAGTGGCTGACCAAGTTCTAGCCGAGCAGGTTCGGCATCCCCGGCACGCGACCGATCCGCTTGTCGGGGATGATTTTCGCTTCATCCGCCTTTGAAGAAACCGGGAAAACAACCGTCATGAGCAGTGTGATGCAGGGTGTGGCCGTCCGGCCGGCGAAAAAGCGCAAGAGCGGCCTTCTGACCTATCGGACGCGCAAACGGCTGGTCCCCTATCTCTATATCGCGCCGGCGACCCTGCTCTTCTCGGTGCTTATGCTGTTTCCCATGATCATGGTCTTCCGCTATTCGCTGATGGACGGCGCGATCATGAAAAAGGATGCAGCCTTCGTCGGCTTTCAGAATTACCTGATGATCTTCCGGGACGCGATTTTCTGGCAGGCCTTCGGACAAACGCTCTATTTCACGGTCATGAGCGTGGTCTTCCACTTCCTCATCGGCCTCGCCTTCGCGCTTCTCCTCAATACCCAGCGCATCGATCCGGCCGTTCGAAGCCTGTTGCGCGTGCTCTACATCCTGCCGTGGCTCTTCACTGCCGTCATCATCGCCATCATATGGCGTTTGCTTCTCGACCCGAACGGCGTCGTCAACAGCGTTCTCATGGCGCTTCACATCGTGGATTTCAAAGTCGAGTGGTTCTCATCCACCGCGACGGCCCTCCATGCCCTGACCTTCGCCAACATCTGGGCCGGCTATCCCCTCTACATGGTCAGCCTGCTGGCCGGTCTGCAGGGTATCTCCAAGGAACTCTATGAGGCCGCCGGCATCGACGGGGCGAACGCGTTGCAGAAGTTCTGGTACATCACCATCCCGCAGCTCATGCCGATCATCATCTCGATCGCGCTTCTCGATTTCATCTGGACGATGCAGGTCTTCCCGCTCGTCTGGATGACGACGGGCGGTGGGCCGATCTATTCGACCGAGGTGCTGAGCACCTACACCTACAAGCTCGCCTTCTCGCAGTACGAGTTTTCACTGGCCTCGGCGAGCGCGATCATCATTCTCGTCATCTCGATGAGCATGACGTATTTTTACATCAAGCATCAGAAGGGCAGGTGATCCCATGGCCCAACGTTCATCAAAGCGCTCATCCGGCCGTTCCGTCATTCCCACGGTTCTCACCTATATCGGGCTTGCAATCGGTCTGGTCTTTGCGGGCTTTCCCATTCTCTGGATGTTTTTCAGCTCGTTGAAATCCAACACGGAGATCTTCGCTCTTCCCCCTAAATTGTTGCCGGACGTCTATACGCTCGTCGCCTATGCCTCGATCTTCGACGATCCGGTGAAGATCCGCTTCTTCATCAACAGCTACATCGTCGCCGGCGTCGTCACGCTGCTCACTTTGCTCGTCGCGATCGTCACGGCATACGGTTTCAGCCGCTATTCGTTTCGCTTCAAGAACACGCTGAACGTCTTCATCATCAGCACGCAGACGGTGCCCCCGATCACGTTGCTCATCCCCTATTTCGGCATGGTGGTCGCCTTCGGCATCTTCGACACCTATTTCGCGCTGATCCTGACATACCTCGTCTTCACGCTGCCCTATGCCATCCTGTTGATGACCGGCTATCTCAACACGCTGCCGAAGGAGCTGGACGAAGCCGTGCTGGTCGATGGCGGCACCAGCTGGACCGCCCTCTGGCGCGTGATCGTTCCGGTCTCGGTGCCCGGCATCGTCGCCACGGCGGTCTACACGTTTCTGCTTTCCTGGAACGAGTTCCTTTTTGCGCTGACGCTGACGAAATCCATGGACCTTCGCACCGTGCCGATCGGCATCCAGCTTCTCATGGGGCAGCACGCCTTCGAGTGGAACGAGATGATGGCCATGAGTGTGCTCGGCTCGCTGCCGCTCCTCCTCCTCTACCTCTTCGCCCAACGCTACTTCCTCGCCGGCATGACATCCGGGTCGGTCAAGAGCTGACCCGCGAGCTTTGACGTAGCACGGCGGAAACGCGATGCGTCTGGGTCTCGTCTCGCTGTTCCCGGATGTCGCGCAACCATCTTCGCGATAGAGATGATTGAGGGACGCTCTCGCTTGGCGTTCGACACACGGCTACGGGGAGAAGTTTTCGCGGAAGATCGGCGGGATCTCGATCAGTGTCCTGTCCGCCGCACCATTCTGTATAATGAGAAAAACAGCGTCGAGCATCGAGGGGACATCCTGCCGGACCATCTCGATGTCGTCTCCGAGAAGAGCAGCGAATGGATCCCAGTCGAAGCAGCCGATGACGGGCGAGTGCTCGCCGTAATGACCCGAACGCTTGATCCAGCGCATCACACCTTCAAGCGAGATCGTCGAGTTCACGAACATTCCGTTCGGTAGGGATCCCTCGGTTCTCGCCAAGGAGGCGAGAGAGGCCTCGGCCTTTTCAGGTGCATAGCCGCTCGCCAGGATATGGCTTTCGTCCAGGAGAACACCGATATCGGCATGGGCGGCGCGGAAGCCGCGGATGCGCTCCGACGTGTTGTGATCGCTCGCCCGCCCTCCAATGAAGAGGAGAGGCCGAGCCTCGCCCATCCTGGCGCGGCTGTTCAGCATGATGCGGCGCGTCAGTTCGCGGGCACCGGTGAAATTGTCCGAGATGATCGAGGGTGCCTTTGTGCCGGGCAGGTCGAGATTCAGGCTTCCGACGTTTGCGGCGGCACACAGGTCGCTGATGCGATCCGGATCGGTCGCCCCCGTCGAGACGAGCCATTCGACCTGATAGGACAGCATGGTCCGCGCTGCCTCGACCTCCAGTTCCGGATCGCGCCGGGTGCAGGTGATGATGGGGAAGAGCCCGCGCTCGCGCGCCATCGTTTCGAACGTCTCGACGATGGAGCCGAAATAGCGGTTGTCGTATTTCGGCACGATCATGCCGATGATCTTGGATTTCTCCCGTCGGAGCAGGCTCGCCTGCATGTTGACCGCGTAGCCCTGCTCGTCGGCGAGCGTGGTGATGCGCTCGGCCAGCTTGGCGCTGATCCGGCGCTTCTTCCAGGTTCCGTTGAGAACCGCGCTGACGGCACTGGCCGACGTGCCGGCAAGCTCTGCCAGATCGTAGATGGTCGTCTTTTTCGCCGATTTTTCCTGACTCACATCCGTCTCCATTCCAACCCAACTTGACACCAATCCGATCTCGTGACAAACATGCTTCATCGATTGAGCATAAGTGCACAATCGATGAATTGGCCGACTGGAGGGTTGGCCGGGAGAGGATCGTCTCATTTCGATCAAGGCCGATGCGGAACCGTGATGGTCCGCCTCTGCGGACCGCGATGCCAGGAGGCATCGGCGCGTCTGAGGGACGGCGACGAATGAGGTGTGGCGAAGTCTTCGGTGACGCAGACGAATTCAAAAGGAGGAGACTATGACTTTTCGCTCTACACTGTTGGTCACGACCGCTGTCGCTGCCATGTTCACTGGCTCTGCTTTCGCACAAGAGGCGGCGACCGTCGCGTTCCTGATGCCGGACCAGGCCTCGACGCGCTACGAGAACCACGATTATCCCGGCTTCAAGGCCGAGATGGCAAAGCTTTGTGCCGCCTGCACGGTGATCTACCAGAACGCCAATGCCGACACGGCGTTGCAGCAGCAGCAGTTCAACTCGGTCATCGCGCAGGGTGCAAAGGTGATCGTTCTCGATCCGGTGGATTCCGCCGCTGCCGCCGCTCTCGTGGAAATCGCCCAGTCGCAGGATGTGAAGGTCATTGCCTATGACCGTCCGATCCCGGCCAAGGCCGCCAATTTCTACGTGTCCTTCGACAATGAAGGCATCGGCCATGCCATCGCCCAGTCGCTCGTCGCCCATCTGAAGACGAGCGGCGTTGCCGAAGGCGCCGGCGTGCTGCAGATCAACGGCTCGCCCACCGATGCTGCCGCGGGCCTGATCCGGGACGGCATTCATCGCGGCCTGAAGGACTCCGGCTACAAGACGCTGGCCGAATTCGACACGCCGGAATGGGCGCCGCCAAAGGCGCAGGAGTGGGCCGCCGGCCAGATCACCCGCTTCGGTGCCGACATCAAAGGCGTCGTTGCGGCCAATGACGGCACCGGCGGCGGCGCGATCGCGGCCTTCAAGGCGGCCGGTGTCAATCCCGTGCCCCCGGTCACCGGCAATGACGCAACCATCGCCGCGCTGCAGCTGATCATCTCGGGCGACCAGTACAACACGATCTCCAAGCCCTCGGAAATCGTGGCGGCCGCTGCCGCCAAGGTCGCCGTTCAGTTTCTGAAGCGCGAGACGCCGGAGGCGAAGACCTCGCTTTACGATACCCCGTCGGAGCTCTTCGTTCCCGCTGTCGTGACGGCCGAGAACATCAAGGCCGAGATCTTCGACAAGAAGATCCAGACGGTGGCCGAGGTCTGCACCGGCGAATATGCCGAAGGCTGCGCTAAGCTCGGCATCAAGTAGGCCCCTTGCGACAAGCGACCGGTCGCGGCTCAGCACGACCGGTCGATCCCTTCTCAACAGAGAGCGCGCATCATGGCGAACAGACAGACGGAAGGCCCGGCGACGGGCGGTCCCATTCTCCGCTTGACCAAAATCTCCAAAAATTTCGGCGCGGTTTCCGCGTTGACCGATATCGATCTCGAAGTACATGCCGGCGAGGTCGTCGCGCTCGTCGGAGACAATGGTGCCGGCAAATCGACGCTGATTAAGGTTCTGGCCGGCGTGCACCAGCCGACCTCCGGACAGATCGAATTCTGCGGCAAGCCCGTTAGCCTCGACAGCCCCAGCCTGGCGCTGGAGCTCGGCATCGCCACCGTCTTCCAGGATCTGGCGCTGTGCGAGAACCTCGATGTCGTCGCCAACCTGTTCCTCGGCCATGAAGTGTCGCCGTGGAACCTCGACGAGGTGGCCATGGAAGTCCGCGCCTGGACGCTCCTGAAAGAGCTTGCCGCCCGCATACCCTCCGTTCGCGAGCCGATCGCGTCGCTCTCCGGCGGCCAGCGCCAGACCGTTGCCATCGCCCGCTCGCTGCTGCTCGACCCGAAGATCATCATGCTCGACGAGCCGACAGCGGCTCTCGGGGTGGCCCAGACGGCCGAAGTCCTCAACCTGATCGAGCGCGTCCGGGAGCGCGGGCTCGGGGTCATCATCATCAGCCACAATATGGAGGATGTGCGTGCCGTCGCTGATCGCATCGTCGTGTTGCGGCTCGGGCGTAACAACGGCGTCTTCAGCCCGGATGCCTCCAATCACGAGCTTGTCGCCTCGATCACCGGCGCGACGGAAAATGCCGTGTCGCGTCGGATCGAACGAAAATCCGACGTCAACCATAGGGGTGGGAGCACCGCATGAGCCAGAATCCCAACGACAAGGCCCCGGCGCTCGACCGCAGCGATGTGCGCGTCATTCATGCCGAGGGACTTTCAGGTGCCCTTCACACCCTCGTCGGCCGTGTCAAATCCGGCGATCTTGGCATGCTGCCGGTCGCCATCGGCCTGATCGTCATCTCCACGGTCTTCAGCGTCCTGAACCCGATTTTTCTCGCGCCGAACAACCTCGTCAATCTGCTGTTCGACTGCGCGACGGTCGGGATCATTTCGCTCGGCATCGTCTGCGTCCTCATCCTCGGCGAAATCGACCTTTCGGTCGGCTCCATAAGCGGTCTTGCCTCGGCCATCATCGGTGTTCTCTGGGTCAATTCCGGGCTGCCGCTGGTCGTCGCCATCGGTGCGGCCCTCGTCACGGGCGCGGTCGTCGGTGCGCTCTATGCCTTCATGTACAATCGCCTTGGTATGCCGAGCTTCGTCGCCACGCTTTCCGGCCTGCTCGCGCTTCTCGGCCTGCAGCTCTACATTCTCGGGCCGACCGGCAGCATCAATCTGCCCTATGCCTCGCCGCTCGTGCGCTTCGGTCAGATCCTCGTCATGCCCGGCTGGCTGTCGGCGCTGCTCGCGCTGTTGCCCGGCCTGGTCATGGTGATGGTCGGCCTGTCGGTGCGCAAGCGTCGGGAAGCCGTCAACCTGTCGTCCCAGCCCCTGAGCACGCTTTTCGTCAAGGCCGGCATTCTCACGATCGTGCTCGAGGCCATCGTCTCCTATCTCAATCTCGGTCGCGGCGTGCCGTGGATGTTCGGCCTGTTCGTGGCGCTGGTCATGGTGCTGAACTACGGGCTGACGCGGACGCAGTGGGGCCGGTCCATGTTCGCCGTGGGCGGCAATCGGGAAGCCGCCCGGCGCTCCGGCATCAACGTGGGCCGCATCTACACCAGCGCCTTCGTGCTCTGCTCGACCCTCGGCGCCCTCGGCGGCATTCTCTCCGCCTCGCGCCTGGCATCGTCGAGCCAGCAGGCCGGCACCGGCGACGTCAACCTCAACGCCATAGCGGCAGCGGTCATCGGCGGCACCAGCCTCTTCGGCGGACGCGGCAGCGCCTATTCCGCGCTTCTCGGCATCATCGTCATCCAGGCCATCTCCAACGGCCTGACCCTGCTCAACCTCAACTCGTCGCTGCGCTACATGATCACCGGCGCGGTGCTGGCCATCGCCGTCATCGTGGATTCGCTTGCCCGCCGCTCGCGCGTCAGCCATGGCCGAGCGTAAGGAGCTTTTCCAACCGGAGCGGAATTGTTTCGGCTTCTGTCACGGCTTCAAACAACAATTCAGGATGTTTCCTGCGAACCGGCGTTCACGGCAGATATTCTGAGAACATACTGGAGAGTTACATCATGTCCGACCTCATGACCGGAAAAGTCGTCGCCATCACCGGCGCTGCCTCTGGCATTGGCCTTGCCTGTGCCCGCGCCCTCCTTGCCGAGGGTGCCACGGTCGTCCTCATCGACCGCGCCAAAGACAAGCTCGACACCCTCTGCGCCGAGCTTGGGAACCGTGCCAAGCCATTGGTCATCGACCTCATGAACGGCGAGGAACTCTCGGGGATTTTGCCCCGGATCCTCGACCTTGCCGGAAGACTCGATGTCTTCCACGCCAATGCCGGCTCATATGTCGGTGGCGCGATTGCCGAGGGCGATCCGGATGCCTGGGACAGGATGCTGAACCTCAACATCAACGCCGCCTTTCGCTCGGTCCACGCGGTTCTGCCGCACATGATTGCCCAGAAGTCCGGCGACATCCTGTTCACGAGTTCGATCGCCGGTGTCGTGCCGGTGATCTGGGAGCCGATCTACACCGCATCGAAGTTCGCCGTTCAGGCCTTCGTCCATGCGACGCGCCGCCAGGTCGCGCCGCATGGCGTTCGCGTCGGTGCCGTCCTGCCCGGCCCGGTGGTCACGGCGCTTCTCGACGACTGGCCGAAGGCCAAGATGGACGAGGCTCTGGCCAATGGCAGCCTGATGCAGCCGAAGGAGGTGGCCGATGCCGTGCTCTTTATGCTGACGCGGCCGCGCAACATCACCATCCGCGACCTCGTGATCCTCCCGAACAGCGTCGATCTCTGATCGGCGTTTCATCTGCGACGCCCAGAGACAAAGCCAGAGACAAGGCCATGATAGAAGACGATAGTGCCATCACGCAGCCATCCACCCGATATGTCATCGGCGTCGATGTGGGCACGGGCAGCGCGCGCGCCGGCGTCTTCAATTTCGAAGGCCAGATGCTGGGCGTCGCCAAGCGCGACATCACGCTGTTTCGCGATGCCGGCGGGATGGTCGAGCAGTCGAGCAGGGAGATCTGGTCGGCGGTCTGCGCTGTCGTGCGCAACGCCGTCGCCAATGCGGGCGTCGATCCGGCGCTGGTGATCGGCCTCGGCTTCGACGCGACATGCTCGCTGGTCGTGCTCGGGGAGGGAGGCGCCTCTCTTCCCGTGGGACCGTCGGAGGATCCAGGCCGGGATATCATCGTCTGGATGGATCATCGCGCCGTGGCGCAAGCCGCACGGATCAACGATCTCGGCCATGACGTGCTTCGCTATGTCGGCGGGCGGATCTCGCCGGAGATGGAGACGCCGAAGCTTCTGTGGCTGCGGGAAAACCGGCGCGCCGTCTTCGATGCGGCCTGGCAGTTCTTTGATCTTGCCGACTTTCTCACCTGGAAAGCGACGGCGAGCCTTGCCCGCTCCACCTGCACGGTCACCTGCAAATGGACCTATCTCGCCCACGAGAAGCGATGGGACCCGAGCTATTTCCGCAAGATCGGCCTTGACGTGCTGGCAGAGGAAGGCTTTGCGCGGATCGGCACCGAGATCGTTGCGCCTGGCACGCCGCTCGGGCAGGGCCTGTCGGCGGATGCTGCCCTTGCCATGGGCCTCAACCCGGGGACAGCCGTTGCGGCGGGAATGATCGATGCGCATGCGGGCGGCATCGGCACCGTCGGGATCGACGGGGGCCCAAGCGCCAATCTCGGCTATGTCTTCGGAACCTCGTCCTGCACCATGACCTCGACGGCAGAGCCGGTCTTCGTCCCCGGCGTATGGGGCCCATATTTCTCCGCAATGGTGCCCGGAATGTGGTTGAACGAGGGCGGACAAAGCGCGGCCGGCTCTGCTGTCGATCATCTCCTGGCGCTCCATCCCGCAGCCGCAGCGGCGAGACGGGAAGCGGCGGCAGCCGGTCTCTCCCTGCCGGTGTTCCTGGCAAACGCGGCCGCCACCCGTGCGGCCTCGGCGTCGGAAGCCGTGCGGCTTGCGACCGGCCTGCATGTCGTGCCGGAATTCCTTGGCAATCGCGCGCCGTTTGCCGATCCTCATGCCCGCGCCGTCATCGTTGGGCTCGGCATGGACACGGACGCCGACAGCCTCGTTGCGCTCTATGTGGCCGGCCTGTGCGGTATCGGCTACGGTCTGCGCCAGATCATCGACACGCAGACGCAACCCGGCGCCCCTGTGGAGCGCGTCGTGATCAGCGGTGGCGCGGGCCAGCATGATCTGGTCCGCCAGATCCTCGCCGACGCCTGCGGCAAGCCGGTCGTCGCGACCCGCTCGGAAGAACCGGTCCTGCTCGGCTCGGCGATCCTTGGTGCCGTCGCGAGCGGCATATTCGCCGAGACCGGAGCGGCCATGCGCGCGCTCAGCCACGCAGATCGAACATACGCACCCACCGAAGGCGAGATCGCGGCCATTCATCGACGCCGCTATGGAGCCTTCAAGACGCTACAGGAACAGGCGCGCACGGTGAGAGAGATCTGAGACAGGCGATGCAGACATTCGCGTTAAACGCCTGGGTGACCGGCGGCTCTGGAAGACGCGGAAACAACCGTCAAGTCTTCCAAAGCCTTAATGCGGCATTTATTATGAAGCACGTCAGTCAGATCGCGAGAAAAATTATGAAATCTTAGATAAACTCTTAGCCTCGGTCCCGTCGCGCGATGCTGGCCCTCTCGCAATTATCTCTAGCCAGTTGACTAAAGCGCTGAAGCCAGCTGCGTTAATTCTGCAAATGCGGCTCGCACCATTTTTCTCGAAAGAAACCAAGTTCCCTGCAAGAAGCACCTGAAGGTGCTGCGAAACAGCTGGTCTGCTGATTGGTAGGCCTACCGCTAGCTGGCCGACGGTTAGTGGAGACGCTTGAAGCCTTTCCAAAAGGTGTTGGCGCACGGGTGTTGATTATCACTCCGATTTAGACCACATTTTCATTTCGGAGGGATCCGCCTGCGCTACGAGAAAATGTTGGCGATCAACACTTTAGTTTCAGTTAGGCGGTTTACCGCGAAATGAAAAAACGGGTCAAATCCAGCTGAAATCCAACACGCAGGCGTCTTTTTAAAGGTAATCAAACCCAGAAGGTACGGCAGTATGTTCTCTACGACCCAATCCGGCGCGACGGGCGCAATACGGACATCGCAGTAGGTCGAAATCTTCTTCTGAAAATGGAGTTTGGAAAGGTCTTCGTTTGGTATGTGTCATTCCGCAGTTTCTCGGGGCCTCAGGCCGAGGGCGTGCGGAATTAGGGGCAGACAGTTAAAAATCCGTGAAGCTGGCGAGCGCGACACGGTAAGCGAGAGAAGTCGTCGGGCACTCTCGGCAGTTCAAGGATGGCGCCTGCTCACTTCAATCCGGCTATGTTCCGGCGAAGTACCCCTGAAAACTTCTTCAACCCGCCTTGATCAAGCGCGTCGACGAACGCCTCAACCGATGGGATTGTCTTACGCAGATTATGCCTCGCACTTCGGACGCTGGAGATTAGCGCTTCCGCAAACGCCGCATGGAGATCGGTAAGAAAATCATCTGGCGACTTGCTGGTCACACCATGTGCGAGAAGGATTTTTGCGGGAAAGTCCTTAAGGTTCCAGGTAACGATGATGGAGGCTTTGCCGGCAATGGCTGCCGCGAGGACATGTCGATCGTCGGGATCCGGTAGGGTGAGATCCGCAATAAATAGGCGATGGTCTTTCACAACTGCCTCTGGGATGACAGCGTTCATCCGGTCGCGCGTGGCTTCCAGGCGTTCGATTGACAAGCCTGGTGTGTTGGCGGCGAGATTGCGCATCCACTCATCATGTATATCGTCGGTCCAGCGCGCCTCGACGAGACCGTCGAAGGCGCACTGGATCAGAATGTTGCGCAGGTGGAAGGGGTAGAGGACGCAGGCATCATAGACCGCGACGGGCGGATTAGAGGCCATAGGTCTCGATCAGGTCCTCTGTGTCCTCGGCTAGCGCTTCCATCGCCGTTTGTCGTTTGTCAAGCTTCGACTTCAACGCGAGCACGTCCTTAAGGAGGGCGCGGCGGTGTTTGCCGACGTAGCGGAATGGCAGCTCACCCCGGTCCATGCGCAAGACGACGAGCGGGCGGGAGATGCCAAGAATTGCTGAAGCTTCGCTCGGGCTTAGTTCCTGGTCCTCGGCCAGCACTGCGACACCCTCTCCGCGCAGCATGTGCGCTAGAAGAGCTTCAACAGCCGCGGCGGCTGAGGGCGGGATCGGGAGCATCTGCTGTTTGCCACCTGCATCACGAACGTGGAGTTCCAGCCTGTCGCCGGCAACCAGCTTTGGTAATGGCGTTGCTATTTTTCGGTCGCGATCTGAAAGTCTGGCGAAATGAACAATCTGGCTGGCCATGACGATATCTCCTTAGCCGTCAGTATAGCGAACAAGGCCTCTAACTGCAATAACTGAAAGTGTGGGTTGGTTGTAATGGTGGTATGGAGGGGCCGTTCTTCGGAACGCTGGTTCGATTCCCATCAAGAGCATAAGGCAGAAATTCCTGGCGTTAGTCTGTATCGGGCAACCGATAGAAACGGCCTTAGACCGGAACGAGAGGCGTTTGCTTCATTTGACCGCCGACAGCACGCTCTGCTCTAGCTGTTGCAGACTGAAGGGATTCGCCAAGATCTCGATGCTCATTAGGCACGAGAGTCGCGCAGCGACGACGGCCCCGGTTGCTGTCCCAGCAGAGCCCGTTACCGTAAGCCCTGGTGTCGCCGCCGTCCTGAAGACGCTCGAAGACATCTTCAATCCCCCGCCAGCGCGACCTCAGAGGGTCACCAAAGACTTCAGTCCATATCAGACAGGAATGACCTGTTGAAGGGCGACGGCCAAAGCGCTGATCGCGACAGGCTTGCGCACGACCGGCACACTAGCAAAGCAATCCGGAATGCTCACGCTGTCGCGGTATCCCGCCTGATCCATGATGAGGATGGCGTGCGCGTTCTCGTCGACATGGCGGGAGATTTCGGCCAGATGCCGTGTTATCGCGTAGGTGTCGCACCACGGCATGACCAACGCTGCTGCCTTGCCGAGCTTCGGACAAATCGCCCCGAAGATGTAGGCCGACTTTGTGCGCTGATCATGCGGCGCTGAAGGCCGCGTTCCGCGCCTGGCCCAACGGCGCGTGATTTTTGTTCTTCTGGCCGATCCGAGCCTCGTCCTGGAACCAAATCTCTACTTGTTTTCCTCGGGCGGCTCCGGCGGCAATTTCTGCCACAGCGGCGGGGAAGTTTTTTCAAATTCTTCAATCGCTTGGCTATTCTGTGCATGATGCTTCGGCCGGGCCGTGAGCTTGCGATAGCCCATCGCATGCAGTTCGCGCCCAAGCGTCTGACGGCTCACTAAGATGCGGTGCTCCTGCCAAAGCCACTGCATCAGATCGACGAGCCTCCAGCGCACCACGCCATCGAGATAGGGAACGGGACCTTTCTCGACCGCCTCAACGAGCGCCTTGCGCTGCTTATCGTTCAGCAACGGCTCTCGACCCTTGGCCTTTCCGGTCTTCAGGCCAGCTGGACCGTGCCGGTTGAAGCGCTCAACCCAATCGCGGATGATCTGCAAACCGACCCCACTGATTCATGCGGCAAGGCTCCGAGAGCCGTCTTCGTAGATCACCGACAAAGCAAGCAATCGGCGGGACCAGTCCGCGTCCCGGCTCTTTCTGGCAAGCTGACGCAGGTCATCAGCCGTGTAGTCCTGACGGATATTGAGGGCCTTTCCCATGGCGAAATCTCCTTCCGCCATGTTGAATCATGATTTGCCCGAAAACGGAATCCCGTGAGTCAGTTTCAACGGGCCTTGGTATTAGAGGTTCCACGACCTCCCAAGACTTGAAATGCACGCCCCCTTGCCTTTAATGGTGGCTTCGTCCGCTATCATCTCAATACTCACTAGACGTTCTTTCCGCCGAGAAATCCGGCGATAACATCCGTTGCCAACTTCAGCCCAGAAATGCCGCGTACCGGCGCACTGTAGCAAGAATGCCATATGTGTGCTTGCTCGTATCACGGGGTTCTAGAAACATACGCAAACGCAGGTTTCAAACCCCTCCAGTTTCAAGGCCGTTCATTCGATCGCAGTGATAGAGGATCGAGCATTCTGGGAAACAAGCTTGAAGTGCTGCGGGGCTATTTAAAGATGAAACCAAAGTTGCCCAAGCGGGACTGAAGCCGGTGGAATGACTCAGAATCGAAAGCTGTTCAACGCTTAACCATTCAGGGAGATGTGCAATCCCGGAAGTGCCGTAGCTTAGAATCTGAGTGTCGCAATAGAGGGCGCGGAAATAGGTAAAGACGACGTTATCGAAAGCGTGCCAACCAAGGGCTTCATAAAAGCCTTTCTGGCCGCTGTGAACTTCTCCCATGTAACTGAAGAACCGCTGAAGGTCGTCCAGCCTGTAGCACGGAGGGTCAAGAAACCACGTGTATATCTTTTCCCAGCCAGATGCCCGCACCCTTGCTTGATCATGGTCCGAGAATAGCTGAAGCGATTGTTCGTTAATTTTTGGATATGCGAGGGCGTCGAGCTCTGCGACAAGGGTCGCTCCCCACTGAACGTTCAAATCGTAAGCAGCTGCGACTTTACCGACGAAGCTATCCAGGTCGAAAGTAGGAAGACACAGGATGTCGCAGTCCATTACAATCGAATACTCAAACCTTTGTATGGAAGCCCAGTGCAACGCTAAAAACTTTTTTCGGTTAATGATTGCTGGCCCTGCATTTTCCAGCGTTTTGTGGACCTCCTCTTGACCAAAGCAGAAGCGGGCTTGATGCTCGACGTTGATCAGTTCAACCAATCCGCCGAGTTTCAGTGACTCTAATGTGCGGGCAAAGAAACCGACATCCAGATGGTTTGAGCAGGCTAAGACTACCCTTGTCTCTGATTTGTGATGAAATAGACGTAGACTGTTGAGGAACGAAATCGCCCAGAATATTTTTGGTGGATGTACGGGGATGATAATGGCGTTCAAGGGAGTTCCAAGGGCGTTGATGTTTGATGGAACGAGCCTAGGACATGAACCTTGCGCGACTATGTTCGACGTGGCCGGGCGCTCCACGCCTCTTTTGAGTCTGATGGGGTGGGCCCACTCTACGTTGTGCTGCTGAACCGTGTCGGGTTTGCCGGAGGCTCCATGTGTGGATGCCCCGGTTCATGCAAGCGGTTTTCGAACATTTCCAGCATGTGATCGGGTGCGGTCATTTGTCAGGCCCGTTCGCGCGACATAAGATGCAGCCGCTGACCGTCATGGAGATACGCGAATCAGGCGCAAATCAAATTAACGAGTCTTTCCACTCTTGGAGCCTCGGTGCATTTCCTGATCCCGATCGAACCGATCATTTGCCCTTGATGTTCAAGGTCTCCTCACATGCCCGCCTATCCAGTCCTATAGCTGCGCGATCGATTGATCAGACAGCTACGACTGGATTCCGGTAATCTTCATTCTTTCGTCAACATGGCCCAGATCGAGCGTGCCATCTTGTTCGCCAGCGCCATCGCGACGAGCATTTTGGGCTTCCGTTGTATCATTCTGTGCAACCAAGATCCAGTTTGTGCTCCTCGGCGCGAGGCCCATTAGATGACAGCCATAGCGCCAATGATCAGCAGCCTGCAAATGTCTCGTTGCCCCATCTTTGATGTTCGACCAAGTCGTTGCTTCCCTCCGGTCGAGTGCTGGACAGGGACCAACCCCAACCAAGCCGCAAAGTCACGACCGCGTTTGAAGGTCTTTAGTGGTGGAGCAAAGGCCTCTACTGCCATAGCGGTTATCGGTCCGACACTTGGCATGGTCTGAGCACGGCTCGCTTCTGGATGAACGTGCAGTCGAACTACGAGCTGTCGAAGGCGCAAGAGCGGGGCCAAGCCTAACGTTCAACCGCTGCAGCCGGCAGCGTGAAGCGACAGGAAACCGCAGTTCTTTCTCGGTAACGTCTTCTCCAGGCATTGATCGTTTTCCAGGTTTCAGTCAAACCCATGCGTCCCTACAAAATGGCGCATGCGGTGTGTGGCCAGATCGGGTCGATCGAGGATGTCGGCTTGGTCGGCGAGGCGGAAGATGTCGGCGTAGTGATGGATGCCGCGGGCCGACTGCATGCCGGCCGGAAGGGTGAAGTGCGACTGGTGGCCGTTGAGCCAGGCGAGAAAGACCACGCCCGCCTTGTAATACTGCGTCGGCGCCTCGAAGATCTTGCGGGAGAGGGGAACCGTCGGGTCGATGACCGCGCGGAACGTCGTGCCATCGCCCGCGGCCAGCGCAGCCAGCGCCTTCGAGGCAGCCGGTGCGACGGCGTCGAAAATGCCAAGGAGGGCATGGCTGTGGCGCCGACCGTCGCCTTCGATGAGGCCGGCATAGTTGAAATCGTCACCCGTAAAACAGAGCACGGTCTCCGGCAGCCGATCGCGCAGGGCGATTTCCTTCTCGTGTTCGAGCAGCGAGATCTTGATGCCCTCGACCTTGTTCGCATTCTCGGAAATGATCCGCAGCGCGCAATCTAGCGCCGGCGCGAAGTCGGTGCTTCCCCAGTAGCCGCTCAGCTGCGGGTCGAACATGTCGCCCAGCCAGTGCAGCACCACCTTGTCCTTCGTTTGCGAGAGAATGCGGCCATAGACCGTCGCGTAATCGTCGGCAGAGCGGGCGATGCGGGCGAGCGCCCGGCTCGCCATCAGGATCGCGCGGCCGCCGTGTTTTTCGATATGCTCGATCTGCGTCTCATAAGCCCCGATCACGTCGTCCAGCGTGCGGGCGTCGGCCGGGTCGAGATGATCCGTGCCGGCGCCGCAGGCGAGGTCGGCCCCCGCAACTGTCCGCGCTTCGGCAAGCGAACGGGCGATGAGCTCCTGCGCGCCGGCCCAGTCGAGACCCATGCCGCGCTGCGACGTGTCCATCGCCTCGGCGATCTTGAAGCCGAGGCTCCAGAGATGATGGCGGAAGGCGAGCGTCGTGTCCCAGTCGATGGCCGGGCGGTTCCACGGATCTGTGTCCCGCTCCGGCGCGGAAACGACATGCGCCGCGGCATAGGCGATGCGGTTGAAGACGGGTGTGGTCGCAGGCCTCGCGATCGGCGTGCCCACGAGGCGATACGCTTCGACCGCACCTGCGGACGTCGGCAGATTGAGAACCTGGGTCATGATGTCTCCTCGATTTTGCCCACCGGATAATTTGGATCGATCCAAATTGCAAGGCCATATTTCGGATATGGATAAGACGGACCAGTGCCGCAGGCACGGGCGGTTTGCATCGAGTATGCTGCACTGCATGCAGAAGCGCGCCCATACTGCCTTCCGTGTCGCCCATTGGGGAATCTGCAGATGGTGAGAAAAGTCTCTTGATATTTTGGAACGATCCAAATATTGAGGGGGTCAAGATGGAGGCGCATGAAGGTTCATGGCGAACGAACGGGTCACGGTCATCGATATTGCGAAGGCGGCGGGAGTGTCGAAATCGACGGTCTCGCTCGTCCTGCAAGGGTCGCCGCTCGTCAACGAGGGCACGCGGACGAAGGTCAATGCCGTCATGCGGGATCTCGGCTATGTCTATAATCGCGGCGCGGCCAATCTCCGGCAGTCCAGCGCCAAATCGAAGATCATCGGCGTCGTCGTCAACGATCTGACCAACAGCTTCTTTGCCGAGCTTGCCGTCGGTGTCGATCTTGTCGTGCAGGATGCAGGCTTCGTGCAGTTCCTCGCCAATACCAGCGAGAGCCTCGACCGGCAGACGGAGGTCATCGCCTCCATGCGCGAGCACGGCATTTCCGGCCTCGTCGTGTCGCCCGCCCGCGGCTCGCGGGCCATCGACTTCAAGGCGCTGGTGTCGGCCGGCATGCCGGTCGTCGCCGTGGTGCGCCCAGTGGCAGGTGCGAAGGTGTCCTCGCTCATATCCGACAATCACACCGGCATGTTCGCAGCCGTCGAGCATCTGGCAAGGCTCGGCCACACGCGCATCGCCTTCTTCGGCGGGTTCGAGGATACTGCGATCTTTCAGGAACGGCTTGCCGGCTATCGCGACGGGATCGCGGCTTCAGGGCTCGTCTATGACGAAGGCCTGGTCTTTGCCTGCGCACCCTCGCGGGCGGAAGGGGCAAAGGCCGTGGTGCGCGCGATGGCGGCGGTCGACCAGCCGACGGGCGGGGTCTGCTTCAACGATGCCGTCGCCTTCGGCGTTTATGACGGATTGCGGGCGCGGCGGTTGGAGCCGGGCGTCGATTTCGCGATCGTCGGTTTCGACGACGTGATCGAGGCGGGCACATCCGTGCCGGCGCTCACCACCATCGCGGTGGATCCGCAGGGCATGGGCCGGCGTGCCGCCCAGCTTCTGCTCAAGCAGATCAATGCCGGCAAAGCGGAGGCGGAGGCCGTGGTGACGCCCGTACGGCTGGTCGTGCGGGAAAGCTGCGGCGTGAACAAACTGAAGCCGGGGAGGCGATCTGCATGACGAACCGTTGGGGATTGATCGGCGCAAGCACGATCGCACGGGAATGGGTGATCGGCGCGATCCGCGCGACGGGCGGGGAGGTCGTCTCCGTCATGAGTTCCAGCCCGCAGCGTGCTGCAGCCTACGCATCGGAAAACGGGATCGGCAAGGCCGTCTCGGATCTCGATGCCCTGCTTGCCGATCCGGAGATCGATGCGGTCTATATCTCGACCACCAACGAGCTTCACCGCGACCAGGCGATCGCCGCCGCCAGGGCCGGCAAGCATATTCTCTGCGAAAAGCCGCTGGCGATGACGCTGGAGGATGCCCACCGCATGCGGGACGCGGCACGGACGGCCGGCGTGGTGCTGGCGACGAACCACCACCTGCGCAATGCGGCCAGCCACAAGGCCATGCGGGACGCAGTCGCCGCCGGGCGGATCGGCAAGCCGCTTTCGGCACGGGTCTTCCACGCGGTCTATCTGCCGCCGCATCTGCAGGGCTGGCGGCTCGACAATCCCAAGGCCGGCGGCGGCGTTATCCTGGATATCACGGTGCACGACACGGACACGTTGCGCTTCGTGCTGGGGCAGGACCCGGTGGAGGTCACGGCCTTTGGCCAGACCGGCGGGCTCGGCAAGGCGGGGCTCGAAGATGCCGTCATGGGCGTCATGCGGTTTGAAGACGGGCTGATCGCTCAGTTCCATGACGGGTTCACCACGAAATATGCCGAGACCGGCTTCGAGGTTCACGGAACCGAGGGGTCGCTCATTGCCCGCAACGTCATGACGCAGCGCCCGGTGGGCACGGTGGTGCTGCGCGACGCGCAGGGTGAACAGACGCTGCCGCTCGACGGGCGCAACCTTTATGAAACGGGCCTTGCGGCCTTCCATGCGGCCATGGCCGGGACGGGATTACCGGCTGCAACGGCGGAAGACGGCATCTGGTCGTTGGCGACAGGGCTTGCCGTCGTGGAAGCCGCACGGTCCGGCCGCGCCGTCACGGTTCAGACGGGGTTGTGAGGCATATCATGGGCAACCACATCACTCCGGCGGAAGCGGCCGCCATGATCCCGGACGGCGCCGTCGTCTCCGTTTCCTCCTCCAGCGGGCTCGGCTGCCCCGATCTCATGCTGAAGGCGATCGGCGAGCGCTTCGCGGCGACCGGCCACCCACGCGAGATCACCACCCTGCATCCGATCGCCGCCGGCGACATGAGCGGTATCAAGGGTGTGGATCATATCGCGCGCAAGGGCCTCCTCAAGCGGATCCTCGCCGGCTCCTATCCCTCCGGCCCCTCGACATCCGAGCCGCCGCTGATCTGGCAGATGATCACGGCCAACGAGATTCCGGCCTACAACATTCCCTCGGGCATCCTCTTCGACATGCACCGCGAGGCTGCAGCCAAGCGTCCCGGCGTCATCACCAAGATCGGGCTGGAAACCTTCGTGGACCCCGAGCGGCAGGGCTGCGCCATGAATGCGCTGGCGGCGGAGACGCCGGTGGTCAAGCGGGTGTCGTTCGAGAACGAGGACTGGCTCTATTTCCCCGCCATCGTGCCGCAGGTTGCCATCATCCGCGCAACCACGGCCGACGAGCATGGCAACCTGACCTATGAACACGAGGGCGCGACGCTCGGCGGGCTCGACCAGGCGCTGGCGGCGCGCAACAATGGCGGCATCGTCATCGCGCAGGTCAAGCGCATCACCAAGCAGGGCGCGCTGAAGCCACACGACGTGCGGGTTCCCGGCATGCTGGTCGATTACGTCATCGTCGATCCTGACCAGAAGCAGACGACGCTGACGGATTACGATCCGGCGATTTCGGGCGAGATCTTCCGGCCGCTCGAAAGCTTCTCCGTGCCGGATTTCAACATCCAGAAGGTCATCGCGCGGCGCGTGGCACAAGAGCTTCAAGCCGGCAGCTGCGTCAATCTCGGCTTCGGCATCTCCGCCAACGTGCCGCGTATCCTCCTGGAGGAGGGCCTGCACGGCGCGGTCACCTGGGTCATCGAGCAGGGGGCCGTCGGCGGCGTGCCGCTGCTCGATTTTGCCTTCGGCTGCGCGTCCAATGCGGATGCCTACATGCCCTCGCCCTACCAGTTCACCTACTTCCAAGGCGGCGGCTTCGATGCCTCGCTGCTCTCCTTCCTCGAAATCGGCCGCGACGGCTCGGTCAATGTCTCCCGTCTGTCCTTCCGTCCGCATGTGACGGCCGGCGCCGGCGGCTTTGTCGATATCACCGCCCGCGCCCGCAAGATCGTCTTCTCCGGCATGTTCAATGCCGGCGCCAGACTCTCGATCAGCAACGGCAAGCTCGTGATCGAGAAGGAAGGCAAGCTGAAGAAGCTGGTCGAGGCGGTCGAGCATGTCACCTTCTCCGGCAGCCGCGCCATCGCGCAGGGGCAGGACATCACCTACGTCACCGAGCGTTGCGTGCTGAAGCTGACGCGGGAAGGGCTGGTTCTCACCGAAATCGCACCCGGCGTCGACCTGCAGACGCAGGTGCTCGACCAGTCCGAATTCCCACTGATCGTCTCGCCGGACCTGAAGCTGATGGATGCCGCGCTGTTTGGCGAGGCGCCCCTCGGTCTTTCGCTGTCCGCCAAGGCGCCCCGCGTTCTGGAGGGTGCCCATGTCTAAGGGAGAGGTGCGTATCGAGATCGAGGGGTCCGTCGCCATCCTCACGGTGTCCCGGCCGGAAAAGCGCAATGCGCTCGACCTCGACATGCTGAAGGCGCTCGTGGCAGCGGCCGACACGGTGGAAGCGGACGCGCGCGTTCGCGTCGCCATCCTCACCGGTGAGGGGTCGGGGTTTTCGGCCGGCGGCGACATCACCGCTTGGGGCGGCATGCGACCGGACGCGTTCGGGCATGGCTGGGTGCGCTACGGGCACCGCGTGTTCGAGCGGCTTGCGACGCTGCGCATGCCGCTGATCGCGGCGCTGAACGGGCACGCGCTTGGCGGCGGTCTCGAGCTTGCCGGCATCGCCGACATCCGCATCGCCGAGGAACACATCCGGATCGGGCTGCCGGAAACGGGCCTCGGCATGGTGCCGGGCTGGTCGGGCACGCAGCGGCTGGTCAAGCGCTTCGGCGCCCAGCCCGTGCGCCGGATGGCGCTCGGCGGCGAGATCTTCACGGCAGAGCAGGCCCTGTCGCTTGGGCTCGTGGACCGGGTGACCGCGACGGGACATGCGCTTGCCGCTGCAAAAGACATGGCGACAGGCATCGCCGCGCGCGGGCCGGCGGCGCTGGAGATCGTCAAGCTGATGATCGCAAGCGCCAACGGGGAGGACAACGGGACGGCCGTGGAGGCGCTGGGGTCGATTCTTGCCGCCAAGACGGCCGACCTGAAGGAGGGCGTTTCCGCTTTCAAGGAGAAGCGTGCCGCACAGTTCAAGGGAGAATGGTAATGACGGTTCTGGTAAACCCGACGGCGCTCGCGGATCATGCCCCGCGCGACTTCAAGATGCTGATCGACGGCCGGTGGAGCGAAGGGACGACTGATCCGATCGAGCGGGTCGCGCCCGGCCATGGCGTCGTCGTCAGCCGGTTCCAGGCAGGAACGCGCGCAGACGCCGAACGCGCCATCGCTGCAGCCCGCAAGGCCTTCGACACCGGACCCTGGCCGCGGATGACGGCGTCGGAGCGCTCCGGCATCCTGCTGAAGGCCGCCGATCTCATCGCCGCGCGGGCCGAGGAACTCGCGTTTCTGGATGCGGTGGAAGCCGGCAAGCCGATCTCCCAGGTGCGCGGCGAAATCGCCGGTTCGGTCGATATCTGGCGCTATGCCGCGGCCCTTGCCCGCGATCTCCATGGAGAAAGCTACAACACGTTGGGCGACGGCACGCTGGGCGTTGTCCTGCGCGAGGCGATCGGCGTCGTCTCGATCATCACGCCGTGGAACTTTCCCTTCCTGATCGTCGGGCAGAAACTGCCCTTCGCGCTGGCCGCCGGCTGCACCACGGTCGTCAAGCCGTCGGAACTCTCGTCCGGCTCGACCGTCGTGCTCGGCGAAATCCTCGAGGAAGCGGGTGTTCCCAAGGGCGTCGTCAACATCGTCACGGGCACGGGCGCCGAGGTAGGCGCTGTCATGACGACGCATCCCCACGTGGATATGGTGTCGTTCACCGGCTCCACCGGCGTTGGCAAGCTGACGATGTCCAACGCGGCGCAGACGCTGAAGAAGGTGTCGCTGGAGCTCGGCGGCAAAAACCCGCAGATCGTCTTTCCCGATGCCGATCTCGACGGCTTCATCGATGCCGCCGTGTTCGGCGCCTATTTCAACGCCGGCGAGTGCTGCAATGCCGGCTCGCGGCTGATCCTCCACAAGAGCATCGCCGAGGACGTGGTCAAGCGCGTGGCCGCCCTATCGGAAAAGGTGCGGGTTGGCGATCCGCTCGATCCGCAGACGCAGGTCGGTGCGATCATCACGCCACAGCACCTGGAGAAGATCGCCGGCTACATTTCAGGGGCGGCAAGCGGTGGCGCGGATGTGGCCTATGGCGGCAAGGCGCTGGATCTCGGCCGCGGCCAGTTCATGGCGCCGACGATTCTCGCGAACGTTACGCCCGACATGCCGGTCGCACGCGAGGAGGTGTTCGGCCCGGTTCTCTCCGTGCTCACCTTCGAGACGACGGCGCAGGCGATCGAGATCGCCAATGCTGTCGATTACGGGCTTTCGGCCGGGGTGTGGAGCAAGGATTTCGATACCTGCCTGACGATCGGCAGACAGGTGCGGGCAGGAACCGTGTGGATGAACACCTTCATGGACGGCGCCTCCGAGCTGCCGTTCGGCGGCTACAAGCAGTCGGGGCTCGGCCGCGAACTCGGGCGCCACGCGGTGGAGGATTACACCGAGACCAAGACGCTCAACATGCATATCGGCGGCCGCACGAACTGGTGGATGCCGCAGACGGAAAAGCTGGCCTGACGAACCTTGCCCGAACGCGGAACGCGCTTTCGGGAGAGACTGCGGCTTAATAGGCCGGCTGACGCCGACGCTCGAGGAGGGCGGCGGCAAGGGAGCGGAAATGGGTTTCGCTCTTCACTGTGCTCATGGGAGGAAAACATCGTGCGCAAGTTTCTGACATCGACTGCAATAGGTCTCGCTTTGATGACCGGCGCCGTGCAGGCTGCCGAAAACGTCGAGGTGCTTCATTGGTGGACATCCGGCGGCGAGGCCTCGGCGCTGGAAGTCCTCAAGAAGGACCTCGAAGCCAAGAACATCTCCTGGACGGACATGCCGGTCGCCGGCGGCGGCGGCACGGAAGCCATGACGGTGCTGCGCGCCCGCGTCACGGCCGGCAACGCGCCGACCGCGGTGCAGATGCTCGGCTTCGACATTCTCGACTGGGCCAAGGAAGGCGCACTCGGCAATCTCGATGCGGTCGCCGCAAAGGAAAACTGGGACAACGTCATCCCCAAGGCGCTCCAGAAGTTCTCGAAATATGACGGCCACTGGATCGCGGCACCCGTCAACCTGCATTCGACCAACTGGATGTGGATCAACAAGGCGGCGCTCGACAAGGCCGGCGGCAAGGAGCCGCAGAGCTGGGAAGAGCTGATCGCCCTCCTCGACAACTTCAAGGCGCAGGGCATCATCCCGGTTGCCGCCGGCGGCCAGCCCTGGCAGGACGCGACCGTCTTCGACGCCGTCGTGCTGTCGCTCGGTGTCGATTTCTACACGTCGGCCTTTATCGATCTCGACCCGAAGGCGCTTGGCGGCGACAAGATGAAGGAAGCCTTCAACCGCATGACGACGCTGCGCTCCTATGTCGATCCCAATTTCTCGGGCCGCGACTGGAACCTCGCCTCCGCCATGGTCATCGACGGCAAGGCCGGCGTGCAGTTCATGGGCGACTGGGCGAAGGGCGAGTTCTCCAAGGCCGGCAAGACGCCGGGCAGGGACTATGTCTGCATGCGCTTCCCCGGCACGCAGGGTGCCGTCACCTTCAACACCGACCAGTTCGTCATGTTCAAGGTCGCCGACGACAAGGTACCGGCGCAGATCGAGATGGCCTCCGCCATCGAAAGCCCCGCGTTCCAGTCGGCCTTCAACGTCGTCAAGGGTTCGGCGCCGGTGCGCACCGATGTGTCGGACACAGCCTTCGACGATTGCGGCAAGAAAGCCATCAAGGATGCGGCCGAAGCCGACAAGAACGGCACGCTCATCGGCTCCATGGCTCATGGCCACGCCAATCCGGCAGCCGTGAAGAACGCGATCTACGACGTCGTGACCCGCCAGTTCAACGGCGACCTGACGGCCGACGACGCGGTCGCCGAGCTGGTGAGCGCGGTCGAAGCCGCCAAGTAAGCGTGGCGCGGCGCTGCGGGCCTTCGCGTCCGCGGCGCCCGCCATCACACCATCCGATACGTCAAGACTGCCGGGGAGACCGGGTGCGCCGAGAGGCCGGCCATGATGGCCGGCGCCTGAGGCCGTGCACCCGTATTCCGGGCGAGGGGAGGGGAACGAAGCCATGCAGAGCCGCAGCTTCCTACAGGACCAGTTGCCGAAAATCGTGCTCGCGCCGAGTTTCCTGGTCATCGTCATTTTCGTCTACGGCTTCATCGCCTATACCGGCTTCCTGTCAATCACCGACAGCAAGATGCTGCCGTCCTACAACGTCGTGGGCCTGTCGAACTACAGCAAGCTCTGGGCCCTGCCGCACTGGTGGCGGGCGATCACCAATCTGGCGATCTTCGCCTCGCTCTACATCCTCATCTGCTCGGCGCTCGGCCTGTTCCTGGCGATCATGCTCGACCAGAAGATCCGCGGCGAAGGCTTCCTGCGCCCGATCTACCTCTATCCCATGGCGCTCTCCTTCATCGTCACGGGCACCGCCTGGAAATGGATTCTCGATCCCGGCATCGGCATCGAGAACACCATGCACCTCTGGGGCTGGGAAACCTTTGCCTTTACCTGGATCAAGGACAGCAAGATGGCGATCTACTGCGTCGTGCTGGCCGCCGTCTCGCAGTCCTCGGGCTTCATCATGGCGATGTTCCTCGCCGGCCTGCGCGGCGTCGACAACGAGATGATCAAGGCCGCGCAGATCGATGGTGCGGGCACCGTGACGATCTACCGACGGATCATCATTCCCCTGATGCGCCCGGTCTTCCTGTCGGCCTTCGTCGTGCTCGCCCATCTCGCCATCAAGGCCTACGATCTGATCGTCGCCCTGACCGGCGGGGGCCCGGGGCAGGCGACCGAACTGCCGGCCACCTTCATGTACTCCTACACCTTCACCCGAAACCAGATGGGCATCGGCGCGTCTTCCGCCATCATCATGCTGGTCATGATCTTCTCGATCATCGTTCCCTATCTCTATTCCGAAATCCGCGGAGGAAAACGCTGATGAGCGGCGCCGCCAATCCGCAAAACGCGATCTCGCACGGCCTCCTCACCCGCGCCCTGATCTATACCGCCCTGATCTTCTTTGCGATGTTCTACCTCATGCCGCTCTACGTCATGGTGGTGAACTCGCTGAAGCCGCTGGAGGAGATCCGACAGGGCGGGATGGTCAACCTGCCGCAGGTCTGGACCGTCGAGCCATGGCTGTCGGCCTGGTCGACCGCGCAGATCGGCATCCAGCCGACGGGCCTCAAGCCCTTCTTCATCAACTCCATCCTCATGGTCATCCCCGCCGTCGCCATCTCGACGGTGATCGGTGCGCTCAACGGCTATGTGCTGACCAAATGGCATTTCCGCGGGTCGAACGTCGTCTTCGGCATGCTGCTCCTGTCCTGCTTCATCCCCTTCCAGATCGTGCTCATTCCCACCGCGCGCATCCTCGGCATGCTGGGCCTTGCCGGCTCCATCCCCGGGCTCGTTCTGGTGCACGTCGTCTACGGTCTCGGCTTCACCACGCTCTACTTCCGCAATTACTACGAGGCCTTTCCGACCGAACTCGTGCGGGCGGCGCAGATCGACGGCGCGACCTTCTTCCAGATCTTCCGCCGCATCCTTTTGCCTTCCTCCGGCCCGATCATCGTCGTCTCGGTCATCTGGCAGTTCACCAATATCTGGAACGACTTCCTGTTCGGTGCCTCGTTTGCGGGCGCCAGCTCGACGCCGATGACGGTCGCGCTCAACAACCTCGTTCAGTCGTCCACAGGCGTGAAGGAATACAACGTCCACTTTGCCGGCGCGATCCTCGCCGCCCTGCCCACCCTCATCGTCTACATCGTTTCGGGTCGCTACTTCGTGCGCGGCCTGATGTCCGGCGCCGTGAAAGGCTGATCCTCATGTCGTTTCTCAAAATCTCGCATCTGCGCAAGTCCTATGGCGCGCTGGAAATCCTGAAAGACATCAACATCGAGATCGAGGAAGGCGGCTTTCTCGTGCTGGTCGGCCCGTCCGGCTGCGGCAAGTCCACGCTGCTGAACACGATTGCGGGCCTGGAGCCGATCACGTCCGGCGAGATCGCCATCAACGGCCGCTCCATTGCAGGACTGCCGCCGTCGCAGCGCGACATCGCCATGGTGTTCCAGAGCTATGCGCTCTACCCGAACATGACGGTGGCCGGCAACATCGCCTTCGGCATGGAGATCCGCAAAGTGCCGAAGGACGTGCGCGAGAAGGCGATCAAGGAGGTGTCGGATATCCTCCAGATCGGCCATCTGCTCGACCGCAAGCCGAGCCAGCTCTCCGGTGGTCAGCGTCAGCGCGTCGCCATGGGCCGTGCGCTCGTGCGCAATCCGCAGGTCTTCCTGTTCGACGAGCCGCTGTCCAATCTCGACGCAAAGCTGCGCGTCGATATGCGCACCGAGATCAAGCGGCTGCACCAGCGCCTGAAGACCACCATCGTCTACGTCACCCACGACCAGATCGAGGCGATGACGCTGGCGACCAAGATCGCGGTCCTGAAGGACGGCGTGCTGCAGCAGTTCGGCTCGCCGGCCGAGATCTACAACAACCCGGCCAACATGTTCGTGGCCGACTTCATGGGCTCGCCCGCCATGAACCTGCTCGCGGCAACGGTGGAGAAGGATGCGGCAGGGCTCTCCGTCTCGCTTGCCCGCCCGAACGGCGCGCTGGTGAAACTGCCGGTGGCGGCCGGGCAGGCGCAACTGGAGGGTCATCTCGGCCGCCAGATCGTCTTCGGCATCCGGCCCGAGGCGCTGACCGACATCGACGGTGCCGACCGCAATGCGCGCACGATCGCGGAAGGCGATTGCCTGATCGAGGTTGTGGAGCCGGCCGGTGCCGACACCTTCGCCGTCACCCGGCTCGGTGGCAAGGAAGTGGTCGCGCGCCTGCGGGCCGATGCCCGGATCCAGGCCGGCCAGACGGCAAGGCTCGCCTTCAACCTCGACAAGGCCGTCTATTTCGACCCGCAAAGCCAGCAGCGCATCGCATGACCGGGGGAGCGAGATGAGCAGAACCCCCGACATCGTCATCATCGGATCCGGCATCGGCGGGGCGACGCTGGCCGCCTGTCTTGCCGCGTCCGGCTGCGAGATCCTGATCCTGGAGGCCGGCGAGCACATTGCCGACACGCCTGAAAACCGCGACCAGCGTGCGATCTTCCAGCGGGGGCATTTCCGCCCGAAGGAGACCTGGTACGAATGGCAGGGCCAGGGGCAAGGGGAGCACAAGGGGTTCAATCCCGGCAATTACTACAATGTCGGCGGCAATTCGAAGTTTTACGGGGCAGTGCTCTCGCGCTACCGGCGCGAGGATTTCGAAGAGATGCAGCATCAGGAGGGCGTCTCCCCCGCCTGGCCGTTTCCCTACGCCGAGCTCGAGCCCTGGTACGGGGCAGCCGAACAGATGTATCAGGTCCGCGGCGCGCTGGGGGACGATCCGACCGAGCCCGAACATTCCACCCCTTACGCCTTTCCACCGGTGCCGGACGAACCGTCGATTGCCGACGTCCGCGCGCGCCTGAAGCAGAAGGGGCTCCACCCGTTCTCCCTGCCGCTCGGCGTCGATATCGACCGGTGGCTCGCGAAGGGTCGCACGCCGTGGGATGCTCATCCGAATGCCGACGACGGGAAGATGGATGCCGAAAGCGCCGCCCTTTCCGTTGCGCTGGGCTATCCCAATGTCACGCTTCAAACGTGCGCGATCGTCCGGCGGCTCGAAACGGGCGCGTCCGGCGGCCGCATCGAGCGCGTCGTCTATACCGTGGCCGGGGACGCCCGAAGCGTCTCGCCGAAGCTCGTGGTGCTCGCCGCCGGCGCGGTCCAGTCGGCCGTCCTGCTGCTGCGGTCGGCCACTGCCCGTTTTCCCACAGGCCTTGCCAACAGCTCGGACCAGGTCGGGCGCAACTTCATGAACCACAATTCGTCCGCCGTGCTCGCTCTGTCGCCGCGCTACCGGAATACGTCGGTCTATCAGAAGACCTTCGCCTTCAACGACTTCTACCTGTCGGACGGCGAGGGCGGGCCGCCGCTCGGCAATGTCCAGCTTCTCGGCCGCGTGTCCGGGGCGATCCTCAAAAGCAGCCTGCCGCGCATCCCGGAGCGGCTGCTCGACCGGCTATCGGCGCATGCGATCGATTTCTACGCCATGAGCGAGGATATTCCGCACCCTGAAAGCCGGGTCATGGTCGATGGCGAGCGGATCGTCCTCAAATGGCATCGCACCAACTGGAACGCGCATCTGGCGCTGGTGGCGAAACTCAAGGCCGTTCTTCGCTCGGTCGGCTTTCCGCTCGTGTTGTCGCGGCCGTTCGACAAGCGCACGCCGTCCCATCAGTGCGGCACGGTGCGCATCGGCAACGATCCCGCAACGGCGCCGCTCGATCCCTTCTGCCGCGCCTATGACCACGACAACCTGTTCGTCGTCGATGCGAGCTGCCTGCCGACCTCGGCCGCCGTCAATCCGGCGCTCACGGTTGCGGCCCAGGCCTTGCGGGTCGCAGATCACATCGTCTCGAAGGACCTGCAACGATGAGCGAACGGCGGCAAAGACCGGTGGCGGTGGTAACCGGCGGACGGCGGGGGATCGGCTTCGGCATCGCCTCGTGCCTCGCCGCTGCCGGCTACGACATCGTCGTGACAGGCATCGGCGGTCCTGAAACGGCCGAGAACGCACTGGCGGAGCTGCGCGCCGCTGGTAAGGCAGACGCTGTCTACATCCAGGCGGATATCTGCGACGTCGCCGGGCACGCAGCGACGGTCGACGACGTCATGGCCCGGTTCGGCCACATCGACTGCCTTGTCAACAATGCGGGCATGGCGTCCGTCGTGCGCGGCGATTTCCTCGACCTTTCGCCCGACCATTACGACCTGATCATGGCCACCAACCTGAAAGGGACGGTGTTCTTCACCCAGGCCGTGGTGAAAGCGATGCTGGCGACCGCGCCTGACCATTCCCGGTCGATCATCAACATCACCTCGGTCTCCGCGCAGGCGAGTTCGCCCGAGCGTCTCGACTATTGCATCAGCAAAGCGGGGCTTGCGGCCTTTTCGCAAGGGCTGGCATTGCGGCTTGCGGCCGATGGCGTCGCGGTCTTCGAGGTGCGGCCTGGCATCGTGCGGACTGACATGACGGCCGGCGTCACCCCGAAATACGACGCCCTGATCGCCGGGGGCCTGGTGCCCATGCGGCGCTGGGGAGAAGCCGGCGATATCGGCGCCATCTGCGCAGCGCTCGCCTCGGGCAGCTTCGCCTTTGCAACAGGGACCGTGATCGATGCCGATGGCGGCCTGTCGATCCCGCGTCTGTGACAGGAATGGAAACCATGCGCTTCGACTACATCATCACTGGGGCAGGCCCTGCCGGCTGCGTTCTCGCCAACAGGCTGAGCGAGGACCCCGATGTCACCGTGCTGCTGCTGGAAGCGGGCGGCGGGGACTGGAATCCTCTGTTTCACATGCCGGCCGGCTTTGCCAAGATGACGAAGGGCGTCGCCAGCTGGGGCTGGGAGACCGTGCCGCAGAAGCACATGAACGGCCGCGTCCTGCGCTACACACAGGCCAAGGTCATCGGCGGCGGTTCGTCCATCAACGCGCAGCTCTATACCCGTGGGAACGCCGCCGACTACGATCTCTGGGCAAGCGAAGACGGCTGCGAGGGCTGGGACTACCGTTCCGTGCTGCCCTATTTCAAGCGGGCGGAGGACAACCAGCGCTTTGCCGACGACTATCATGCCTATGGCGGGCCGCTCGGCGTGTCCATGCCGGTGTCCGCGCTGCCGATCTGCGACGCCTACATCCGGGCGGGGCAGGAGCTCGGCATTCCCTACAATCACGACTTTAACGGGCGCCAGCAGGCGGGTGTCGGCTTCTACCAGCTGACGCAGCGCAACCGCCGCCGCTCCTCCGCCTCGCTCGCTTACCTCTCGCCGATCAAGGATCGAAAAAACCTGACGATCCGCATGGGCGCCCGCGTCTCGCGCATCGTCCTGGAGGGCACGACCGCCGTCGGCGTCGAGATTGCCACCAGCCGGGGCAGCGAGATCGTGCGGTGCGAGCGCGAGGTGCTCGTCACGTCGGGCGCCATCGGCTCGCCGAAGCTGCTGCTGCAATCGGGCATCGGCCCGGCCGATCATCTGACGTCCGTCGGCGTTCCCGTGGCGCACGACCTGCCCGGGGTCGGTGGCAATCTGCAGGACCATCTGGACCTCTTCGTCATTGCCGAATGCACCGGCGACCACACCTATGACGGCGTTGCGAAGCTGCATCGCACGCTCTGGGCCGGCCTCGAATACATGCTGTTCCGCACAGGCCCCGTCGCCTCCTCGCTCTTTGAGACCGGCGGCTTCTGGTATGCGGATCCGGACGCGCGCTCTCCGGATATCCAGTTCCATCTCGGTCTCGGCTCGGGCATTGAGGCGGGCGTGGAAAAGCTGAAAAATGCCGGGGTGACGCTGAATTCGGCTTACCTGCATCCGCGATCGCGCGGCACGGTGCGGCTCTCCGCGTCCGATCCGGCCGCAGCCCCGCTGATCGACCCCAATTACTGGTCGGACCCGCATGACCGGAAGATGTCGCTGGAAGGCTTGCGGATCGCCCGCGAGATCTTCGAGCAGGCGGCATTGAAGCCCTATATTCTGGCCGAGCGCCTGCCCGGTCCGAAGGTCCGCACGGACGCCGAGCTTTTCGACTATAACTGTGCGAACGCGAAGACCGATCACCACCCCGTCGGCACCTGCCGTATGGGCACCGGGGCGGATGCGGTCGTCGGGCTCGATCTGCGCGTGCGAGGGTTGCAGGGGCTTCGCGTCTGCGACAGCTCTGTCATGCCGCGCGTGCCCTCCTGCAACACCAATGCCCCGACCATCATGGTCGGAGAGAAAGGCGCCGACATCATCCGCGGCCTCGATCCGCTGCCGGCGACGATCTTTGCCGACGAGCGCAACGACCAGCGCCCCCGTGCACGCGCGCATGTTCGCTGAGCCAATGATGCGGCTTTGCATTCCGCCATCGGCTTTGCCACAAAAAGGTGTCGTCACGCCCAGGAAGGTCAGACCCTGATGCCCATCGAGACCCCGCGCGCATTTCTGGCGTCGCTCTTCCACGCTGCGGTTCGCGCGGCCGATCCGCTGGAGGCGATCCGCGCCCATCTGCCGGCGCGACCGAAAGGCCGCACGGTCGTCGTCGGCGCCGGCAAGGCGGCAAGCCAGATGGCACAGGCGCTCGAACACCTGTGGGATGGCTCTCTGGAGGGCGTGGTCGTCGCGCGCCACGGCCCGGTCGCCGCCTGTTCGCGCATCCGGGTGCTGCAGGCCGCCCACCCGGTGCCCGACCAGGCGGGGATCGATGCGGCGCAGGCCGTGATGGCGGCCGTGCGCGGGTTGACGCCGGACGATCTCGTGATCGCGCTCATCTCGGGCGGCGGCTCTGCGCTGCTGCCGTCGCCGCCGCCGGGCTTTGCGCTTGCCGACGAGGTTGCCCTGAACGCGGCGCTGCTCGCCTCCGGCGCGCCGATCTCGGCTATGAACGTGGTGCGCAAGCACGTTTCGTTGATCAAGGGCGGGCGGCTGGCCGCGCTTGCTTCTCCGGCCCGTGTCGTCAGCCTCGTCGTCTCCGACGTTCCCGGCGACAACCCGGCCTTCGTCGCCTCCGGCCCGACCCTTCCCGACGCTGCCGGCCGCGAGGAGGCACTGCGGGCGATCCGGGACTACCGGATGACCCTTCCCTCAAGCATTCTCGACCATATCGCAACAGGAGAGACCCCGCGCCCCGACGATCCGGCCTTTGCCGGGCACGAAGCCCATGTCGTTGCGTCGGCCCGGGTCTCGCTGCAGGCGGCCGCGCGGGAGAGCGGTGCGGCCGGCGTCACGCCGTTGATCCTCTCCGACAGGATCGAGGGAGAAGCCCGCGATATCGGGCGCATGCATGCGGCGCTGGCGATGGAGTTTCAGGCGGGGCTGCGGCGGGAGAAGGGCCCGATGGTTCTGCTCTCGGGCGGGGAGACCACGGTGACGATCGGCCCCGGAGGTAGCGGCAAGGGCGGGCGCAACAGCGAACTTCTGCTGGCCGCCGCCATCGATCTCGACGGGACCACCGGCGTCACCGCCCTTGCGGCCGATACCGACGGCATCGACGGTTCCGAAGACAATGCCGGCGCCTTCTGCGACGGGGGCACCGCCGCGCGCATCCGGGCGGCCGGCGGAGAACCGCGCGGCCACCTCGCGGCACACGACGCCTGGTCGGCCTTCGCGCTTGCGGGCGACCTGTTCGAAACCGGCCCGACCGGCACCAATGTCAACGACTTCAGGGCGTTTCTGCTGCTGTAGGCGCGCAACGACCGTTTTTCGGGATGTCGCCCAATCTCAACCCTTCAAGGACGCCCTTCATGCCTCAGCCGGATAACAGGACATGCACAGACCTCCTCTTGGCCGAGCGCGAGGGGGTCGTCACCCGGTTCACGACCGAGGATGCCTGGACGCTTGGCAGCCTGATGCGGCAATCGGCCATGGCCGGCCGCCTGGCCGTGGCGATCGAGATCACGATCGCGCGCGAACCAGTGTTCTTCACGCGCCTTGCGAACGCTACCGAGGACAACCGGCACTGGGCGGAGCGCAAGCGGCGCGTGGTCGAGCGGTTCCACCACAGTTCTCTCTACATGCGGCGTCTCGCGCAGAAGGAGGGCTACGACTTCCACCACCGCTACGGCCTGTCGTCCGATCTCTTTGCGGCCTTCGGCGGTGCCGTCCCCATCTTTCAGACGGACGGCAATCTCATCGGAACGGCGACGATCAGCGGCCTTCCCGATGTCGAAGACCACGATTTCGTGGTCGCGCATCTCCAGCGGTTTCGGGCGCAAGCGCGCTGAGCATCCCGGCCGGAATGAAATAGCGCCGAAGGGGCGCGGGTTAGATGAAAATATCACATCCACCCGTTCCGACAGCGTCTCCCGTCTTTGAACCCGCTGACATAACGGGTCATTCTGATCTTGGTTGACTGCCCTCATCCTCTTCCCGGATCGATCGCAGCCAGCCGTTCCCCTCTGGAGGTTTAACCTTCATGACTTGAGGCCGTGGGTCACCCTGCGGCCCTTTTTTATGCAATTTCGAACGAGGCAGACGGCTGTTTCGTCTCCCGCCGGTTACATCAGGAGGTTGGCATGGCGACGGTAAGACTTTGGACGGATGCCGAGGCCGAAGCGGCGCCGCGGGTGCAGGCCGTGTTTGCGGATATCCGCGCCGTGCGCGGCTCGGATTTCATCAACAATTTCTGGCGCGGCCTGGCCAACGATCCAGCAACGCTGGAGCGGACATGGAACAGCCTGAAGGAGGTTATGGTCGCACCGTCGGCGCTCGATCCGCTGACGAAGGAGCTGATCTATATCGCCGTTTCCGTCGCCAGCGGTTGCAGCTATTGTATCCATTCCCACACGGCGGCGGCGCGCGCCAAAGGCCTGACGGACGCGCAATATGGCGATCTCCTTGCCGTGATCGGCATGGCGTCGGAAACCAACCGCCTCGTCACGGCGCTCGGCATTCCCGTCGATCCCGAATTCGACGTCACCGGCTGATCTCTTCGCGCCCCTGCGGCTCGCCGAGCCAGGCAACGCCGTCGCGCTTCAGATCGTGATCGTTGCAAGGGCCGCCTCGGCGTCCGCTGCAAGCTTTGCCTCGTCGAGGCCGGGAAATGCGCCGTTCGCCCACACGACCCGGCCGTTGATCATGGTCATATCCGTCGCCATGCCGATGCCGACGCGGGGAATGAGGCTCAGCGGATCGTGCCGTGTGCCGACATAATCCATGCGGCGGGTGTCGATGGCGAAGAGGTCTGCAGCCATTCCGGGCGCAAGGCGGCCGATATCGCTGCGCCCGAGCAGGCTCGCGCCGCCGCTCGTGCCGTAGCGCAGGAAGTCGACCGGCGGTGGCACGGGGTGCGCGCGGGTGGAGGATGCGAGGCACTGCAGCATGTAGGCCGAGTGAAGGCTGTGCATCAGGTTGGAATTGTCGTTGGAGGCCGCACCATCGCAGCCGAGCCCGACGCGCAGGCCGAAGGCCGCCATGGCGGGGATGTCGGTGACCTCGGCGCCGACGAGATAGACGGGTTCGGGGCAGTGGGAGACGCCGGTGCCGCTTGCGGCCATCGTCCGCAGTTCGTCATGGGTCAGTTCCCAGCAATGGGCGTAGAACGTATCCGGCCCGGCAAAGCCGAGCGCTTCGAGATAATCGACGGTGCGCAGGCCGTGGCGCGCCTGTATCACGGAGCTCTCGCCCTCGCCGACATGCGTGTGCAGCATGACGCCGCGGTCGCGCGCCAGCGCCACCGATTCCACGAAGGTTTCGCGGTAGGCGTTGACGGGCTGGCAGGGCGCGACGACGACCTGGCGCATGCTGAACGGCCCGGCATCGTGGTAGGTGTCGATCAGGCGGGCGCAATCGGCAATGAATTCGTCCGTCGTTTCCAGCATTTCGTCGGGGATCGTGGACCCCTCCGACTTCGGCAGGGTGTTGCCGCCGCGACCGGCGTGAAACCGCATGCCCAACAGATCCGCGGCCTCGAACTGGCGGTCGATCAGCCGCTTTCCGGCGTGGCGGGGAAAATTATACTGGTGGTCGAAGGCCGTGGTGCAGCCATGCTTGATCAGCTCGGCCATGGCGGTGACAGAGGAATGGTAGAAGCAGGCTTCGTTCAGCTGCGAGAAGACCGGGTAGATGCGGTCGAGCCATTCGATCACCGAGAGCTTCGTCCAGTCGAGATCGGCGCGGTTGCGCACGAAGCACTGGAAAAAATGGTGATGTGTGTTGACGAGGCCGGGATAGACGAACCAGCCGGTGGCATCCTGCACGCTCGTGCCCTCGGGCAAAGCCTCCGCCTCAAGATGTTCGCCGATGGCACGGATCGTCGGCCCCTCGGTTAGGAGATCGACATTGCGGCGAACGACCGGGCCCTTGCCCTCGTCGGTGATGACGGCCGCGCAGTTTTTGAGGACAGTGCCACCCATGTCAGACCTCGTCCTGCTGTAACCGTTTGGGAGAGCCCGAACCAGCGTCATGACGACGGATCCAGGAAAGGAGCGACAAAGTGTCCGGCGCCTCAAGGATCGTCATCCGCTGTACCTGTCGTTTTGATGTCCCTGGGTCATAACGATCTCGTACAGTTCGGGCTGCAGGTTCCGTCGCTATGTGACCCACGGAGACGCCGGGCGTCAAGCATGCGGCGCGCAGGGATGTGAACCGGTTGGGTCGCGACGGCACGGCAAGCTCCTAGGCCATTGACAGCACATCCTTCTCAGTTATTCTGTTATAAAAGTCGTAATAACATAATAATGGAACAAAACTGGAGGACTTCATGATGCGCCTGAAACCTGCGTTCTTCCTTGCAAGCGCGCTCGTCGCTATTCCATCCTTTGTTGCGGCCCAGGAAAGGGGCGGCGTCATCAATGTCGCGACGATCGGCGAGCCGCCGACACTCGACCCCATGGCCTCCACGGCCGATCTCGTGGGTATCGTTTCCCAGCATATGTTCGAGACCCTTTACACGTTTGACAAGGCCTGGAAGCCGACGCCGCTTCTGGCGGAGAGCCTGCCCGAGATCAGCGCGGATGGCAAAACCTATACGATCCGGCTGCGTAGCGGCATCATGTTCCACGATGGCTCGGACATGGCATCGGACGACGTCGTCGCGTCGCTCGAGCGCTGGTTCAAGGTTGCCTCGCGCGGCAAGCAGGCAGCTGCATTCCTGGACAAGATCACGGCCACCGATCCGCTGACGGTGACGATCACATTGAAGCAACCTTACGCGCCGCTCGTCTCGCTGCTCGCTTTCAACAACTCCGCCGCGATCGTCCTTCCGAGCGAGAAACAGGCCGAGCCCATGACGGATTTCGTCGGGACGGGCCCCTATATGCTGAAGGAGCGCAAGGCCGACCAGTACATCCAGCTCGCCCGCTTTGACGGCTATACGCCGCGGTCCGGCGAGGCCGATGGCTACGGCGGTGCGCGTCACCAGTATCTGGATGAAATCCGCTTCGTGCCGGTTCCCGATGCAAACACGCGCGTCGAGGCGGCGATCTCCGGCCAGTACGACTATATCGACAGCCTTCCCGTCGAATCCTTCGACAGGCTGAAGGGCTCGACGGCATCGGAACCGCTTGTCTTGAAGCCGTTCGGCTATCCGGTCTTCGTTTTCAACACGGCAGAGGGTGTTGCCAAGGATGTCGCCATCCGAAAGGCTATCCGCCAGGCTCTGAGCATGGAAGACATGCTGGCCGCCGCCTTCGGCAGCACCGATTTCTACGCGCTCGACGGCGATATCTATCCCAAGAGCTTCGTCTGGAACACGGATGCCGGCGTCGAGGGCCATTACAATCTTGCCGATCCCGAAGGATCGGCAGAAGCCGCCAAGGCCGCGGGCTATGACGGCAAGCCGATCCGCATCCTGACGAGCCGCCAGTACGAGTTCCACTACAAGATGGCGCAGGTTGCCGCCGAATATCTGAAGCTTGCGGGGTTCACCGTCGATCTGCAGGTCGTGGACTGGGCGACGCTCACCCAGCGGCGGGCCGACAAGGGCCTCTGGGACATCTACATCACGCACAGCCCTTTTCTTCCCGAGCCTGCGCTGATCGGATCCCTGTCGCCGAGCTCGCCCGGCTGGTGGGACACGCCGCTGCGCAAGCAGACGGTCGAGGCGTTTTCCGCAGAGGCCGACGAGACGAAGAGGCTCGCTTTGTGGGCCGATGTGCAAAAGGCCATGTACGCGGAGATTCCCTACATGAAGATCGGTGACTTCAACGCTCTCGCTGCCAAGAGCACGAAGGTCGAAGGCGTCGTGCCGGCTCCGTGGCCGTATTTCTGGAACGCATCGATCAAGAAGTAATCCGGAACCGGCCTCCCGGACGCCGCCCGCGGGGCGGCGTTCTCTCAGCCAGCGTTCGTCACACCTGTGTCCCTCCTGGGACCGGAGAGCCAAGACATGCTCCGTTACATCCTCCAGCGACTGGCCGGCATGATCGTCGTCATGTTCCTGGTCGTGACCATCGTGTTCGTCATCGTCCGCGTCACGCCGGGAGACCCGGCCGCGGTGATGCTCGGGCCCGATGCCTCGGCACAGGATATCGCCGATCTGCGCACGCGGCTCGGCCTCGACCAGTCGCTTCTCGTGCAATATCTCTTCTATCTCGGGCAGATGATCAAAGGGGACCTCGGCCAGTCGATCTTTCTCAACATGCCCGTGACGTCGGCCCTCCTCGACCGCGCCGAGCCCACATTCTTCCTGACGCTGTTTTCGCTGGCGATCGCCTGCGTCATCGCGCTGCCGATCGGCATCTATGCCGCCTATCGGCGAGGGTCCCTCGTCGATCAGGCGGCAACGACCGTCGCGATGCTGGCGGCCAGTATTCCGAGCTTCTGGCTGGGCCTCATCCTGATGCAGGTCTTCGCCGTCAATCTGAACATGTTTCCCGTTTCCGGCTATGGCGGGCCGGGCTCGACCTTTCTCGACCGCATGTATCACCTGACTCTGCCGGCCTTTGCGCTCGGGCTCGTCTCCTCGGCGCTGATCCTGCGCTTCACGCGCGCCTCGATGCTCGACGTGTTTGGCGACGATTATATCCGCACGGCGCGCGCAAAGGGCCTGATCGAGCGGAAGGTCGTGCTGAAGCATGCGTTGAAGAACGCGCTGATCCCCATCCTCACCGTGATCGGCCTGACCGCCGCGGTTCTCATCTCCGGCGCGGTCGTCACCGAGACCGTGTTCGGCCTGCCCGGCGTCGGAAGCCTCGTCGTCTCCGCCGTACTGCGGCGGGACTACCCGGTTATCCAGGGTGCGCTGCTGGTGATCGCCGGACTCTACGTCCTCATCAACTTTGCCATCGACATGCTTTACCTGCTGATCGATCCGAGGGTGCGCTACTGATGACAGATGTATCTCTCACGACAAAGCCACCTGCCAGCGACGCAGCGAGGTTCATCCGCCGCTTTCTGCGGCGCAAGACGGTCGTCGCCGGGCTTGGCATCCTCGTTCTCTTCGTCCTTCTGGCGGTGCTCGCACCATGGATCGCGCCGTATTCGCCCTCGAAGCTGTCGATCGTCAACCGGCTGAAGCCGCCGAGCGAGATATTCTGGTTCGGCACGGACGAGTTCGGCCGCGACGTCTTCTCCCGCACGATCTATGCGGCACGGCTTTCGCTTCTCGTCGGCGCGGCCGTGGTGGTTCTCTCGGCGGTCATCGGCGTCACGCTCGGGCTGCTCGCCGGGTTCTTTCAGCGGCTGGACACGCCGATCGCCCGCCTGATCGACGCGATGATGGCCTTTCCGGATATCCTTCTGGCGATCGCGCTGGTCGCGGCGCTCGGACCCTCGTTGACGACGGTGATCGTGGCGCTGTCGATTGTCTATGCGCCACGGCTCGCCCGCATCGTCCGCGCCTCGACGCTCGTCATCCGCGAACTGCCGTATGTCGAGGCGGCGCAAGCGCTCGGCATCTCCACCTTCCACATCATGACGCGGCACGTGCTGCGCAATCTCCTGTCGCCCATCCTGGTACAGGGAACGTTCCTCTTCGCCAGCGCCATGCTCGCCGAAGCCGGCCTGTCGTTCCTCGGGCTCGGCGTCAGCCCCGATGTCGCGACCTGGGGCACGATGATTGCCGCCGGGCGCCAGTATATCGGGCAGGCCGGCTGGATGACCTACTTCCCCGGCTTTGCCATCATTCTTTCCGTCCTGTCGCTGCAGATGGTGGGCGACGGATTGCGGGACATGCTCGACCCCAGACTTCAGAAGGACTTGTGACATGACCGGCGAAACCCAGAAGCCGCTCCTCCTTTCCAATGTCAGGCCGATGGCCTTCGGCCAGTCCGAATCCAGCCCTGCCGGCAACCTTGGAGCCGATGGAACGACCGACATCCTCATCGGTGCAGATGGTCGTATCGCGGCCATCGGCCAGGGGCTCGCGGTGCCCGGCGGCACGGAGCGCGTCGATGGAAAAGGCGCGTGGATGTCCCCCGGCTGGATCGATCTTCACGTTCACATCTGGCACGGGGGCACCGACATCTCGCTGCGTCCGTCCGAATGCGGCGCCGAGCGCGGCGTGACCACGCTGGTGGATGCAGGATCTGCCGGTGAAGCGAACTTCCATGGCTTCCGGGAATACATCATCGAGCCCTCGAAGGAACGCATCAAGGCGTTTCTCAATCTGGGTTCGATCGGGCTCGTTGCCTGTAACCGTGTCGCTGAACTCCGCGACATCAGGGATATCGACCTCGACCGGATCATCGAGTGCTACGCCGAGAACAGCGAGCACATCGTCGGCATCAAGGTGCGCGCGAGCCACGTCATCACCGGGTCGTGGGGCGTAACCCCGGTCAAGCTTGGCAAGAAGATCGCCAAGATCCTGAAGATCCCGATGATGGTGCATGTCGGCGAACCGCCGGCTCTCTACGACGAGGTGCTCGAAATCCTCGGCCCGGGCGACGTGGTCACGCACTGCTTCAACGGCAAGGCCGGCTCGAGCATCATGGAGGACGAAGACCTATTCGATCTCGCTGAGCGCTGCGCTTCCGAAGGCGTGCGGCTCGACATCGGCCACGGTGGGGCGTCCTTTTCCTTCAAGGTGGCGGAAGCGGCGATCGCGCGCGGGTTACTGCCGCATTCGATCTCGACCGACCTTCACGGCCATTCGCTCAACTTCCCCGTCTGGGATCTCGCGACCACCATGTCGAAGCTGCTCTCCGTCGGCATGCCCTTCGACAAGGTCGTGAATGCCGTCACGCATGCGCCGGCCGACGTTATCAAGCTTTCTATGGACGACAGGCTTGCCGTCGGCGCGCGGGCGGATTTCACCATCTTCGACCTTGTCGATGCCGACCTCGAGGCAACCGACAGCAATGGCGACGTCTCGCGCCTCACCCGCGTGTTCGAGCCGCGTTTCGCCGTCATCGGCGCCGAGGCGATCACGGCCAGCCGATACATTCCGAGAGCCCGCAGGCTCGTGCGCCACAGCCACGGTTACGCGTATCGCTGAGGCCGACAAACTGCATGACACAGGAGTTCTCGTGACACATCTTTCCACTTTCGCCGATCCGAAGACGACCACGCCCTATCAGCGCTTGGCCGACCTCGGCATCGAGCTTCCGCCCGCACCGCCGCCCATCGCCAATTTTCTGACCCATGTGATCGAGGGAAACATGCTGTATCTCTCGGGGCAGGGGACCCGCGAGGCGGACGGGCGCATGCGCACCGGCAAGGTCGGCGCCGAGATCAGCACCGAGGCGGCCTATGACGATGCGCGTCTGGTCGGCATCAACCTCATTGCCGTGATGCACGAGGCCCTTGGCGACCTGTCGCGCGTGAAGCAGGTGGTGAAGCTGCTCGGAATGGTCAACGCCGCACCGGAGTTCCGGGATCACCCCAAGGTCATCAACGGCTGCTCGGACCTCATCAACGCTGTCTTCGGGGAGGCCGGTCGGCATGCCCGGTCGGCCGTCGGCTTCGGCTCGCTGCCGGGCAACATCACGGTGGAAATCGAAGCCATCGTGGCGCTTAAGGATTGATGCCGTGAGGAGACGTTCCGTGCTGCCGCCAGCCCATCAGGGCCTCGATCCGCGCCGCCGAAGCCTTTACACGGTCGGCATAGCCGGCCTTGTCGGCAAAGGCCTTCTGTTCGGGAAGGACGATGGAGATGGTCGCAACGCAGTTGCCGTTGCGATCGACGATGGGCGACGCAATGCACGCAACCGCATAGTCGGATTCACCGGCCTGGATGGAGAGCCTCTCTTCGAACGCCGTGCGCGCAGCATCCGACAGGGTCTCGGCATCCACCGCCGCGCGGCCGGTCGGCGACATGCGGGCACCACGCCGGAAGAGTTCGACGCGCTTGGCTTCCGGCATATGCCCGACGAGCAGCCGGCCGGAGGCCGTCCAGTTGAGCGGCACGCGGGTGCCGACCCGCGATGCGACCTGGAAATGGCTCGGCCCGTCAGCCATGGCGAGCACCAGCATGTGCTCTGCATCGCGACCGCAGACCTGCACCGTCTCACCGGCATCCCGGCAGAGGTCATGCATTTCCTGCGTGGCGACGCTCATGAAATCCAGCGAACGGGCATAGGCAAGGCCATAATGGTAGAGCCTGGACCCCAGCCACAACGTGCCGTCGCCATTGCGAGCAAGCATGTTCTTTTCCACAAGGTCGTCGATGATGACATAGACCGTGGAGAGCGGCGCGCCGACAGCCTTGGCAATGGCGTAGGCGCCGGCCGGGGCACCGGTCTCGTAGAGATGATCGATAACCTGAAGAGCCCGGTCGATCCCGCTGACGCGCGAGCGGCGCATGCTCTTTTCCGTGGTTTCGGAAACCGGTTCCGAGGCTTGCCTGTTCACAACAATCGTCCCGCATATCCGTCCTGTCTATTGCAGTATTATGGCATAGGCTCTGAAAGAGCAAGAGATGCCCGCGGCGTCACGACGTCGCGCAGCCTGGAGAACGACCATGTCCGCTGATATCCGAACGACCCTCGGCCTTCGCCCCGTGATCAACGTGTCAGGAACCATGACGAGCCTTGGCGCGTCGATCGTCGTGCCGGAAGCCATCGCCGCGATGACGGCGATCCTGCCGCATTTCGTGGAGATCAACGCGCTGCAACGTCAGGCAAGCGCGGTGATCGCTCGCATGACCGGCGGGGAGGCGGGCTTCATTACGGCGTCGTGCTCCGCCGGCGTGAGCCTTGCCGTCGCCGGAACCATTACGGGGCCTGATCTCCTTGCGATCGAGCGGCTGCCGGAAACAAACACCGAGAAGAACGAGGTGCTCCTGCAGATGGGGCATGTCGTCAGCTACGGCGCTCCGGTCGATCAGGCCATCCGCATCGCGGGTGGCAAGGTCGTCATGATCGGCCAGGCGACATCGACGCATCGCTATCACATGGAAAATGCCATCACCGAGAGGACCGCAGCGGCCGTCTACGTCGTGTCGCATCATGTCGTCGACTACGGTCTGCTGAACCTAAAGGAATTCGTCGAGATCGCCCATGCGAGAGGCGTCCCGGTGATCGTGGATGCGGCATCCGAATACGATCTGAAAATCTTCCTCGCGCAAGGAGCCGATATCGCACTCTATTCGGGCCACAAGTTTCTCGGGGGCCCCACCTCCGGCATCGTTGCCGGTCGAAAGGATCTGGTCCGCAACGCCTTCCTCCAGAACATGGGCATCGGGCGCGGCATGAAGGTCGGTAAGGAGAGCATCTACGGCGCAATGGCGGCGCTGGAAGCATGGGAGACGCGCGATCACGCGGGTATCCGGGCTCGGGAAGCAGGCGCTCTCGCGCTCTGGAAGGAAACGCTCGACGGTCGCCCCGGCGTCACCGCGCTGATCGAACCCGATCCGACGGACAACCCGCTCGACCGCATGCGTGTGATCATCGATCCACAGGAGGCGCATATCACGGCCTGGGACCTTGCCGCAGCGCTCCGATCGGGCGACCAGCCGATCATCGTCCGGGATCACGAGGTCGAGCACCGCTATTTCTACCTCGATCCGTGCAATCTGCATCCGGGTCAGGAGCATATCGTCGCCACCCGTCTCGCCGAGGAACTCGACAAGGCGCGTGCCTCCAACGCGATGATCGCAACCCCGATCGAAGACCTCAGCCGACACCGCTTCGACGGGATGCTGCGCTGGCCGGACTGACCGCGGCAACCGAACAGAACGAGCGGAGACGAGAAACGATGGGAATGATCATGACGACGCAACAGGCCCACACCCGTCAGACCACGCCGCCAGAGGCGCAACCGGTGCTCTCCGTCGAGGCGCTGCGAACGTCGTTCCGCGTCGATGGCGCGTGGAAACCAGTCGTCCGCGATATCTCCTTCACCATCGCGCCCGCCGAGACCGTGGCGATCGTCGGCGAGTCCGGGTCCGGCAAGAGCGTCACGTCGCTGTCGATCATGCGGCTTCTCCAGCCCGATACGAGCCGCATCGAGGGTCGGGTCATGTTGGGGGGCCGCGATCTCCTATCCTTGCCGGAGCCGGAGATGCGCAAGGTGCGCGGCAACGATGTCGCGATGATTTTCCAGGAGCCGATGACCAGCCTCAATCCGCTGTTCACGATCGGCGACCAGATCTCGGAGGCGATCCTCTGCCATACGGCGATGAGCAAAGCGGACGCGCGCGCCGAAACCGTGCGCATCCTTGAAAAGGTTCGTATTCCCTCGGCAGCCTCGCGCTTCGACGAGTATCCGCATCGCTTCTCCGGCGGCATGCGGCAGCGGGTGATGATCGCAATGGCGCTTGCGACCAAGCCGAAGCTGCTGATCGCCGACGAGCCGACGACGGCGCTCGACGTGACGATCCAGGGTCAGATCCTCGATCTCATCCGGATGTTGCAGGACGAGGAGGGGACCTCCGTCCTGTTCATCACGCATGACATGGGCGTGGTCGCCGAGATTGCCGACCGGACCGTCGTCATGTATCGCGGCGAGCAGGTGGAAACCGGACGCACGACCGACATCTTTCACCGAGGCCAGCATCCCTACACCCGCGCGCTTCTGTCCGCCGTGCCTGTGCTCGGTGCCATGCAGGCCTATCGCCGCCCCTTGCGTTTTCCAACGGTCGATCCGGCGACCGGACTGTCCGCCGTCCCGGTCGAAGTCGCCGATACCGTCATTGCCTCAGGCGAGCCGACCCTGCAGGTCCGCAATCTCACCAAGCGCTTCGACATCCATACCGGTCTTCTCGGCAAGGTGAGCGGGCGTGTACATGCGGTCGAAAATGTCTCCTTCGACCTGCGCGCCGGTGAAACCCTGTCGCTGGTCGGCGAATCCGGATGCGGCAAGTCTACGACGGGACGGGCCATTCTCCGCCTGATCGAGCCAAGCAGCGGTTCGGTTCTCGTCGAGGGCCGCGAGGTTCTGACCCTTCCGAGGCGCGACCTGCGTGCGATGCGCAAATCTGTGCAGATGATCTTTCAAGATCCGTTCGCCTCGCTCAACCCGCGCATGACGGTGGGAGCCGCGATTGCCGAACCTTATCTCGAGCACCGGCTGGGCAGTTCGAAGGAGGCAAAAGCGATGGTCGCCGATCTTCTGGAGAAGGTCGGCCTTACCCCGGACATGGCGTCGCGTTATCCGCACGCGTTCTCCGGCGGTCAGCGCCAGCGGATCTCGATCGCGCGTGCGCTCGCCCTCTCTCCCAAGATCATCGTGGCGGATGAGAGCGTTTCGGCACTCGATGTCTCGATCAAGGCGCAGGTCATCAATCTGATGCTCGACTTGCAGCAAAGCCTCAACCTTGCCTTTCTGTTCATCAGCCATGACATGGCCGTCGTCGAGCGCGTCAGCCATCGTGTCGCCGTCATGTATCTGGGAGAGATTGTGGAGATCGGGCCGCGGAGCGCCGTCTTTGGCAATCCTCAGCATGCCTATACGAAGAAACTGATGTCCGCCGTGCCGGTCCCGGATCCCGACCGTCGGCGTGAGACGCCGATGGCCGCTGCCGATGAACTGAGGAGCCAGATCCGTCCGGCAGATTACGTGCCAGTGCAGCGGAAATTCCGCGTCGTTTCCGAGGGGCACCTCGTCGCCACCTAGCCCAGGTCAGTGATCGCGCCTCGACGATATCGTGCTAGTCGGTGATGGAAGTCTTGGCTTGCATCGTCTTCCACCCAGCACGGACGGTAGGCGAGCCTTCGGCAACTTATGACTTTGGGAATTCAGTGCCTGCCTGATCCGCTTGACGTGGTTTTGACAGAGATGACGATCTCCCCACAAAGGTGCTGAGCGACGGACGGGAGTCGTCGTTCGCTGGGCTCGTGCCCTATCCATGACACCAACCTTCTTGATCGGCTTAGATGGGAACAGTCTGAGAGCTGTCCGGCAGGCAACGCGCATCGTCAACAATGTACACCGGCACGACACGACACGCCGCGCATCGCGATTGAAGTATTTTCAATTCGGCGGCTCTGGAGAGATTTTTTCCAAAAACGGATGGTGATCCTATTCTCTGTAGGAAAATAACTCCACTGATTGGAAGACTGTTTCTTTGACGGACGGAAAATCTACCCCTAGCCTTGAACCGCTTCAATGGTTGAGGAAATGATGAAAAAGGGCCGTCCCACCATTACGGATGTTGCACGTGCCGCCGGTGTCTCCGTTGGCACCGTGTCCAATTTTCTCAATGGGACAGTGCCGGTCAAAGCCGAAACTGCCGATAGAATTCACGCAACCATCCAGAAGCTCGCCTATCGTCCAAGCGTGTTCGCGCGGTCGCTGCCGATGATGTCCGCCCGCAAAGCCAAGGCGTCCGAGGGTAATCCCCGGCTTCTCGTCGTTGGTCACATCTGCGTCGATTACCTCTGCCGCGTTCAGGTCCTGCCCCATCGCGACGACCGCGTGGCGGCAAGACACATCGATAAGGCGCTGGGTGGCCCGGCTGCCAATCTTGCGGTTGCCGCTGCCGCCGTCGGTTCGCCTTACGGGTTGCAAGTCGATCTCGCCACGTCAGTCGGCGACGACGCCGATAGCGAGTGGGCAATGGCTGAACTGCTGGCCCACGGCGTCAACGTGTTGCCGATCCGGCGGCCGAGCAAGAACCGACTGCCGCGAGCGATGGTGATCATCGAGGCCAACGGCGGCCGTACGATCATTCACGAGACCTTCGAGCTCACTGAGGTGGACCTCACCGCCAACATGGATATCGCGCCCGGTTCAGTGCGGTCGTGCCTGCACATTGAAGGGTTCCATTATGAACGAATGATGCCGTCGATTGCACGCTTCCACGCAGCGGGTTGGAATGTGAGCCTTCACGCCGCCGGCCTGCCCGAAGGATCGCGCAATCCGGACGCCTTCGAGCGGCTGATCGAGCAGATTGATCTGACCTTCATCAACGACGACACGCTGCGGGACATCTACGCGATCCGCACGCCGCTCGCCTCGATGATTGAGGAGGCGGCGCGGACGATCGCGCGGGTCAAGCGGCGCGGTGATGTGGTGCTGACGCTTGGTGAATTTGGGGCTGTCGTCTTCCGCAAGAGCGGCGGCCCGCCGATCGAAGTGCCGGCGCTGCCGGTCAGCCGAGTCGATGCGACCGGTGCGGGCGATGCATTCGCCGGAATTTTTCTGAGCCTCTGGCTGAATGGACAGGCACTGGTCGATTGCGCACGTCACGCCGCGGTCGGCGCCAGCCTGACCACCACCTCCGAAGGCGCGCAGGCCCGCACAGCCAGAGCGCAGGAACTCGAAACACTCCTTTCTGCCGTCGAGGCAAAGGCCGGATGATTTTTTAGACCACATAATCGCATGCATAGGAGACGGACATGATAACGAAGGTTTTGTTGGTAGGAGAGAGCTGGGTCAGCTCGGCAACCCATTACAAGGGTTTCGATCAGTTCGGGAGCGTGACCTTCCATCTCGGCGCCGAACCGCTGGTCGCAGCCCTTCAGGGCGAAGAGTTCGAGATCACTTACATGACGGCGCATGACTGCGTCGAAAAGTTCCCCTTCACGCTTGAAGGTCTTTCCGAATACCAGGTCATCCTGCTGTCCGACATAGGGGCGAATTCGCTGCTGCTGCCGCCTGCGGTATGGCTGCACGGCAAGCCGGTTCCCAATCGCTTGAAGATCATCCGCGAATGGACCCAGGCCGGCGGCGGGCTTGTCATGGCAGGGGGCTATTTCTCCTTCCAGGGCATCGACGGCAAGGCCCGCTGGCGGCGTACGCCTGTGGAAGAGGCTCTGCCCGTCACCTGCCTTCCCTATGACGACCGACTGGAAGTTCCGGATGGCTTTCATGCCGTCGTGACCGGGCCAAAGGACCATCCGATCCTACAAGGCATCGAAGGACAATGGCCGCTGCTTCTCGGTGCAAACGAGGTCGTCGCCAAGGAAGGCGATAGCATTCAGGTGCTTGCGACGCTGCCGGAAGAGGAGGGTGGTCATCCGCTACTCGTCACCGGCAGCTACGGCCGGGGCCGCACCGTCGCCTGGACCTCTGATATCGGGCCGCATTGGGTTCCGAACGAGTTCGTCGCCTGGGCTGGATACGCGACGATCTGGAAGAACATTCTTCGCTGGGCGGCCAATACAGCTGGCACGGCCAAGTGAACCTGCAGCGAACGCAAAGGACAGCACGATGACCGTTCCATTCCTGCGCGCAACCGGGATCACCAAACGCTTCGGCGCGCTTACAGCACTGAAGGGTGTCGATCTCGACATCAACTGTGGCGAGGTTCTGGCGCTTCTCGGCGATAATGGTGCCGGAAAGTCTACGTTCGTCAAGATCCTAGCCGGTGCGCATCCTCAGAGTGACGGCGCGTTGTTGGTCGAAGGCGAGCCTGTTCGCTTTGCCTCGCCCAAGGACGCGGCGAGCTCCGGAATCGCGACGATCTTTCAGGAACTGGCATTATCGGAGAACCTGTCGATCTCGGAAAATGTCTTTCTTGGACGTGAACTCAAGCGCTCTGTGCTTGGTGTTCCGTTTCTCAAGCGGAAGACGATGCGCGACCGGGTGGATGGCCTGCTGCACGAATTGGATGCACATATTTCCGATCCGGAAGCGCCTGTCGGCAGTCTTTCGGGAGGCCAGCGCCAGGCGGTGGCGATCTGCCGCGCGCTCAACCTAAACGCCAGGCTCGTCATTATGGATGAGCCGACGGCGGCGCTCGCCGTCGCTGAAACCCGCAAGGTGCTGCAGCTGACGCGCAAGCTTGCCGAACGAGGCTGCGCTGTCGTCCTGATCAGCCACAACATTGCCGATGTCTTTGAGGTCGCCGACCGCATGGTCGTTTTCCGCCGCGGTAGAAAGGTCGCGGAGCGGCAGAAAGATGAAACTAGCCCCGAAGAAATCGTCTCTCTCATCACAGGCGCTCATCCCGACGTGCGAGCGCTTGAACAAAACAGCCAATAAAGCGCGTCAAACCGTTCCAGAGAGGTTCCAATGTTTTCCAAACTCAAGACAATTCTCGCCGCATCTGCAGTGACGCTTGCGCTTGGCTCTTCCGCTTTCGCGCAAGACAAGCCGAAAGTAGCCTTCGTTCCTCAGCTGATCGGAATTCCCTACTTCAACGCCATGGAAGCCGGCGGCAAGCGCGCTGCTGAAGATCTTGGCGTCGACTTTATCTATTCCGGCCCGGTCGATACCAATCCAGTTGACCAGCTGCAGATTGTCCAGAACCTGATTGACCAAGGTGTCAGTGCCGTGTCCGTCAGCGTGCTCGACGCATCCGCTATCGCACCGGTCGTCGAGGCCGCCAAGGCAAAGGGTGTCAAGCTCTTCACCAGCGACAGCGACGCTCCTGACAGCGGCCGTGCCGTCTATGTCGCCCAGGCAACCGACGAAGGTCTCGGCACCACCATTATCGACGAAATGGTCAAGCGCGTCGGCGAAGATGCCAAGATCGGCATCGTCTCGGGTGAGGCCACGGCCTCCAACCTCAACGCCTGGATCGGCTTCATGCAGAAGCGAGCGAAAGAGAAGTATCCGAAGCTCACCCTTCTTGAGCCGCAGTTCGCCGGCGGCACGGCACAGCGTGCGGCACAGATCGCTGGCGACCTGATGACCGCAAACCCAGACATCAAGGGCATCATTGCGGTCGCCTCCTCCACATGCCCGGGCGTCGCTCAGGCGATCGAAACAGCCGGCAAGATCGGCGCGGTGGTTGGTACGGGCTATTGCAGCCCGAATACTGCGCGATCCTACCTCAAGAGTGGTACCTTCGGCTTCTCGGTGCTCTGGGATCCGGCGCAGCTCGGCTATTTGACAGTCTGGGCCGGCAAGCAGCTGATAGACGGCAAGCCGTTCGCGGCTGAAAACGTTGTGAAGGGCTTCGCCTCGCCGGTCACTTACGATGCCGGTAGCGGCATCCTGCTGCTTGGCCCTCCGGCCGTCTTTACCGCCGACAATGTCGACAAGTTCGACTTCTAAGGCTGGATGTAATTTGTGATGCGACAGTCAAGTCCACGTCTTCCTGCCATCGGCGGACGTGAAGGGGCGCTGCTTGGCGCCGTCATTCTCGCCTCGATCATCTTTTCTGTCGCGTCACCCTATTTCGCGACGGCAGGCAATGCCACGACCATCGCCCGCAACAGCACCGAGTTGATGTTGGCTGGTCTCGGCATGACCCTGCTCCTCGCTATGGGCAGTATCGACGTTTCCATTGGCATCCTCATGGGGCTTGCCGCCATCGCCGTCGCCCATGCTCTGCTGGCATCGGTTGCACCGGCACTCGCCCTGCTCGTCGGGCCGGCGGCGGGTGCAGCACTGGGCCTCGTGACGGCGCTGGTCGTCGTTCTCGGCCGCGTGCCGGCAATCGTCGGCACGCTTGGCCTTCTCGGCGTCTATCGGATGGGGGTCTTCGCACTTCTCGGCGGGCAATGGCTTTCTGGCCTGCCCGTCGGCCTCACGCAGCTTCTGTCCGTCACCGTGCTCGGCCTTCCCATGTCGATCTTTGCGATCGGGCTTGCCTATCTCGCGGTGTGGCTGGCGCTTCGCCGCACGCCTTACGGCCCGCATCTGCTTTCGATCGGAAATTCAGAGGAAAAAGCGCGGCTCTCCGGCGTGCCCGTCAGCAAGGTCCGGATCGCCACCTTCATCATCAGCGGCGCTCTGACCGGACTGGCCGCAAGCTTCTATGTCGCAAACTATCGTAACGTCGAAATGGCCATCGGCAGCACGCTGGCCCTCGATGCGATCGCCGCGGTTGTGCTCGGCGGCACCAGCATCATGGGGGGGCGCTGCAGCCTTCTCGGAACCGCACTTGGCGTCATCCTCCTGCGCATCCTGCAGAACGGCCTGCTGCTGATGGGCGTGCCGTCGCTCTGGCAGCCTGTTGTGACCGGCGCTCTGCTGATCGGCGTGCTCGCGCTTGAACTGCCGGCCTCACGCATGGGTGAATTCAAGGCAAGGTGGATGCAGCGATGAAACACCTTCTAAAACGCTCCGGCTCCAGCCGCATCCTCCTGCTTCTCGCCGTGCTGTGGATCGCCGTCATCTTGCTTTTCGCGGCGCTCAGGCCGTCGATGTTCAGCGCATCGACGGTGACGACTGTCCTGCAATTCTCGACCATCCTTGCCCTGGTCTCGCTCGGCCAATGCCTCGTCATTCTGGCCGGCGGTGCCGGTATCGATCTGTCGGTCGGTGGCACTGTATCGCTGTCGGTGGTGCTGGCTATGCTTGCGATCAAGGCCGGCATGCCGCCGGCACTGCTGCCGGTCGCCTGCGTCGTCTTCGGGCTACTGCTCGGCTTGCTCAACGGGCTATTGGTCACCTGGCTGAAGATCCTGCCGCTGATCGCGACGCTCGGCACGCTGTTCGTCTATTCGGGCATGGCTCTGGCGCTGACCGGCGGTGGAGCCCAATCGGGCGTGCCGACCTGGTTGCTCCCCTGGGGCAGGGGGATGATGCTGTCGCTGCCCATGCCGTTCGTGACGTTGGTGGTGCCCGTCTTCGTCATTGCCGCAGTGCTCCTTCTCTACAGTGCATGGGGTCGGTGGCTGTTCGCCATCGGGTTCAACGAGCGCTCGGCGCGCCTTGTCGGCATTCCCGTCGATCGCGCCCGGCTTCTGGTCTACGGTCTCAGCGGTCTGCTTGCCGGCCTGGCGGGGCTTGTCTCGATCGCGTGGCTCGGAAGCGCGAGGCCCAATATTGGGCAAAACCTGGAGCTTGAATCGCTGACCGCGGTGATGCTCGGCGGAGTCGCCATCACTGGCGGTATCGGCGGCGTAGGCGGCGTGATCGCCGCCGTCATCCTGCTCGTCACACTGAAGACCGGGCTCCTGCAGCTCAACGTCAACTCTGTCTGGCAGGTCGGTATCGTTGGCGCGCTTCTGATCGCCGTCCTGCTTATCGAACGTCTTTCAAAACGCTGGAGTTAACCATGCCATCCATTGAACAACAGATCTCAGACCGTGTCGAGGCAGCGCAGGAGCGGATTGTCCAGACGCTGAGCGACCTCGTCGCCTTCCCGTCCGTTGTCAAGTCGAACCCGAAGGAGGCCGGTCCGGGCGAGCGGGACTGCCAGCGCTACCTTCAGACGCGGCTTGAAGCGATTGGCTTCACCACAGATCTCTGGGATCCGGACGGTCCGGCTCTCTATGCCAAATATGAAGGTCGCCCCGGCGCCAACAAAGGGCGTACCTTTGAGGGACGCCCCAATCTCGGGGGGACGCTGAAGGGAGCTGGCGGCGGCCGCTCGATCATGCTGACCGGCCATATCGACGTCGTGCCACCCGGTGCCGCCGAGCATTGGACGACCGATCCGTTCGTGCCGGTGCTAAAAGACGGCTTCCTGCATGGCCGTGGGACCGTCGACATGAAAGGCGGTGTCGCCTGCATGCTGATGGCGGTCGAGATCCTCAAGGAGATGGGTTTAGAGCTGAAGGGCGATGTCGTCTTCACCACCGTGGTCGACGAGGAAATCGGCGGCATGGGCTCCCTCGCCATGGTTGATCGCGGCTTCAAGGCCGACGCCGGCATCATGACGGAGCCGACCGCTAACCGCATCGCGCCGCTGTGCCACGGCATTCTCTGGGGCAGGATCATCATCGACGGGATCGGTGGCCATGCCGAGCTGACGCCGAATTCCTGGTACACGAGCGGCCCGGTCGATGCTGTACAACTCTGCCGCCAGATGCTCGACGGCATCGACATCCTCAACCGTCGCTGGATGTTCGACCCCAAGAAGAACCATCCCCTGATGGACCTGCCGAACCAAATCATCGTCACCCAGATGACTGCCGGCGAGCACCCGTCGTCGATGGCCGGTCGTGCCGAGATCATCATCGACGCGCAATACTTGCCGAGCGAAAAGGACGAATTCGCTCTTGGCGGCCATGTAAAGCGCGAGATCGAAGAGCATGTCCGCAACGTCTGCCAGGCAGATCCCTATCTGCGTGAGCATCCAGCCCGCGTTGAGTGGATCCTCGATGCCGATTGCGCCGAGATCCCAGCCGACAGCCCGTTCGTGACGATCTTTCAGCAGGCGGTGGAGATGGCGGACCTATCGCCGAAACTCTCCGGCTTCGGTGCACATAGCGATATTGGCCTGCCGACGGGACTAGGCAACACGCCGACAGTCAATTTCGGACCCGGCGATCCGGCCCAGGCGCACCAGCCAAACGAGCGCGTCGCGGTTCGCGACCTCATTGACTGCACCAAAGCTATTGCGCTAGCGGTGCAGAAGTGGTGCAACTGAGCGGAATACCCGAGCGACCCCGATCAGCTATCAGTAAGAGATCGTCGAGAGAGATCAGGCCAAGCCGGCGTTGGCAGCCTGCGTCAAAACGGATCCAGTGAAGAGATACCGGCTCGCCGGAGATACACAATATTGCTGCTGGGGTTATCCGATCCTGGCAGCAGACCGGTGCGAGTATAGGGGTCATGCCCGCCTGACTTGCAGGCGACCGGGTCGGCGAGACGACGTTGTCAAATGCCTTGACCCAGCATGTTCCGAAGACTGAGCAAATCGTCACGATCAGGGACACGCCGGAGCTTGTCGTGCTCGACCGAACCCTGTCCGGCTGTTTTATCTTAAAGGCGCACAGACACTGTCGACGAAAACACCAAGTATACCTTTGGAATCCTCCTTGCGGATGCGCCCGCTTGCTTCTCTTGTAGGACGAAGTTACCTAATCAGCCAAGGTGTTGGATAGCCGAAGGACAATTGCGCTACGAACCATTTCCGGGGATACGGTGAGTGGGAGAAGAGCCTATTCAGGCAGCCCCTCTTGGTGCATGAGGGCTTCATTCTCATGTTCGCTCGAAATCGGCAAGCAATCTTGATCTAGAACATCCAACGCTTAAGAAGAGAACTCTTTTTCGTCAATTTTTTGCCTTGAGGTGGATCATCGAGAGTGTAGTCGAGCCACGTCGCCAACCGCTGTAGGTGGTTCAAATATTGATGCTCCGGCTTTTTTTTAAGAACTATGACTGAGCCTACTTAAGGATAAGCTGTCGACCCATCGGGTTTGCGAGTGATCTTACGCTCCCAATGCACGTAGTCGTCCTTCTGGAGGCATGCCTCATCGATTTCGATACCCCAGCCTGGGCGGTCGGGGCGCAGCTCCATATGTCCATCGACAGGCATATATGGATCCACAGCCCAAGGGGCGTGGACATGCGGCTTGAACTCCAGAATCTTGAAGTTTGGTTGCGCCGCGCAGAAGTGGATGTTGACGGCGGTGGCCAGCGGACCCATGGGATTGTGCGGCGCCACCGTAACATAATGCGCCTCGGCAAGTGTCGCGATGCGGCGCATTTCCGTCATGCCTCCCACCACGCAAATGTCTGGCTGGATGATGTCAGCACCTCTCGCATTAAGCAGCGCCAGAAACTCGAAGCGGGAATAGAGGGACTCCCCCGTTGCAAGCGGCACGTTGATCTTCGATTTCAGTTCGCTCCATGCCGGAATGTGCTCCGGCCGGATCGGCTCCTCGTAGAACAGAGGATCGTGGGAGGCGATAGCGGCTGCAAGTTGAATGGCCTGATATGGTTCAAAGATCTTGGCATGCGCGTCGAACGCGAATTCGAATTCCGACGGTGTTATCTCACGAATGCGCCCGAAGTAGTCGCCCGTTTCCCGCACCAGCTCCCCCCAGCGCCCCTTGTGCAAATCTCGTCGGTAAGGGCTGATCTTGAATGCGGTGTAGCCGTAATCCTCATGCAACTGCAGTGTCTGGTCGCGTGCATACTCGGGATCTGGAGCGGTGTAGACACCGCAATACACTTTCACACGATCCCTGACGTTTCCGCCGAGGAGCATGTAAACTGGCAGGCCTGCGGCCTTACCGGCAATATCCCATAGCGCATGATCGATCGCGGAAATCGCAGCGAGGCCAAGGGCGCCGGGCGGAAAGCGGCATTGTTGGTTCAGCTTCAGGATCAGGTACTCCACGCGGCGCGGATCCTCTCCCTCGATCTGGTGGAAGAGGTAGTCGAGCAACGGCGGCAGAGCAAGATCGGGTCCATGATTGTAGCACTCGCCCCAGCCGGAGATGCCTTCGCTGGTTTCGATCTTCACAAGCAGCCGAGGACGTTCGTCCACCCGCTGCATGTATGTTTTCAGGCTTGTAATATACACGGTTAGGTCTCCGGTCAGGCGGCGCGGGTTTCGGTATCGACGCGATCAACGATCGAGCGTAGCAAGGAGCGCTCGTCTTTCGTCAAGGCTGTCACGCCGGGAACGCGCACGGGGCCGACATCCGTTCCTAGCATTCCCAGGGCCTCTTTCACGACGGTGACGTTGGCGCCGTTGTTGTACTTGGTGCGCAGCGCTTCGAAGCCGGCAATACCGTCAATCAGGGTTCGGGCCGCGGCATAGTCCCCGGTCTCCAAAGCCCGATGGATCGCGTGGCTGCGTTCCGGAAAGACGTTGACGAGCCCCGACGTAAAGCCGCGCGCGCCGAGCGCGTAGAAGGCTGGCGCCCAGCCTTCTGCAAGGCCACAGACCCAGATAGCCGGTGCATCGCGCGTGGATCGTATGACATCTGCAAGCAGCATGAGGTTAGTGGAGGCAAACTTGATGCCGGCGATGTTGCCATGCAGAGCAAGCGCTCTGAAGTCATCGACCGAAAAACTATCACTGCGAACATAGGCGATCAGCGGGACGGTGACGGCATCAGCCAGATCAAGAAAATAGCGGGCCTGATAGCTCGGTCCAGCGAAAGGATCCATGGGATGATGCCCCATGATGGCATCTGCGCCTTCCGCGATGGCGTCACGTGCAAGGGATTTCGCTTCCGTCAGAGACCGGCCCACGGCGGCACTGACAAGGGTCTTCCGGTCTGCCGCGTGAATCGTAACGCGGTGCACCTCCCGAATTTCCTCCATCGTCAGGGTGAAAAATTCACCGGTGTTACCGGCAGCCATGAGGTTTTGGACGCGGGCGGCCGCAAGGCCCTGAATGAGGGTCGTTAGTTTCCCGGTGTCGATGCTGCCGTCAGGATGATAGGGCGTCACCGGAACGCCGGAAATGCCGGTCAAGGCCGTCCGAACGACCTGAAGCGTGTCAGTCACATCAACTCTCCTTATTACCGAATACGATGGCGAGGTAGGTCTCGCCGGACCGAACGACGTGGTCGCGCATCTGCCGTTCGGCGAGATCCGCATTGCCTTGCGTTATCGCCGCCGCGATGGCGGCATGTTCCCCAAACGCCTTTTTGCGCTCCGCAGGATCTGAATGAATGATACGGCGGGTGCCCGCGTCGTAGAACTGCTGGCGCTCGATCAGCTTGCCGAGATAGGCACACCGCGACGCGACGTGTATCTGGTCATGAAAGGTCTCGTTCAGCAGGATCAGGCTGTCGACATCCCCACTGTCTGTGGCCTCGTGCATCAGGTTGACCGTCGCGGTCAGCGCGGTTCCTTCTAAAGGTTCCCGGCGCTTGGCGGCGAGGTGGGCGATCATTGATTCAAGAGCCGCCCTCGCAAGGATCATTTCCTCCGCCCAGATGGCATTGAAACGAACGATGACACCTCGGCGCGGCTGTGTCTCGACAAGCCCGTCGGATTCAAGCTGGCGCAAAGCTTCCTTGATGGGGGTCGTGCTTACTCCGAGTTGCTCGGCCAGGTGTCGCTCGTTCAGCTTCTGCCCAAAGGCAAAGCGTCCGCCAATGATCGCCGCGCGAAGGCTGCGATGAACATGATCGCGCAAAGTCGCGAAGACGCGGGGGTCCAGTTTGGACATTGCATCACCGAGATCCTCTGTCGTGTTTTGAGCCATGGTTTCGAGAACCCCGTTGACGTCGATTGCGTTTTGTGAAATCTGATATATCAAATTTCAGATCGTTGTCGATATGAAAGTTTGCAAAGCATGAGGTTGAGGAGCCTCGGAGGAGACGGAATGACCAACGCCCATATCTTCGCATTGGCCGGCGCAACCGCGCTGTCCATTTTCGCAGCACCGTTCGCGAGCGCAGCCACTCCGGCAGACCAGCTCGTCCTTGCCTCCAACATGTCTTCGATGCGGGGACTAGACCCGCACGAGCTCAATCAGCTCGAGTCTGCCGAAGTCGTCGCCAATCTCTATGAGCGGCTCGTCGTTTTGGCGGCCGATAAGATGTCCGAGCCGGAGCCGGGACTCGCGGAAAGCTGGATCGTCTCACCCGATGGAAAGACGTTCACGTTTAAGATCCGATCCGGTGTGACGTTCCACTCCGGCAATGATCTCACGGCGAGGGATGTCGAATGGTCGTTGCGCCGGCTCGTCAAGCTTGGGCTAGCGCCCTCTACCGATCTTCGTCAGTGGGGCTTTTCCGCCGAGAATGTCGATACGCTCATCCGCGCGACGGACGACGCCACACTGGTGATCGAGACGCCGGAGGTCTGGAATGCAAATCTTATTCTTTTCTCGCTAGCCAGCTTCTCCACCTCCATTCTCGACAGCGCTTTTCTCGCGGACAAGGCGAAGGATGGCGATATGGGGCGTGCCTACCTCCAGACGGCGGATGCCGGCTCGGGGCCCTATGCCCTGCGGTCCTGGCGGTCAAACGAGCTTCTAATCGCGGACGCCTTCAAAAATTACTGGCAAGGAGCGCCGGCTATGCGCCGCGTCCTGATCCGGCATATGCCGGAATCCTCCGCGCAACGCCTGCAGATCGAGGCCGGCGATATCGATGTCGCGACGCGCCTATCGTCGACCGATCTGAATGCGCTGGACACGGGTGACAAGGTGACCATCCAGAAGACGCCAGGCTTTGGCTTCTACTACCTCGCGCTTAACCAAAAGGACGAAATCCTTTCCAAGCCCAAGGTCCGGGAGGCCTTCCGCTACCTCATCGATTATGATGGGCTTGCCGGTACGGTGATGAAATTTTACGGTGTTAAACAGCAGACAATCATCCCGGCCGGCCTGCCGGGTGCATCGGACGAGAACCCCTATACGCTCAATATCGATAAGGCGAAGGCTCTGCTTGCTGAGGCAGGGTACCCCGATGGCTTCTCGAAAGTCTACTATGCGACGCCGGTCACGCCAGAATACGAGGTTGCTCAGTCGCTCGCCGCCAATGCGGCCAAGGCCGGCATCAAACTCGATCTTCAGGGGGGTGACCATATTGGCAAGTTCCGGGCGCGGGATTTCCAGCTATTCTCGGCACGCTCCGGCGAACGACTGCCCGATCCCCATGCCGTGCTGAACTCCTACGCGACGAATGCGGACAACGCCGATGCTGCCAAGCTGACGGGACTGCTCGCATGGCGTTCCGCCTGGGACGTACCTGAGGAAATTCAGACCATGGTCACGGCCGCGGCCCACGAGACCGACCCGTCCAAACGCTCAGACCTCTACACGAAGATCAATGCTGCCTACCTTGCAGCTTCCCCAGCTGTGATCACCTCCTTCCAGCGAACGGACGCCAAGGCGGTACGCAACGTGGTGAAGGGCTATGTCGGCCATGCCACATGGCTCACCCGCTGGGACACGGTCACGAAGGCCGAGTGAAAACGGAGCGCCGATGGCTGATCAGGAAGGATGGAATGTCGTGAGCATAACTCAGACCACTGAGAGCAGACTGCCGGACAAATCTGCGCTGCTGACCGGGGCCGGCAAGTTGACCGCGTCGCTTGGCGTTATCGCAACGACGCTGTTTGGGCTCCTCGTTATCACCTTTGTCATCGGCCGCATGGTGCCGGCTGACCCGGTCATCGCCGTCATCGGCGATCAGGCCGACCAGGTGACCTATGACCGGGTCTACAAGGAAATGGGTCTCGATCAACCGCTCTACGTCCAATTCGGCACCTATCTTGGTGATGTCGCCCGGCTTGATTTTGGGCAGTCCCATATCACCAAGAATCCTGTCGCGAGCGATCTTGCGCGGGTGTTTCCCGCAACGCTGGAACTGGCAACGCTTGCCACGCTGATCGGCGCGGGTTTCGGCGTGCCGCTCGGCGTCGTCGCTGCCGTGCGGAAGGGAACCTGGGTGGACCATGTGGCGCGCGTGGTCGGGCTGCTGGGCTATTCGACGCCGATCTTCTGGCTCGGCACCATCGTCATCCTCGTGTTCTACGCGACGCTCGGCTGGATACCCGGCGGCGGGCGGGTCGATATCTATAATGAAGGCCTCGTCAATGGTCCGACCAACTCCTTGATCGTGGACGCGCTGCTGGCGGGCGAATGGGAAGTTTTCTGGAGCGCCCTTCACCATGTCGCCGCACCGGCAATCATTCTAGGCTACGCGGCCATGGCCTATCTCAGCCGCATGAGCCGCAGCTTTATGCTGGAGCAACTGCGTCAGGAGTACATACTGACAGCTCGTGCCAAGGGCCTGGGCCAGCGCCCCATCGTCTGGCGTCATGCCTTCCGGAACATTCGTGTCCAGCTTCTGACCGTGGTTGCTCTGGCCTACTGCGGTCTGCTGGATGGAACAGTGCTGATCGAGACGGTGTTCTCCTGGCCGGGCCTCGGCCAGTATCTGACATCGGCGCTGTTCTTTGCCGATATGAATGCTGTGCTCGGCAGCGTTCTGTTCATCGGGCTCATCTCGATTGCGATCAATCTGCTCTCCGACATCGTCTACCGCTTCATCGACCCGAGGACCCGGTCATCATGACAATTCGTTCCGGCACATTTCAAAACCTGCACGATTGGCTGATCCGCGAGGACTTCACTTCCAACCGTCAGGCGCGACTCCACAAAGCCTACGTCGGTTGGTTGAACCTTGTTGGCAATCCGCTGGCGCTGCTCGGCTTCATGGTCATCGTGCTGCTCGTGGCGATTGCGACGCTGGCGCCTGTGCTGACCATTCACGATCCGATCGCCCAGGATCTCAGCATGGCGCTTAAGGCTCCATCCGCCCTCCACTGGTTCGGAACTGACGAGTTTGGTCGGGATGTCTACGCCCGCTTAGCCTATGGTGCCCGCACCACGCTCTACATCAGTATTCTTGTCACCCTTATCGTCGCGCCCATCGGCTTCATCATCGGCGCAACGGCTGGCTATATCGGCGGCTGGGTCGATACCGTCCTGATGCGGATCACCGACATCTTCCTGTCGTTTCCCTCTCTCGTTCTGGCGCTCGCGTTTTCCGCGGCACTCGGCCCCGGTATTGAGAATGCCGTGATCGCCATCGCGCTGACCATCTGGCCGCCCATCGCACGCCTCGCCCGTGCGGAAACGCTCACCTTCCGCAAGGCTGATTTCGTGGTGGCGGCCGAACTGCAGGGTGCCGGAATGGCACGTATCCTGTTTCGCCATATCGTGCCGCTCTGTGCGCCATCGATTGTCGTGCGGCTGACACTCAACATGTCGAGCATCATCCTGACGGCTGCCGGCCTGGGGTTCCTTGGTCTTGGTGCACAGCCGCCAATGCCGGAATGGGGTGCGATGGCTGCATCCGGCCGCCAATATCTGCTCGATGCCTGGTGGCTAACGACCATTCCAGGCATCGCGATTCTTGTCGTCAGCCTCGCCTTCAACCTTCTGGGAGATGGTCTCCGTGACATTCTGGACCCGCGCAATGCCTGATCCATCGCCGCTCCCCCTGGACCCGATCCTGACGGTGCGCAACATGTCGGTGGGCTTTCCGTCCCTCTCAGGCACCATTCCTGCCGTCCGCGATGTCTCGTTCTCCGTCAGGCGCGAAAAGATCGGCATCATCGGCGAAAGCGGATCCGGCAAGAGCACCACGGGCCGCGCCATCATGCGCCTGCAGCCACCGGGCGCCATCGTAAAGGCGGACGCGTTGCGTTTCGAGGAAATCGATCTCCTGAAAGTCAGCGAGAAGGATATGCTGTCCATCCGGGGGCGTCGCATGGCGATGATCCTCCAGGATCCCAAATACTCCCTCAATCCCGTGATGACGGTGGGCGAGCAGATCGGCGAGACCGTGATGCTTCATGAGAAGGTTTCCCGCCGGGTCGCGCGGGAGCGGACGCTCGGCATGCTGGAGCGCGTCCAGATCCGTGATCCCCGCCGTGTGTTCGATCTCTATCCGCATGAAGTGTCCGGCGGCATGGGCCAGCGCATCATGATCTCGATGATGCTGATCGCGTCCCCCTCACTCATCATCGCCGACGAGCCCACATCCGCGCTGGATGTGACCGTTCGACAGCAGGTTCTCAGTATTCTTGACGATCTGGTGACCGAGCGCGACATCGGGCTGATCTTCATCTCGCACGATCTCAATCTGGTGCGCAGCTTCTGTGACCGCGTCATCATCATGTATGCGGGACGTATCGTGGAGACCATTGCGGCTGCTGATCTTGATCACGCCAAACATCCCTATACGCAAGGGCTTCTCAACGCCCTGCCGAGCCTCGACCATCCGCGCGACAGGCTCGACGTTCTAGCGCGCGATCCTGCCTGGCTGGAGGGCTGACGATGTCCATGATCACTGTAGACCATCTTGCCGTCTCCTACGGCCATCCAAACCGGCCAACCCGCGTGGTGGACGACGTCTCCTTCGACGTGGGAGCCAACGAAACCTTCGGTCTCATCGGGGAGAGCGGCTGCGGTAAGTCCACCATCCTCGGGGCGCTTGCCGGACGCAACAAACAGTGGACCGGCCGTATCACCATCGATGGTCAGATGATCGGGGCCAAGCGCAGTCATGAGCAGTTAGCCCTTCAGCAGATGGTCTTCCAAGATCCCTTCGGTTCGTTGCACCCGCGCCACACGATCGGTCGCATCCTCTTGGAACCGCTGGAGATCCACGGCATCAATGACCGCCAAAACAGGGTGGAGACCGTCCTCAGGGACGTTGGGCTTCCGGTCAATTTCCGATACCGGTTCCCTCATCAGCTCTCCGGCGGTCAGCGTCAGCGCGTCGCTATCGCCCGCGCCCTTATCCTGAAACCGCGGATTCTCTTGCTCGATGAGCCGACCTCCGCTCTCGATGTCTCCATACAGGCAGAGATCCTCAACCTTCTCAAAGACCTGAGAAAACGCGAAAACCTGACATATATTCTCGTGAGCCACGATATGGCAGTCGTCGCGCATCTTTGCGACCGTGTAGCGGTTATGCAAAACGGCATCTTTGTGGAGACTGTGACAAAGAAGCAGATCATCGACGGTACCGTGACACATTCATATACAAAAGTTCTAATGGATGGGAGCCGAGGCTATGTGCCGAAGACGCCGATCGCAACATACCGCAGTCCAGTTGATATCGCTGGTTAGAAGACGAGCGGTGTGTCACAATTTTCGGCGTTCACAATGATCACGTGGCCGGCCTGCAGATCCTCAAAGACATCGTCGGCCACAAGATCTGGCTTCTGCCTCGAAGGTGATTAAGTGATCATCCAAACGCGCTTCGTGGCTGCCGGGATTTGCTCGTCGCATAGAGCCCCTGATAGCTGACCACCACAGCCTGATATTTTTATTCACTCTTTAGAATCAACAACTTGAAGCAGATTATCCCCTCGCCGCCGTTTTCGCGCCGCGGCGCCGAGGAGTTGTTAAAATCGCCATTTCTGGAGAGCGAAGCGGCAGCTCTGTTTGTGAAAACAGGCGACCGTTTCGTCGCATCTGTGACCAATGCCACGTATCACTCTTCGATCTCTACCTCGGTATCGTCGGATCGCTGCGCGGCCTTCGCTAACAGTAATTTACACAAGACGCCGCTGAGGCGCGCCAGTTTCTATAAACTTGGCCCTCGATCCAAGGATAAGGCTCGATGTTGCGCGAACGAACAAGCATTGGTCACGGCAAGTTTAAGCGATGCTGCCGCCTGCGTCGGAGTTTACTATAACTGTCTGATGTCAACGGTAATGAGACTACGCGCCCTTTGCCTGACCCCTCTCACCCCGCAGATCAAAACGCGCGGGGTGGCTCACGTCGTATCGCCTTCACATCAAAGGATGGCGAGACGCATCCATGAATCCTCGTCGGCGAATGACTTTTTGCTGTCGAGCCAGTTTTCTGACTCGCAACGAGCCCGATAGCCCTGCCCGCTCTCTACCTCGATCGTGACAGCGAGGTAGGTGCTCTGCACATCACACCACCCTTCAAAAATATTCAAGGAGCCTCCGAAGCCTTGCTGCGAGACAGGCATGTCGTCGATGAGAGCGGCGAGCGCCTCAGCCTTTGGGACGGGCAGCACATCGCGGAGCGGGTTGTGCTGCTCGCCGACGATGGCGCGAAACTGGCTTTCGTAGGAGTTCATAATTGAGCGATCGGTTTCCTGGCTCTCGACGGCCATCCCAACGAGATTCACACGCAAAACACCCCCTCGCCTCCTCGGGCAAGGGGGAGTGCGTTTCAGGTCTTGGGAGGACCGCTGGGACTGTAACCGGGCAACGGTGCAGTCAGCCTCTGAAAGTATTCAAGCACGATAAGCTGGGGCGAGGCTATCCCAGCGCCAACTGTTTTGCTATCGGCTTATCTAAGTGGTCAGAAATGGAGATCGGCGTGGGCGAGGTTGAAGCTAACGAGGCATCGGCTTTGGTCAAGTTGATGGCGAACTCGGAACGAATTCGAATGCTCCAAGCGATGCTTGAAGGAGAAGTACGAGTATGCGCATTGGCTGACCGGGCCGGCCTCGCTCAAGCTGCGACGTCCCAGCACCTTGCGAAGCTCGTGATTGCTGGCATTGTTGTTCAGAGGCGAGACCGACAGTCTCGATACAACTCGATCGTACCGGAGTGGGCGGACATATTGCGGCGACTGATTCGTGCTGCTGAGCAACATGACGCCTTGAGGACAGCTAACTCGTCTTGACCAACGCGTGGTAGCTAGGATTCCCGTTGAACACCTCTCGGAATCATGTCAAAGCAACGCGCCTCGAAAGAGGTCAGGGTGTGATAGCTATCCTAACAGGCTGTCGGATGGGTTCTGTCTGCAAACGTGTCCGTCTTCGAGGGCTTGCCTTCGGCACCCTGTGCTTCATTTCAAACGCCCGCGGCGACGGCCTTACTCTTCGTCCTTCGCCCGATACGCGGGGTAGCTTCGCTGTCAGACAGTCTCATTTTCTAGCGGGTCGGGCCATCCTTTATCGCGACAGAACTGCTCCGCGGCTCGGAACGGCATCTTCTGATCGGTGTAAGGTCTCGAAAGGGTATATTCTTTACAACTGAATGAAACCATCACCGACTACGAAAACACGTCGAAGAAAATAGCCATTCCGGGTTCGTACCGCATGCCTGTCTCCGTTTTGGCTCGGGATGGCGTGCCTAGATAGTTTGTCCCTCGAGTGATGCAGCTAGGTTCCTTAAACAGAGAGATGGCGTTGACTTCTAATCTTTCTCGTCCAAGCTGGAGCTTTCAGAGAATGTGCTGAGGGAAGGTCGTGGCCGCAGACTGGATCGCAACGCTCCATGAGCAAAGTGAGATTTTCCGAAGCAAGTCGCTACATGTGGCGCGCCTTCTTGAGCATGGAGACCTGAGCGTTGAGGTTGCCACAATCCTCCGCAACGACGTCGATCACCTCGCAACCCGATTTGATGGTGTGATTGTCGATATGTATGCAGCGCTCCATGACGACGACCCGCTCATTGAAAGTGCCGAAGTCATCGAACAGTTATGGAGCCAACTGTGTCTTGCGACGGCAAACAAGGTGAGAGAGCTCCAAGGGCTTCCTCTGATAGATCCCTTTCAGGATGGTGACGATGGGAGTTAGCGGCAAACGGCATGCGCCGCATGGGCCGTGCCGACTTTCGCACGACCGAGGTCGTGCGCATGGACCCGTTAGAAAGCTGCGAGCGGTCGAGGCGTTGGTCCCTCCTGAACTTAGGCGCGGCTGGTGCAAGGCGCCAGACGCCCAAATAGTATCCTTGCTGTCGGGCTTGGGATAAGCAACGCGCTCCGAACGGCGTGCTGTTGAGTGAAGTTTGGCACCCGCAAGCGGACTGTCCGCTCCATCTCATAGTGCTCTCTGCATGGTCTCGATACCATGACGAGCGCGATGTGTTTTAGGTCTGGTGAGACGGCAGCTGGGACGCCGGGAGGGGTGACGCACCGGCGGCGGCGCTGATCATGCTGATGAAGAAACATCGATCATTCACGTCGTTCTCCCCTGACGGCGCGAAGCCATCAATACGGCCTCTCTTTTGGGCTGGTCTGGCACCGGACCGGCCTTGTTCTGCAACGGCTTCGCCGACCTTCTTCCCCTGACCGCAGGCGGTCATTCCTCGCGAGCCAACAAGCTCGGCTGCCACCGTCCTTCGCTAACGCTGCGGTCCTGCGGATGCATTCCGTCCAATCCGTCGCCTCTCGACCGCCATCGAGGCCGCATTGGGCGGCTTCGAACAACCTCAGGAGATACGACAATGGCTCAGATCGGCACCTTCACCCGCGACGAGACCGGCGCCTACAACGGCACGATCAAGACACTCACCCTCAACGTAAAGGCATACATCAAGCCCTGCGACCGCGACAACGACCGCGCACCTGACTTCCGGGTTACAGCGACGGGTGTCGAGTTCGGAGCAGGCTGGAGCCGGACAGCCCGCGAAACGGGCGTAGAGTACCTCTCGCTCAAGCTCGACGATCCGTCCTTCACGGCGCCCGTCTACGCCTTCCTCGTCCAAGGCGACAAAGGCGAGCACAAGCTCATCTGGTCACGCTGACCGGTTCCACGGCGCTCCGCTCAAAGCGGGGCGCTTACCTCCTCTCGCGCAATGATGCAGAAAGAAAACCACAGAATCACCGGGAAATCCGGCCGTCAAAGACCGACACTCTGCATCATCACCTTCTCAGCCTAAGCGACGTTTTGCGATGCACCGCAAAATGTCGAATCCGGCGCAGGCTTGCAAAAGCAAGCGCACGAGACCGAGCGCGATTACATCCCAGTCGAGCTCGGTGATTCGTGCTGGATTACGGCATACACGAAATCCCAGCTGCTGCTTATTGGTACTGGGACCTCGCATGACACCGGTCCGCAGCGACTGTCAGTTTACCGCTCGCGCCGCAAAGATCGAGTGTTCTCGATCATGCGCCGATGCAGTGCGGACATCCGACGACTTCACGGTGTCCGGACTTTCCCGAGGCATGAGACAGCACCTAAGCCCCTACGTTGCGGTGAAGCCGCCATAGCAGGATTAATGTCCCGTTCCGGACGTGAAACGGTTATTACAACGCTCTTACGGTACTAGGACCCGGCATGCTCGATCAAGGATTTAGCGCTATAATCCGGTCGTTGCCGAAGCTCGACAATTTCCCTCAGCATCCTGCGCAAGTGCAGCCAGGGCTCATGCTGATGTTCGAGCCTCGGGTCGTGCAGCGCGAGCAGGCAGTGAAGCTTGGCAGCGACCTCCATGAGGCAGGACGGTGGCATCAGCAGCAATACGTTGCTCGAAATACTCGCAGAGCGATCGAGCTCCCTTTCCCGCCTAAGAGCAGCGCTGTACCCGATGCGAGCGTCGGCTTCTTTCCAAGCTCGCCGCCTTTGCCGTAGCGTTGACAGTGCGGCGTCGACCCGCCTGGCGCCGATCCTTGAGGACAGGTGTCGGATCTCCGCGTATGTCGTCGCAATTTGAGGCGGCTCACCTTCAAGTCCGTCGATCGCGACAGACGGATAGCCATCAAGGTCTGCCACTAGCCTGTCGCGCAGCGTCCGTACTCTTCGACTTTGGCGAAAATGCTGCTGATGGAGGCTCCACCAACGTAACCAGATTTCGCTTACCGGAGCAGGCCCTCTCTCGGTCCGTGGCGGCATGTCGGTGAAGCGCTGCTGCAAAACTCGCGCTGTGTGTGAAAGAAGGTTTCGTCGCGTAATGATGGTCGGCGCGTCGTAAGCCTTGCCGCTTGTCGGGGCGCTCTTTTCAATCGAAATTTCGGGCAGAGTTCTGCTATTCTCAGAATCAGCCATGATCCGAGCTCCTGATAGCTTGGGTTGTGGTCAGGCCAGGCCGGGTGTTACGAGCACCCAGCCTGGCTGCATTATCGGACCGACTTTGAATCAAAACTAGATTATGTCAAGGCTATAATGTGCTGAGTGCTTCACAGGTACGAATGGCCCGCGCAGCCCTAAAATGGGGTGTACGTGATCTGGCAGCTCGGGCGGACATTACTGCTGCTACGATCACACGGATCGAAGCCGGTAAGCCGGCATACGACGCAACACTGGAGGCAATCCGCGTTGCGTTCGAAGCAGCTGGCCTGGAGTTCATCCCCGAAAACGGGGGAGGGGAAGGCGTTCGCTTCTCAGAGCCAATGCACCGCAGAGGAAGAGACGACACCTAGTCCACCGTCACCTGACAATGCTTTCTTTCTGTTCAATGGACGGTCATCTCTACCAGTCTCAACGTCCCCAGAACATCATCAACCAGAAAGCGGAGCGCCTGGCAGCCAAGCAGATTATGTTCTTTAACTTGCTCCTGGATCGCGGTGAGCAGCCACCCAGCGCCGGTAAAATCCTCTCATGCCTCGTGAACCTCGATCACTTCCAAGCAGGCCACGATCCGAGGCCGTGCATCGCCATTGTCGGTCGTGAAACCGCGACCTGCTCCTGTGCCTACCGATATGTTTGAGCGATCCGCCGTCGATCTTCCGGCCCGCTCTGCGACACCATGCCCGCCGCCCAGATCAGCGTTCTCGCGATGTCGTCGAACTCGTTTCTCATGCCGGATCGAACGCGCCTGCGAACTCCGGATCGGAATGGTAGACGAGCTTGCGCGCGACGATCGGACGTTGTCCGGCAAGGAACAGAAGCTCGACCGAATTTGGCAGATTGCGCACCTCGTCAGGTGTCATGAGGGCACGGCCGGTGTGCTGCTGGCTGAGCGAGATGCCAGGATCGCTCGCATCGAGATTGCGTCCCATCGTCTGGAAGACGACCGTCTCCTGTCCAAGGAGATCGGAGATCAACCGGGCACTGTCGTGATCGTTGACGCCGAACACCTGGAGGACGCCGGCATTCGACAGGAACGTGCCGGCACGCTTCTCGTATGTGGCGCGCAGCTGATGGATGTCCTGCAGGATTGGCCAGAGCTGGACGCCGTAGCCGGCCATCAATCCCATGGCCTGGCTGACGGGCGCGAGATACCCAAGGCTTGCGAACTCATCGAGGAGATAAAGCACGGGGACATCCGGCTTTTTCCGATCGCGCGCCATGTCCGTGAGGCTCTGGGTCACGAGCAGGCGCAGCCAGCGGGAATAGGCCGAAAGCCGATCCGGCGGCAGCACGAGGAACACCGTGGCGTGGCCCGCTTTGAGATCGGCAAACCGGACATCGGATCGTGCGAGTACAGCCGTCATGCGCGGACTGTCGAGGAAGTGCGTGTGACGCTGGGCGGATGACAGAACACCGGCCGCCTCGCGGTCGGATTTGGCAAGATGACGGTTGGCGGCACGCACAACAAGGTTACCGGCAGGACGGACGCTGGCGGACGCCTGCATGGTCTTGAGAAGCCCTTCAAAGGCACCGGGATCAAGGGTCAGACTGTCGCGCAGGGTGGCAAGCGTTCGCCGGGCTAGCGGCTCGTTGATGACGATGTGAAGGATCAGACCGGCGATCAGGGCTTTTGCCTCTTCGTTCCAGTGCGCCTCGCCGGACAGGCCCGGTTCGTCAAACACCAATGCATCGGCAAGCGTGCTTGCGTCCTCGGCGACATCGACGCTGTCGGGATCGATCTGGTCGAGCGGATTGAAGGTCGATGACGGTCGACCGGTGACGCCGAAGGGATCGAGAACATGAACCGGTCCGAAGCGTTCACGCGCACGCCCTGTCACCATCGCGTTCTCGCCTTTCGGATCGATGCAGATCACCGAGCGATCCGCTGTCAGCAGGTTTGGAATGATGGTGCCGACACCCTTGCCGGACCTCGTCGGCGCCATGGTGAGGAGATGGGCCGGCCCGTCATAACGCAGAAGCTTGCCCGTGCGCGGATCGCGTCCGATCAGCAAGCCCGAGGGCGCCTTGATGAGCGGCGCGATGTCTCTGGCGTTTGCAAGGCGGGCCGAGCCGTGCGTGGCATTGTCGCTCGAGCCGAAGTGCAGGATCAACGGTTCACTGATCACGCGGAACATGAAGGCGAACGCAAAGAGGGTCAGAACGATGTTGCCGAGATACCAGAGCGCGTCATGCGTCACACTGCCGGCAAGCCGTAGCAGATAGTCACGTGCGACAACCGCAGCGAAGAGAACGATCATCAGATAGACGGCGGCCCTTGCGACCATCTTCCAATAGCGGAAGGGTGCCGCGATCAGGGCGACGATTGCCCAGAGCGGATCACGGGCCACGTGCCGCATCATGTTGCCGAAGGCGTCAAAGGTGCGGGTCATCCTGTTCATGGCGCCACCTTGCCTTCCGTCTCACCGTGCCTGTCCGCGCCATTGCTGCCCGTGGTCGTAGAGGATGTCGTCACTTGATCTGATGCAAGCGGGCTTGATGGAAGCGGATCCGTTTGCAGCAGATCGGCAAAGAGCGCGTGATCGGCCTCGCGTGTCAGGAAGCCTGGCAGCTCACGTCTCAGCCAGTCATCGAGCTGCCGTGTGAACGCGCTGTTGCCGCTCGTTTGAAGCCGGTGGAGCACCAGTGCGCCCAGCAGGATCTTGCGCCTTGTCTCCTCCGATCGCTCCTGCTTTCCCAAGCGGGCTTTGAGCGTTTTGCGCTGGGCCTCGATCTGGGCCAGCCGTTCCCCAATGCTCTTTCGCGCCATGCCGACATCCTTTCTGATCCGGTTCTTCCACATCAGCAGCGAGGCTACGGAGCGGCTGTCGCATCGGCAATTTGGTGAATCCTACAAATAGCGGCACCCTGTGAGATCCCGTACGAAGAGAGCGAAGCGAACGAGGCACAAGGGCGCACTTACGAGTTGCTGCGCAACTCAAGTGGCCGATGGCGCATCGGGAAAGGCGACCGCGGATATGGCGATCTACCATTGCAGCATGAAGCCGATCGCGCGCAGCAGCGGCCGCAGCGCGGTGGCCTCGGCTGCCTATCGCGCGGCCGAAAAGCTCACCAACGCGCGCGATGGCCTGACCCACGACTTCCGCGCCAAGCAGGGCGTCGAGCATGCCGAGATCATCCTGCCCGAGCCGGGCGCCGGCACCATGGGCGTGAATGCCGCATGGGCGCAGGACCGGTCGGCCTTGTGGAACGCGGCCGAGACAGCCGAGAACCGCAAGGATGCCCGCGTTGCCCGCGAGTTCGAAGTGGCCCTTCCACACGAGCTATCGGCTGAGCAGCGGATTGAGCTCGTGCGGACGTTCGCCCAGTCGCTGGCGGACCGTTATGGCGCGGCTGTGGATTTTGCCGTGCATCGTCCACATCCAGACAGCGATGTGCGCAATCATCATGCGCATCTCCTGATGACGACGCGAGAGGTGACCGAGCGCGGTCTTGGCGACAAGACGGCGATCGAGCGGGAGAACAAATGGCTGTTGTCGAACGGGCTTCCCACATCGCAGATGCAGCTTCGCGATATCAGGCAATCGTTCGAGCAGATGACCAATCACCATCTGGCCAGGGCCGGTCTCGACATCCGGGTCGATCATCGCAGCCATGTCGAACGGGGACTGGAGATCACGCCGACCGAACATGCCGGCGTTCACGCGACACAGATGCAACGCCGCGGCCAGGATATCTCGCGCGCGCGACTGGATGAGGATGCAGCCAGGCGCAACGCCGATCTCATTCGCAAGAAACCGGAGGAGGTGCTGGCGATCATCACAGGCGAGAAGAGCGTCTTTGATCGCCACGATGTCGCGCGTGCCCTGCATCGGTACATCAACGACGATGCCCAGGCGTTCCGGAACGCGTTCGCAACCGTCATGGCCTCGCCGGCGCTGGTCGCGTTGCAGCCGGAACGAACGGATCGTGCGACCGGCAGGATTGCGCTCGCGCGCTATTCGACGCGCGAGATGGTCGAGATGGAAAGCGGGATGGCAAAGAGCGCCGAAAGGCTGCAGGCAGCGCGCACGCATGGCGTCGATCGTCCGCATGTCGATCATGCGATCCGCCGCCAGAATGAAGCCCTTCGAGCAGGCGTTGCCAGCGATACGGAAGCAAAGGTCGAGCGTGGCGAGCTGGACACCGCGGAGCGCGACCGGCGCCTCCACGCCGCCCGACTGTCCGGAGAGCAGCAAGCGGCGATCGAACATGTCACGGGGCCTGAGCGGATTGCGGTTGTCGTCGGCTATGCCGGTGCGGGCAAGTCGACCATGCTGACGGCCGCGCGGGAAGCCTGGCAGCGCCAGGGCTATCAGGTGCATGGTGCGGCACTATCGGGGAAAGCGGCGGAAGGGCTGGAAGAGTCGTCCGGCATTGCCTCCCGCACGCTCGCCTCCTGGGAGATGCGGTGGCAGAACGATCGTCAGCTGCCTGGCCGCCGGGACGTGTTCGTGATCGACGAGGCGGGCATGGTCGGCAGTCGCCAGCTTGCTCGGGTTCTGCGCGAGATCGAGCAGCGCGGTGCAAAGATCGTCCTGGTTGGCGACCACGAACAGCTGCAGGCGATCGGAGCCGGCGCGCCGTTCCGGGCGATCGCCGAGCAGATCGGGCACACCGAGCTCTCCGACATCCGTCGTCAGCGCGTGGACTGGCAGCGCGCAGCATCCGTGTCGTTTGCCACGCACAAGACGGCAGAGGGACTGGCGGCGTATCGGCGGCATGGCGACATCCGGTTCAGCTATACGGTGGATGATGCGCGGTCCGCCATCGTGCGCGACACCATTGCGGATCTGGAAGCCCGGCCGCAGGGCAGCCGGGTTGCCATGGCGCATCGCCGCGCCGACGTCTCCGCCATCAACGCCGATATCCGTTCAGCGCTTCAGGAGAGGGGCCGTCTGACGCGTGGTGAGGAGAATGGTGAGCTGTCGTTCCAGACGAGCAACGGTCGGCGCGCCTTTGCAATCGGCGACCGGCTGGTGTTTCTGGAAAACGATCGGGATCTCGGCGTGAAGAACGGGATGCTCGGGACCGTGCGGACCGTCGAGCCGGACGCACTCCAGGTGCAGCTCGACGGTGGTGCTGGTCGCGGTCAGAACAACGACCGCATCGTCACCATACCGACCAAAGACTATCAGTCCTTTGACCACGGCTATGCGACCACCATTCACAAAACGCAAGGCGCCACCGTCGATCGTGCCTTTGTGTTGGCCTCGAAGACGATGGACCGTCACCTGACCTATGTCGCCATGACGCGGCATCGTGACAGCGTCCAGCTCTATGCGAGCCAGGACGCGTTCACAGACGCCAGGACGGGTAAGCTGGTGGCGTTCGGTACAGCACCCTATGCCCATGATCCCAAAAACCACGACAGCACCTTCGTCACGATCGAGACGGACAAAGGCGAAAAGCAGACGGTCTGGGGCACGGATCTCAAACGCGCGATGGAAGCCGCAGCGCCAGAGGTAGGTGCAGCGATACGGCTTGAGCGCGTCGGCTCGGATCCGGTTCGGCTTCCCGATGGAAGCACCGTGACACGCAACCGCTGGCGGGTGCTCACCGGGGAGGATCTGGCATTCCGGCAGCTCGAGGAGCGGCTCAGCCGCTCGGGCGTCAAGGAAACGACGCTCGACTACACCAGAGACTTCGCCCATCGCCGGGGGATCGTGGAGAAGGATGGCATTCGCAGCGAGATCGTGGTGGATCGTGCCGGCATCGCGCGACAGGCGTACAATGCGTCCAGGGGGCGGACCGAGCACGCCACAATGCCCGAACGCCCAGCACCCCTCGTGCCCGCCATTACCCGCTACGACCGCAGTATCGAGGACGTCGCGCGCGAGAAGGCCACATCGGTGGACGAGCAGAGGTTCGGGACCGTCGCGTCGCTCGTGCAGCAGGTGTTCCGGGATCCGGAAACTGTCACACGCCAGCTGCGCGCAGGCATCACCGAGAAAGCAAAGAGGGGAGAGGAACTCGCGACGATCATGGCCAGACAGCCTGAGCGGTTCGGGGAGCTCCGCGGCAAGGCGGGGCTGCTTGGGGAAAACAGGGAGCGCAGACAGGCGAGAGACATCGCAAAGGCGGTGGCCGCCCATATCGGCCACGTCTCGAAAGCCTGGGAACGGCGCCTGGATGCGGAGCGGGCATCGGAAACCTGGCAGCGGGAGAAACGCGATGGCGTCGAGGTGCCCGGCCTGACACCTCGCAGCTTCGAGCTCATTGCCCAGGTGGAAAAGACAGCGATCGACAACCAGGGTCCGCTCATCAATCAGTTGCGGTCAACGCCGGAGGGGAGGATCGCGCTGGAAGAGGCAAAGCGAGTGGCCGATGCGCTCACGCTTCGGTTCGGGCATTCCGATCCGCGGAACTTTGCCCCCGAGCTTGAGAAGCGGCCTGAGCTCGCAAAACAGGCCGAGACGATCAAGAGCGTTGCCCGCATCGTGGAGCGCGCCCGCATGGCGGAGCTCACGCGGGATCATACGTTGAAGCAGCAGCTCAGCCGAACGAAGGGGCTCGGGTTGAGCCGGTAGGATGGTGAGCGGTCATGCGGTCCGGACCGGAAACATGTCCTCGCCATAGTGATGCAGGCGAGTGTGATGACGGCGGCAGAGCCAGCGGACGTCGAGAGGGTCGTCATACTGGTCGTGATGGGCGTCGACCGTGTCGATGCCGCAGACCTCGCAGGGTTGTTTGGCAAGATCGCCTGCCTTGACGGCTCGCTGCACGGCCAGATGCGCATCATACTTTGCCGGATTGGCCCGGCGCCAGTTTGCCTGACGGGTGTCGGTCTTCAGCATCGCACATTCATTCCTTCGGCTGGCTACTGGTGAAGATCAGCTGAGTTGGCGCGGCTTGCCATCTAGAAGAGCTATTTGTTCACATACTGGCGCGAATTTGAGGTAGGCGCAAGTAGAGGCTTTTGGGAAAGGAAGGCCACCCGATGTTGAATTGGAGATAACCATTCCATTTTCGCCAAACGGCCTCTCGACGTCTGGATTTCTGCTAGCGTCGCAGTGCGAGACATGTTGCGAGATCGGTGCTTCCCCGGGGCGTTGCTTCGTGGTTGCTGTGGGCCAACGGCAGGTGCAAACGATGAGAATGATCGCGGCACGATGATCATGTAAGCGAAGAGGTCAAGGCTCAGCGACAGATGCGGAGCTTCCAGGCGCTGGACCAACATAATGTCGATAACGCCGCCGACGCCGTAGGGCTGACCACGGTGCTGCCAAAGGTTGGCAGCACCAGTACCGGCAGAGGCGTTTCTTACAGATCGAGCAGGCTGCCTGACAGCTGCCCTTGTGACGTCGCTTGTAGAGTGTGAGAAAACTGCATATATTTCTGACAGGAGAAAGCCATGCAGCACCTTACATCTCAAATTCTCGGATATGCTGAGCAATTGCCAGAGGGTGCCGCCCTGTCCGCGAAAAGCCTGCTGCATCTCGGCAATCGTGCTGCTGTGGACCAGGCGCTGTCGCGTCTGCATGAGCGTGGAGAGCTGATCAGAGCGGGACGTGGTATTTACATGAAGGCTATCAAAAGCCGGTTCGGAAGCAGGCCACCGACTGTCGAGCAAGCCGTCGCGGCAGTTGCACATCAACGTGGCGAGGTTATCGTTTCAAACGGAGCAGCGGCTGCCAATGCCCTCGGGCTGACGACCCAGGTCCCTGTTCGCTCTATTTATCTGACCTCCGGCCGCAGCCGGACGATGAGTGTCGGAAGCCAGGAGGTTGAGCTGAAACATGCTCCTCGTTGGCAGCTTTCGCTCGCCAACCGGCCGGCGGGGGTTGCTGTACGCGCGCTCGCGTGGCTGGGGCCGGAAAGAGCAGAAGAGGCGCTCTCAAGCATCAAGCGGAAACTTTCACCTGAAGCCTTTACCGAACTCGTCGCTGCAGCACACCAGTTTCCGACGTGGCTTGCGCGGAGCGTGGGAAAGGCCGCCCATGGCTGATCACTTCCTCCAACTCTCGATCGACGACAAGCGTGAGGTTCTGGCGATCGCGTCAGACAAATCGAAGCGTCCAATACACCTGCTCGAAAAGGACGTCTGGGTCGTGTGGGCGCTGCAGACGCTTTACGCAACAGCCCTTGGAAAGAGCCTCGTCTTCAAGGGCGGCACCTCGTTGTCGAAAGCCTACGGTGCGATCCGCAGGTTCTCGGAAGATGTCGACCTCACATACGACATCCGCGCGCTTGCCCCCGATCTTGTCGGGGATCAGGAAGATGCGCTGCCGAAGACCCGCAGCGAGGAGAAGCGCTGGTCGAGCGAGGTGCGACGGCGACTGCCGATCTGGGTCGCTGACACAGTCGCGCCAGTTATCGCCGCAGAACTCCAGAGACAGTCAGTCCCCGCAGAGTTCCGGATCGAAGCCGACAGGCTCTACATCGACTACCAGGCCATCAGCTCAGGATCTGGCTATGTCGCACCCAGCGTCATGCTGGAGTTCGGAGCTCGATCCACCGGAGAACCGGCCAGCCTTCGAAACATTACCTGTGACGCGGCCGGTCTCGTTGACGGGGTCGATTTTCCGACGACAGCGCCGAACGTGATGCACGCCGAGCGGACGTTCTGGGAGAAGGCAACTGCAATCCATGTGTTCTGCCTGCAGGAAAGGCTTCGCGGTGAGAGGTTCTCGCGACACTGGCACGATATTGTGCGGCTCGATGACCTTGGCTTGGCAAACGGCGCCATCTCTGACCGCGAACTCGCAAACACAGTTGCCAAGCATAAGTCGATGTTTTTTGCTGAGAAAAGCGACGGATCGCCGATTGACTACGAGGCAGCAGTAAACGGCCACCTTCAACTGACGCCGGTCGGCGCCGGACAGAAGGCTCTCCAGGAAGATTACGCCAGGATGGTAGATGACGGCCTTCTTCTCGATGATGCCGAAACGTTCGATGCGTTGTTGGAACGATGTGCTGCCATCTGCCGGACAGCTAATTCCGCAGCCTGAGAATTGCTCAAGGGTTTTCGAATGGCAAAGCGCGACATGTCGAGAGAAGAGCTGTTCGCGATGGTGTGGGAACGCCCGACCAGCGAGATTGCCATAGAGCTTGGTATCTCCGACGTCGCAGTCGGAAAGCTTTGCCAAAAATTGCAGGTCCCAAAGCCTTCCCGAGGGTACTGGGCGCGCGTCGAGGCCGGTCAGACGCCGCGGCGACCCGCGTTGAAAGCGTTTCGGGAGGAACTGGAAGCGAAACGAAAAAGCGCGCTGCAAGCCCGCACCGCCGGACATTTTACGGAGCTTCAAGCGAAATTCGTAAAAGCCGCCCTGGACGAACTTCGAAATCGTGGCGTCGGACATCAGGTCAACACCTCCCGCCTGAGGCATATCTCCGCCCTCGATCAGGATGTAGCCGCGCAAGTGCTGCTCTTGATCCAGGGTCAGGGACAAAAATGGGCAGAAAGCGGTCGGGTCGAGGTTACCTGGGGAACGTCCGTCCGGGCAAGCGTCGGTAAACTCGTTGAACGATTGATGCCGATTGCCCGTCCTCAACTGTTGGCTTTCGAGACGGAAAAGAAACGCCACTCCTTCTCGGCAGCCGGCCCGATCGTGTTCGTCAGGTGGACGGCTGAACTTCAGGCAAGAATAGCAACCCTTGCGGCCATCGCGCGAAATCAAAATCTTAGCCATGTGGTGATGCCTTTGTCAGCGGCAGACCACGCATGGTCGAGTACCCATCTCTACCAGCCAGAGTCAGATTTCGTACTGAATAGCTACCTATGCATATCGCCGGAGGCAGCCTGGATAGAATGGTATCGACGATCCTGGAACGAGGAGAATCCTCTAGAGCGTCACGCCACGAATAACGTCAAGCTGCGTGACGTCATGCCAATCGATTTTCTCGATGGCGACGAGAGCAAAGCTCTGCCACTGACGATTCCCGAGGCCAGGGTAAAACCGTATCGGTCGCGTCTGAACGCGCTCGATGAGGCTGAGCGGATTTACGAGATGATGGTGAAAGCAGCTTATGCCATGGACAGGTCCATTCCGAATGACATCTTGGCCATGGCTGACCGTATCTGGTTTGGAACCGAGCGGCCGTTCCAAGCCGCCCGCGAAGCGTTTGCGCACATCGAAACTGATCTGGAGCACTGGGAACAGCAGCTCGAAGCTGAGCGATCCCAGCTAGCGCAAGCCGTTCTCGGCGTCACAATTGGCGATACAGTCACCTCACAGCGGAATGGTATGCTATTGCGTATTTCGTCAGAGTCGATTTCGCTCTACTCAACGGACAAAAGCATCACGTTTGTCATATCGGGAAAGCGCTTCCGCAAAGACGGAACGCTAGGCAAAATCTATGAAACGTTGAGTTTCGCTCTTGATCGTTCAGAGGCTGCGCCGAAAAGAGATGTATGATTTCAGCCAGTTGTGGTTCCTTTAGATTTGCGGAATTTCGATGGAGAGCACGATGGCCTGGACTGAAACCACCCGGCAGCAATATGCCCGTCTAACGAGCCGGTACCTGTGGCGCAGTTAAGCCAGGAGACCGCAGCGGGCAGCGGCGACTTTTCCAGATACTGGACTACGGCGACCCAGTGGTGAGCCGAGTGAACTATGGTGGTTACATGATGACGCGCAAGACGACGGCGCCGGCGGCGGCCGGTCTGGTGAATGGCGAGTTGACCTTCTGGTACGATCAGGAGAACGGCAAGTTCAAGATCACGGCGAAGACTGCGGCGGGGGTGGTTGTCTCGGGGCAGGTGGCTTTGTCCTGAGGAAATCAACCTTCGGAGATGAGAACCTCGTGCAATGTGACGTGTCTGGCGAGCGCGAGCCGAGCTATTCTCCTGCATCGAACGTGGCGTCCTTCATCTTTTCGATGTCCGGAATCGTCAAAACGTAAGCGCAACCTTAGATAACTTTCCGCTGAATAGGCAAGATGATATTCAGGCGACGGGAGGAATTTGCAGAGGACGGAACCCATGTTTTTCAAAGCAAAATCGGTTGACACCGAACATCTCGAGTCAGAGCTCGATAGGCTGAAGGCAAAAGTTCGTGCTTTTAGTCTCTTTGACGAGGATGACTATCTCGATGCAAACCCTGATGTACGAAAGGCCGTCCAAGACGGCGCGTATAAGGATGGGCTGACGCACTTTCGAAATGTCGGTCTCAAGGAAGGTCGGTTCCCTGGATACGGTAGTTTTAACTGGGAGTTATACCTCAGTTCACACGATGATTTAGCGCATTTCAAGAAGGAGAGCGACCCGGAAGCTATCGCTCGCAGGCACTTCCGAGAAGCAGGTTACAGAGAAGGAAGAACCTTTAGCTAGATAAGAATCCACGAGTGCTTCACTAGGTAGACCTACCTTTCAATCAAGAACGAAAAGACCACCCCTCTCGGGGTGGTTCAGTTCATTAAAAACTTTCGTGACATCAGATACGCGAAGTTATGGACCGCAGCCACTCAAACTGCTTGTCGACTTCGCCGTCGAAGCGCCGAATAGCTTTGTTTTCTTCGTGGTTTAGATCAAGCTGTGCAAAACGCTCCGCGCTACCATCACGAACTTTTCCAGGACCTTCCGGCACGTTCGCGTCACCTCGGCGCATACGCGCTGCGAATTCTTCGAACGTCTTGCACTGATAGTGATTGAGTTGGATACGGTGGTAGACAATCCTGTCTGAAAGGCCGTTATTCACCGTTTCGAAGTCAGAAAAATCTGAAACGGTGCGTCGGCCGCTTGATGTGAATACATTGTGGATCAAAGCTTCTGTTGCCAGTTTTGCCCGCGCTATCGTTTTAAAATGATGGTGATTTCCCCAGCCGACTTGCGCAGCCATGTTGAAGGTCCGCGTTACAAGCTCGTAATCTGCCGACTGGACACCGGCTGATCCGAACCCTCTCCAATTGATATGGACAGAGGAAACATCGGAGGGAACGGTGGCAAGCCAATCGGTAATCGTGCCATCTTCCAACGGGACCAGAAATTCATCGATATCGATGAAGCACACCCAAGGCGTGGAAACTCTTTTTAAAGCATCGTTATATGCGGAAATCTGAGGGGACACGCCTGGATGAGAAGCCCACTCCTGCCAAGAGACTCTCGTATCCTGGCGGGCGATCGCGTCAAGTTTTTGAGTTTGATTATCTTCGGACTCGTTGCTGTAGACGTGGATTCGATCAACACCGATGGCTAAGTGATAGGCCAGCCATTCAACTAAATAGCGACTTTCATTCTTTGCAATCGCAAAGATTGTTATACCGTTCGCAATTTGCTCACTCGAGAGAACACCCTGCTCAAACTCGTTAGGGAAGGTGCCGGTAGCAGGAAGGCCGCCGAACAACGGGGAAAAAACCATGGATAGAACTCGCTTCCAAGCGGATTGCATTGCGTATTCCCTAGTCTACCGAAGAGCGGCTGTCACCCTCACTTCGAAAAACTCCCACTGTGAGGCTTCCTTGCGGTCGCAAGAGATCGTTCCAGAGGGATCCGCGCTGAGAAATCGACCGTTCCTAACCAACGCAACACGACCGCGAGGCGCCTCCCGCATTTCGAAATCAAGCTCATTTCCGGCTTCGCCCGCTTTGAGTTGTGGAAGGCGCAACTTTGCAAAACGCCCTTCGACAAAAATTTCTAACCGCGTGTCTCGAAGGAACAGTTTAACTGGCGTACAGCCGGTTGTTCTTAGGTCAGACGGTGAGTGTAGAAGTTCCTGTGAATGGTGTTCGTAGTATACGTCTGTACCGAAAGGAGTGATAAGGCTGATATTTATGCTATTTTGATCAAAAATCGCCAATGATCTCTTTAATTTTTCAATAACGGAAGTCTCCTTGTTAAGGAGGAAGGCGGAGAAAGCTGGTAACTGTGATACTGTAGTATCCGACGCAACAGAAAATTTTAAGTCATCTGGCAGATTCCGCATGATCTCATCGACGAGTGGGTCAGTCGCGATAGCGTGTAAGCCGACACGCATGGTCAACAGTCGCTTTCGTACTAGTCCCTTTTCGATAAGAGCTTTTTTCCGAAAGAAATGCGGACGTCTGACACGGTTGACAACTGCCTGTAGCCTAGATGCCTCTTTAGTGCGGCAGAGCGTTATAATCTCTACGAAATTTGTTGTCCCAGAAAGGACAGGTGTGACGTTGTGATCGCAGAAGTACGCATCCACCCGTTGTACATTGACTGAGCGAAGACAAATTTGCTGCCGGTGGAATTCATCTCTCGTCTCGCCAGGGTCGGATATAATGAAGATCGCTCCGCTTAGATCTTCTTTCTTGATCGCCATATCAGCCATCAATTCAGGCTTGTAGTACTCCGGCCAGCCCAAGCCAGTGGTTGTTTGGTCTGCTGGATTGATACTCCATTGCGGGCACAAGGCTATCGTCGTTGATGCCTGCATAAGATGACTAGCCTTTAGCGCTCCATGGCCGCCCATCGAGGCACCATACAAAACGCGCTCGCTGTATCGATTGACGAGTGCAGAGACAGCGAACATTAGTTTACGCATGTTTTCGCGAGGGTACCAGTTCGGACGTTTCGCCATGATACCGAGACACGCGATCCCAGATTTCGTAGCAGGAACTTCCACGGAGAAGCTTTCGCCATTGGCCATCGACACGAGGTCACCGAAGGCAATTAGAAGAAAGTCGGACGGACCATCGAGCCAGAATGCCTGAAGCTCGTCATCCTCGTAAACGATTGATGTCATTCGACGAGACCGCAAGCAATGCGCGGGTCGTCGGCAGTGCCGGCGTCGATCCTCCGGCCTAGCTGCTCCCCAGGTAGATTGTAGATGAAGTCCACGTTTCGATTGCGGTAGGCAGTCGAAAATCGTTCGAAGGTCACCAAGTTACCGAAGGTTGAGCGGCTAAGCCCAACGAACCTTTCGGCAGTCTTCGCCAACTCGAAATCAATAAGCGACGCATCGAGTGGCGTCATATCGTCGTGTTCTTCTTCTGTTAGGAGGTCGCTTTTCCACAAAATGCTGATGCCGGTCCTCTCGAACACCACACGTTTCGTATCCGCCTTAGACATTGGCATGTGTTTCTCATCGCAGGAAATGTAGATCATCCCAGGCTTGTCAGAGAAGCTCGATGCGACCTTGTGTATGATGGCGTCTGGAGGAATGCAAAAGTCCTCGCCACTTCCGAGAACGGGCTCAAGCGTGTACTGACTATGAATCCTCCAGTCCTCTTCATATCTCGTCTGTACAACGGTATCGATGTTGTGCGCATTGAACACGGACGAGGCAATCCGGGCAAAGAGGAGCGAGTCCGCGACGCGGGGCCGGAGCGAGCGGAAAAAGTCCGAAGTGATATCGCGCGAGTCAAGCCCCTTGACGCGCAAGTGGGAAACATTCCACGCTCCTGAATTGAAGAAATTCCAGCCGCATCGCTCGATCCTGTCAGCGTAAACAGCATCAGAGGGCTCAGGTACAATTTTAACGTTCCAGCGGCTCGCGAATTCCTCGAAGGGCTCACGCCAGAAGACGCTCTCAAAGGCAAAAACGCCTGAGCGCCGGTCGCTGATATCTTTGCTGTAGATCTTCGGTAGATAGATGTCGGCGCCGTTGCGAGATGCCTCAATTACCAGACCCGCCAAAGCTAACTTTTGGTTGCTGATGCCGCCATCGTTCCAGTCATAGCCAAAAAGCATATCGTCTCCACTGCCGTCTCGAAACCTGTTCTAGGCTTCCTGTGTATATGATTATTCTCGTCTCTCCGCCACAGCTTCGGCAAATAGCGCCTGACTGCGTCCAACCATCGATAGAGCGAGCGAGAGTCGACGAGGAAGTAAGGATCCTCGAGCTGTATAACCGTGAACATCCTTCAGATTGCGAGCCCAATTCGGGTTGGGTGGGGAGGCGAAAACATTTTGTGGAATGGGTTCGTCGAGGGTTCCAGGGCCCGGTTAGATGCTTTGGAGCTCCTACTTGAACACGGAGATGGTTTTAAACTTCAGCTTTTCTGAAGACTTTTTCGCGAAATTGCTCCATCGTGCGGAAAATTCAGTGGCGTACTTCTAATGTACTATTTTCCCTTCTTCTTAAGGCTCAGGTTGCGGAACATTACAGTGGTAATATTTAGTCCTGTTAGTTCATAACCAATGTTTACACCGCCAATCTTGTAGTCTGTGAGATCTCCGGATTTTAATATGCCTCTATCTGCTGCAATCTGAACCGAGCGTATGGCGTACGGCAAGATATCTCCATGTAGATTAATCCATTCTCCACTGTGAGAGTTTTCCGCAGTCAACCTATCGGTCGGTACAAAGTAAATTAGCATCTTTGTTCCATAGTCAACCATCGACTCATCCGAGCTTCTGATGGGCTTTTCATGGCGATCATCGTACGGGTTGATCTGGAGCCAAACATACTGCCCATAGCCCGAGCTTTTGTTGTTGAGGTTTTGTATTGTAAAATTAACCGGCAAACTGAAGGCGTTTAACTTAGGATCGTAGCCATTCTTCTTGTTCTGATTTTCGTACATAAGACGAAAATCAAGATTGAAGATAAGCTGACTCATCTCGTGGAGTGAGCCGGTGTCTCGACTATAGTCTCCTGGAGCAGCAATTGTCTGTCCGGCGATCAAGCTGGGTTTTGAAGGGCGCTTGTTGTCATACTGTCCTTCCATCTCGCTATCGCCATTTACCGCCATCTCGATTGCGCCATCGGGATACACGACAAGACGTTTGTCAGGTGTTTCCCACCCATATCCACTGCCAAACTTTTTTGCTTCCGGAAGAAAACTGCTTCGACTTCCCCACTGTCTAATTTCCCACACGGGCTTGATCGCGGCAAGTTTGGGGTAGGATGGCAACTTTAGGCGGTAGCGCTTGTCGTCAGCGCATGCTCGCTCAGTCGGACTATTACATTTCGGTGTAGCTGAGAAACCTGCGGAGAATGTAGGATCCCCTATTAGCTCTTCGCCCGCGGTGGCTGACTTTACGGTTTCGGCTTTGTTTAAATCGAGGAGTTGATCTGCATGAGTTTGCGCCGGTGAAGCTAACGTGAGCAGTGCGCCGAACATCAAGAGGCGGACTTGTCGGCGTCTGTCTTTCATTAGCATGCGATCCCTTTTCCAGTTTCATCGGTGCGGTTGTCAGGATTGACTGACAGACAGTACTAGATCGTTGACGATTGACGTCGAGGCGAACCTAGCTCTAAACAAGCTTGGAACTCCCTGAAAGGCCTGAAATGAGAAACCCGGCTCCAATTCTCCATATGGGGAATCCTACTCGCTACGCTAATCTGATGATCAAATACATGGGTGCAGTCAGGGCGCAGCAACTTATCCCTGGGTTGCGCATCTCGAATATTTCAATGCCCTACTGGGGAATAGAATTGCCTGAGATCGAAGCGGAGCATGGTGAGCGTGTCGTTCAAATTCCTGATGAACAACACCTTGATTTGCCACGAATGATGGACCTGGCCGCGCGGGGATACGTCGATAGGTTTAATTGGACCGGCTACGGCCAGAGATTGGAGAATTTCCCTGATCTCGACTCATGCAGAAGCTTGTTCTCGAGGCCCGATGTTCCAGGGGTGGTATTGCCTGATGATTGTCTTGTTTGCCCAGTCAGAGCAAATGAAATCTTGGATGCGCGCAACCCACACTATACTGTAATACCTGTCGAATTCTACGCAGATGTGGCGGAACGCACCGGGCTTAAGCCTTTCTTTATAGGCGAGACGGCGGATAACGTTTACGTTCGAGCTTTACGAGAACGCTTTCCTGATTCGACGTTTCTCCCACATCAGGGAGTTATAGAGGATTTTCAAACGATCCGTCGCTCTAAGCATATTGTTGTCCCTATCAGCAGCTTTGCTTGGTTAGCATCTTGGCTTTCGTGCGCAGAAAAGATCATCTTGCCGGTGTGGGGTCTATTCAACCGTCAAATCAATCAAACAGATCTGCTGCCCGTCGATGATGCGCGATACGAGTTTTACCAGTTTCCGCCGCAACCTGCCGTGCAACTAGATGAAATGCTTGAGGCGCACAAGGTGCTAACGGGGATGTGGAATATAGTGGAACCGCAGCGTGCTAAACTACTCTGAGCATAAAAACTAAAACAACCATAGGGCCTCATTTGCATGCTATCTCAGGAGCGCTCTGATCCCCAAAAACTGGACCATTTATAACCGGAGTTATCCGCGGTATTTTCCCGGCTGGGAGAAGAAGCGGAAGCATGAAAGCATCGAAGTTTTCGGACGCTTAGAAGGCGTTCATTTTGAAGCAGGGCGACGACGGCGTGCCTTTTACTGGTCTGCCGGAAGGCAGGGATCAGGCAGGCGACGCCTCTAGATTGGCTCAAGAAGTATGCGGGTCCTCTGCCCGACGAGATGCGCCGACTGAAGGCTCTGAGATCGGAAGTTTTCGATGAGCGATCGCGGCATGAAAGTCGACCCCATGGATCAGGCCACTGTCGTCGAAGTCGTAGCGTGAATTGTGGAACAGCGCAGAATTGCCGTTCCCGAGAAAGACAAAGACTCTCGGCGCATGCTTCAGGACGCGGGTGAGGTCCTCCCTCCCCGTAATAGGTTCGCGCGCCGTGCTGAAGGGTTCCTCCGGCAAGATCGTCCGGGCAGCGAAGGCTTCTTCGACCAGCCCGGGACCGTTGAGCAGTGGTACGACGTTGCGCGCAGGCTTCACGTTGACCGCGACGTTGTAGGCGAGGGCGGTGCCTCCCGCGATGACGCGCATCTGCTTTTTGATCTCGGTGTTTTCGTTATTGCCGTCCGTCGCCTCACAACGGGCGGGCAGAGGCGTGCCAGCGAACAAGGACCAGCACGCTTAGCTAGCGTTTCCCCGAGCCTTTCCCATGCTCAAGACAGTGCTTTCCGCGAGATGCGTGGTCGCATTCACGGCTGGCTCCGTTATCGGCTGTGAGGTTGGCTCCAACATTCCGTCGGACGCTTTTTCCTTGTCGGTAAGGGCGAGATTGGATCAATTTACGATTCCGTCGAGGCTGGACTAGAATTTCAGAATCTGACCGGCGGCTGACAGGGTGCTGCGGAGTTTGGCGATGTTGACCTGGCTGACCTTGCCGCCCGGCGCAAGCGCAGCGGCGGCGCCTGCGGCCTGTCCGAGAACCATGAACGTCGGCTCGACGCGCACCGAGGTGAAGGCGGCATGGCTTGTGGAGAGGGCGACGGGGACAATGAGATTGGTCACCTGCGCAGTCTTCGGCAGCATGGTGCGGTAGGGAATCTGGTAGGGGCCGACGCCGATGCCGTCGCGCGCTTCCTCCGCGATGAAGCCGCCCAGAACCGTTCTGATCATGCCATGCTCGTCCATGGGGTAGTAGCCGAGGCCGATCGCGTCGGTGTAGGTCGCTTTCTTGAGGAGATCGTTCTGCGTCAGCACGAACTGACCGACGAGGCGCCGCGACTGGCGGACATACATCTGGTAGGGAAAGCCGTCATTGTCTTTGAACTCGTCGGCGCAGTAGCCGAACTTCGTCATATACTGACGGATGTGGGCGGGAACGCGCGGATCCGTCTGTGCAAACCACATCAGGCCGGTGATGTGGCTGCGGACGCGCGCCCGGATCTCCGCTCGCTTGGCTTCCGTGCCGATCGTATAGTCGTAGCCGATATGCCAGACATTGGTGGAGAAATAGGGCGTCGAATTGACGTCGAGCTTGCCCTCGACCGTCGAGCCATGGCCGATGAAATGCGCCGCATCCACGCCGATGCCCGCGGTCTTCAGGGCCTGCAGAAACCGTGCCGTCGTCTCGTAGCGAAGCGGATCGTAGTCGGCAGGCTGTGTGAAGGGGATCCGGTTGCCGGCGTCTTCCGTCACGCAGAGCCTGTAGTTGAAGGCCATCATGCTGGTATCGGCAGAACCGAGCGGCTTCTGGCCGACATCGATCACGCCCGGCAGAAGGCCGCTGTTGCGGTTGCCGGCGACGACATAGGGATCGACCAGTATCGTCTTTCCGTCAACTTCCGGCCGCTTGAGCTTCTGGACGCCGGCAGCGCTCTCGCCATATTTGGCGCGGCTTTCCCGTCCGACGATGGTCTGCGCGCCGGATTTCAGCGTGAGATCGCCCTCGTAGCTGGCATCGACAAAAACCGTTCCGCAATAGGTCTTGCCCGAGACCATGGTGATCTCGGTCAGCGCCTTGGAGGCGCGCGCGGCCTTGAGGATGCGCTGCTGAAGCTCGACCTTGACCTTTGCCGCGGTCAGCATCGCATTGAACGTCGATTCCGCCCATTTCGATTCGAAGTAGATCCGGATGGAATCCGACGTGCCGTAATGCGCTTTCGCCTTGTTCAGAAACTCGGTCGCGATGCCGCCATAGACGTTTTTGCGGGGGGATGCGTCGGTCTTGGTCAAGCCGCTCGACATCATGCCGCCCACATGAAGCGTCGGTTCGAGCAGAATGACGCTCTTCTTCAGGCGGGCCGCCTGAATGGCCGCGGCGATCCCGCCGGGCGTTCCACCATAGACCACGACATCGGCGCGCTGGCAGGCTGCGTAAGCTTCGGCTGTACCGAAAGCCAGCAAAATGGCGAAAGCCCCGCTGACCAGTCTGATACCTGCAGCCTTGCAACCCATGACATCGCTCCCGTCGAAACCTGCGTCTCCTTAGCGATATTCGTAAGTTGTGACAATCGTAATCGCCCCGGCGTCGGCGCACACCGCCTTTGCGACAGTATCTGTTAACCGACGTGCCGCGTTGGTGATTTCCGGGTGACGCCTTCGGATCTTATCGGGCGCGGGACAGTTGAGACGAAACGATCGACACATCGAACCGGAGAACGAAATGAGCTTTATGATCATGACGCATACGGTCAAGACGCGGCCGCAGGGCCCGGCGCTTGCGGAGGCGGAGACGGGGGAGGCGGTCGACGTCTATCGCCGTCCTTATACGACCTTGCAGCTTGCCCTGCGCCAGCTTTTTCCGGGCTTCGGCAAGGATTGAAGGACCTGCCTGTCCGGAGGTGAGCGGGCAGCCTCAGCGCGATCGCATGAGCGGTAGCAGAACCCTGCCCTGGCGCTCGCTCTCGGCGCGATAGGGCGTGTCGGAGAGGATGAACTGCGAAATGCCGAGGTCCGCGTATTTCCGTAAGGATCCGGCGACGTCCTCCGCGGTGCCGACGAGCCAGGTGGTGCCGGCGCCGCCGCCGCCGTGGCGGGCGGGGGCGGTGTAGAGATTGTCGTCGAGGACCTCGCCACGCGCCACGAGGTCGTTGAGGCGCTGCTGCCCGTGGGCGACGACGGTGCGATGATCCTGCCAGTCGCCCGCCGTGCCGGCTGCCATGCGGGCGACCTTGGCCTCCGCATCGGCCCAGGCTTGCGCGCGCGTGTCGCGGATCAGCGTGGTGATCCGCAGACCGAAGGCGAGCGGCGGCAGGCCGCGGTCGAGACGGGTGCTCAGAGCCTTCAGCCGCGCGATGCGCGCGCCGATATCCGCGAGCGGCTCGCCCCAGAAGAGCTGAACGTCGGCTTCCGTCGCCGCCACCCGCTCGGCGGCGGCCGAGGCGCCGCCGAAATGCAGCCTGGGGTGACGGCGGTCGCCGCGCACGCGGATGCGCGGCTGCACGGTGGAGCGCGAGACGTGAAAATACCGGCCGGCATGGGTCACATCCTCCTCCGTCCAGAGACGGCGCACGAGCCGCATGAATTCCCGGGTTCGCGCGTAGCGCTCGTCTTGGTCGCCCTCGCTGTCGCCATAGGCGGCCAGATCGTCCTGGCCGGAGACGATGTTGATGCGGACGCGGCCGCCGCTCAGACCGTCGAGCGTGGCGGCCGAGGCCGCGAAATGGGCGGGAGACCAGTAGCCGGGACGCACGGCGATCAGCGGCTCGAACGTCGTGGTGCGCGCCACGAGCGCGGTCGCCACGGTGAAGGTATCCGGCCGGCCCCAGCCGGTGCCGATCAGCGCGCCCGTCCAGCCCGCCGCCTCCAGCCCCGTCGCCTGCGCCGTCAGGGCCTACAGACCGTCATGCCCCTTCACCGCCACATCCCCGCGATGCCCGGCCCGGGTATCGTTCGGAATATACCAGAGATATTCGCCGCCAACCCCCATCACATCCCCTTCAAGCCCAGCAACATCCCAAGGCTTCCACGACTCGCTCTTCGCTACCCATTCTTCCGACTGCCGACTGCCTATATCCGGCTCACGGCTCACGGCTCACGGCTCACCCTCCACCCCATCAAGCCCCACCGACCCCGGCCGCCCGCCATCCCGCACCAGCCGGCCGACCGCCTGTTGCAGGGCCGCGTTGAGCGGTGCGGGGATGCCGTGGAGGCGGGCGAGGCGGACGATTTCGCCGTTGAGGTAATCGACCTCGCTCGAGGTGCCGCGGGTAAAGCTCTGCCATGTCGATTGCTGTCCGCGTTCGATGCCGCTGTCTTCGGCCACAGACCAGCCGGAGATATCGACCGTGCGCTCGGAGGGCGAAGCCGGATCGAGGCCGGCGGCCTGCAACACGGCGTGGGCCTCCTCGGCCACGCGGGCCGAAAAGGCGGCGCGCGCCTCCGGCGTTGCGTCGAAGAGTTCGGCGGCGTTGATCACGTTGAAGATCAGCTTTTCCGCCTTCCACCGGATGATGTCGGCGCGGGCCTCCGTCAGGTATCCCGCCGTGGCGAGGTCGGCGGCGATCGCATGGGCGGTGTCGTCGAGCCCGTGCGGGTAGAGGCCGAGCGTGACGATGCCGAGGTTCGGGGCCCCGCCGACGACGACTTCGCCGGTCACGGTATAGCGCGCGGGGATCTTGATGCTGGCGGCATAGACGCGGGCAAAGCGCCGCAGGGCAATATCCTCGGCCGCAAGCCCGTTCTGCAGCGTCACCAGCGGCAGATCGGCGGCCAGCCCGCCGCCCTCCACCGGCTGCCACGCCCAGAAGGCGGTCGCCGCCTCCACATCCTGCGTCTTGACGGTGAGAACCAGGATGTCGTCCGGCTTCAGCGCCGGCGGCGTCGCCGTGTCCACAGCGGCAAGCCGGATCTGGCGCGTGCCGTGCGGGCGGCGATAGGTCAGGCCGTGCCGGGCGATATGGTCGATCTGCGCGCCGCGTCCGACGAGGACATAGGCGATGCCGTGGGTTTCGAACTCGGCCGCAAGGCTCGCGCCGACGGCGCCGGCGCCGATGATGATGTAGCGGGTCATGGGGGTCCGTTCGCGTCAGGCGGTCTTCAGGGCGGGGCGGGGCGTCGTGGCCGCCGCGGGGGCTTCCGCATCCTGCTTTGCCCAGCGCTCGAAGGCGCTCCGGCCGAGCAGCAAGAGTGAGGTATCCTCCTGCGGGGCGTGGACGAGCACGGACTGGATGTCGCGGAAGTGCCGCTCGAGGCCGAGATCGGCGCCAAGGCCCGGATTGCCGATGCCGCGCACGGCGATCTGCACCGCATCGCGCAGCTGCCGGCCGGCCAGCAGGCGGGCGCGGATCAGCGCCTCGGTCTCCCCGCCCCGATGGGCGAGCGCGTCGAAGATCAGCTGCCGCGCGCCTGAGACGAGCAGGTCGATCTCGCCCGACAGCGTGACGAAGCGCTCCGTGCGAGCAATGGGATGGCCGAGATTGGCGGGAACGCGCGTGTGCGCAAAGCGGATGAAGGCCTCCTGCGCGGCTTCGGCCACGCCGAGATAGAGCGCGGTGAGCGCGAGCGTCATGCCGGCATGGGCGCGGTTGTCCTGCTGGGCGACGGAGGGATCGACCAGATCGATCACGTTTTCAGCGGGAATCTCGACGTCGGTGTAGGCAACGTCGTGCGAGCCGCTGGCGCGCATGCCGAGGCTGTTCCAGTTCTCGATGACCTCGATGCCCGGCAGGCCGTTTTCCACGATGAAGGTGCCGACGCGCGCAGGCGTCTCGTCCGTATGGGCCCAGACAAGGAAGTGGGTCAGGCCATGGGCCCCGGTGACGAAGCGCTTGCGACCGGAGATCGACCAGCCGGTGGCCGTGCGCCGTGCGACGGTCGCGGGCAGGCCGCCGCGCGCCGGCGAGCCGAGCTCGGGCTCGACACGGGCGGCGTTGATGAGCAGCGGGCGATCTTTCGCCTGGGCAAGCAGCCGCCGGTAGAGATCTTCCGGCCAGTGGCCCTTGGCCGCCTGGCCCAGATGATTGAAGAGCGTCATGGCGCTGATCAGGGCGACGGAGGGATCGCCCCGGCCGAGCGCGCGAAGAATGGTGGCCGCGTCCAGAAGCGTGCCGCCCGGCCCGCCATAGCGCGTGGCCACGGTGTGTTCCAGAAGGCCGCTGCGGTGCACGGCCTGAAGACCCGCCCAGGGGAACCGGCCGGAGGCATCCGCCTCGGGCGCGGCATCCGCGACCGCGCGGACGGTGGCGTCGGGGACGGTCGGGCTGGACGCCGGCACCCCAGAGACGGAGGCTTGCGAAGCGGGGAGGGGACGATGCAGAGGAGTCGCGGACATGGGGTCGGGGCTTTCTGGCTTTGGTTTGTACGGTTTCCGGTCGATGATCGTCGGGGTCCGGTGTCGAGCAACCGTTCGCCCGCATCCGTCATCCCCCAAGCCTTGTGCGGGAGATCCGCTGTCGGACCCGCAAGGACTATGGTCCGTTCGCCGGCCGTGCAGCAGAGGCTCGGGACCGGAATGCTGCCAGCACGCGGCAATCCGCCGGAAACCGTAGAGCATCCGGCATGGCGCGCCTGTGCGGATGCGGACGATGGAAGGCGCTTGTGGCATGTCGCGAGCCGGACGCAGGGAGGCGCCCGGTTCGCGGTCCACAATGGTCAGGCTGCTGCTTTCTTGCCGCCGTCTTTGCCGGCCTGTTCGCTCGCCTCTTCCCGTGCGCGAAGACCCTCGCGCACCAGCGGCAGGACGTAGCGGCCATAATCCACCGCGTCGTTATAGTTGTCGTAGCCGCGGATCGAGATCAGGTCAGCGCCGAGATCGATATAGTCGAGGATGGAGTCCGCGATGGTCTGCGGCGAGCCGACCAGCGCCGTGGTGGCGCCGCTTGCATTGGTGGCGGTGACCGTCGGGTACCAGAGCGCCCGATCGTGCACATGGCCGCGCGCGGCGATGTCGAGCAGCCGCTGCGAGCCGACATTGGCGGGCGGCGCCGACGAGATCGGTTTGCGCGACAGGCCCTTCTCGCGATTGGCGTTCAGCTGGTCGAGCACCTTGTGGGCCTTCGCCCAGGCGAGCTCGTCCGTCTCGGCGATGATCGGGCGGAAGGTCACCCAGATGCGCGGCCGGTCGGTGCGGCCGGCCTTGGCGGCTTCCTCGTAGACCCGGTCGATCTGCTGCTTGGTCTCGGCCAGCGGCTCGCCCCAGAGGCCGAAGATGTCGCAGAGCGCGCCGCCGATGCGATAGGCCGCATCAGACGAGCCGCCGAGCGAGATCGGGATGTGTCCCTTCGTCGGGCGCACATTGCTGATGAACTGCTTGAACTGGTAATATTTTCCGTCGAAATCGAAGGGCTCGGTGGCGCTCCAGACGCGGCGCAGGATGCGGATATATTCCTCCTGCCGCGCGTAGCGTTCCTCCTTGTCGAGGAAGTCGCCCTCGCGCGCCTGCTCGTCGTCGCTGCCGCCGGCAATGAAGTGGACGACGACGCGACCGCCGCTCAGCTGGTCGAGCGTGGCGAGCGCCTTCGCCGCGACCGTGGGATAGACGGTGTTCGGCCGCAGCGCCACGATGATGTTGATGTTCTTCGTGTGCGCCAGGATCGTCGCGCCGATGGTGAAGGGATCGAAGGACGACGAGGCGTAGGGGATCAGCGTATAGTTGAAACCGTAATCGTCGAGCGTGCGCGCGTAGCGCTGCAGATAGGCCGGATCGATCGGCGCCTGCGGCTGGGGGTGAAGGTCGTTGGAGGCGTTCGGAAAGGTGACGCTGATGAATTCTGCTGGCACGAGGCTTGTCTCCCATCGGGTAGCCGGCTCTCCTACGAGGCCGGAGGATGCTGTCAGCCTATGGCGCGGGAACGGGCCGAGGAAGACAGGTCGTTCTATTTCTAGTGATTCTATAGAAAATATTCCTCAAGACGGCGCGAAGCGGCAGCGGCGGCGTCCCGACCTCACCAGGAGGCCGACCAGCCGAGGCTGGGCGCGACGGTGGCGGCGAAATCGGTGAGGATGCGCTGGTTTTCGGCAAGGCCGAAACCGGGCGGCAGGAAGAGGATGATCTCGTCGGCCGCGGCAAGGCCGGGATCGCGGAGGATCGCCTCGACCACCCGGTCGGGCGTGCCGTGAAAGACCGGCGAGATCTGCGAGCCCGGCGGCTGCACGGCCGCGGGTGCCAGCGCGCCCGTCGGCCGCGAGGCGGCGATGCCGAGCGTCCGGCGTTCGAGGTCGTAGGCGGCATAGGTGTCGAGCAGCTCCCGCGATGTCGCCGGCAGGATGGAGGCGGCGACCGTGACCGGCGGCGGCTCCGTGCCCCAGAGCACCCGCCAGCGGGCGCGGAAAGCGGCGATGCCGCGCGCCTGATAGGCGCCGAAGGCCTCGCCCGCGTCGTGATCGTGCTGGACGGTGCCGCAGACGAGGCCGATGCCCAATTCTGCCGCCTGCAGTGCGGAGACAAGGCTTGCCGAACCCTGGCGGATGCGGGCGTGGAGCGTCGGGCTGTGCGGCGTCACGCGCAGCTCGGTCCCCTCCGGCGCGCCCTCGCCGGGGCCGGCCACCCTGTGCAGCACCTCGCCGCGCACGGCGGCCAGAAACCGCGCCTGCCGGCGCTTGGCTTCCGTTCGCGCATCCGTGCCGACCGTGCCGAACACCGCGTCGAAGGCGGCGTTCGCCCCGGTGGCGATCGCCAGCTCCAGCCGGCCGTCGATCAGGAGATCGGTGGTGCCGGCGGCCTCCGCCAGCAGGATCGGATCCTGATAGCGCATGGGAATGACGGCCGAGCCGAAGGTGATGCGCCGCGCATGCTGGCCGGCCGCGGCGAAGAAGGGCAGCGGTGACGACAGATAGTGATCGAAGTGCCGCTGATAGGCCCAGCCCGACTGGTAGCCGAGCCTTTCCGCCGCCGTGTAGAGCGCGATGCCGTCGCGCAGGCCCTCTGCCGGGCCTGCCGTATCGTTGAAGGCGACGCGGGTGTTGAAGCCGATCCGCGTCTTCGGCCGGAAGCCGGTGTCGGAAGCGGGGGAAAGCGTGGTCGCGGCGGCGGCGGTCATGCGATCTGCTCTTGCCCGAGCGCGGCGACGGGCACGGCCGGTCGCGGCTGGCGGGTCCGGATCGGTGCGGCGGCACCCGAGGGGATCGATTGCAGCAGGGCCACGGTGTAGGGCTCGCGCGGGTTCTCGAAGATCTCGGCGACCGTCCCGTGCTCCACGATGCGGCCATGGCGCATGACGGAGACGGTGTGGGCGAGCTGGCGCACCAGCGCGAGATCGTGGGATACGAAGACGTAGGTGAGGCCGAGCTTCGCCTGAAGTTCGAGCAGCACCGCGACGATATCGGCCTGCACGCTGACATCGAGCGCCGAGGTGGGCTCGTCCAGCACGATCACGTCGGGCCGCAGCACAAGCGCCCGCGCGATCGCCACCCGCTGGCGCTGCCCGCCGGACAGCGCCTGCGGCCGGCGGCCGACCAGATGCGCGCCGAGCCCGACATCGACGAGGGCTGCGCGCACCCAGTCCGCCCGCTCGGCCTTCGTGCCGATCCCGAACCGGTCGAGCGGTTCGCGCACCAGCCGCTCGACCGTCCAGGACGGGTCGAGCGAGGTGAAAGGGTTCTGGTAGACGAGCTGCAGATGCCGCCAGGCGGCCTGCATCGACCGGCGCGTGCGCCCGGTGATCGTCTCGCCGGCAACCGTGATCGTGCCGCGCTCGGGCTGTTCGAGGCCGAGCAGCAGCCGGATCGTCGTGGTCTTGCCGGATCCCGACTCGCCCACCAGCGCATGCGTCGTGCCGGATGCAACCGAAAAGGAGACGTCGTTGACAGCTGTCAACTCTTTGCCGTCCACCTCGAAGGTCTTGGTGACGTTGCTGACCGTGATCTTCGGCGCTTGCCCGGCTTCGGCGAGGCGGCGCACGCCGGGATCGCGCAGCGCGGCGTAGCGATGCGGGTTCAGCGCCGGCACATCGGCATGCAGCTTTTTGGCATAGAGCGATGTGGGCGACGCGAACACCGCGGCGGTGCTGCCCGCCTCCTGCACCGCGCCGTCCTTTAGAACCACGATGCTGTCGGCCCGCTCGGCCGCGATGGCGAGATCGTGGGTGATCAAAAGGAGGCTGATATCGAGGTCGTGCTGGAGGCGGGACAGGAGATCGAGGATGCGCTTCTGGATGGTGACGTCGAGCGCCGAGGTCGGCTCGTCGGCTACCAGCAGCAGCGGCCGGGGCAGGACGGCAAGGCCGATCAGGACACGCTGGAGCATGCCGCCGGACAGCTGGTGCGGATAGCTGTCGATTACGCGCTGCGGATTGTCGAGCCCGACCTGCGCGAAGGTTTCGAGGATCAGCCCCCGGGCGGTGCGCGGGTCGCGCGCGTCGGCGAGTGCTGCGGCCTCCAGCGCCTGCGCGCCGATGGTGCGCACGGGATTGAGCGCATTGCCCGGGTCCTGCGGCACGAAGCCGATGGCCCGCCCGCGCAGGGGCCGGAAGCGGCGCTCCGGCAGGTCGAGGATCTCCTGCCCGTCGAACGAGACGCGACCGCTGGCCCGGGCCGATCCGGGAAGCAGGCGCAGCACGGTGCGGGCGATGGTGGACTTGCCGGAGCCGGACTCGCCGATCAGCGCCAGACTCTTGCCACGCCCGAGCGCGAAGCCGACGTCGGTCACGACGCGGTTCGCCCCATAGAAGACGTCGAGGTTCTCGACCTCCAGCAGCGGCGCGGATCGTTCCGCCGGGAGCGTGCGGGGAAAGGCGGTGGTCAGTCTGTCGTGCGGAGCCATCGGCTGATCCTGTTTACTGAGAGGACTGTGGCAATCGTGACGAGGGCGGGGGCGTACACCAGCCAGGGCCATTTGGGGTAATCCTTGCCGATCGAGATCAGCAGGCCCCAGTCGGAGGCGGGCGGCGGGTCGCCGTAGCCGAGGAAGGCGAGGCTGGCGATGACGAGGATCGAATCCCCGAAATGCAGGACCGCGAGCGGCAGCACCGAGCGCGAGGCATTGGGCAGCACATGGCGCAGCAGGATGTGCCCGCGCGAGCCGCCCGACAGGAAGGAGGCCTCCACGAAGGTCGCCTCCCGCGTCTTGATCACCTCCGAGCGCATGACGCGGGCAAAGACCGCGACGGCGGAGACGCCGGTCGCGATCGCCGCATTGATCGTGTCGAAGCCGATGGCCGTGACGACGATGACCGCCAGCAGGAATTTCGGGATGGCGAGCAGCACATCCACGAAGCGGGCGAGCACCGTATCGACCCAGCCGCCGAGAAAGCCGGCGACGAGGCCGACGAGGCCGCCGGCGAGGACCCCGATGACGACGGCGATGAGCGCGCTGGCGACCGAGGAGGCACTGCCGAAGACGACGCGGGAGAAGAGGTCGCGGCCGAGATGATCGGTGCCGAACCAGTGGGCGAGGCTCGGCCCCAGAAGCTTGTCGGCCGGCACGCCGGCGATCGGATCATGGCCCGTGAAAAGGCCGGGCACGAGCGACCAGGCGATGACGAGCGCGACGAAGGCGAGCGAGAGGACGACCGGGAGCGGCGGGATGGCCGCCCGCCGGCGGGCCGGCGCGAGATGAGCGGCCGTGGCGGTGGACAGGAGGGTCATGGTGCCGTTGCTCCCGCGGGGTTGGAGGCGCGCGCGTGCGGGAGCCTTGCCCCCAGCAGCTTCACGCGCGGATCGAGCAGTGGATAGACGAGATCGGCGACGAGATTGGCGAGCACGAAGACGACGGCGGCCAGCGACACCACGGCCTGCAGCACCGGCAGGTCCTGCGTGCTGACCGAGCGCTGCACGAGGCTGCCGATGCCGGTGCGGCCGAAGACGGTCTCGGTGATCAGCGACCCGCCGAGCAGCTCGCCGACGGTGAGCGCAATGACGGTGACGACGGGCAGCGAGGAGGGTTTCAGCAAATGGCGGGTGAAGAGGCGGAGCGGACGGAGCCCGCGCCCGCGCGCCACCGCGATATAGTCCTGCCCCGCCTCATGGTCGAGACTGGCGATCAGCACCTCGGCGATCTGGGCCGAAATGGGAATGGCGAGTGTGACCGCGGCAAAGAAGGTCGCCCAGGCGCTATCCGGATTGATGACCCTAAAGAGCCCGAGCTGGAAGCCGAAGAGATGGATGAGCACCAGCCCGATGACGAAATTCGGCACCGAGAGGAACAGCGCGGGAAAGGCCCGCAGAAGACCCTGCCCGTAGCGCTTCGGCAGCACCTGCGTGCCATAGGCGACGACCACCGCGAGCAGCAGCGCAAGAACGAGCGCCGATGTCGCGAGAATGAGCGTGGAGGGCAGCACCTCGGCGATCATCGTCGTCACCGGCCGGTGGGAGCGCATGGACAGCCCGAGATCGCCGGTGAGAAAATTCGCGAGCGACGACCAGAGCTGTTCGAGAACCGGCCTGTCGAGCCCCTGCGCCGCCACGATCTGCGCGATCTCCTCCTCGGAGAACCCGTTCTGGGGATTGCGCAGCACGCTGGTGATCGGGTCGCCCGGCAGGATGCTGACGACCACGAAGGTAAAGACATAGGCGAGCAGGATGACCACGGCGGCCTGGGCCAGCCGCTTTCCGGCATAGGTGAGATAGGCGCTGTTCATGGCGCGGCCCCCGTGACCGTTTCCGTCACTGCCCCACCTCGCTCTTGGTCGCGGTGTAGTAGCTGGCATAGGCGACGCCGTTATAGACCTCGCCCTTCAGCGCCGGCGACTGGACGTAGAGGCGCTGGACGATCTGCGTGCGGGGAATGAAGTAGCCCTGTTCCAGCACATAGGCCTGCAGCTTATCGAGAAGCGGTGCCCGCGCCTCGATCGTGCCGGCGCCGGCGATCCCGTCGCGCAGGTCGTTGATGACGGGGTCGCGGTCGTCGAGCGCGAACCAGTTCTCGCCATTGTTGGCATTGGTGAGGATGCCCGCCACGGTGCCGGCGTCGATGAAGCTGCGCGTGACCTCGTAGGCCGGCACGGCCGCGCCGCCGAACTTCACCTTCTCGCCGAAAGTGACCACGTCATAGGCGCGGATCGCCACCTTCCAGCCAATCTTGCCGAGCTGCTGGGCGATCAGCTCGTCGATGGATTTGGAGGCGGCGAGATACGGGTTCGAATGGAGCGTCAGCAACAGCGGCTTGCCGTCCTTGGTCCGCACGCCATCTGCGCCCTTCACCCAGCCGGCCGCGTCGAGCAGCTTTTCGGCTTTGGCCGGATCGTAGGCGAGCAGGTCGCTGTGGTCGGTCGCGCCGGGCACGTTGCTCTGGATGAAAGAGGTCGCGAGCTTCCAGTCGGGCGTATAGACCGTGTCGATGATCTCCTGCCGGTTGATGCCGGCCTGCAGCGCCTGGCGCACCTTCACATCGTCATAGGGGGCGAGCTTGGTGTTGATCGCCAGGCCGTTGACGAAGCCGAGATAGCGCGGCGTGGCGACCGTGAACCCCTCATCCTTCAGCGAGGAGAGCTCCTGCGGCGAGGCGTTGTACGCGACGTCGGCCTGGCCGGACTGGACGGAGGCGACGCGCAGCGACGGCTCGGAGACGAGCTTGTAGGTGATCGTGTCGAGGAAGGCCGGGCCGGTATGGCCGACGGCGGCCGGCCCCCAGTTGTAATCCTTGCGCTTGGCGAGCGTGACGTGATCGCCCTCCTTCCAGGATTCCACCACATAGGGACCGCTGCCCGACGTCTTGGAAAGGTCGGCCTGCTCGGAGGCCGGCAGGGCGAGCGTCTTCGGCGAAATCAGGATCGAGCCGTGATAGCCGAGCGTGGGGATGAAGCCGAGCGTCGGCTTCTTGAAGGAGACCGTCACGGTTGCCGCATCCACGGCTTCGGCATGGTCGTAGGTCTTGGGGAAAAGGCCGATCGGGTTGATGCCCTCCGCCTTGCGGCCGGCATACCAGATGTCGAGATTGGCGACGACGGCGGCCGCATCGAGGGCCGTGCCGTCGGAGAAGGTGACGCCCGGCTTCAGATGCAGCGTGAACTGCGTGGCATCGGCGTTCTGCTCCCAGCGCTCGGCGATCCAGGGGTTGACCTTGCCGTTCGCATCGACATAGAGAAGCTTGTCGGCCACATGGCCCCAGATATGGCCCTGGAAGCTCGAAATAGCGCTGTTGTTGGGGATCCAGGTGTCGCCGAGCGAATCGATGAGGAAGGTGATATCGCCCCCCTCCTTCTTCGCCTCGTCGGCCAGCGTGACGGCAGGGCCGGCCAGCGTCGTAAGGAGGGCAAGGGCCGTGACGGCCGAGGTGGCGCGCAGCAGGCGGCGGCGGGCGGGGGAGAAGCGGGTGAGGGAAAGCAGGGAGGCGCGGTCGGTCATGCGGGGTTCCTGAACAGGTTCGGGTTCTCTTAAGGCCCGCCGGCCGGCTTCGGCGCATGCGGGAGGGCAATCATTTGGCTGGCTAAAGATCCGTCGCCGGACAACAGGCGCTGCCGGCGGCGCGGCAAGGGGCAATGCCCTGCGCGCAAAGGCCGGTGGCGGTTGTTAAAACGGCCGTTCTCGGGATGGCGGGGGCTGTCGTCTCTCGGATCACAGGTCTCGGCTCTCGTTTCCGCCGCCTGCACCCGGCGACCACCCTAGACTAGGGGGATGCGGAACCGATGAGAAAGACCAGTTGTTCTTATTCGATCGAATTTATAGATTATTTTGGCCGTTTTTCCCGATGCGCTGGGATCAGCGTTTCAGGGGGGAATGCGGGTGGGGATGCGCCGAAGCGACGGCCTTTCCCGGAAGCGCGGGGTTCGGGCGTTTCCCGGGGGATCAGAGGCGGGGCGGGGAGGCGGTGGCTGCGGGCACCCTGTCGCTCCTCGTCATATCGACACCGAGGTGCGGCGCGACGTCATCGAGGATGGCTTTCACAGTGAGATCGCGGTGCCGAGCGCATCCTTGTCCGCCGTTGCCGAAAGGCGGCCGGCATCCTTGTAGAATTGATACGTCGTGGCGTGAATCGTCAGAAACGTGATCGGCGAGAACCTTGCCTTGAAAGGGTTGGCCTCGGGCAGCAGACCTTGCAAGGCGTCCAGTCGGTGCGCATCCTTTCCCTACGGCCTGATCCCTTCGGATGTCAGGGGGCAAGCAGGATTTGTTCGGCGGCTTGCTGGGCGAGATCGGCATCGTTCCTGTTTCCAATCGCCGAAAGCGCCTCGGCGGCTGCGATGTCTTCATGCGCCAGTCTCAGCGCGTTGGCGATATGCAGGGTGAGCACACGGCTCACGACGCTGTAATCGCGTGAGCTAAAACGAGAAATTCAGAGTTCACTTCATCAGATCTTTTTTGGGGCACCGTTGCGTGGGCGAGGGCACCACGGCTGCAAGATATGTCGCGTATCCTGACTTTTGCAGCTTTGGAGGGTTAATCTCACTCAACGAGAAAATTGAGGGCTTCAGGAGATAATGAAATAGTCGCGGGAAGTTGCAACCAGACTTCAGAGCATAGAGCGTTGCTCTATGCGAACCAGGTCGCCGAGGATAACCCTCAATTCTGGCCAAGGTGTTTCATTATAATTCAGACCAGCATCCTCCATCATTACGAGGCAATGCAATTTTGCGATCACTTCAACCAGCTCAAAGGGTTCGGCCAGTTGAAGCACCCGCGCCAGAATTTTTTCCCGTTCCAAGAGCTCGCGTTCACAAGCAAGGGCAGCGCTGTAGCCAACTTTGCCGTCGGCGGCCTTCCACTTTTTTCGAAGACGCCGTAGTCTTGAGCGCGCCTCTCTAACTTGTTGTGCGCTGACGTGCAGTTTCAGACGTTCGATCTCGGAAAACGACGTCACGCTAACTGGCTTCTCCCGGCCTGTCACCGCGAGTGTTACCAGCGGAAAACTGCCGGCCTCTGTAAGGACCTGCCTTTCAAGCTTCTGTTGACGCTTTGTTGCCTGCTCTCGCTGTCGATGAAACAGAAGCCAGCTCTGCCACAGCTCCGCAGCTGGCGTAGGACCTGGCTCTCGGCCTTGCCGCTTCTTGCGCAGTTCTGCGCTACGAACGGCTAGCAGGGTCGTTGCGGCCGACATGAGGTTTTTTCGGGTGAACGCGTTGCGACGCGTCTGCGACACACGGTGACCGCTGACTTTTCCCGAGCAAATAGAAGGCAAAGTTCTGCTATTGTCAGAATCACCCATGATCCGAGCATCCAAAAGCTAGGTTGTGGTGCGGTCGGGTATCGTGGTGCAAACACGTCAACCTGGCCGACAATGTTGGGGTCGAAGATAAACGACGTCTTTTACAAAGTCAATAAACGGCGTCGTTTATAAAGGTGAATTATCGTATGGGACGGCCGCCGCTCTATTTCAAAGAACTGAAGATCCGCCTCTCGTCGGAAACGTTGGAGCGGATCCGAGCAATGGTCGGAAATTATAGGACCGCATCATTCATTCGAGAGGCGATCGAGAACGAGCTGAAAAGGCGAGAGGGACTACCGCAGACCGACGAGCCCTCAGATCCCAAAAGGCCTAACGACTAACACATTAGCTGCTTTTACAACCTTTGCGCCCACGGCACAGATTGCTCGCCATCGTGTAAGCGGTGGTGATCGAACTGGCCGGATCGTGGTTCGCAACATCAAGCCGGGTGTTTGCTTGCAGCCAACGGCTCATGGTACGCGCGGCGCAGCTTATCGTTGCCGAGACGGTCTTCGGTCACCATCTCGGTCGGAGATCATGGTCCCTATGATCGGACCCGGCTCCATATCCCCGAATGCGGGAGCGTCGTTCAGCGCGGCTGGGAAACAAGAAGGGTTGTGCGCGGAGCCTCTCTTATCCTTGCTCGCGCCCGGCAACCATGTCTTCGCCATCGCCTGCAAACCGCATCGGCTCGAAAATCCGCACCGGCGGCGGTGGACCGTCGAGGCGGGTTGCTTGCACCCGGGTCAGCTGTCCCGTCGAGCCCTGTGCCAGTTGCGAGGTGCCGATGTCGCGGGTGAGGATGTTGGGGTTGCCGTGGATGCAGGTGGCGGTTTCCGCCGTGGGGTCGTCCGGCTCGAACCAGGCGCCGGTCGCCAGTTGCAGGACGCCGGGGCGGAGGGCCTCGCTGAGCACGGCGGCGGCAAGGCAGCTGCCGCGGGCGTTGGAGAGGCGCACGACGTCGCCGTCCCGAATGCCGCGCGCGGCGGCGTCGTCCGGGTGGATGCGCAGGGCCTCGCGACCGTCGATCTTGGCCGCGCGGCTGACGGCACCGTAGTCGAGCTGGCTGTGCAGGCGCTGCTGCGGCTGGTTGCAGACGAGGTACAGCGAGGCGGGGTCTGCGGCCGCGGGCTCTGCGTGCGGCGGGTACCAGCGCGGGTGGCCGCGGCAATCCGCATAGCCGAAGCTGTCGATCACGTCGGAAAAGATCTCGATCCGGCCGGAGGGCGTGGCGAGCGGGAAGGCGTCCGGGTTCTCGCGAAAGGCGCGGGCCGGGCCGCCCGTGTCGGGCTTGAGCGGCAGCACGAGTTCGCCGCGCGCCCAGAAGGTATCGAAATCGGGCGCCTCATGGCCGCCAGCGACGAGCGCCTTGCGCGTCGTCTCGTAGAGCAAAGCGAGCCAGTCGCGGGCGCTGCGGTTTTCGGTGAAGGCCTCCTCCGTGCCGAGCCGGCGGGCAAGGCCCGAGAAGATGGCATAGTCGTCGCGCGCCTCGCCCACGGGGTCGATCAGCTGCTTCATGGCGATCATCAGCGGATCGCCCGAGGCCGCACCGATGTCGTCGCGCTCGAGCGTCGTCGTCGCCGGTAGGACGATATCGGCATGGCGGGCCGATGCGGTCCAGGCTGTCTCGTGCACGATGATGGTTTCCGGCCGGCGGAACGCGGCGCGAAGTCGGTTGAGATCCTGGTGATGGTGGAAGGGATTGCCGCCCGCCCAGTAGACGAGCCTGATCTCCGGATAGCGCCGCGCCTGCCCGTTATAGGCGTAAGGCGCGCCGGGCTGCAGCAGCATGTCGGCGATGCGCGCGACGGGGATGAAGTCGGCCACCGGGTTGCGGAACTGGTCGAGCGTCGGCAGGGGCACGGCCAGATCGTGCTTGCCGGTATTGCCGAGCGCGCCCAGCGAATAGGAATAGCCGCCGCCGTCGAGCCCCATCTGCCCGAGCATGGCGGCGAGAACGATGCCCATCCAGACCGGCTGTTCGCCATGGTCGGCGCGCTGCAGCGAATGGCTGACGGTGACGAGCGTTCGCAACTGCGCCATGTCGCGGGCAAGCGTGCGGATCGTCTGCGCATCGATGCCGCAGAGGGCGGCGGCCCATTCGGCGGTCTTCGCCACGCCGTCGGACGCCCCGGTGAGATAAGCTTCGAAGTCGGGGAAGCCGACCGTGTAGCGTTCGAGAAAGGCGCTGTCGTGCAGGTGCTCGGTGGCAAGGACATGGGCGAGGCCGAGCATCAGCGCGACATCCGTGCCCGGCACGATCGACAGCCACTCGCCGTTTGCTTCCGGCGGAAAATCGTCCCGCAGCGGGCTGACGAGGATGAAGCGGCAGCCGCGCGCGCTGGCGCCGGCGATCCTGTCGCGCACGATATGGGCGCTGTTGCCGCCGCCATGGACATCGGCATTCTTGATGGCCATGCCGCCGAAGGCGACGACCAGCCCGGAGCTGCGTGCGATCGCATCCCAGGTGACGCTCTTGCGCTCCACGTGATCATAAGGCCCGAGCACATGCGGCATGATGACCATGGCGGCGCCCGAGCTGTAGGTGTTGACCGATTTCACATAGCCGCCGAGCGTGTTCAGGAAACGGTGCACCTGGCTCTGCGCATGGTGGAAGCGACCGGCGCTCGCCCAGCCATAGGACCCGCCGAACACCGCCTGCGGGCCATGAGTGCCGTAGACGCGGGAAAGTTCGTCCGCCACCAGCGCCAGCGCCGTGTCCCATTCCACCTCCACGAAGTCGTCCGCGCCGCGCGCGGCGGCGTTGCCGGGCCGGCCCTCCAGCCAGCCGCGCCGCACGGCCGGGCGGCGGATGCGCATGGGGCTGTCGGCGCTGGCCGGCAGGTTGCCGAGGAGCGGCGAGGGATGCGGATCGCCGGCATGCGGGCGGATGTCGAGGACGCCATCGAGGAGCCGGCCGGAAAAGGCGCCCCAGTGGGAGCTGTGTGGCCTGAAGGGCGTCATGGGCGGCATCCTCTCAGCGTGCGGACGGAAAAGCGTCGTCGGGCAGGATCTTGCCGGGGTTCATGATGCCCTTCGGGTCGATGGCCGCCTTGATGACGCCCATGAGATCGACGGCGTCCCCGTGCTCGCGGCGGAGATAGCCGATCTTGCCGGTACCGACGCCGTGCTCGCCGGTGGCGGTGCCGCCAACGGCAATCGCATGGTGGACCATCGCCGTGTTGATGGCGGCGACCTCGGCGAGTTCGGCCTTGTCATGCGGGTCGACCGCGAAGACGACGTGATAATTGCCATCGCCGACATGGCCGAGAATGGCGGCGGGGACGCTGCAATCCGCAAGCAGAGCGCGCGTCATCAGGATGCAGCCGGCAAGCTCCGACACCGGCACGCAGACATCCGACGACCAGCCCTTGGCGTTCGGGCGCTGGGAGACGACGGCATAGAACGCGTTGTGCCGCGCCTTCCACAGGCGGTTGCGCTCTTCCGGCGTGCTGGCGAAGGCGAAGTTCAGCCCGCCATTCTCCTCGACGATGGCGGCGACCATTTCCACCTGCTCGGCGACGGTGGCCGGCGAGCCGTGGAACTCGAAGGCGAGCGTATCCTCGACGTCGAGCGACAGGCTGGAATAGCGATTGACGGCGTCGATCAGGCCGCGGTCCATCAGCTCCATGCGCGCAACGGGAATGCCGAGCTGCACCACGGAAATGGCGGCCGCGACGGCCTGTTCGACCGTGGGGAAGGAGCAGAGCGCGGCCGAGATCGTTTCCGGCAGGCCATAGAGCCGCAGCGTCACCTCGGTGATGATGCCGAGCGTGCCCTCCGAGCCGACGAAAAGGCGGGTGAGATCGTAGCCGGCCGAGGATTTTCGCGCCCGGCCACCGGTGCGGATGATCTCGCCGCTCGGCAGAACCACGGTCAGCGACAGCACGTTCTCGCGCATGGTGCCATAGCGCACGGCATTGGTGCCGGAGGCGCGGGTGGCCGCCATGCCGCCGAGCGAGGCATTGGCGCCGGGGTCGATGGGGAAGAAGAGACCGGTGTCGCGCAGATGCGTATTCAGCTGCTCGCGCGTAACGCCCGCCTCCACGGTGGCGTCCAGATCCTGCGCTCCGACGCGCAGGATGCGCGTCATGCGCGAAAGGTCGATGGAGATGCCGCCCTGCAGCGCGGCGAGGTGACCTTCGAGCGAGGTGCCCGTGCCATAGGCGATGACCGGGACGCCGGCCTGCGAACACAGGCGGACGATGTCGGACACCTCCTGTGTCGTTTCCGCAAAGACCACCGCATCCGGAATGGCCGGCGTGTGGTGGGATTCGCCGCGGCCGTGCTGCTCGCGCAGGGCCTGCGATGCGGAGAACCGGTCCGCAAACCGCGTCTTCAGCGTTTCGAGAAGGGCGGCCCGCGGCGCCCCCTGGTCCAGGGGCTGCGGGGAGAGAGCGGGGGAAGAGGACATGAGAGACTCCGTAACATCATGGCGATCGCCAGCCACCTGCGATCATCTGGTAGCGATCATCTGCCAACGATCGTCTGGCTGCGATCGGCCGTCGGCCATCAGGCGATCGGCGTTTCGCCGTTCAGGTGGCGCTCGAGAAAGGGCAGGCTGTCCTGGCCCCAGTAGAGCTCGTTCTCGAAGCGGTAGGTCGGCAGGCCGAAGACGCCGGCCGCCGCCGCGACCTCCCGGTTCGATGCCCAGATGGCGCGGATCTCCTCCGACTGCGCATGCTGTTCGAGCGCGGCGCCGTCCAGTCCCACAGCATCGGCCAGGGCGATGCGCACCTCGGGCTTGCCGATGTCCTCGGCACGGCTCCAGAAGGCTTCCTGCAGGGCGGCGGTCATCGCCAGCCAGTCCTTGTTCGCCTCGAAGGCGGCGATCACCAGCAGGCCGGCCGGGGTCGGGTCGGACAGGGCGGCGCGGTTCTCGAAGGTCAGCGTCTTGCCGCGATGCGCCGCCCAACGCTTCAGGTCCTTCGTCCAGTAGGTCCGGCGCGGCTCGGGCCGGTTGCGCGAATAGATGCCGCCATTGTCCTCGATGAGGGGGATGAGATAGGGGCGGATGGTGGCGCCATGGCGCTCGGCCAGATCGCGGAAGGGGGCAAGGCCGATGAAGGCGAAGGGGGAGCCGATGCCGTAGAAGTAATCGATGGTCTTGGTCATGCGCGCTTTCTTTCAGGGTGTTGGGTAGCCCGGACGACACCGGGCGTTCGGGCGGCGTCGAAGACGGAGAGCGCGCAGTCGCGTGCGACGAGCACGGCCCGGGGATCGCGTCCGACGGCGACGGTGGAGAGGGCGCCCTCATAGAGAAGCGCGAGATGGGCGGCGGGCGCGTCCGGCGCGGCGGCGACGGGCGCGAGAACCGTGCGGAAGATATCGCCGACGGCGGCCTTGTGGGTGCGCGCGATCGTGGTGACGCGCTCGGACTCGCCGTGCTCCGCCACGGCAAGGGCGAAGGCGCAGCCACGGAACTCCGGGCTGTCGGCCTTTTCATGCAGCCGCAGGAAGATCGCCTCCAGCTGATCGCGCGGGGCGCCGACCGTGCCGAGCACCTCGTTGAGCGAGCGCAGCACGCGCTCGTGCCGATCCTGCAGATAGGCGGCGACCAGATGATCCTTCGACGGGAAATGCCGGTAGAGCGTCGCCTTGGCGACATTGGCCTCCTCGATGATCCGGTCGATGCCGACGGCGCGGATGCCCTCCCGGTAGAAGAGCGTGCTGGCGGAGGCGAGGATCTGGTGGGCGATGGATGGTTTCATGGAGACGCCTTGTGCGGTTTTGGCCCTGACGCGCAGGTCGGGAGAACGGCCGTCGGGAGAAAGACAAGTCTTTCTGGACGAGGACGGCCTACCCCTTGCGATGGGATGCGGGACGGCCTTTCAACGATGTGGCCTCACGTCCGGCCCTTCCACGGCACCAGCACCGCTTCCAGCAGCCGCGTGGCGGCGGCGAAGGTGAAGGCGCAGGCGGCGATGATGAAGATGCCGACGAAGACGACGTCGGTGGCGAGGAACTGGGCGGCCGACATGATCATGAAGCCGATGCCGCGCGTGGAGGCGATCAGCTCGGCGGCGACCAGCGTACCCCAGCCGATGCCGAGCGCGATGCGGATGCCGGTGAGGATTTCGGGAAGGGCCGAGGGAAAGACGATGTCGGTGAAGAGCTGGAACCGGCTGGCGCCGAGCGACCGCGCCGCATGGATGCGCTCGATGGGCAGCGCCCGCACGCCGGCCTGCGCCGAGAGGCAGATGGGCGCGAACATGGCGAGCGTCAGGAGCGTGATCTTCGACGTTTCGCCGATGCCGAGCCAGATGATCATCAGCGGCAGATAGGAGAGCGGTGGCAGAGGCCAGTAAAACTCGATCGGCGTGTCGAGCACGCCCTTGGCGACGCGGTTGACGCCCATCACCAAGCCGATCGGGATGGCGAGGCTGATGGCGATGGCGGCGGCCGTGAGGATGCGGAACAGGCTGGCGAACAGATGCTCGCCCAGCGATGCGCCCGCATAGCCGTCGCGATAGATGTTGGCGAACTGCGTCACCACCTCGGCCGGTGCCGGAAGAAAGAGGGGGGAGACGAGGCCGAAGCGCGACGTCGCCCACCAAGCGCCGAGAATGACGGCGGCGGTGACGAGGCTGATGGCGGCCGTCGGCCGGCCGGCAATGCCGAAGCTCGTCATTTCCACGGTGCGGACGGGGCGGGGGAGGGAGGCTGACGGGGCGGGAGCCTGCAGCTGGTCCGGGCGGAGGACGATATCGTGCGCGATCTCGCTCATGCGGCGTCTCTTCTCACTGTGTCGGTGGCGTGCAGCAGGGCGCGGATTTCCTCGCGCAGCTCGGCGAAGTCGGGCGCCGTCTTGACCGCGCGGGCGTCGCCGCTCTCCGCGAACTGGCGCATGAACGGCGGATCGAACCGCCCGACGATGCGGCCCGGGCGCGGCGACATGACGAGCACCTGCGTGCCCAGAAACAGCGCCTCCTCGATGGAATGGGTGATGAAGAAGATGCGCTTGCCCGTGCGCTTCCACACCGACACCAGCAGCTCCTGCATCTGTTCGCGCGTCAGGCTGTCGAGCGCGCCGAACGGCTCGTCCATCAGGAGAACCTCGGGCTCGGTGGCGAGCGCCCGGGCGATGCCGACGCGCTGGCGCATGCCGCCCGACAGCTCGTAAGGGTAGGCGGCCGAGAAATCCGCAAGGCCGACGAGACGCAGCAGCTCCTCCACCCGGTCCCGCCGCTCAGCCTTCGGCACGCCGGCGAACGTGAGGCCGAGACCGACATTGTCGGCAACGGTCTTCCAGGGCAGCAGCGTGTCCTTCTGGAAGACGACGCCCCGGTCTGCCCCGGGGCCCGAGACCGGCCGGCCATTGAGCATGATCGTGCCCTCCGACAGCGGCAGGAAACCGGCGATGGCATTGAGAATGGTGGACTTGCCGCAACCCGAAGCGCCAAGCGCCACGACGAAGCCGCTGTCGGGAATATCGAAGGACACCCGGTCCAGCGCCTGAACGGTTCGGCCGTCGCGCGTGGCGAAATACACGCTGGCCTGATCGACTGTAAGCATAGGATGATCTCATGCAGGCGACGCCAGCGCGGAAAGCGCCGGCGTCTGGGATGTTTCGGCGACAGACCCGTTGTCCGGATCTATCACCTCAAGACGCGATCAGTTGCTGGCGCTGGCCAGCGCGTCCGGCGTGACGAAGGCCGCGTAGCTCGGCAGGACCTGCGAGACCTTGCCCTGATCTTTCAGGAACTGGGCCGTATCCTTCAGGATCTTAGCAGCACCCGAGGCCTCGCCGCCGCCGAGCCAGGCGGCCGAGGCCTGCACGTCGGGGGTCAGGAGATTGAGGTTTTTGAGCGCTGCCGCATGCTGCTCCGCCGTGCCGCCGAGGATTTTCGCAAGCGCCTTGGCATTCTCGCTCTCGGGTCCCCAGGCAGCCTTGTCGGCGGCAAAGGAGGCGTAATAGGTGTTGATCACGCCGGCATAGTCGCGCAGGAATTTCGGATTCTCGCTGGCGAAAGCGGAGGCCGCGACCCAGGCGGAGAAGGTGGGCGCGCCACGCTCCGCCACATCCTTCGAGGTGATCAGCACCTTGCCGGTCTTCTTCAGCTCGGTCAGCGCCGGATCCCAGACAAAGCCGCCGTCGATATCGCCGCGCGTGAAGCTGGCGACGATTTCCGGCTGCGGGATGGCGAAGACCTGGACATCCTGTTCGGACAGGCCGAGCGACGCGATGAGCGCGAGCAGCTGGTAATGGTCGGTGGAGACGGGGGCTGCGGCCAGCTTCTTGCCCTTCAGGTCGTCGAGGCTTTCGATGCCCGCGCAGTTGCGCACGACGAGCGCCTCGTCGATGCCGGAGATGGAGGAGAGATAGAAGGCCTTCACGTCGAGGCCGCGCGACGTGGCCGCGGCAAACGGGCTGGAGCCGACATAGCCGACCTGCACATCGCCCGAGGCGATGGCCGCGAAGATCTCGGCGCCCGAATTGAACTTGCGGAAATCGATGTCGTAGCCGGTCGCCTTGGCGAAGTCGCCATTGGCGATGGCGACCGAGGACGGCAGCGCGTCCGTCTGGTAGCCGACGACGACCTTCTTGTCGGCTGCAGCCGCAATGGACGCGAGCGAGAGACTGGCAAGACCGACCGCCGCGGCCGCGAGAAAGGATTTGAACGTCATATGTGCCCCCTTCGCGCGGAAGATCTGATCCGCGCCTGATGTTCGATGTCTTGAGGATGCGCGAGCGGGGCCGGTTGCGACAGCAATAATCTACCAAATTACTTGGGTAACGGGCAAGGACGTGCTCTGTTTGCGCAGACAAACGCAGCACGCGGATGGGGCGGCCGATGTCGCCCCGCAAAGGGAGCATGTCGTTTCCTCGGGTGCGCAGGCGTCCAGCCCGTGATCTTCTGACGCTGTCCAATGGAGGTGCCGCGGAGGAGCGGCAGGCATGAAGACGGCTTCATGCCGCCGCCATGGAGGGCCAGGCTTGCGCAGATGCGGCCGACGGAGCGCTCGATCCCCGACGCGCGTCCGTCGCCGCAGCCTGCGGCACAATGGAGATGGAGGAGAAGGACATGAGCAAGAACAGAGGCGTGGTGTACCTGAAGCCGGGCAAGGTCGAGGTGCGCGATATCGACGATCCGAAGCTCGAGGCGCCGGATGGCCGCCGCATCGAGCACGGGGTGATCCTCAAGGTCATCTCCACCAATATCTGCGGCTCCGACCAGCACATGGTGCGTGGCCGCACCACCGCCCTGCCGGGCCTCGTGCTCGGCCACGAGATCACCGGCGAGGTCATCGAGAAAGGCATCGACGTTGAGATGCTGGCGGTCGGCGATATCGTCTCGGTGCCCTTCAACGTCGCCTGCGGCCGCTGCCGCTGCTGCAAGAGCCAAGACACCGGCGTGTGCCTGACGGTCAACCCGTCGCGCGCCGGCGGCGCCTATGGCTATGTCGACATGGGCGGCTGGATCGGCGGGCAGGCGCGCTATGTCACCATTCCCTATGCCGACTTCAACCTGTTGAAATTCCCCGACCGCGACCGGGCCATGTCGAAGATCCGCGACCTCACCATGCTCTCCGACATTCTGCCGACGGGTTTTCACGGCGCGGTGAAGGCGGGCGTCGGCGTGGGGTCCACCGTCTATGTCGCGGGCGCCGGCCCAGTGGGGCTTGCGGCCGCCGCCTCCGCCCGCATTCTGGGGGCGGCCGTCGTCATGATCGGCGATTTCAACAAGGAGCGCCTGGCGCATGCCGCAAAGGTCGGCTTCGAGCCGGTGGACCTGTCGAAGAGCGACCGGCTGGGTGACATGATCGCGCAGGTGATCGGCACGGACGAGGTTGACAGCGCCATCGACGCGGTCGGCTTCGAGGCGCGCGGCCATGCCGGCGGCGAACAGCCGGCGATCGTGCTCAACCAGATGATGGAGATCACCCGTGCTGCCGGATCGATCGGCATTCCCGGCCTCTACGTGACGGAAGACCCCGGCGCCGTGGACGATGCCGCCCGGCGCGGCAGCCTGTCGCTCCGTTTCGGCCTCGGCTGGGCCAAGGCCCAATCCTTCCACACCGGCCAGACGCCGGTGCTGAAGTACAACCGTCAGCTCATGCAAGCCATCCTCCACGACCGCCTCCCCATCGCCGACATCGTCAATGCCAAGATCATTCCGCTCGATGATGCGGCCGAGGGCTATGAGAGCTTCGATCAGGGGGCAGCGACAAAGTATGTGCTGGATCCGCACGGGGGTTTGGGCGCTGCGGCCTAGGCGGGTTGATGGAAGGAGCTGACCTCTTTTCTAGGTATCCGTTCTTCCGAACTCGTCATCGAGGCGAACCGTGTCGTCGTCGGAGAGATAGGATCCCGTCTGGACCTCGATGAGCTCCAGTGGGATCTTGCCCGGGTTGGCCAACCGATGGGTCACGCCCTGCGGCACATAGATGGACTCGTTTTCGTTGAGAAGCCGCGTCTCGTCGCCCAGCGTCACCTCCGCCGTCCCTTTCACGACCACCCAGTGCTCCGAGCGGTGGAAGTGCTTCTGCAGCGAGATCTTGCGACCGGGTGCGATCGACAACCGCTTGACTTCAAAGCGCTCGCCGCTGAGTACAGACGAGACCGAGCCCCACGGCTTGTAGGAAGTCGGGTGAACCTCCGTCAGGCTGCGTGTCGCCTCCGAGCGTGCGAGTGCCTTGACGATCTGACTGACGTTCTGGCTGTCGGCAAGACGGCCGACGTAGACTGCATCCTCGCTGGCGATGACGGCGATGTCGTCGAGCCCGTGCACCGAGACGTGAATGTCGCGCGAAAGAACCAAAGAATTGCGGGTATCCGAAACGCTCGCCTTCTGTCCGGTGACGTTGCCCGCCACATCCTTCTCGCCCGCGGCCCAGACCGAGTCCCAGCTCCCGAGATCCGACCAAGGGAAAGACGAGGGAACGACGGCCGCATGCGCAGTGCGCTCGAACACCGCATAATCGACCGAAATATCCGGCGCCTGCGCAAAGGATGCCGCATCCAGCCGTTCGAAATCCAAATCCCGCAGGGAGCCTTCAACAGCCGCACGCGCATGCGCATGCACGTCCGGCGCAAATCTTGCGAGATCCTCCAGGAACAGGCGGATCGGCAGCATAAACATGCCGGAGTTCCAAAGATAGCGGCCGGTCGCCAGCAGTGCCTCCGCCTTCAAACGGTTCGGCTTCTCCACGAAACGGGCAACCGTCTTTGCGCCGCCGGCCAGCGCGTCACCCGTCTCGATGTAACCATAACCTGTCGCAGGCTCGGTCGGGGTTATGCCGAAGGTCACCAGCATGCCCGTGGCGGCCGTTTCGCGAGCGAGTAGGATGCAGTCAGTATAGGTCGCGTTCGCCTCGATCTCATGATCGGACGCAAGCACCTGAACGATAGCTTCGTCCCCATGGTCACGGGCGACAACGAACGCTGCGGCGGCGAGCGCCGGCGCCGTATTGCGCGCAACCGGCTCCAGGAGAATCGAGGAGAGAGGGGCGCCGATGGCTTGCGCTTGCTCCGCCACAATGAACCGGAATTCGGCATTCGTCACGATCACGGCGGGTTCATAGATTTCCGAATCCGAGACACGCTGCAGCGTCTTCTGAAACAGCGAATGCTCGCTGAGGAACTGCAGGAATTGCTTGGGCGCCGTCGAACGGGACAAAGGCCAAAGGCGAGTTCCCTTGCCACCTGCCGTGATCACCGGAACGATTTTTCTCGTAAGCATCTCGATATACCTTCATTGCAAAGGGGAGCAGTCTTCCCAAGCCAAACCATCTTTGACAATGCGCGATCTGAAGGAAACGCGAATGCCGTTCTCTTTTGCCGATTGAATGTCCGACGGTCGATGCATTCGATCGGCGACCGGCCAACAAGCGACGCAACAATAGTTCTACTGCGCCGTGATATCATTTAACCTTCAGCGTCGAATGATCGCCGAAAAAATCTGAAACCATCGTGATCAGGGCCTCCACAGTGAAGTTCCGCCGTCCAAGTCGAAACTAGCATTACTTAAGCAACCCTTGCGGTGTTTTCTTGTACGGCAGCAAATTTCGTCTTAATTTGCTCTGATCTGATCTGTCCTGGATCGCCGCAACGACTCGACCGCGAAGATCTCCGCACATTTTCCTCGTCATTATCACCTCCCGGATCACCTCCCAGCAAATCGCCTGCAGCAGTGGATTAGACAGAACAGATCGCGCGAACGCTCGACCCGACTTATCAAAAATGCCCTAGCACGACGAGATAGGCAAACGAACCGGCTTTTGGCCAGCTTGGCATGGGCAGTAGCAGCTAGCGTTTCCTCACCCAGCGGTTATGCTATGCTGGAAAATTATGGAGATTATATAATGAAGCGGCAGATATCCATTTGTGACACCTCGTTCACGGTTGAAGATACTGGGACAGGGTTTTGGGATAACTTGTCCAACGGTATATGGGAATATGACACGCTTCAAACCATCAAGCAGCTGGTTGGGCCAAGGAGCCTCTTCATTGACGTAGGGGCCTGGATTGGCCCTATCACTTTGCTTGCGGCATCATGCGGCGCTAATGTCGTATCCTTCGAGCCAGACCCGGCCGCCTATGAGGAACTCCAAAACAACCTCGCAGCAAACCAGCCTGCGTTCGAAAATGTGATTACCATCAACTCAGCAATTGGCAGTGCTGCGGAGGAGATTACCCTCTACACAAGAAGAGCAGGCAACAGCGAGACTAGTATCTTCCAAACTCATGAGAGGTTTGGTGAAAACGTCGAGTGCACAGAATCGTTCAAAGTCAAGATGCTCGACCTTCGTTCTGAAATAGCCAACAGATATCGCGCTGAACGGCACGACAACATCATCGTGAAAATTGACGTGGAAGGTGCGGAATTTCACTTTTTTGCTGATGTTGCACCGTATCTGGCTTCTATTGGCGCTACAATACTACTTTCAACTCATTCCTTCAACATTGTTGAGAGGACAGAAGAGGCCACGACCCTTTCGAGGATAAAGGCTAAAAGTACCGTCGTTGAAGCAGCTCTTGTGTTTGACTGGTTTGTACGTGACGGAGACTCGCTTACACAAGTCGATAAAAAAGAGAGCATTGCTCATAGTTTTGCAAATATAGATAAAGCCGACAACTATATCCTAAGGCGGGATCAATCCTTGAAGGTTTATGTTGAAAATGGTGAGCCGAGTATTTTGCAAGACCCTGTTCTCGGATTTCCATTCTCACATTTACCAGAGGTGATGCCGGCGACTTCTGCTGAAGAAGCTGACTTTATATTTGCCTTTTTTCCATGTCCTTATACAATTGAAGCTAATGATACTGCTCGTATGATACGGGAAACGGACAGTTATCGGAATTATCGCGAAAAATACGTTTGGCAAAGCCTCTGCGATTTCCCGGATTTTTCCCGCTCAGACCCCGCTGGTCATAAACTGGTTCTCTCGCCGCTTCCTGCAAAAAATTTAAACATTCGTTACAACGTACACCCTATGCCGATCCATCCCTGCGAGGGCGATTACCAAATTCAAATGGATCGAGAACATACGGAAGATTGTAGATCGTTAGCCAAGATTTACGACTTTGCGTTCCTGGGATCGGTCGACGACTTTCCTGTCACCGGCGGTTTCTTTGGCGGACGAGCCTGGTTGCGCCAACTCGAAGCGGAAGGACTCCCAAACTTCTTTCTAAGATCCGCTAAGGGTTGGGCATTTTCCGAGGACTGGGCAGATCGTCACCGTGAATGGATGAAGCGGGTTGGCGAAGCTAAATATGGTTTCGCACCTGCGGATTCGTCAAACTCACCGCGCTTGTTTTGGACTATGCAGGTTGGGACCGTCCCGATCATTACTGACTATGAGCACTTACCCTTTGATGACGTTGTGGACTGGTCGTCACTTGCCGTCGTTGTACCCTCCTCTCAGAAGCTGACTTTCGACTATCGATCGCTTCCCACATCTGGGCCGGACTATGATCTGAAGAGAGAACGAGTCATCAAGTTTTGGGAAGAGTACTGCTTTTATCCGAATGCTGCACGGAAGCTCGTTAACCGTATTCGTTCGTCCATTACCCATGTAGCGGCACAATAGTCTGATGGCGCGGACAGCTGATTCAAGAATACGCCGATATTCGGTTGGATGTTTGATCCCGGACTTTGATGGTCCAATCTAGTCCACGGAATAGGGGGGGTACTATGGGCCAGGTTTTGCATGGGAGCGCCACGACGATAGAGGCAGTCCGTCGAGCAATACGAAGTCGTCAAGAGAGCCTGAGGTCGCTTTCCAGACGGTACGGGATTGATCAGAAGACTGTCGCCAAATGGAAGAAGAGAGCGTCTCTGGCTGATCTGCCAACAGGGCCGCACTTGACAGTTCTCTCGATGGAGCAGGAAGCGGTCATTGTCACTTTCCGCAGGCACACAATGATTTTTTTTCGATGATTACCTCTACGCGCTCCAGTCGACGATCCAGAACCTGACACGCTCATCCTTGCATCGATGCCTTCAGCGCCATGGTATTTCTCGGCTCCCCACTGTCGTAGGCAACAAGCGTCCGAAGAAGAAGTTCATGAGCTACCCTATCGCTATCTCCACGTCGATAGTGCTGCGGTGCATACGACACAAGGCAGTCTCTATCTCTTTGTAGCCATAGCTAGACCGTCTAAATTTGCCGTTGTTAATTTGGTCGAGAAGGCAACCCGACGCGTCGCCGGGAACGTCCTACATGCTCTGGCCACGGCTGTACCGTACAAGATCCATACCGTGCTTACTGACAATGGAACCCATTTCACCGACCCTAATGGCGATGGTTGGACACCTGAAGACATGAAAGGCATGCGCAGGGATAACGTGCCCTTGCGGCCTGAAAGCGTTCCGCAAAGAGAATTGGACACGTCTATTTACCGGCGGCCGTGGAGTTGATGGGTGGGCATAGCCGTTTTCCGGGTGAACCGGGCGAGGAAAGCCTGTCGTTTTTAACAATGATTTTCGCCTTGACGGCTTGCATTCCGGCCTTTCGGCCACGCGTGCGTCATGCGGCCTGCGGTTTTCCGGTCAGCCAGACATAGCGAAGCATATTGTAGGCGATATTGGCCATGCCGATCTTCACCCTCGCTCTACTGATGCCGATGGTTCGGATAAAGAGCTTCATCTTGTCCTTCTGCCTTGCGAAGACATGCTCGACGGCAGAGCGCACTTTCGAACGGCGGCCGTTGGCCCGCGACATCGCTTCCGGCATGGGCTTGCCCTTCGGCTTCCTCTGATGGATGTCCGACTTCAGGCCGTTGTCCTGCAGCCATTCCTCATTGGTCTTCGAACGATAGGCGCTGTCGGCCCAGACCGTCGATGCCGTATTGTCCTTGGCGACGACGTTCCGGAGTTGGGCGCCGTCATGGGCGCTCGCACTCGTCACCGTCCATCCCCGGATGAAGCCGTGTGCCCGGTCGATGCCCGCATGGTTTTTGTAACCGAACATCGGAATAGCAATGTCATGCTGCTTCGTCGCGGCTGATGTCGGCGTTTCTGTGGGCTGCTTGGCCTTGGAATACTTCACCGTCCAGCGCGCGTCGCGGTCCTTCTGCGCGAGCTTGGCGGGCTTGTCTTTCCACTCCGACGGGATTTCGCCAGCCTTGATCGCTGCCTTCTCGTCCTGGTTATTGTGCTGCTTGGGAGCCTGAATGATCGTCGCGTCAACGATCTGCCCACCCTTGGCCAAATAGCCAGATCGCGAGAGATGTTTGTCGAAACGGGCGAACAGATTGTCGATGGCACCGCCTCGAACAAGGCTTTCGCGGAACAGCCAGATCGTCTTGGCATCCGGCACCTTCTCAGACAAGGACAGTCCCAGGAACCGCATGAAGGACAGACGGTCCTGAATGACGAACTCGGCCTGGTCGTCGGAGAGGTTGTAGAGTGCCTGCAGCACCAATATCTTGAACATCAGCACCGACGGGAAAGCAGGGCGCCCACCCTTCAATCCATCCGACCGCTTCAGCGCTTTCGCCAACGGCTTCTCGAACACCGGCCAGGGAATGATCGCGTTGAGCTTCTCCAGCGGATCGCCCACCGCGCTCAACCGCTGATAACGTTCGTCCAGATCCCAAAACCCAGGCTGTCCCCGCATCATCCGCTCCCTGCAAATCACACAGGCCGATTGAATCAGAAAATAAACAAAAGGGGGAGGTTTTTAGAGGCGTCCAATTGAGAATTGCGATTCTGCCATCGCCCATTCTCTCGCGGTATCTTCCACTCTTTCTCTAATCTATTTAAGACGAGGTAGAGCAGTTTGGTCGCCGCGTCGTCGCTCGAAAAATGACCTCTTGCTCGCACAGCGCGACGCAGCTTGGCATTCACGGCTTCGATGGCGTTGGTGGTGCAGATGATCCTGCGCACGTCCTTGGGAAAGACAAAAACGGGAATGACCTCCCGCCAGGCGCGCCGTCAAATCTGGGCGACCGCCGGGAATTTCAGGCCCCAGAAGCCATCCTCGAACGTCGTCGGGGCTGTCTCCGCCGACTTATCGACATAATCGTCTTCCTCAGGTTGACAACCAATATCCCCCCTCCGACCATCGAAAAGAGTATCGACGATGATGAAACGCCGCTGGTTTTCCGGGGTGCGCCCCTGAAGACCGGCGGCCGCAGCACTTGAAGAAGATCGAAGCGGCACTTTTGGGGAGTATTTCTCCGGTACCGACAACTTCTGATATCAGTGCCTATCGAGTCCGGCAAGCCTACTGCGCGAAGGGTAATATCTCGTTTTGCGCAAAAATACATTTCTTCGAGGGTCTACCAAATTTGCTAATTTCCTATCCGTCTCCACGTCTGGTAAGAATCAAGCGAAAACTTTGAACCAGTGGGATCAGGCCAGATCGAACCTGCTCCCGCGCAGCCGCCGATTATCATTCCTACCTATCGGGACGCCGTGTACCACCTCTGACATATTCTACCGTCGCCTTGAGGCCATCTTCAATATTGACGAGGGGACGCCACCCAGTTTCTGCTAATATAAGCCGCGTATCTAGAAGGCTGACGGGAACATCTACCGCCCGCGGAGGGAGCCGGTTGATTTGAAGACCGCTCCCTCCCAAGCAGCGATCAATCATCTTAATAACGGCGTTAATGCTTACCCCGACGCCGCTGCCAACGTTGAAAGCGGGCACATTGCCATCGTATTTCAAGCATTCATGAAAAGCGTTTGCGACGTCAGTAATGTACACAAAATCACGAATATGTTCGCCGTCCCCAAATATGTTGAACGGCTCACCCGACATCGCAGAATTTAGCGCATAGGCTATGACACCCTGCCCCCCGGCCATCTTCTGACCCGGGCCAAAAGGATTAGCAATCCTCAATGAAACACATTTCATGCCGTATAATTTTTGAAACAGCTCCATATAGTGCTCGATCGTCAATTTACCGAGCCCATATATTCCCTCCGGTCTGGGCTGATAGTTTTCGTTCGTTGGGACCTCTGAGGCCTTTCCGTAAATTGTGCCACCGGATGACGCGAAAATAAAGCGGTTAACCGACTGCATTCTGCAAGCCTCGAGAGCAACCAACGCTAATGCTGGACCTGATGTGAAGTCCATGTACGGTTCCGTGTCGGCTCGTGCTGGAGAAGCTCCGCTTGCTAGATAAATAACCGCAGACTGCCCGTGGCACGTACGGGCAACAGCTTTCAGATCAGCAGCATCGGCTTGAACCCAGTCCAACTCGACGTTGCCTAGATTCTCCGGTTTTGGAGATCTGCTTAGACCCGTGAGACGGTACCCAAGCTCGCTCAACCGCACACAAACGGCCTTTCCAAGAAATCCACTTGCACCAATTACCAGAACGCGTTCTCTCATGAATACTCTTTTGTTAGTGACAGCGGGCTCGTAGAAAGTGCTTTGTCATTTGAAGCTCTGACCGTTCAATTGTCCACAATAGAATAGTATTAAAACGCCCGTGTGTTTGCGTATATCTCAATCGCGCTGCTGATCGCAGCCTGGTATTTTCGACCGATAAATTCCCCTGAAAAATCTTCGCGGACTCGCGCCGCAGCCTCGTTTGCATTCAGCCTGTCCTCATCTATATTGTCAATGACAGCGGCAACTCGCTCGTAGATCTCATGAGCCGCGGCGTCGACGGGCAGAGCCTCGGAACCTTGATAATCATAGATAACTCGCCCAATGTCGCCAACATCGGTCGATACAACGCTTACGCCGACGCTCATTGCTTCCAGCATAGCAAGGGGCACGCCTTCGTATTCGGATGTGATAACAAGTACGTCGACGGCGATATAAAATTCTTCCAATAACGGGATATTTTCGATGCGCTTTATATTCGCGAGTTGATTGCGTGTAATCTGCTCATCGATCAGCTCCGACAAATGTCCTTGCCCAACCATAACGAACTGGATGTTACTCCCGTTCTGTTGCGCTATCGTAGCGACGTCGACAAATATCTGAGGCCGTTTTTGATCCGCCAACCGGCCTACATAAGCAACTACTGGTCGATCAGAATCGAGGCCGAAACGTTCGAGAGACCGCTCCCTGCTGATGTGAGGAAGGTTTTTTTCGATCCGAGCAGAATCGATCGGATGGTAGATGAGTCGTATCTTTTCGCTCGGGACATTCAATCGGCTTGTAAACGCATCTTCTATGCGTGAATTAACCGCAATAAACAAGTCGGAAGCCAGTACACCCGGATGGTCGAACCATTCGATCCATCCAAACTTGTCATCGTAGCATTGATGATCGATAATAGCACAGTCCTTGAAAAGGCGCCTGATGCGAGCAGCGTGCTTCATCTGCCACATGCTACCGTTTGTGATCAGAAGTGCCTTCGGCTGATATAGCGCCTTCAGCCACGCCAGGGCCGAGAGCCTCGAGGTTTCATGGCAGGATTCCGCGAGATCAAAAACGGACTCGCATTGCTCCAACACACGCGACAACCAACTGCCCTGCGATTCGAGAATAACTTCTGTGCAAACAACAACGTAAGCGAACTGGTCCTTTGTCTGACGCATGATTTCAATCAGTACGTTCTCTGCTCCACCAACCGCAAGCACGCTCGGCAGAACAAAAACAACTGGTCGGGTATCGTCTTCGTTCAAACCTGCAAGTCTCGATGGCGATACACGCTGCCCATAATCAAACGTCCTGTGCGTCATATCCATCCTGGCGTCAGGATCTCTTGAAACGATCACGTCCTGACCGGATTGACTGATCACGGCGGTACGAAAAACGCTAGATAACGATACGCTGTCGCCCGTCGGCTGACGTGGCAGCCGCATTATCCTGCCTAACATCGGCGAGCTGTAATCGCCGCTGAGGATACGCGCAGCAGACGCGCGCTTGATGAACGAGATATCGCGCATATTAGGGGTACTGAACGTTGTATGATTCAGGTTCGAGGCCAGCATAAAGAAGTCGTAGCCCCCCATCGCCGAGGCGAGAAACAGATTACGAAGTTCATTGTTGCCGACGATACTGACTGAGCTGGTCGGGGAATAGATAAAATCAATGCTTTCATCGATTTCTGCCAAACTCGAGACCATTTTACTTCCGGGAAACAAGGTCAGGAAGCGATCGATTTCCGTACTCTTCGGATAATCGCTGATCACCAATGCTATACGAGCATCATTTGACAGGTAGCGGTTGCCCGAGAGAGCAACATTGACCTCGGAGGCACAGCGATGACGTTGCACGTAGGTCAGAAATTCATTCGTCTCGATAATGCTCGCGAACATTCTGCGAGCCTCGTCCTTAACCCTATGTGTGCTCTCGGATATCGTATTTCCACTGTGGATGCGGTAGTTGCACCACATCGTCGGGCTGTAAACAACTCTCCCGTTGAGCGTTGCGCGTATGATAAAGTCCCAGTCGTGGATATATCTGTAAGCCCGAAAACCGTCCAGTTTTTCAAAGAATACCTTCTTAATCACAAGGTTGCTTGTCGTTGCAATAAAATTCTGATTTAGGAGAGCTAGAAAATACTCGTTGTTTGCGGCAACCTTTTCAGGTGTCCACCCAATTGGCAAGCTATATTCTACGTCATAGAAAGCAGATTTTTTTCCTAGCTCCCTATCGTCTGAATCTACAATAGCGCAATTTCCGAATACGACATCCGCGTTGGTGGCTTTCGCGAACTGGGCAAAATTTCGAAATCTGCCCGGTGAGAAGCTGTCATCAGAGTTCAATATCGCAATCCACTCGTTCCGCGATGCGCGGCACAACTGATTTATGCGATGGTGCGCTCCGATGTTTTTTGGCGGGTTGTCCGTCAAATTGCGGATCTTTTCGGGAAACGCGCTGGCGTAACTTTCGATTATTTCACGCGTCCTATCACTAGAACCATCATCGGCTACCAAGACTTCAGTAATCAACGGATCGGTTAGGCAAGATCGTATCGCGTCGCCGATATAGTTTTGATGATTGTAAGCTGGAATTACGATAGATATCATATAACTAACCTCATGTGCTCAATCAAATAAAACCGAAGCCAGGAACATTTCCTATCGCCTCAGATTCAATTGATCGACCCATTCTCGTACGGAAATCTTCTAGAAGATGCCGATAGGCTGTCGACTGCGCAGAGGGATTCTCCGTCTGTAACATCAAATAGCCATCCATGTAAGCCAGTTGAAAAATAGCGTTGAGAAAGTCGGAATGCCAGTTCTGACTGCCGAGCCCGTAATGCTTATCTATTATTATCGCCCAAGATTTGAGCCCCTCCACAACTGTCGAGTAGTGTTGTGCTAGCAACAGACCTTCGCTGCCACTCCGGGGTGCACTTAAAATATCGGCAAGCGCCGGCCCTAGCAGCGCATTTTTTAACTCGGGGTGTATTTTAAATAGAACGTCCATCATGTAACCGCAGGAAACCTGTCGTTTCAAAAAGCCCGCGACATCGTAATGGTGGTGATGTTCTACCACCGCGCTTGGTGTGTAGAATACACCAAAGTTGGGATAACGCTTGCTCATCCGGTAGGCGAATTCGCCGTCCTCGAAGCCGTACAAAGTAAATTTGTCGGAAAATCCCTCAGACATCCAATCGTCCACCATGGTCGTCTTAACGGAGGCGTTAGCTGTATAAAAGCACCACGGAGAATATTTCTGCCACGGCTTCATGAACCGGTAGCCGAATTGCTGCTGTCCTTCACCTTGGATTAGGCTCATTGTAAAGTTTGGCAGTGAAAATCTGTTATCAGGCCAGATAACCTTACCTAGAACAGCATGTCCGGGACTATTGTCGATCTGATGAGCCTTGAAGTGTGCTTGAAACAGATGCTTGTTGACGGCGCGTGTGTCGTCGCCAAGAAACACCACAAGGTCACCACGGGCCATCGTTGCTCCGGTATTCCGCGCCATGCCGGGCCCTCTATTGCCTGTTTTCTCATACTTCAGCTTTGGAAAGCTCTTCTGGAGCAACATCAAAACATCGCTTGTTTCGTCTACCGACCCGTCATCAACAACAATCAATTCGATTGGGTGCTCTCCAACGACACCCAGCAGATTCTCAGCCGTTTCTCTAATCAGTCCAGCCCGGTTGAAGGTGGGAATAACAATCGACATCACCACCTCCGAACTGACGAACGAATGAACATTATGCGGAACCTGTTCTTTCGACGATTGTCGCTCGATGACGAAGTCGATAGGCTCGCCGAGCTCTACGTTATCTGCGCTATACCTTACGCAAATGGAATGCATTTGCCCGTCATGGAAATGAGGGGGGACTTCGTATTCAAACGCACACTCCGGGAGGCCAGCAGCTGCGAGATCCATTCGGAATCCATTTGCTAGTACTTCGGATGATCTGATGCCGTCGATTTCGACAGCAATTACGAACGGATCAGCATTATCGTCCGTGATCCAGCCGTGCAGGACTCCGTTAACTAGCCCGTCAACATTTCCTCGTACGTTCTGCATTAAGTCCTCGCTAATATTTTTGCTGCTCGTAACCCGCTCGCTGGTGAACTCTCTACCAAATGAAGATGCCCAATAGCAATCGGGGCAGCTGATTGCTCTTTCACCCCCCATATCATACGAGTTTCCATGGTGCGAGTTCCGCGACTTACGGCGCTGAATCAATTCGACGCGGTCACACTAAGTTCTCCTCTGCGGTGTTCGCGGATGATCCGAGACCCAGTGTCCCTACAGTGTCTGGAGTGTCTCGGGTAATGTGCACAACGCTTCGCGGACTGTGAACTGCCCTCCATTTCGACCGGACAGTCGGCATAAGCAGAAAGGCTCAAGCACAGGCTTGAGGACAGGCTTATGTCTAACGAGTATCGACACGTTGAATTGCTGACGGGTGATGTTCGCCGCAGGCGGTGGACAACTGAGCAGAAGCTGGCAATCATTGAGCAAAGTTTCGGACCTGGCGAGACGGTGTCTTCCACCGCTCGCCGTCATGGCGTTGCGCCCAATCTGCTTTATCGGTGGCGCAGGCTCTTGAGCGAGGGAGGTGCTGCAGCCGTGGATTCTGACGAGCCGGTTGTCGGCAATTCGGAAGTGAAGAAGCTGGAGGATCGGGTCCGCGAGCTGGAGCGCATGCTCGGGCGCAAGACGATGGAGGTCGAAATACTCCGCGAAGCCTTATCCAAAGCAGACTCAAAAAAACGGATATCGCGGCCGATCTTGTTGCCGAAGGACGGTTCCCGATGAAGGCCGTGGCAGATACGCTGGACGTCTCTCGTTCCAACCTCATCGAGCGGCTGAAAGGCAAATCAAAGCCGCGTGCGCCATACCACAAGGTCGAGGATGCAGAGCTTCTGCCCGCCATTCGCAGGCTAGTGGATCAGAGGCCAACCTATGGCTATCGGCGGATTGCCGCGCTCCTCAATCGCGAAAGGCGAGCCGCCGATAAGCCTGTCGTCAACGCCAAACGGGTCCATCGCATCATGGGCAACCACGCCATGCTGCTGGAGAAGCATACGGCCGTTCGCAAAGGCCGCCTCCACGACGGCAAGGTGATGGTGATGCGCTCGAATCTGCGCTGGTGCTCGGACGGTCTGGAGTTCAGTTGCTGGAATGGCGAGGTCATCCGTCTCGCCTTCATCATCGACGCCTTCGACCGGGAGATCATCGCCTGGACGGCGGTCGCCAACGCGGGCATCTCCGGCTCTGACGTGCGCGACATGATGCTGGAGGCGGTCGAGAAGCGGTTCCGCGCAACCCGAGCCCCACAAGCCATCGAGCATCTCTCGGACAATGGTTCTGCTTACACCGCGAGGGACACAAGGCTATTTTTAAGCGGCAAGGAGACCCCATCTGGCGCGGCTGATGCTGAGCAGGGTATTTCGGGCATACGAGTTCTCTGAATGTGAGGATCTATGTCTAGACCTACGGCTAGCGTTGGGTTGATGCGAATGATCGAAGCGGTGCCCGATCGCCTTGACGGGTCGCCGCGACAGTTGCGGCGTTTCTGGTCCGACGAATTCAAGGCCACAGCGGTTGAGCAGGCCTGTCAGCCCGGTGTGAACGTGTCGGCAGTCGCGCGGCAGATCGGGATCCTGCCGTCTCAACTCTACCGCTGGCGCAGAGAATTGTTGGGCAGCGATGAGCCTAAACAGGCAGCAGCGGCATTTGATCCGCAGAGCGTCGCACCTGACCCTGACCCCGTCGTCGAAATCGTCATTGGCGGTATCGTTGTGCGAGCCGGCCGCCATGTCGAAGAAGCGCATCTGCAGTTTGTCATCCGAGCGGTTCGCTCGGCATGATCCCCGCAGGTGTAAAGGTCTTCCTCGCCAGTCATCCCATTGACTTCCGCAAAGGGCCGGACAGCTTGCTGTCGCTGGTGCGTGATGCCGGCAGTGATCCGTTCAACGGCTCGCTCTATGTCTTCCGGGCCAAACGGGCCGACCGGATCAAGATCGTCTGGTGGACTGGATCCGGGGTCTGCCTTTACTCGAAGCGGCTGGAGAAGGCGCAGTTCTGCTGGCCTCGGATCGGCCACAACCGGGTGCAGCTCAATCATGCCCAGCTTATGGCGCTGGTTAACGGCATGGACTGGAAACGGGTTCGCTCCGTGGCGGTAAAGCCGCCGGAGATCGTTGGGTAAAGGCCTGCGGCGAAGTGAATCAGCCGCCTGAGAGGGCAGGAAAACCGGAACGAAATATGCTCTGGTAGGCCTTATGACGCCGCCCGATCTGCAGCTCCCGGATGATGTAGAGACCCTGAAAGCCATGCTCCTTGCCATGGCCGAGAAGGCAGCGCGCGTCGATGCTCTCGAGAGCGAGGTCGCAGATCTGAAGGCCAGAAACGCCGATGCTGATGGACGCATCGAGCGACTGACCCAGATCCTGAAAGCCTTCGATCGTGCCCGCTTTGGCCGGCGATCGGAAAAGCTTGGCTCTCCAGGCATCGATGATGAGCAGCAGGCTTTTGTCTTCGAGGAAATCGAGACTGGCATTGCGGCGATCCGAGCCAAGGTGAACAAGGGTGCCGCCCATACCGAAAAGCGTCCACCGCGACCGCGCAAGGGCTTTGCTCTTCATCTGGAGCGGGTCGAAGTGATGATCGAGCCGGATGAATTGCCCGAGCATGTCGGCAAACAGAAGGTGCTGATCGGAGAAGACGTCTCGGAGCGGCTGGACGTCGTGCCGGCGAAGTTCCGCGTCATCGTCACCCGCCGACCGAAGTATGCCTTCAAAAACGAAGATGGCGTCATTCAGGCAGATGCACCCACGCACATCATCGAGGGCGGCATTCCGACGGAAGCGCTTCTCGCCCAGATCGCGGTCTAGAAGTATGCCGATGGCCTTCCGCTCTACCGGCAGGAGGCAATCTATGCACGCGACAAGGTCGAGCTTGACCGGAAGCTGATGGCTCAATGGATGGGCAAGCTCGGCTTCGAGCTCAAGATTCTGGCCGACTACATCTTGGCCGAGATCAAAAAGGCTGAGCGTATCTTCGCTGATGAGACGACGTTGCCCACACTCGCGCCCGGATCTGGATCGGCCAAGACGGCCTGGCTATGGGCTTATGCACGGGATGACAGACCCTTCGCTGGCAGTGGCCCGCCGATGGTCGCCTATCGCTTCGAGGATAGCCGCGCGGACGATCGTGTCGCCCGGCATCTGAGTGGCTATCGCGGTATCCTTCAGGTGGACGGTCATGGTGCCTATAACAAGCTTGCCAGATCTGACGGCGGCAATGACGGCGTGATACTGGCCGGCTGCTGGTCCCATAGCAGGCGCAAGTTCTACGAGCTCCACGCCTCGGACAGCTCCAAAATCGCCACAGGAACGGTGGAGCTGATGGCGAAGCTCTGGCAGGTGGAAGAAACGGCCCGCGGTCAATGCCCTGACGCCCGTGTCGCGGCGCGCCAGGCGACATCTGCTGCGGTTGTCATGGAGCTCGTCGCCCTCTGGCAGAAGACTCTGCTGCGGATCTCCGGCAAGTCGAAGCTGGCCGAGGCGATCCGCTATGCCACCTCGCGTCGCTCCATCTTTGAACGCTTTCTCACCGACGGCCGCATCGAGATCGACACGGATGTTGTTGAACAGTCCCTTTCTCAGCCTTTTTGTGGTTCAGGTGGCCTGTCTCTCCAGGCTTCTACCATGGCTGCGTAGGCTGCCTCCGCCTGTGCAACGAGCTCCATCTCTCGATGGCGGATTTCCTTGATCCAGTAATCGCGGGCGGGACCAGCTGGCCCATGTGCTTTGGCTGCCCCGGCACGCAGTTCGAGCTTGCGCATCTTCATGGCAACAAAGGCGGGCCGAGCCCATCTGTAGGGAGCTTCCTTGGTCAGCAACTGCCAGATCAGATTCGCAATCTTGCGCGCCGTTGCGACCGCCGCGACGTTGAGGCCTTTGCGGTCCTTGATCCGGAGAAAGAAGGCCCGCAGCGGCCCCGGAACCGACGCGGCCGACCAGGCAGCTTCAATCAGCATCGTTCTGGCAATCGCATTTCCCTGTTTCGAGATGCGGCCATGGATTGCCCCCGCGATCGCCGGACTGGCGCACCCGCGGGGTCAAGCCGAAGTAGCTCGCAAGCCGGTCGGGCGTCTGGAACCGGGAGATGTCCCCAATGGCGGCTATCACCGCCGTGGCAACCACGGAATTTATTCCGGCGATCGTCATCAGCTTGCGCGTGCGAGTGTCGTCGAGCGCAATTCGCGCCATGGCGCCATCCAGCTTTTCAAGCTTGCCCTTCAGCCAGTCCAGTTCATCGAGATGGCGGGCAAGGAGGTCGCGCTCTGCCTTGGGCAACGGGGCCGTCGAGAGCCAGTCCCTGCCGCCTTTTCCGAACAGATGTCCCGAGTATTTCGGCACGAGATTGGCGTGAAGAACGGCCTGGACCCGGCTCTTCACCCGTCGCACTGATCGCACGAGCGCCGCGCGCTCCGAGACGAGACGACGCAGGTTCAGGGTATCGTCATCCGCGGCCCAGACCTCTGGCAAAAAGCCGGCGGCATGAAGCTGCGCTAGAATCCTCGCGTCGACTTTGTCGGTCTTCACGCGCGCGTGCGCGATGGCCTTCACCTGAAGCGGGTTCGCGATAACGACCTTGGCCACGAAAGGCGTCAGCAACCTTACGATGGCCGAGGTGTTCCCGGTCGCTTCGAGTATAACTTCGTCATCTTTTCGAAGCTTCTGCCCAAAGGCCACCACAGCGTCGTAATCCAGTTCCACCCGGAATTCTTCTGTGATCTTGCCCCGGTCAAGAACCGCGACCTGCGCAAAACTTCGATGCACATCCATTCCGATCGACCGCATTCAAATTCCTCCATGTTGTTAATGGGGGAGTGCGCGGGCTGTGCGACATCTACGGATACGCGCTCGCAGCGCAGACGGGATAGTCGCAGGGGCGGCCAGATAACAACGCGAGCTCGCAGCTCAAAGTCAATTCGGCCTGCCCGCTTCTTCGCACTCCGACGCCCCTGTCCCGACACGACAATTCTAACATGACAGGATAGAATCTGCCGAGCGTTCGTGGGGCGCCGATAGCAACATGCCCGATAACAACATAGCCGAGCGCGCAATCAGGCCCCAGACAATTAAGCGAAAAAAAACTTTCTTCGCTGGCAGTGACGGCGGCGGAAGCACCTGGGCGACAATCGCCACGCTCCTTCAGACGGCGAAGATGAAAAACGTTGATCCGCAGGCCTGGCTCACCTAGACCCTCGAGCGCATCGCCAAAGGCTGGCCCAGCAGCGATCTCGATGCACTCATGCCGTGGAATTACACGCGCTGAACGGTCTCAGCTCGCCGCTTACGGCTATTTGCCCAGGCGCTCAATCTGACGTCTTGCTTCACGCCGGTGGCCAGTCCGCAGTCGAACGGAATGTCAGAAGCCTGCGTCAAAACCCTGAAGCGGGGAATATATCCGCATCGCAGCACTACCGGACGCAGAAACAGCGCTACGACTCATCGACGGATGGATCGAGGACTACAACGAAATCCATCCCCATTCCGCGCTCAAGATAGCTTCCCCTCGGCAGTTCATCAGGGCTAAATCAAACTAGCCGACATGTCCGGTGAAACGGGGTGCACTCCACCTTATCTATGTCGGAGGCGCGCACTCGGATTCCGCGCGGTTGGCTCCCGTCGTGCGGCAAATCTTGGATAAAGGGGTAGCCTGTTCGACCCAAACACGCTGACCAGTTGGTCGCGACAATCGACAACGCCAGGGTAAAAAGCAAGCTCAGAGCGAAAGAGCGACACGGCACACGTAAACCATACAGATAATCGTGGCGGTCTGCCTTCAGACCGGCCACGCCAGCAATGCTCGGAGAAATCGAAAAGACGCACCGTCTTACGACAAGGAAATTGTTCTCTAGCGAGTGAACGAACGTCAGGCATTTGACTAGGTATTCTCACCCCGCTTTCGATGTGGCAAAGGAATTTCACGGAAATTGCAACTCGCTGTCCGCGCCTCTTCGGCGGCTAGATTTGGGCAGTTCGATATGCAATAAGCGCTGGCAACTTCGCTGGTTGAACTAAGGGCTCAATATGAAAAGCAATATCTCTGTCGTGGTAACATCCATCAACCCGCCGACGAAAGCGCTCAAGGACATTGCGACAGATGGGCGGGATTTTTACTCGAAGTTCATCGTGATTGGCGACACCAAGAGCCCTGCCGACTTCTCGTTGAATGGTTGCGAATACTATTCCGTGGATGACCAAACAGCTCTCGAGCACAAACTAGCGCGCATTGCCCCGACGAAACATTACGCTCGGAAAAACATTGGCTACCTCGAGGCTATCGCTCGGGGAGCTGAAATAATTGTTGAAACAGACGATGACAACATACCCCTTCCAGAATTTTGGGCGCCTCGTGAGCGTAAATTCAACTCGGCGCTGGCCACCGGGGGAAGATGGTACAACGCCTACAATTATTTTTCCGACGGACCCATCTGGCCGCGCGGTCTCCCGCTTGAGGATGTAAAGGCAGCCAGGCAGACCAATTTCAACTTTACTGAGGGAGCAGTCGACAGTCCCATCCAGCAAGGATTGGCAGATGACGATCCCGATGTCGATGCAGTATATCGCTTCCTGTTTGAGCTCCCGGTCAAATTCGACAAGGGTAAAATAGTAGCGCTCGAAAAGGGCGTTTGGTGCCCCTTCAATAGTCAGAACACGACCTGGTGGCGTGATGCGTTTCCGCTAATGTACCTGCCGTTCAACTGCTCTTGGCGTGTATGCGATATCTGGAGAAGCTTGATTGCGCAACGTATCGGATGGGAATGTGGATGGAAGCTCTCGTTCCATAGTGCATCAGTGTACCAGGATAGAAATGCGCATGATCTACTTCGAGATTTCGCAGAGGAAGTACCTGGTTATTTGAACAATAATATTATTGTCGATAAACTGATTGCTTTGAATCTACTGCCAGGCAAAGACAATTTACTAGAGAATCTTCGCCGATGCTACCTCATGCTTATCGAGGAAGGACTTGTGGGTCGAGACGAACAAGCTCTCCTCGAGGCTTGGTCACATGACATTGCTTCTCTGACTTAGTGGTTCGGCTATCATGACGGTTGCACTTGTCACTGGCGCGTCGGGAATGCTCGGATCGGCGCTCGTTCAGAAACTAAAGCGTTTAAAAACGTATGACGTCATTTCTGTCGCGCGGGCTGACGTTGATTTGCTTAAGGCTGAAGACGTAAGGGCGTTTTTCGAAGACGTTAAGCCGAAGATCGTATTCCATTGCGCAGCCAAGGTCGCCGGGTTGGGTGGTAACAGTGCCTTTCCCGCCGAATTTTTTGATGAGAACGTCCTCATAAACACGCACGTTGTTCAGGCTTCCAGGTTAGCCGGGGCTAGCAAGTTTGTAGCTGTTTCCACGGCTGCGATATATTCCGATACCGCCCCGCTACCCATGAAAGAGTCAGATATATGGGAAGGTCCACCTCATAGCTCAGAAATTGCATATGGGGTTGCAAAGCGAGCGATGCTGACACAGCTTCAATCTTACAAGACGCAGTATGGACTGGATTACGGTTACGCGGTCCTAACAAATTTATACGGCCCGAACGACACGTTTAACATGAACTACGGCCATGTCGTTCCTTCACTCATGTGCAAATTTAGAGAAGCAATAAGTCGTACTAAAAATATAGAGGTCTGGGGTGACGGAACGCCACAGAGGGATTTTCTCCATGTGGACGACGCCGCCGAGGCGCTGATTCACATAGGTGAACGTGGTGATGGCGCGTTTAACGTCGCCAGTGGATCGACCGTTACGATTCGGGAGCTTGTGGAAATGTTAGCCGGCATCGTAGAATTCAACGGCGAGATCGTATGGAATCGAGATAAGCCGAACGGTCAACTATTACGGCAATATGATCTGTCCTCCATCCACTCCTTAGGTTTCACGCCTCAGGTTTCGCTTCCAAAGGGACTAAAAAGCACTTGGGATTGGTACATTAACGGAACTAAAGAGTAAAGGGATCAACTCGTATGAAGAAAGCCATTATAACGGGCGTTACAGGGCAGGATGGCGCATACTTGACGTCGTTACTGCTGTCCAAGGGGTACGAAGTACACGGAGTCAAGCGTCGGTCATCCTCATTCAATACTGCCCGAATTGATCACATGTACGTGGACCCTCATTCTGCCTCGGCACAGTTGGTCCTCCATTATGGTGACCTGACTGACTCCGCCAATCTTATTCGGCTGGTGCAGCAGATCCAACCCGATGAAATTTACAATTTAGCCGCGCAAAGCCATGTACATGTGAGCTTCGAAACGCCCGAATATACCGCTAACTCCGATGCAATTGGCACTTTGAGGCTTCTTGAAGCGATCCGAATACTTAAGCTCGAAGAAAAAACGAAGTTTTATCAGGCCTCAACATCCGAGCTGTATGGTAAGGTTCAGGCGGTCCCGCAGAGCGAGACAACGCCATTTTACCCTCGCAGTCCCTACGCTGCTGCAAAATTGTACGCTTACTGGATAACCGTCAATTATCGCGAGTCCTATGGAATTTTCGCATCGAACGGAATTCTCTTCAATCACGAGTCTCCGCTCCGTGGCGAGACGTTCGTCACGCGTAAGATCACGAGGGCAGTCGCGGCGTATGCTCATGGACGGCAAAGTTGCTTGTTTCTTGGTAACTTAGATGCTCAGCGCGATTGGGGTCATGCGCGAGACTATGTCGACGGAATGTATCGCATAATGCAGCACAGCGAGGCGTCCGATTTCGTGCTCGCTACCGGCGAAATGCATACTGTCCGCGAATTCGTCGAGTTGGCATTTGGCCACATAGGGATATCGCTAGAATGGCGCGGCGAAGGATTAGACGAAGTCGGCGTGCGCATAGATAATGGAGACATCGTCGTGCGGCTGGACCCGCAGTACATTCGACCTGCAGAGGTCGATCTGCTTCTCGGCGACCCTTCAAAAGCAAAGAGGGAATTAGGCTGGACGCATACCACAAACTTTACTGATCTTGTCAGAGAGATGATGGAAGCCGACCTCAACGATGTTATGCCGAAAGTCTAGATCGAAAAATGGTTAATCATCTCGTAGTAGAATGTATCGGTGGCTTGACTAACCGTCTAATGGCTCTGACATCGGGAATGAGGTTAGCAAGCTATTACAACCTCGGTTTCAAGGTGTGCTGGGAAGCAGCGACTGAATGTGGCGCCGAGTTTTCGGAGCTATTTGACAACGACTTCGAGCTCGTAGCGGCTTCCGAGCGGGAAAACTACGCCAACGGCGCTAGTATTGGTTTCGGAAGCGCGGGCTGGAACAAGGACCCTGTACTTCCAAAGCCCACTGAAGGCGAAAACTTTTGGCTAACAACACATGGCATAATCACACATTCTGACGAGGCAAGAAACAGAAGCTTCTTTCCAGACTCAGGCGTTATCTTTGACGTTGGGCGTTATATGCGAATACTGCGCCCGTCTACTCCGGTGCTCGCATCGGCAAACCGGGTGAACTTTACCCCTCAGAGCACTGCTACCCTACATATACGTCGGCCCTACAGTCGAGCCGTCAAGATCTCGGACGGTGCCCATGCCAATGAACAAAGGCTGTACGGCTCTATAACGGACGACTATTTCTGTGGCGTCATCGAAAAAATGCTTGTTGCTGACGAGGGATTGCAGATCCTTCTTTGCACCAATTCCGACGATACCCAAGACTGCATAAAGTCACGCTTTTCTGATAAAGTTACAGCGTACGGTAAATCCTCGGATGCCTTAGACACAAGTCAGTCATCGTCTGCGAGAGATGCACTTGTCGATTTGATTCTCATGTCCCGTACCTTTGGTATTGTTCGGCAAGTGGATACGCATTTCGGGCTTTACGCTAGCCTTACTAACTTGACACCCAATCTGGTGATTATCAGACAAGAAGAAGGTGAGGCTGAACTTGGTTTCCTTCGATACGGAGAAAACCAAGCTGTTGAGTTCGATCGCTCTTCTAATGCATTGGTGCGGTTCTGCGACAAAGAGACAAATTTGCTACGCTACTGATCGCAATACTGACATAGAGTACAAATTTGTGAGGTCGCCGTTGACGAAATTCAGGTGTCACTTTCCTCTGGATCTTCGGCAACGGCGGCTAGCACGTTTACCTTATTCGGGGTCATATCCGCATGATCCTGATTAGTTTGGGCATTCCTGCGGCCAGAACGGAATCACAATCTCGGCGTATGCATTGTCTCTAATGTAATGTTTGCGACTCGAACCGAGCAGCGAAGCGGTGCGTAGGTTCGCGGGCAATCGGCATAGACGAAAATCGTGGCCGGCGAGGGCGCAGGGCAGACGTGAATGGTGTTCTGCGTCTCGCGTGTGTGGAAAACATGGACTAGCGTACCGTCTCCTAGAGCGCGTCTTGTTTAATCCGGGTCATATCCGGCAGCCCTGAAGTAGTTTGCACATTCGGCGGGAACAAAGAGCGGGACGAGGCTACCGACCGTGTCCCATAAAGCGTCGACCGTCCTTTCGGCCCGTGCCCGCAGCAGCGCCTTGAGCTTTGCGAAGGCGTTTTCGATGGGGTTGAAATCTGGACTGTATGGCGGGAGGTAGAGCAGGTTTGCGCCTGCTGCCTCGATTGCGTTGCGAATGCCGGCGGCTTTATGGGCAGGCAGATTGTCCATGATGACGACGTCGCCGGGATGGAGTGTGGGCACCAGCACCTGTTCGACATAGGCAAGAAAGACGATGCTATTCATGGCGCCGTCGTTGACGAAGGGCGCGGTCATACCGGTCAGCCGAAGCGCTCCGGTGAAGGTCGTCGTCTTCCAATGACCATGCGGCACACCGGCCCGGCAGCGCTCACCGCGCGGTGCTCTTCCACGCAGGCGGGCCAACTTTGTCGAGAGGCCGGTTTCGTCAATGAACACCAGCTTTGCCGGATCGAGATCGAGTTGGCCGTCGAACCAGTCTCGGCGACGCTTCAGGATGTCGGGGCGGTCCTGCTCCAGTGCATGTGCGGACTTTTTTTGAACGTCCAGCCCCGACGGCAGAGCCAGGCGCTCAAGGCGCTGCGGCTGATCCGCACTGACTGCTCGCCCACGAGCCGCTCCACCATCTCGTTCAACGTAATGTCCTTGCGCTCCTCAGTAAGCGCTGTCCTGACCCCACCTTCCGGATCGGCGTTTGATTGACGATGTTCAGCCTCGAAAGAGGGCTTGGATATATGTCGATTTCAGAGCTTACGCTTAAATCCAAGGATGAGCCGGTACGCCAGTTCGAGGTGTTCACTGGCAATGGCCGTCGTCGGGAATGGACCGACGATCAGAAGGCGCAGATCGTTGCGGAGAGCTGCGACCCGGGCGTGACGGTGTGCTCTGTGGCGCGGCGGCATGGGTTGACGCCTCAGCAATTGTTCACATGGCGACGGCTCGCCCGAAAGCCAGCTGGGGTTCTTTCTGTGCCGGCGGAGGAGCCGATGTTTGCACCAGCGGTCATCGTGACACCCGAGACGTCGGAGCCGAAGAAGGCGCGGCAGGCACGTTTGCCAAGAAGAACTTCTCCGGAGTCGGCTATTGAATTAAAGATTGATGGAGCCACGCTGCGCATTGCCTCGGGCACCGATGCCGCAACCATTGCTGTCGTCATCCAGGCGTTGAAGGCTCAATCGTGATTGGGCCGTCCGGTGCGGTGAAGGTAATGATCGCCACCAAGCCTGTAGACTTCCGCAAAGGCGCGGAAGGATTGGCGGCACTGGTGAAGGCTGAGATGGGTGCTGACCCGTTTTCCGGCATGATCTATGTATTCCGAGCCAAACGCACGGACCGGATCAAGCTGATCTTCTGGGACGGCAGCGGCGTGTGCCTGGTCGCCAAACGACTTGAGGATGGCGAGTTCCATTGGCCTCGAATGCAGGACGGCGCGATGCATCTGACATCCGCCCAGTTCTCGGCTCTGTTCGAAGGATTGGACTGGAAACGCGTGGCAGCGCCGAGCCAAACGCGCACGCCTGTTAAGGCCGGATGACGGCCGCGACCAATTGAATCAGCCGCATTCAACCTCTCGTTCCGAGCGGCAAAATATGCTGTTCTCAACCTATGACGATGACGGCAGACGAGCTTCCGGATG
>NZ_JAJOZR010000007.1:0-312723 GCF_021168455.1 Rhizobium quercicola
GACCGCCGAACGATCGAGGAGGCTTGGCGCGAGGTCGGAAGCCTCCTCACTCACTTCAGCCCAACAGAATGCGCCGCGTACCTGCGACACGCAGGGTATGGTGCAATAACAGCCTGACAGACTCTAGTTAAGGCATACACTCAAGTGTTTGAAGATCTTAGCGCCAAAGAGCCAGGAAGGTGGGCGATGGCCCACGGTGAAAATTCGCTGGTGCTACATGGACGTGAAGGCTTGAAGAAGCCTGGCACCGCTATTGAACTCTACCACGCAGTGCCAGTACCGGATCGGGACGTACCCTTAGGGGAAATACTCAAATTTAAAAGATCACGTCGTGATGAGCTCGTGACCCTAAGAGCCCATCTAGATAGCCTTGCTTCCGTGATTTCCACATCGCCTGACCCGGCGCAGGAGTTAAACTCTCAGATTAAGTTGATCGACGCTGCTTGCGCAGACGTCCTACGCGTCAGCAGCGAATGGCGGTTCCCTGTCCGAATGTCTTCTCTAAAGGCAAACGTTGAGTTGCGCCCAATGGTGACTGGGGCGGGGGGTGTTGCCGCCGCTCTCGGTGCACAATATCAAGGCCTGCCATTAGCAACCCAGATTATTAGCGGCGTCATTGGCGCAGCTATGGCAACGGCACCTGCCCTCAAGATTTCAGCCGATCTTGGATGGGCTGGCTTGAGAAAACCCCAGACACCGTTCCGATACGTATCCGCATACCATAACGAGCTCTTTTAGTTTCTACGAATATACCCGAGCAGGCTTAAACCCATCCTTTGCCCTAGGGGCAGCCGCAGAAGCTAGCCCCTTTCTGTCGAACGGTCGCCCCACCCCGTGGAACAAAACGCGCGGGGTGGCTTCGAGCCCTGACGTAACTCAATCGCTATCTACGCTAGGGGGAAGATAGGCGCCTTGAGGCTGCACCATCGGGACAAAATTAACCGCGACTTGTTTCACTAAGGCCCGGCCCATATGGTTTTCAACTATTTTGAGGGCAGCTGTATTTGACAGCGTATGCATATAACAATGATGTATTGTCAACACTAGATCTTGCAACGTTTGGTCGCTCTCCAGCTCCTCAATCTTCAAGCCCAGCTCTGCGCACCTTTTAGCAGGAATGTGCGTGTTGTGTGCTTTGCCAATATTGTTGGCAAATACATCTATGATATTTTCGACCGCAGTATCTTGCTCGGGTTTAGCCAGACTACTGAGCATATTGTCTCTAAGAGTCTCATCTAGAAATTGATTAGAATCCTCAATTGCCAATTCGCATCGCTCGAGGAACGAAGGCGTAATTTTTGAGAGTATGGGATTCCAAAAAAGAGATGCCCCTGGGTTTGCCAATATCTCTGTTTTGGCTCGCTTGACCTCGGCTAATAAGTTTGCTGCTGCAACCGAACCAAACTGAGGATCCACTGGACCTAAACTTGAGTGCTTGCCCATAACAATTGATTTGCAAGAACAAGCGATCATAGTTCCAGCGGACATTGCGAGCTGAGGGACGATAGCGCGCATATCGCTACCAAACATACTCCTCAGGTAGTCCACCAGCGAAAGGGTCGCATGAGCGTCCCCACCTGGGGTGTGAAGAATGAGGTCAAGTCCTTTGCTTCGATCGAGTTCATTGATGCAGAGCATGAACGCGTTCTTGTCTTCGTCGTTGACTTCAATACCCTCAGCTCGCTTATTGAGAAATCCCGAATAGTAAGCAATTACATTTCGATCAGTGTGGTCGAATAGTTTTTGAAGATAACGACGGCGTATTACATCATGCGGAAATACCGTGGCAGTCGCCTGCTCAATCGCAATTTCGTTAAGAACGTGACTCCAGTTTGGCATAGATGCTAGTTCCACCATTGTCAGGCACGGAGTACGTGCCATAGGTTGCAATGGTCGGCATGTATGGCAGCTCTCCAGGCATGCGTAAATCCTCAATATTGGCATTATCCGGACTGGGGGTAATATGACCCTGTGAAATCATGTCCCTGAACATTTCCGTAACTGCGAGGTGTCGTTGCATGCTTGCGTTCTCCCGTTTTTGACGCGCCCTGCCGCCGCTAGTGAGCGCTGTTTTCTATACCTCGTGGCTTGCTCGTACCTCAACGAACGAATGAAATCCATCCTCGTTCCTTTCGATCATAGCAGTTGTAATCCTAACAAAGTGATGCTGGGGCGAATCTTGGTTTACAATCAATCAGCCACCGTGTTTGCGTCATAACGGTGCCTTGGGGAAAACTTGAGCAAGCTTGCTCGATTTTGACAAAGGAACAGCAAAAAACCCACGTGCCATCGAATCACTTACGTGAGCCTTGGCCGCACACCCTACCCGACAATCTCAAACTCGACCGGCGGCGAAACCACCGTCGTCGGGCCGACAAGCTTTTGGAGAGGATTGCAGGTGTAGTCCAAGACCACCTCATAGCGAGCAGGACCAAGCGCCGCAGAGGATGGGATGGTAATCGAGCGGCGGTAAGTCTCGCGACCCGCCGTCAGATCGGCGCCAACGGTGTATTGCGGCACGGAATGCCGCTGACCTGCCGCGTCGTACAGCCAGCGCTTGGCGACAACCGGGCAGATGCGCGTCCGGACAACCTTGTATTCCACCTCGATAGTGCCGCCACGCTTGACGGTAGGCGTGACCGCGTGGGCGTCCTGATACGAAATCGGTGCTTCGCGATCGACCACCATCACGGCGATATTGAACGAGCTGACCGCAGTAACCGCGGCGATGACGCCCGCGGCAAAACCATAAAGAATACGCTTCATGCTGACGGCACTCCCTTGATCCAAACCCAGACCTTCAGAACGTTTTCGTAGAGCGCGACCGTGGCGATGAAGATCGCGACCGCGCCGTAAATAAGCCAGCGCAGAAATCGTGTGACGGTACGCAGGTCGCGCACCATCTTGAATCCTTCCCGCACATCCTCGGCTGGCATTTTGACGACTTCTTTGAGGGTCTTGAGCTCGTCTTCGCGGAGGTCGGCCAGCCAGCTTCGCGTGTCTTCCGAGAGCTCGACGAGGCGGCCGGGGACGTTTTCGGTCATGGCTTGACCCCGCAGAGCTTCGCGAGCTTTTCGTTTTCCGTCAGGATCTGGCGCTGCGTCTCCGGCGTTAAGGAGTCGACGACCGACGGCCTGATTGCTCGCGCGACATCGCAGTAATTACCGCTTGCCGTCGCGCATCCAGTCATCAAGACGGCGCTCGACAGCACGATCATCAAGACCGTTGACTTCATTTTCGACTTCCTTGGATTGCGTTCTGGCGCGCGCGTTGGCTTTTTGCTGCTCGGCTTCAGCGTCTTGGCGACCATCAGAGCGGCCATACAGAAACGCTGAGATGATGATGCCAAGCACGACGCCAGCCGCTGCGACGTAGCCCTGCAGGCGGGCCGATAGGGTGGCGATCATTGCGCAAGCTCCACAGTTGTGTTTGTCTGGATTGACGCAACCGGAGCCTCGCCATGTTTGAGACCAAAGAGATCGGAATCCCCTGCCCTAAGTGCGACCACAAGACGAGCAAGAGCGTCGCCTGGATAAAGGCGAACGATAAGCTCACCTGCGAAGGGTGCGGCGCGACCATCAATGTCGAGGCGGAACAATTCATCGCCGGAATCGATGAGGCCGAGAAGGCCATCGCGAAAATGCGGAAATCTTTCGGCAAGATCGGAAAGCGCAGATAGGAGGTCTTGGCTTGCTGCCGTATCGAATAACAGCGAGATACTTTCCTTGGCGATCATGCCTCACTCCTCACACGCCGGACGAAGTACCAGACGCCAACGAGAACGCCCGCTACAAGCGCGATAGCAAGCGCCCACTGCAATGGCCCGCTGCCAGCGGCAATCGCGCCACCGGCCGACAGTAAGCCGCCTAGAGGGCCCCAGGCTTCAGGCTTCTTAAGGATCTCCGGCAAGCCAGTGCTCTTGGTGTCAGCCTTTGCCGAAGCCTCGGCTGGAGCCTCCACAGCAATCGGAGCCGGACCCTTTGTGGCCGTAAGGCGCAGGGCATTGCCCACGACACCCGGCTGGTCTTTCCACTTCTTCAGCGGATCCTTGCCGGTCACGCGGATCGTCCAGCCGCGTCCGTTCGGGCCGAAGCCCGTTGCGCCGCCTAGGCTGCGCAGATACTTCATGCGCTCGTCGCAGTAGGCGATAATCAGCATACGAACGCCGCCGGGATAAGCGTCAACCGCCGCAAGCGTCTGCTCACCGATGTGGCCGTCGATCTTGCCCTTGTAGACATTCGCAGCCGCAAGCACGTCCTGCAGTTTCTTGATCGCGGTCACGGGGCCGGAATTCACGCCGAAATCGAACGCCGCATAGTCCAAGCCAGCGGGCAGCAGATCGCCGCCCGACTGGGTCCAGTAGGACTTCTGGTAAATCGCGATGGCCTCAGCCAGCGTCATCGCCTTAACCTGGGCGGCAGTCACGGACTTTAGCCCGCGGTGGGCCGCCAGCGTCTTGTGCGTGATGCCGTACTTGGTCGGGCCGCCGCTGTCCGTCTTGGCATTCGAATAGCCGCCCTCGTGACCGAACATAAGGTCGAGGGCGACGGAAAGGGTTTCCCGCGCCATGGCGTTCTCCTGGTGGTGTGGTGGTGGTGTGGTTATGGACGGCCGACCTGGCCACGGCGCTGCAGCTCGGATTGGATATCCAAGGTGGTCGGCGTGGCGATGTGCTTTGAGATTGTCCGGAGGCTACGTGTCAGACGCCCCAGAGAGCGTCGTCGGATATGTCCAGCGTCTCGCCATCAGCGAGGCGGTCCTTCAGCGAGCGTCCGACCATCGTCAGACGCCCAACGTGAGACATGGCGGCGCGGCCGAAACCGATCATGTCGACGACATCCATCGGCACGATCGTGTTGTCGGCCGCAATCCAGCCGAAGTCGCTGTCGCCGCCCTGCCAGCGCAGATCGCCGGGTTCAGCACCCTGCATTAACGCCAGCGCCGCACCGGTGGCTGCGCCATTGATGTTGCGTAGGTCTTGCTCTCGCGCCTGGTAGAGATTGCCGCCGAAGGTGAACCCGGCTGCGATGCGCCGGTCTCGTTCCGCGTCGATGTCTACAGAAGTCAGCATGACGACCGGCTCGAACGGCTGGATCTGGCCATTGATCAGCTTGCGGCGCCCCGGGTTGGAAATTAGCTCGGCGTGCTGGTCCTCAGTAATTTGAACCGCTGCGGCAGGAATGGTCGAGCCATCAGAGCCACGCTTCCCGTGCAGCTCCTCATCGTAAAAACCGGCAGGAAACTCGTCAGCCAGAATAACAAATATTGCCATCTTAGAACCCTACCGCGACAAAGAGGATGAAGGAGGATGCGCCACTGACGACGCCGCCGCTCGTCTTTCGCACCTCGCCGACGAAGCTGCCGGCGGCGACATCTCGAACGCAGACGCTGAGCGTTTCTGTTGCCGCAATCGTAGCCTGGGGCGTTGCGACGACAGCAGCACACAGCGTCGGAAAGGTTGTCGGGAAAGGGAGCGTCGCGTCCCCATTAACGGTAGCGTAGCCCCATTGGACAATCAGTCCATTAGGCAACTTCGTGCGCCCTGGCGTCGTGTAGCTGATGCTTGACAGACTGTCCGTCCATACGCCGCCAAGCCAAGCAGGATTGCCGCTGGTGAAACCAAGAAATTTTCCATCCTGTCCATCTGCCGGCACCCCTGCCCCCGGAGCACCCGGAGTTGGCATTGTGCTTTGCAGCGTCTGGCTGGCGTTAATTGCCGTCACGACAGCTTTGAACGCGCTCGACATGCCCCACTGCGTATCGGCCGTCCAGTTGGGCGACTGGTAGCTGTAAAGATCGTTGTTCGCGTTCGTCGGGTCCGCGAACACGACAGCCGCCACATAGGGATCACGGCTGCTGTCCGCGTTCATGTTGGCGCGGGTCTGGTAGCCGTAGACCGTGGTCAGCCACCGGCCGCGCCGACTGATGCGCAGCGCGAGACGAGGAAGAGATCCTCCGGAAAAAGACTCCAGCTCCGCGTCGACTGACACGTTATCAGGGTCGTCACGAAACCCTTGCGTCTCCCACTGCAGGAGGAGGCGGCGGGCAATATTGAGGTTCTGGGGGAGCAAGGTCGCCTCCTGTCAGATGATGGATGTGAGGGCGGCGGCGGTAAACAGCCCGCGGAATTTTAGTTCCGTGAAGCCGGGATGGTTCGAGGTGTTGGCCTCGCAGGCCGTCGTCGTGGAAAGGCCCATGGCGCCCTCGCGGCCCGTGCCGGAGAACAGCGTCGGATCGACGTAGGCAACACCCTCGTCGTCGCAGGCGCGGATGCCCTCCTGCACCTGGAACAGCCACCAGTCCTGCGTCGTGCCCCCAAACTTGTTCGGCAGAGGGCAGAGATGCACGATGACGATGATGCCGGCCGCCTTGAACGCCTGGATCAGGCTGCGCATTTTGGAATAATAATCGACATCGAGACGCTGGTTCATGCCGAAGTGGATCTCGACTACGTGCGGCTTCAGCGCAATCGCTGCATTGAGGCGCTGCGGATTAAGCGCGTTCGGCTTGCCGTCGCCCGTCGTTCCCGTATCAACGAGCGTGCCGCCGATCGACATGTTGACGACATCGAACATGCAGCCGTAGTGCTTCTCCAACTGCTCCAGCATCCACCAGTGCGAAGCGATCTTGGCGTGACCATTGACGCCATTCGGGCCGTCAAAGCGCGGCACGAGAGCCCGCGCGTCGGCGCCATAGCCGAACAGATACTCGATCCGATCGCGGTTGGTGCCGTTCGGAACCAGCCAGTCGGCCGTCTCTCCGTTGGAGATCGCCTGAATGCTATCGCCATACGTCATGTAGCGAATGGCGGAGCTCGACCGCATAAGGCCGAGGAACGGGCCAAGCCGGTTTCGGAACATGGCCGCCCACGCCGCAAACCGGTCTTCCTCACCACGACGAACAAAACCATTCCAGTCGTTCGTCGGAATGAACTCGACGCCGGCGCCGGTGACAAAGAAATAACCGAGGCGCGCAAAGCCGGTGTTATCCGGACGGAACATGGAGGCATCGCCAGATCGCTCCGGGCCGGCATATGTCAGGATATCCCCCGTGACAGGAGAGAGCGACACGACGTCATAGCGGAAGTTGTTCGCGTTCGAGAGCTTCGCGATGCCCAGCTCGACGAAGCCGCCGCGCGTGTTCGCCAGCGGATCGGGCCAGAGGTCGATCGAGGGCTTGGGCATGATGAAGCGCCAGGCGCCGTTGACCGTGTCGGCCTGAAAAAGCTTGGGCGGGCCATCAAGCGCAACACGGTACGGGTTCGCGCGAACGCCGTTCCCCGCCCCCGGGTTGCCGTCTAAGAATGTCGCTTCCATGATGGCGTGCGCCAGCATGCCACCCGACACGACTTCACCGCCGGCCGTAATCGACGGATCGCTGGAGTAGAGGCCACGCTGCCAGAGCGGGTTGACGTCGGCATTCACCGGGGTCGCTCCGTAGGCAATGCCCTTGATGTCAACGAAGGCGCCGGCAGCATTGCGCGCGTAGAGCTGCGAGAAGTAGATGAAGCCGGGAGACCACCGCTGCTGTTGGTTTGCGTAGCGGACAACAGCGGCCTGGAACTGATCGGTCGTGCCGGGGTCCTTCAACACATCCTTGATCGGAGACCATGTGATCGGCTGCAGTGTCCTGTCGCCAGAGAGCACGCCCGGAAAGACGACGCCTGTCGGGCTGCCATTGCCGTTCGCAAGCGGCCGGCGGACGACCCGCATGCCGATCTCGGTCGCCGAGGGGTCGACGCGGATCCATCCGACGAAGCAGCCGGGGTTGAACTCGCGCTCGAACGTGTCACCGACCGCATAGGTCTTGATGCCGCCGGGCTCGTGCACTCCGCCGAAATACTTCTGATCCCGCTTCAAGCCGGTGACCATCTTGTACCGGACAGCCTTCTGACCGGCGAGCGCGGGGATCTTGTCGTTCACTCCGGCGACAGAGACTTCCAGCGCATCGATGTCGCCCTCCGCCTGCGTCAAACGGTTGTCGAAATTCTCGATCACGCTGATCCAGCGCCATTTGCTGGTCGGTGCATACCAAGCGTAGTTGCCCCGGTTCGGGACCGTTCCGCCAAGGACTGTATCGGTGTGCGTTCCAGCGTCAGGGCCCTCGACGCGACCCGGCTGACCATTGCGCGTGCCGACCTTGGTCTGCAGTTCGGCCCAATCCCACGCGAGCACGAGACCTGCGGTTGCTCCAACAAGAGCGCTTTCGATCGCGGGCGCGAGCTCGTTCCGGATGCGCGGCTTGCTTGGCTGCGTCGGGTTCCCGAGAGGGCCGTCTTCCCAGATCGACTTGATGATGTCGGCAAGATAGCCCATGCGGCTGTTCTCCATGCGAAAGCGACCCGCCAGAGGCAGGGTGCAATAGGTTCAGATTTGTTCGGTTGGTCAGGCCGCCGGAGGACGGAAGCCGCGAAGGCGAATAGGCATTGAAAGCTGCCCGGCGACGGCCAAGGTGGGCAGCGCATAGCTCACGTCCACAACACCCTTGGATGACACAAAGCCGGTTGACTGCAGAACGAGACTGCCGAGCGTCACGCCACCGATTGTCGGGCGCCCCCACGGATGCACCTGCACGAGGTCGCCGAGTTCAGCCTTGGCGGCGGCGACGGGGAGGCGCTGCGTGGATGGAGCCAGCGCAACGGTGAGCGCCTGCGTGACGGTAACGTAATATTCCCAGACGAGGTCTGCAGCCTTCATGGATTTGTCGACGGCAGCCGCCAAATCCTGCGCGGCTTTAGCCGCTGTCTTTGCATCGGCGGCGACCTTATCAGCCGCCGCCACCATTGCTCTTTCGTCAGTTTGCGTCATGGAACAACCCTGTCGATAAAGGATGTCGGGCCAGCCACGCCAGAAGCGTTTTCAGGCTGCACCCAAAGACGACGGGTTGCACCAGCCGCAGAGACGGGCTGGACATAGCGAACATCCCCCGGAGCTGCGGCTAGCTTGTTGATAAGCGTTGCGGCCGCAAACGTTTGCGACGTAGTGCCAACCTTGAAGGTCAGGTAGGTTGTGCGGCCTTGCGATGCGGTTGTGTTTGCCGCTCGAGCGCTAAATGTCGGCGCTGTGAAGTCCAGCGCCTCGGCGGCATCTGGCGCAGTTCCGTCCACCGTTGATGTCACCGTCGCGGTCAACGACCAGTCGCCCGTATTCTTCGACGTCTTGTAGGCGGCCTGAACCTCAATGAGCTTGCCAGACGGCACGACAGTGGTGTTCAGTTTGATAAAGCCACCGGCAGGTGTCGCGTCGGGATATTCCTGATCGATCCATTCGCCGGGATTGCCAGAGCCATCGTCCGCAAGCCTGTAGCGCGTTATCGGGATGAGACTATCGTCATCCGGGTCGATGATGTCCACCCGGATATACACGCTCGATCCATTCGATTTCGCCCGCACCAAATTGATGACGGGCGTAGCCAAGCCATCCTTGTTCTGCTTTGGCGGGATAGGCGGCTGCATTCCCTCGTCTGTCGCGGGCGCCCAGAAATCGATATTCTCAGGGTGCGCCTTAATATCCATTGAAAACCCGCCCTTAGTCAGGGCAAGCACAGATCGTCTGTTTTCGACAATCGTGCCGTTTAGCTTTGGAATGAGGAAAGGCGTATCCAGCCTTACCCACCGGCTGTATGCCGCGTTGATTCCGGAATGACGGACATCAATTGAGCCGTTTACTTTCTGCTGAATGCGAAGCCATTCGCGCTTTGCCAGACGGCGAGCCTGCCGCCACTGCTGAACCCATGTGTATTCAGCCTCCTGCGGAAGAACGCGGCCCGCCTTCAGCTGCGCGGCCGTGTCCTCAAAATAGTCCGTGTCAGCCGTCGCATAATCGATCGCAGGATACGTGAATTTCGGGATAAGGCGATTGACCTCATCTTCAAACAGCACGTCGTACTGGATTGAATGTCCGCTAATATCGGCATCGGACAGCGTCGAGCACCGGCTTTCGCGGAACTTACCGACGGTAAGGATGCGGGCGCCATCGCCGCGGACAACCAAATGCCCGTCGCAAGTAGCCAGGATGGCGTTTAGACCAGCCTTCGGGCTGTTCTCAGCCGTGTCCCAGCCGTTGCACTCATAGCGCTTTTCCGTGCCGCCGCCATTGAGCGGAACGTCTTCGTCGCAGATATCCGCCTCTTCCTTCCAAAGGTCGATGACCGGAAGGATGGCTTTCGTGTAATCCGCGCGCTCTCCAAATTCACTAAAGCAAAGATGCCAAGCCAAAATAAGCGCGGAGTTTTTCGTGAACGTCCACGTCGCCGGATTCGTTGGGCTCTGCGCTGGATTGCGGAAATCCCAGCACTTGGCGCCGTCGATCTCAGCCGTCAGGTTAGGGACGCCGTAAGGAAAACGCTGCTGCTGTTTCGTGGCCTTTGTCGCGCGAGCGATCATGGCCATGGAGGCCTGGCCAATGCCAAGGTGATCCGGCGTCCAAAGCCTTTCCGCGAGCGGCTTTTCCGCAAAGCGGTCAATGATGTTCTGGTAAGGCAGGTCCGCCAAGCTCTCGGAGCCTAGCCGCCTGAATATGTAAACGCCGTCCGCGTAGGGGTTGCTATCCCCCATCCGCTGGCCAGTGCTATCAAGTTCGGCAAGCTCGACGACATCGTCGTGCAGCCAGAACTTCTTGAAAGCGGAAACCGGGTGTCCGGCGACTGCCTGAACTGCGAACAGCTTGTTGCCGGCCGACTCCCAAAGCATGAAAGCGCCGGATAGCCTATTGGTGCCCACGCACCACTGACGGTAGGGAACGGCCTGCGTCTTTGGCGCCTTGCCGTCCTCCGGCTTTGGAGGTTTCGGCGCCATCAGCATCTGCAGGCCGAACGTCAGCGCAGTGGTCGCGATTGCCGAAGCAATCGAAGCGGTCGTGATTGTCGTGCCGGCGACTACGCCGGTAAAGCCCGCCGCAACAAACAGTGGCGTAAAAATGGGATCGTATGACGGCGGAGGAGTCTTCAAGCTTGTGCTCGAATGCCAGTCCATCTCCGTAACGCGCCTGTAGACCTCGTAGGAGGGCATGTCCTCGTAATGCGTGCGCAGGCTCATGCAATTCTCCAGGCAGCGCTATGCGTCGCCTGCTTTGCAACAGGGCCGCGCGCCGACATCGCCAGCCACAGGGGGCCGAAGCGGATGGCGGGGATCTGTTTTTGAGTGATGCCAGCGACGTCAAAGCCGACAGGTGCGGAGATGAGACCGATGTCGCCGGGCTGCGGGCTCTCGGTGCGATCAATGCCTACGCGGGCAAGCCCGTCGTCGATCATCCGCTCAATGCCGCCCAGTGAAGCGATAATGGCGTTCGCCTCTTCGCGCGTTGAATAGGTGCCAATAAAACCGGAAATCGGATCCTTGCCGGTAGCGATCTCAATCCACCGCGCGCAAAACGTCGTGCAGTCGTGACCGCCCATTCCTCCCCACACCCATCGGTGCGGGAGAGCCGCATATTCCGTCAGCAATGTCATGGGATCACCGTGTTGTGGCGACTAGTCGTACTGCGGCCAGACTGGCTGGACGCCGCGCGCTAGGCGCGCCGTGCCGTCGCAGAACTTGTCGGTAGGGTAGATCGCCTTCTGGTGGGCGCTCGACCAAAGCGAACGCGAGGGGCGCGACCGCGTTTCGTTTCCAGACGCAACAGCCAGCGAGAGCGTCAAGCTCGAGCCCTGCCCCGACTGAACCGCCGGTCTCGATTCACCGACGTGCGATGCGGTCCCGCACCAAAGCGGAATGATGCTGCTCATTGGCTGGAAATACTGGTCTAGCGTCGTTATGCCCATGTGAACTTCGGCGCCACGGACGGGAGGAAGACTGTCGATCATTTTCGAGCCGGTCTCCGGATCAATGCCCGTGACCGTGAACTCGACGCTGTCCGACGTGCCGTTGACAAGGATCTCCAGCGTCGGAATGCCCTGAAGCCTGCCGCCGCCGAGATATACTGTGCCAGTCGGGTCGATGCTGTCGAAGCCGATCGGCATGTCGTTGACGCCGAACCACAAATGAAGCGGCGGGTCCGTACCGACCCGCATGAATATGCCGAGTTGATGGCTTCCGCGGAGCTCTTCAATGATGTTGTCTGGAACCCAGCCCATCAAAACGCCTCGGTAAATTGAATGGATTGCTGCGTGACGAAGAACGCCTCGACGACGGACGGAAGCGTGAATCCGGCAGGGAACTTTGCGACAAAGCGCGGCCGTGCGAACTCGACGCGCGTGCCTGCCGGGACGGCTTCACGAAGCGCAGGACCGATCGCGAGGCGGTATTCTTGGTAAGAGCCCGCGCTGTCGCCGCCGTTGGCAAACTCCTCGACGATTTCCCAAAACCGATAAGCGCGCCACCCCTTCGTCGGGTGGCAGATCGAAAACCATTCCGACCAGTCCAGCCGCCGCGGCATGCCGTAAATCTTCATCTTAACGATGCCTGCATTCAGCGCCGCCGCCTCCGTGATCTCCCCCCACACCGTCGCCTGGCTGTAACCGGACGTGTCGGAAAAGAACATGCCGTCCGAATGCGGAATGCCGCCTATGCTGTGCGACGGGAGCCCGCCAATGACCGGGAACGGACCAAACCAGTCCGTAATGATTGGGACATTCACAAAGCGGAAGGAGCCGTTTAGCCGCGCACCAAGCTGATTGATGTAGCGGTACTGCTCTTTGTCCTTGATCTTACAATCTTCATAGGTGGCGGTAACAACGCCGCCACCCGTCATTTCCATCGTGATGCCTTCGCCAAGACCGTTGCGTCCGCCATCAAGGGATGAGCCCTGAACATCAAACGTGGTCTTGAGCGGCGCCAGAAAGTTCGCCTCAAGCGTAGGCACGTTCAAATATCGGGCCATTGTTACCCCTTCTGGCTGGCGTACTTATTCTGGATAGCGCCGAAGCCGCCGCGCTGCTGTGCAACGCGATCTGCCGCCATGGCCTCCTGCACGCCTTGGCGCGTCAGTTCCTTGATGTGCAGATCGCCGGAAGCGCCGTTCACAGTGACGAAAATGCCCTGCGATTGCGGACGATAGGAATCCATCGCCTGACGTCGGCTAAGGCGGGGTGCGCGCGGAGCATCAACAAGGCCGCCAGCAGCGTAGCCGCGAAGGCGCTCAAGGTTCGGAACGCCAAGGCGCCGAACCGACTCCGCGTCAAAGACATATTCGCCTTTGTGGACGATGCCAGCAGGGGTCATCTTTCCGCCTGGTCCCGTGTAGCCGCCGACGTCGTACATGCCGATCCCGCCGCTGGCCGCAAGCGTTGCCTGCGCGCCGTTCGGAACGAAGTTCGGCATGAACAGCTTGGACAGCCAACTCATTCCTCCGCCTGCGGCTGGCGCAGACGGGAAGGCGTTGGCGAGGCTACCAAGCCCCTGCGTGGCGGCTCCAGACGACTGGGCGACCTTTGCAAGTGCGCCTGCAGCCTCCGTCGATCGACGAACCTGCACCTGCATGGCGTCTTCCCACGTGCTGGCAACGGAGTTACCGCTGTTGCCAGACAACATCTGAAGCTGCTGCTTTCCGTCCATCATACGCGATGCGCCCGTCGCAAAGCCGACATGGCCGCCAGCCTCACCCGCGCCAAAGCCGTTCGTTTTCAGAAGCACGTCACCCCGCTGCGCAAGGCCGGGCGCGATTTTGCTGCCCCAGTTCTGGAACGAGTTCGCCGTCAACGAGCCTGAGCCTTTTACGCCGACCTGTTCAAGCGATGAGTTGACGAAGCCCGCGCACCACGCCGTTTGCGCAGCGTTGATGTCCACGCCGCCCTTCTTGAGGAAAGCGTTGATGTTGCCGGGCGATTTCTCGCTCTGGCCGAGCAAGCTGCCCGCCAGATCGACGGCGCTACCGCCACGCGCGACGGCGCCAGCTGGTGCGGCCGCGGATGTGAATGCGCCAGCAACACTGCTTGCCGCGCCTGCAGCACCAGTCGGCCCTGCACCCGGCATAAGAAGCGACGCCAAACCATTCCCGATCTGAGAGAACAGGCTGTCCAGCGTCTTTTGCATCTGGTTGGCTGCAGCAGTCTTGAGCGCGTCGGTGAATGCTTCGCCGATATCCTTGCCGCCGGAAACGACTTGGGACGAGAAGTCCGAAAGGAACGCCGACGTCGTGTTGGCGATTTCCTCGCGGTTGATCTGGTTGCGAAGTGCCTGGCCCGTAGCGCTGTTCGGATCCTGCGGAAGGCCATATTCCTTCTGCGTCTGGACGATGTTCTGGTCAATCTTCGACATGCCGGCCAAGCGGTTGGCGTCGAACATATCCTGCTTGAGTTTGGCCTCAGCCAAAGCCTCGGAATATTTCTTGTATGCCGCGACCTTTTCTTCGATCGCAGCTTTCTGTTTTGCGCTAAGCGAACGGCCTTTGTCTTCTGCCTGCTGCAGGAGGTCTAGCCGAAAGCGCGCCGCCTCTGTGGCTGTGCCGTACTGTCCCGTCAGGTCGATCTCGAGCTGAAGTTGCGAGATGCGATCGTCAGCCGATTTGATCAGATCGCGGTAGGCGTTACGGGCGCGCTCCGCAGCAGTCTCCGCCTTCTTGGTTGCGGCGTCGACTTTGGCTGGAGCATCATCGAGCGATGACGGCTTTTGACCGGGCGCCGGCACGTTGAGTGTGCGGCCATTCGCATCGGTGACCGTAGGATTCTGGCTGTCGATGCGGTTTCTAGCAGCCTCCCGAGCAGCGAACGCGTCGTCGCGCTCTTCCCGGGTGCCGGCTTTCTGCATGGCCTGCGCATAGGCCCGATCGACTTGCTCTAGATCGGTCAAAGCGGGGATAGCGATCCCTCGCAAATCCGACAGAGATTTTGCGAAAGCATCTACACGAGATGCCTCGCGAGCGGCGGCCTGCCCTACTCCCGAGATGACTCCAACCAACGGCTCGAGCTTTGACTGAGCATCCAGGCCGTCTTTGGCAGCCTGGCGGATCTCCTTCAGGAGCTCCTTAATGTTTTCAGGCGTTCCGGTCTGGTTCTCAATCGCGATCAGGGAGTCGACGAAGGCCCGGATGTTAGGGCTGCCGTCTGCAACTGATTTATCCAGCGCGGCAATGGCCGACTGGATTTGTGAGATCGTGTATGTCGCGCCCTGAAAGTCCGAGGCGGGAAGGCTGAGAATGGACCCCTTGGACGTCTTTGCCGTCTCGGCAATTAGCGTCTTATAAAGGTCAATCGCATCCTTCGTGTCTTGCTTGACGAGGTTCTTGCTCTCGGCTGAATACTCGCGGATACCTTCCGCAGCTTCTGGCCAAGCCTCACGGATCCTGCGGATTAGGTCGGTGTGGTTCTTCAGCGCCTCTGCGCTTTTGTCCGCCTCCGTCTCGGAACTTGCGAAATATTGGATGGCGGCGGCCGAGGCAGCAACTAGGCCGATTGTAACCAGCGAGACAGGCGACACGATTGAGGCAAAGGCCGCGCCGAGTGCGGAACCAAGCCCCGCGCCGCTCGACTTGAGATCTGTAAACACCGCGGACAGCTGCGTGCCCTGCTGAAGTGCAATTTGCAACGGCGACATCCCGCCCATTGCGGTAACGCCAATGTCCTGAAACTGAGCGGCAATGTTTGAGGTGTAGGGGTTTGCGCCTCCACCCCGCTGAGCCGGAGTATCCGCCAAGGCTGCATTACGGCCCTTGATAGCCGCCGTCGATGCCAGAGCGGCCTGACGCTCCTTCGTGATGGCCGCCGTCATCTCCGTCGCGGAAATCGCGCCAAGAGAATGCGCCCGCCGGATATCGTTTACCGACTGCTTGTAATTGTTAATCGTCGAGAAGAGCGGGTTGTACTTGGCTCGAAGGCGCTCAAGCTCTTTGCCCTGATCGGCAAGCGCCCCGCTCCACTCCTTGGCGCCCTGCGTTCCAATGCCCACCATCTTGTCGATGCGAGCCTGTAGAGCGGATGTCATCGACTTGTCGATGCCCTTGCCCATGCCTTCGAACTGCTTCTCGACCTTGCTGGACGAGGACGCGATATCAGCCTCGAGCCTTTTCAAGCTTCGGCGAACCGTGGCCAGGTCCGTGCTAATCGAGATGATCAGGTCATCGGAATTGTCAGCCATCGGCAAGTGTCCTAGCATACGAAAAAGCCCGCAGGAGTTGCGGGCCTTGGGAGGTGAGTATGGATGGCTGGCTAAAGGCGTTGATCGCGACAGCTTGCGTCGTGATAGTTCTCGGTGGCGGCTATTACGCCATCAAAGAGAACGCGAACGCGACAGCGAGGGCTGCCGAAGAGAAAGAGCGGACCATTCGCAATGGCTGCAACGCAGCCAAATCGAATAGCAGCCTCACCGCATTGCAAGAATATTGCCGCGATAAAGGCTACTAACCACCATGCTTCTCCATAAGAGCCCGCATTTCGCGCTCAGATGGCGGCCCACTGCCGTCTTCACTGCCATCGTCGTTATGCGCTTCGATCGCCTCAAAGAACTCGACCAGCGTAGCCGCCCAGAAATCAGGCGGACGCCAGCCGATCTTGTGTGCCGTCCGCAGCCACTGTCGTAACTGCTGCTCGGTACTTAGGTCTTCGCCGCTTCGGTCTTTGTTTCCGTTGCGGCGCTTTCGTTTCCCTTTTCTCCTGCCTCATCGAGATGGGCGGAAATCAGATCGTTGAAGGCGACCGAGCAGTCGGCAAAGTGGCGCAACTGGATCTTCTCCAGCGCCGCGGCCTTGTTGCCCTTGATGGTGAGGAACTGAATGGCGGCCAAGGTCGCGCCAATTTCGACGCCGGCCAGCCGCTGCCAGAGATCCGACAACGACTTGCACTGGAGCGCGGCTGAAACGGCGGCAAGGCCGTTCATCGTACCGGCAAGCACCAGATCAACGTCGTCGATCTTGAGGGCGACTTCGCCGCGCGCAAGGTTTACGGGTTCAGCCATGCTTTAAGCCTCCGCGACGAAGACCGGAGGAGCCGCGGGAACGAAGGACGCGGTGAACTCCATGGAATTCTCAACATCGCCGCTCAGCTCGTAATCCGTGACGAAATACGGGCCGGAGAAAGTGCCGACGCCGGGCACGATGATCTTTGCGTTGAAAACTTCCGCGCCAACGATCTTGGTGTTGAATGCCTTCTGCGCCGCGCTCGAGACGTATCGGCCGGAGCCGGAAAACGTCTTCTTGGAAATGCCAGGACGGCTGGTGCCCTCAACCGGGCCGCCGGGGTTCGTGCACGATGGGATCGTGGTATCGATCTCGTTCGCGGACATGCTGAAACTGCGAGTGGTCAGGCCGCAAAGGTTCGTGAAAACCTCAGTGCCTGCGCCGTCGCCGATCTGAATGAGTAGGGTCCGGCCCAACTGTTGTCCGTCTGCCATGGGATCTCCTTCGCCGGCGCGGCCGGACGTTAACGTGGTGGTTTTGGTATGGTGATGGCCGCTACGCGGCCTTGTCGTAGCGAGCCAAGAACTCGACGACCGCATGACTGGTGATGCCGTCCGGATCTCGGAAAACGCGCGTCTGTCGATGCATGATCGAGATAAAGCGGTTCGTGCTGAGCGTCATGGGCGCCAAATGCAGCGCCTCGACCATGGCGTCGGCGATGCGGCGAACTTCCGGAAAGCCGACCGCGCGCGACCATGCGTGCATGGTCAGGTAGATGTCTCCGCCCTCAAGGCAGGTGGCATCGCGGCGGAGCGTCTGAGCCTCGCCGATGTTGATGTATGGAAACGATGGAGCCGTAGGCGGCTGGTCGTAGATGCGTCTGCTGAAGCCTGTCACTGTCGCGTCAGCCTTCAGCAGACGAACGACTTCGCCTTGCACTTCGAGTTCGGGTGAGGCCATTACTTTTTCATCGCCTCCCGCACTGCTTTATTTATGGCCGCGTTCAATCGCTTCTTCGCCTGCGGCTTCGCGGCCCGCCAGTTAGGGAAGATGTGCGGCTGCGCTGGTGTGCCGGGATGCATGCCCGTGGGATTGTCTGCGGCAGCTTTCTTTCCGGCAACCGTTCCACCGCCTTTTGCGGTGCTGTGCGGCGCAGTGCCAAACTCCAAAAAGCGCCAAATAAACGACGCGAACAAGCCGACCGCGTCCTTATCCTTGCTGGCCTGGATACCAACCTGCTCCTGCGCCGGTCGATTACGAATGAAATCTGCGTCAAACGAGTGCATGTATTCGAGCGTGGCGCCGGTTGGCGCCTTCTGCTCCATCTCGGCGGCGAAATCCTCCATGATGGCGATCTTCGCGTCCGCGGCATACTTTTCGACGTTGGGAGCCAGGGCGTTCAGCCGCTTCATCAACGCCTCGCGCCCTTGCACTTTCGCCTTAATCACGTCGCCACCCCGTCATCAACCATGAACTCTATCCAGGCATTCCTGCCGTCTGGATTAGAGGCGGTTCGAATGTTGAATTCCCGCGCCGGGTTGCGAGCATCGACAATACGCCAGTCGGATGTAACCGACCGCGTGCGCTCGTTGGAGCGAACCCAGACAGTGTAAGGCTGGACGCCCGTCAACCGGCTGGCTTGCACGGCCTCGCCACCTGCGCGTGCGACAAGCTGCGCGGGCTCGGTGAAGACGGTTTCCCACCCGCCTTGCTCATTTCCGTAATCGTCAAGGACAACCGAACGAGTTTGAAAATCCAGCCTCTCGCGCATAGCCCCCGATTTAGGCTTCTGCGCCATCTTCCGGCTCCTCCAGCACGCTGTCATCCGTGACAGCAGCGCCCTTGGCTACGGCCTCCTCGCCGCAAATCCGGCGCACGTTTTTGGACGTGCCGGCCTTATAAGCGATGGTGAAACCCGGCTGCGCCCAGTCAAAATCTTCTACAAAACGTACGTGCATGTTTCATCCTCCAAGGATGGGCGCCAGACGCGCCAAGGGGCCAGAAGCCGTCGTACTGTCGGCTGAAGCACGGCCTCGCCAGCGTCCTTCTCTGGGGCCTCACGGCGCTCGTACAGATCAGACAAAACAAGCAGGACCGCAGCCACGATCGGAGGCGTCACGATAATCGTGAACCCATCGGCGTCAGGATCTGGCAGCGGCTGGCCCGTGGGGAGGACCGGCCTATCTATATATTCCAGAACGATCGATTCCGCCGCGGCAAGATAGACGCCGATCTCGGCGTCCTCATCCTCGTGAAAGATGCGCAGGTGCTTGCGCGCGAGCTCAATATCAACCAGCGCCATAAGCCACCGTCCCGCCCCTTGGGCTATTCTTCAACCAGTTCGACGAGGCCGTTGGCCTTCAGGTCGGCATAGCGCTGACGGCTAACCGAAAACGGCTCGCTGGCCGGTCCCTTATCGCCTTCAACACCCTCAAAACTGCGAACAGCCTTGACCAAAAACTTGTTTGCGTCATCGGTCTTGGCCTCGACTGGCTTGGCGTCAGACGTCGACATCAGCGGCTTTTCCGTGTAGCCGACCTCAGCCGACTTCATGGCAGGCGCCTCTGCCTTTTCGGACACCTTCAAGACGCTTTCTTCTTTCTTCGCGACCATGTCAGCCCTCCAGCGTTGCGACCGCGCCGGTCGTGCCGGTTGCGAACACACGGCGAACCTGATGCGGGATGATGAAGCCGACCGGAGCAGCCGTCACTGTGATCGTGTCAGCGTCAGCGTTCTGCGACGGAAGGTACTTGATGTTGCCGGCGGTAATGACGACCAGACCAGCCGCATATGCAGCAAGGTCGACCGTGTCACTGGCCACAACCGTCACGCCCTTTGGGTGGCGGGCAGCTTTGCGACGACCGGAAATGTATGGATTGCCCGTGGACGGGTCTTTCGTCTTGTCGTAGGCCATGAAGCCCTCCTATTGGTTGGAATGGGGCGCCCGAAGACGCCCCTTAAGGCTTAGGCCGAGACGGCGCCGGTGACGAACGCTTCCGGACGGTAAACCGCCAGACCAAGACGCTCCTCGGCGCGAATACTTGCGAGGTTCCGCTCGAAATCATCGACGTTCTCTGTCGACAGAAGTACTTCGATTTCCATACGGTCGAAGATCTGCGCGGCCATGGAAAAGGCGCCGGTCAGGAACGTACCAAGTGTCTGGGACTGCGTTTCGACAATCGGAAGATTCCACAGTCGAGGAGACGTGCCGTTCTGCGGGTTCGCGATGATGTAGCGCCCCTCATTGTCTTTGGTCAGTTCGATGGCTGCCCAGTCGATCGGATTAAGGACGAAACCGGTTGCCGGATATTCAGCTAGAACAACCTGCAGCATGGCTAGCCGCAGTCGGTCAATCGGGGTCGCATCCTGCGGAACGAAGGCCGGCGCAAAAGCAGTTGCCTGCGGCTGCACGCCGAGGATGTTCTGGCCAGTGCCGTCGCCCTTGAGAAGTTGCGCTTCTTCCTTGAACTGCAGACCGTAGCGAGCGCGGCCATCGATATAGCTCTTCAGGGCGACTGCGTCGTCAAGGATCTGGCGAGAAGCCTTGAAAAGATGCGCGATCGTGCGGACAGGAGCGTTCGCCATGTTGAAAGTGATATCGCTGTAAGGCTTGGAATTTGTCTCAGCAACCGGAGCCGCGTTGTTCGTGAAGCCCGTTTCCTTGACATACTCGATGTTATTCGAACTGGTCTGACCGGGCATCAGAAGGTCGCGGATCGTCATGCGACGGTTTGGCGGCGCAATGATGCCCGGAACACGCTGTCCTGGCACCAGCGAAGTGCCATTGGATCGGCCGACGCCGACAGTACCGTCCGCGGTGGTAATGGCAGCGCGATCTGCGCGAATGCTCATCTTGCCACGCGTCGAGCTGGTCATTTCGCCAGATTTGAACGCATCAGAATCAACCACGATGTCGCCGAGCGACTTCTGCTCGTCTTCGCCGAATTCGCGTTCGCGTGCGGCATGCTTTTCCAGATCGCCAAGGCGGGTCGTCATAGCGCCGAGTTCGGAAAGTGCCTTGTCGGTCTTGTCCTTCAGCTCAGCGGAGACCGTGCCATTCTTTTCGAGCTTCGACGTGAAGTCGGTCGCAAGATTGCCGACCTGATCCTTGATGGAGGCAAGCGAAGCGCTGAGCTCGCCAATCTTTTCTGCTAGTTCGGCCATAAGAGGCTCCTATCGTTTGATGAGTGGTGTTTTTGCTTCGGCCAAGAGCCGGTCTAGGGCTGCCAAAGCAGCAGCATCCGTCTCGTCATCAGGAGCCCCCTGATCATTCTTGAGGTAGAGCCGAGCGGCCCGCTCTGCCTCTGAGTTTGAAAAGCCAACAAGACCCTTGAGGCCGTTTTCAAACTCACGTTTCGTGATCGGCTCGCCCGCCGCCATCTTTGCGGCAAGCAGCGAAGCCGACTCTACACGCGCCTGGTTGTTCGCCTTCACGCGCCGCACATATGCCGGCTGCGTTTCGGCGCCGAAGCGCTCGAGCGTTTCTTCCAGAGTGGCAACGCGATCAACCATGCCGCGATCTAGGAGCTCTTCCGAATAGAAGACCCTGCCGCGGCCGTAACCGTCCTGCACCTTACTGAGTGCGACGCCGCGCCCTTCAGCGACGGCAAACAGAAACTTGTTGTACGAGCGATCGACGCCGGCCTTGATGTAAGCAAGCGTTTCCTTGCTCAGCGGCCCCGTCTCATTCCCCTCGACCTTTTCTGGCGTCGAGGAGATGTACGTGCGCTTGATGCCTCGCTGCTCAAGGGCGGCCGAGACGTCATCGTGCGCCGTGTAGACGCCGATTGATCCAGCACGTCCCGAAGGCGTGACAACGATTTCGTCGGCCGCAGACGCTACCCAGTAGGCCGCGCTTGCCGCCAAGCTGTTGACCTGCGCGATAATCGGCTTCTCGCCACCACGAAGCTTGCGAATTTCCGTCGCGAGTTCTTCTGTGCCGGGCACAGTGCCGCCGGGGCTATCGACGTCCAGCACGACAGCCTTCACGTCTTCATTGGACAGCGCCGAATACAGCGCCTTTTTGATGCCCGCGTAGGACGATCCGCCGCTCATGGCGGAAAACATATCCATTTTCTGCGCCAGAACCCCGTAAACAGGGATAATAGCGACTTTTCCGTCGGTTTGAGCGATTTCTAGGGCTCGAGCTTCATCGACGGCGGCCGCGAATTCGCTCGAAAACAGCTTCTCACCCTCGGCTCGCGCGACCAAAACATCAGCCAAAACGCCCAGTTTTTCGCGCTGAATCGCCCAGGGTTCGGCCAGAAAGGCCGAAATCAGGTGTTCAAATTTCATAATTTGTCCTTATGCAGCGCGTGCTGCGGGCGTTTCGGGCTAGTTAGGCCGACGCGCGGATGGTTAGCGGCACCCGATCATCGTCGCCGTGCTGTGAAAGCATGCCGCGGATAATGGATTCGGCCGATTCTGCGCTCATCGCCGCAATTTCAACTTGCGTCGCCTTAGCCCAGCCGCCCGGCTTGAAGCCGGTGACCTTGTAGATTGCAAAATCAGACATTGCCGCCGCTCCCGTTTTGGTTGTTGGTATCCTTGCCGAGCATATCCAGCGGCGTCATTGTGCCATTGACGATCGAACGATTGCCCCCGTCGATCGGCGCCTTATTCTCGTAGGCTCGGGCCTCGTCGATCGTGTAAATGCCGGACCCGACCATCTTCGACAGGAACTCAGCTCGCGCTTGGCTATCGCCTCTAAGGATTCCTTCGAGACCGAACCGAATTTTGAACTTCTTGCGTGTTTCGCTGGTCAGCAGGTCGCGATAGACGGCAGATTCAATGCTGCGCACCATCGGACCAAGGCAGGTCTTCGTAAACTGCAGGATCAACTGTTCGATCCCGCTACCCCACGTCGTTGTGCCATTGGCTGCGTGGCCAATCATCACGGGCGGAACGCCAAAGATGCGGCAGATCTGCTCGACGCTGTACTGGCGCGTCTCCAGCATCTGCGCGTCTTTTGGATCAATCGTCAGCTGCTGATATTTCAGGCCAGCCTCAAGAACGGCGATCTTGCCTGAACGGTCAGACCCCGCAAACTGGCCAAGCACGTCACCGAGCTGCTTGCGCTGCTCTGGCTTGAGGATTTGGTCAGACGAAAGAACGCCCGCGACCTGAAAGCCGTTCGCGAACATCTTGCCCGCGACACGCTCGCCCGCCAGCGCATTGCCTACCGCATTCCGCACCACCCCGATCGGGGACATGCCGCGATCACAACCCGGCAAGACCGCGCCACGGACGTGGAACATCTTGTCTTCGGGAATGCGGCGTTTCTTGCCGTCTTCCGTCACCTCGTAGTAGCGCGTGTTGCGCTTATCGCGGCAGACATCAACCTTCAGCGGAGGCAGCGGATTAAGCGCCACCAGCCGCGTTCCGATCATCTTCTTTTCGGCGAAGAAGTTCCCGTCCAGGCACAGGCAAAACGCGACCATCGCCCAGAAGTCCGACGCGGTGTCGTCCATGTTGGGCATATCGTGCAACAGGCTGTAGAGTTCGGATTCCGTATCGACCGTCACGCCATCGGCCTTGTAGACAAGGCAGGGCAGCATGATGAATGCATTCCGGATAAGGTTGACGCAGGCCCATACAGCGTCAAGCTGTAGTGACGTTTCAATCGTTACCGTCTCGCCCGATGTCGTCCCGAGCCCGAAGAACCCGCGCCAGAATTCGCCGTCGGTGAGCTTGATGGGCACGCCGCGCCATCTCTCGAAGAGGCCCATTAGATCACCATTACCATGTTGTTGATGAAGTCGCCGATGTCGGGACCGGCAATGGTCTTGTCTGCCGCTGCGCCTGCGCACATGGCGAGCGCTACCGCGGAATCGATGCGGACGGACGCACGGGTTTTTACGAACCACCTGTTTCCGTGAGGGTCGGGAGGGTGATTGAAGGTCGAGCCCATCATCGCCGTCATCAGCACCGGATTAGTCTGAAGCCGGATACGATCGTCGATGATCAGGTTTTCGAGTTCGGTCACAGACCCGGGCATCCAGAGCCCCAGTGGCGCTTTCTCCCCGGCCGCCTTGGCAGCCTCGACCTTTTCTGGCGATGGCCTTGCTCTGATCTTCCCGCCTTGGGGGTGCGGCAGTTGCTCGGCAGTCACGCCGAAAACGTCGAGCTCATCCTTAAACGCTGCGTAGGCGTAGTTGTCATAGGCGATCGACTGGATGTCGTAGAGGCGGTCAAGCTCTGCCACACGAGCAGCAACGATATCGAAGCGAATTCGCGGCCCATCCGGCGCTTGCAGGTAGCCGTCGCGGACCCAGATGTCGTAAGGCTGCTTGTCGGCAGTCGTACGAGCCGCAAGCGTGTCACCAGGCGTCCACGCCTCTATCCACGCATTGTAGGTCGGAAGGGTCGCAGTAGTACCGTCCGCCCGCTGTATTTCGCGCTTTCCTGTCGGCACCATGCATGCGACGACAGTCATGTCTTTCGTGCCGGACAGATCGATACCTAGGAAAAGTGGCTTGCCCTCGTGATGCGAAATGTCGAAAGGCTCCATGACCTTGTCGATGGTCGCTCGCGGCATCCAAGCCTTGTCCGCATCAGTCCAAACACAGAAGTGCAGGCGTAGAACGTTGTTCAGCTTGCCAGGAACGTTGCGGGCTTCAGCGACAACACCTGCAAGATATTCAGGCGTCAAAATCGTACCGAGAAGCGGGTTGGCTTTGATCCAGCAAGAGGGGTCCGTCATCGGGTCGTCGTTCTTGTCGAGACTGCAGACGTAAGCGAATACGCTATCGCTGCCTTCCCACGTCCCGCCCACGTAGGTGAAGTCGTCGTCGGGCGTCTGTGTGCCGGCCAAGACCTTGACCGCGCGATCGCGCTCCTCCCAGCAGACCGAATTACGATCCGAGCCCGAGTTCGTGATCATCAGCAAGAGCGGATTCTGACGGAACTTGAACCCCCGCTGCAGCATCTCCATGATGCTGCGATCCGGATGCTCGTGCACTTCATCGCAAAGCGCAAAATGGGGACGAGGACCAGAGCCCGTCTTGCCGGCCTCCTTGGAGATCGGACGGAAAAAGGATCCCGACTTGTGATGGGCAATGTTGAATTCTTTGCCCAGGCCGCCGCTGAACTTCAGCCGCTTGGCCAAAGCCGGGGCCTGACGCACCATTTTGCAGGCATCCTGAAACAGGATCTGTGCCTGGTCCTTTTTCGCCGCGGCGGCGTAGCATTGTGCCCCAGCCTCGCCGTCGGCAGTCAGCCCGTAAAGACCAATTCCACCCGCGAAAGGTGACTTGCCGTTGCCCTTGCCTTCTTCGATATAGACAGTTCGAAACCGGCGCGTCCCGTCCGCCTTCTTCCAGCCGAAGATCGAGCCGATCTTGAATGCCTGCGACGCATGAAGAAGGAACGGCTTTCCATCAAACTGGCCTTCACTCAGGCGCAGCCTCTCCTCGAAAAACCGAAACACCCGCGTAGCGGCATCGTCATCCCAACGCAGCCCGCGATCGTGGCCATGCTGGACATCTGCAAAATGGCGTCGGCATGCGTTCCGGACATGAGGTCCAGCGACGATCGTGCCATCAAGCACCGCTGCCGCGTAGGCACTAACGCGCGCCAGAGCTGGCTGATCAGTCGAGGAGATCATCCTTTTCGTCGTCAGCATCAGGCACCGCAATCTTCGAGGCATCTGCCGGCGTCGCACCCATCTGGCCAAGGCATTGCCGGAGAAGGTTCATCGCTTGCACACCCACATCTTGTCCGGCCATGATCCGCCCCTGGATATTCGCGGCCATGCCAACGAGCATCCGGTGCGAACCCGTGAGCCAGGGAATTTCAGTTTGAAAAAGGAGCCACGCTGATTTTGCCTTCGTGGCCTCAGTGTCGACTAGCCACTTAGGTGGCGGTCCTAACGGGTCGCTCTGCGCTGGCTCTTTCCGGCCTTTGAACCGGCCCGCATTGACTTGATCGCGCCCTTCGAGCTTGGCTTTGGCCAAGGGGCTTCGTGGCTTGGCCATATCGGCACCTCGGGGTCATATTTTCAATTGCAGATGCACACGCGATGCAGGGCCACAGGTAGCGCCCTCCGGCCGATCCTCGACTTCAAAGGCACCCCTACATTAGGCACGTCTGCTATTCTGGGCAGTGGGGTCTGGTCAGACCGGCCAGCCGGCTGCGTCGAAGCGGATCACCTCTTTGCCGCGCTCGATCTCGCGCTTGATGCGGTCATGGCAAGGGGCGCATAGGCTCTGAAGATTGTCAGGGTCGAAGAAAAGCTCCTCGCTGCCCTTATGTGCCGTGATGTGGTCGACGACGTTCGCCGCCGTCACATCCTCAGCCTCAAGACAGAAGCGGCAGAGGGGTTCAAGGGTCAGCTGTTGTGTGCGCATGCGCTTCCAGCGCGCGGTATCGTAGAGCTTTCTCCACGGTCGCGTGTCGGTCATGGGTCCGTCGAGAAATAGCTGACCATCGCCCGCCCTTGCGCTCTGCCTCACTTTCAGCAACCTGCGCAGGTAGACGCATCGCCAATGTTGGTCGGAGGACCCATATGAGTAAACCCACCGGAAAAGACATTATCCTTAGGCCAGAGCAGTATTTAGTAGAACAAGGAAAATCACTGGATGATCGGCTGCAGAGCGTACGTCTACCGGTAGGAACCGAAGAGATCATTGCAGCGGGAAGAGCCAAGCGCGTCATCAGAGACCGAGCTCTTGGCCTCTTCAAGATTGGAGAGATCGTCAAGGAGGTTCTGGATTGGAACGAAAACGTAGATCAAGAAATCAGGGACGCGAAGAAAGCGTTGCTTCTGTCCAATTATCTCGAACGGACTGATGAAAATACTGACGCAATCGCTGACCTCAAAAATCTCCTACTAAGCGCCCCTGGAAATACTCTCTTTAATAAGATACTGCAAATCCTTGATGCCAATCCGCCCGACCCGCTCTTAGTGGAGCATTTGGCGACTGCTCTCGAGCATATCGTTGAGACTGATTTTGAGTCCTTGTTTGAGGAGCACAAATATGCCCTTGCACAGATCGGTCAGCTAACCCCGCAGGCTCTTGCAATTTTGGCTGATCGGAAATCTTGGCCGCTTATTGAGCTAAACACTAGCACTTCTACAGGCAGCCGGGTCACTTCAGACTGGCTTTTCGAGTTTACGTCAGCATATGCCGATAGCAAAAAAATCATCGATCCAAAATACCAAGCTCGCATTAGGTTTTCTATTAACGAATTGACGACCACCCGGATGATGGAAGCACATCTAGTTGAGAACGGCCTCACTAAATGTACTGTCACACAAATGGGGCAGATGCTTATCCCATATATCTCGAAGCCCCATAATGCTGATTAAGTTCTTAAGTATCGTTGTAGCTAACACCCGTTTTCGCAGAAGAAATCTTACGATACTATCGTGCCTGCATTATTTTGATACTCGAACATTTGCAGATCGGCATCCATGACCTGTAAAAACGAAGGCTGGAGGGAGCGCGGCTTATAGTTGAACTAAGCACCAAGCGCACTCAACCTCCAGCAGGACCGCTGCGGCGCCGAGGAGACGGAGCGGGCAGCGATGGGGTATGGGGCAGGCCTGGCGTCGCTGCGAGGTCAAAGCGTCCGCGCGATTTCAGCGCCCCAATAAAAAGGGGCCGCCGAAGCGACCCCGAGAATAAAGCTCTCAATTAATACGAAGCGACGCCCCCGTTTGCCGGACATCAAGCCGCAAGTTTTTGCGCGGTCAGCTCAGTTTCCATTCGTGCCGTCTCGTCGAACGCGATAAGGGCGTCGATCGCGGCATCAATTAGAGCGGGTCCCCGCTTCTCCGCATAGGATGGTCCCTGCCCCATCGAGACCCCGATCTCTTTGGCCGTCGCATCGCCTATGGCTAGATCAAGGACCTGCGCATGCTTGCCGAGATGGTGACGTAGGTAGTGGACAAACATTTGCCCTTCGACCTCGCGCAGGGTCGCAGGCTCACCGCCCGCCGCAGCGGAGATCTCGCCAAGGGGTTTCGGGCGCTTGATACCGCCGATCCACGACCCAAGGACAAGCGCGTCTGGGCATCGGCTTGCAGAGGTGGGCAACCGATCAAACGGCACCGACCCGTCCACGCCCAGCGACTGCAGTAGCGCCCGCCCCTCCGCAACACCGAACCGGCCGGCTCTGTCCTTTGCGCTTGGCTCCTCACGAGGTAGCGGCTCGATGCTGCAAGCGATCGCAGGTTCGCCCGATAGCGGCTTGCGGTAACCTTCGGCTTTCAATGGCGAGACGGCTCCCTTCAGCCTCAAGTACGACCACACGGTAGCCGCTGTGCGCTCAGCTGACACACCGCCTTTCGGCCCGCCTGGGCGCTCCACCGGCTTGAGCGGGCGTCCCTTGGCTGTTTCACCCCAGACGATCAGCTTGCCGTCGCGGAACAGCAGGTTGCCCAGCTGTGTGTCCGATCCACCATTGCGGTTGCGAGACGTGTGCGGGACGACATCAGCCTTCTGGTAGACGTTGGCCATCCGTCCGGTGTCTGGCCACGTCTCGCGGTCGGTGACAGTCCACCCGATAGCCGCAAGCAGTTCGCCCTCGCTGGGCCGGATCTCGGCTCGAGCCTCAGTTTCATTGCCATCGGTGTCGGGCTGCGATGGCTGGACAGCTTCTGGGAAGTTGACATCTCGCCAATGGCGAAGCGCGCGAACACGCCGTTCGTCGCCGCGGTATGCCAGCCGCTCGAGGGTCGGCCATGCTAGCACGTTAGGAGCCGGCTTGTTGTCGTTGGCCGGGGTGATGGCTTTGGTAGCTGGTCGCTTTTTCTCGGCAGGCGCCGTATGCGCGGCCAAGAGGGCCGAAAGCTGGGTAAGATCTTTAGACGAAGTCATTGTTTATCCACTTCGGTTTTGGGTCTGGAATCTGGTCGATCGCGTTCGACAGTGCATTGGGTACTCCGTCCGAGTCCTCAGCCAGGATTGCCGCCTTGCCCCTTGCCAGCCTAAAGGCCGCAAGCCTCTCCCTTTCGGCTTCTCCACGAGTCACGCAAAGCGACAAGTCGTAATGCGCGCGGCTCCTGATTTCATCGCGTTCACGCTCGAGGCCGCTCACCCTTATTTGCAAGGTTTCAATAACCCGATTTGCATCCGCTAAGTGCCGACGGTAGTGATCACTACGGGCCTTTAAATCAGCGGGGGCGCAGCTGTCGGCAACCAGCGTGAGCGTGGCGTTCCTCGCCTTGGCCGTCTCTCGGCGGGAGGATTGCTCTGCGGTTCGGATCCGGCTCATGGCCGGGGCTCGTTTGGTGGCGAGGAAATGATCATGCTGTTCTCCTTCTCGCTACGGGGAGACGTGTTGAAACAGTCTCCCCCTTTAGGGGGTAAAAAATGGAAACCCGGAAACGTGAACGATTTCAATGGCCTACATGGTTTCCGGAAATTCCGGAAACGCCGGAAACGGAAACCATAAGTCATTGTTTTTATTGAATTTCCGGTTTCCGGATTTCCGGAAACGGCTGGAATTCCGGAATTAGTGGAAACGCATATTCATCGGGAAGCACCCTTCCGAAAATTCCCCAAGCCGATTGCGAACTGCCCTCCAGGCACGTCCAGCCACTTCGTCGCCGTCCCCGTTGCAAGACATGAAACGACTGCTCCGGACTCCAAAAGACCCTCAACAAGCTTTTCCAACCGATGCCGCGAGAGTCCTTTTAGCTCGCCCGATAGGCGATCCTTCATTTCGAATACCCCCGTCGCCCCAGTCTTGGTGAAGGGTTGGCCGTTTGCTGCCGCGCCTTCGATTGCGATCGTCATTGCAGCGAGTAAGTCGGCTTGTACTGGCGCCCTTGCACCGAGTCCGGCAGTCGCGTCGATCAGGAGTCCGAACTCATTTCGAACGTAGGTGCTGACGATGCGCCGAGCAGCGCCATTCGCCTTTACGATGCCGCCGAGCACCACTTTCCCCGGCATAAACGGGACGCCGAGCTCCTTGCAGACCTTCCTTGCCCTCGCCTCTTCTGCGGGCCACATGGCGTAGGCAACGCGAAGGCCATCGACGATCGCCGTGCTGCCGCGGATCGCGTCACGGGCGTCCCCTAGCGTTTCTATTGGCTTTTGGACCTTACGCATGTGATGGGCTACAAGAACGGTGGCGCCGGTCTCTGCTGCCAACTTGGAAAGTGACGTACAGACGAACTGTCCGGCCGCCGGGTCCTCGTTCAGCGCTAGGTGTGCGAAACTGGCAAGCGGATCGAAGGTCACCAGTCTTAGATCATTGATGCTTTTTAACTGATCGCAGATTCTCTTGAAGTCGTCGGTCTCCTGCAGCCCGTTCTTGCGATCATCGCGCCAGAACGCACGCGCACCTCCGGCCGAAGGTAGGGGGACGACAATCATTTTGCTTGCAGCCGAGCTAGACCGGTAATCCCGTTCATCCAGCGCCGCAACGCGACGGTGGACCTCGTTCTGGTCATCCTCGCTGGTGATCATCACGGACGTTCCCTCGGCCACCACTCGACCACCGAAGACCGGGGGTGCGAGCGGTGACGACCCGAACGAGACGCGCCGATGGAGTTCGAGGATGGCGTATGACTTCCCGGTGTCCCCCATGGCAGACACCATGCCCGGAACCGCGAGAGGGAATGCGCCTTCGACGAGGTGCTGGACGGCTGGAGCCGTTCCAACAAATCGGTCGACAGTCCAGTCAAAGATGCTCAAAACAGGGGGCTTGTTGTCGTTGGCCGCGACCAGCGGCGGCTTACTCGCAACACGATCAAGGAAGCCGGACACGGAAACGGATAGTTGCTCGCGCTCTTCAATGAGCGGTACCGCAAACTTTCCCCATAGTCTCCGAAAGTCTGACGTCGCACGATCTTCCGTGGGATATCGGGTGAGCCAGTCGCCCGGCGCATTAAGGAATAAAAACAGCGCCACCTCTGGCGAATGGCCGTCGAATGCCAACTGCTCGACTACGCGCGCCGCGTGGTTCGAGCGGTCGCCAACGTCACAGGCGGCCAGCAACCCCGCCGCCCGGTCACCCGCACGCACGCTGCCACTTACCGGAAGCTCGCCCATAGAGAATGAAGACGCCTCCCTGACTTCGCCGGCCCAAGGTTCAAGCGCTGTTCGAAGATCTTCTACCGATACGAAGTCGCCCTGCCACTCCTCAAGCACGAAGACGCGCGCCGGGTCCGCTGAGCGACCTCGCTCTAGCTTTTTCCGGTTGGGAAAATTGAGCGTGCCGGAAATTCGCCAAACGTGCGCAATATCCGCGGTTCCATGGTCAGAGCCTGTCGCGCGCTTGAGTGCGGCCGCAAGCGGCTTGGCCTCTGCCGGCGCAACCGGTCGATCGAAAAGGACGAACGGTTGCCGATTGCCGGGCGAAGTTTCAAGGACGAGGTGCGGATCAATCGGCATGCTGCCGTCGTGCCCTGTGTCCGCGTCGAGATCGACAACGAGCCCCAAGAGAGCCAGGATGTCGCTTTCTGTTCCCCGCTTGCCGCGTTCGAGGTCGGGCCGCATGACCTGCAGACCTGCGAACACATTCACATTGGGAGTTTCGGCATGGCATAGGATGGCTTCCACCATACCATTGACATCGCCAACGCGATGATGAGTGACAACACCCGGCACGTCTTTGTCTCCGGCGGGGTTCGCGTAAAAGGTAGACACGACAAGAAGGCCCGCCAGCCCCGCGCTTAATTTATGCAGCATTTCGACGTGACCGCGAACGGCATCTTCGTCAAACGACGGCTTGGCCAGATAGGGATCAATTGCGGGAATACGCGCCATGGCGGTTCTGTGCCCTTTCAAGTTCCGTTGCAGCGAGTTCGGCGATCTTGTCGGAGAGCGCGGGCGAGAATGTCGCTAGGCGGCGCCCTCCGTTTGCGGATGGCGCGTAAACGAGAAGACGCCCGTCGGGCGCCTCCATAAGTCGGAGACCGAACAATCTAACGTCGTTCGAAAACTCGAGGTCGAACGTTGCGAGGGCGCGCACCGCTTTGCCGGGATGCGGGGTGGTGCGCTGGATTTCGGTAATGCGCATCAGACGGCAACCGCCGATTCAGGAACCGGATTATGCTCCTCGAAGAACGTCCGCCATGCCTCGAGGGTCTCGAACTGGTAGCCCTCGTCGTCGAAGACCTTGCCGGATGGTTCCACGATCGCGACGTATTCCATCATATCGTCTTCAGTGTAGCCTTGGAAAAGAGGCCAGTTGCCGGAATCGGTATGGCGCCAAGCGATGACGGTGCGCTCAACATATCGCCGTCCGTCAGCGGACTTCAGGGCGTAGATCGCGCGAAAGCCGGGCAATGCCGGCAATATCGTGTGGAAACACGGATAGAGTTCGTCGTGCGGATCCCCAGACACGTCCGACCCGTCCGACATGTGGAACCGCGTTTCATGGCTGAAAGTTCGGTAGGACAAGACGTGGTCAGAATTGACGTACCTGCCGTCTTTAAGGGCGATAATGGTCATGCGTTCTCCTCCGCCGGCCAGGGGCCGGACGCTGTTGTGGTGTTGGGGTTGTGGTTAGCTGTATCGATGACTAACCGTTGACGAACGACGATCGTCAAGGGCGCGCCTGTAGACGCTGGCATCAGTTGTGAGTTTAAGCGATCTCGCGCTTAGAAATCTGAGCGTCAATCCACGCTTCGACCTCCGCCCTTACATAAGCCAAACGCTTCTCACTAATCTGCACCGGTGCTGGGAAACGACCTTCTTTCGCCATCAATGCGAGCAGAACGCGAGACAGCGTGGTAGCCGCTGAGGCCTCCTTCGGTGCCATCAACCTAGGTGCATTGTCGTTTGCGTGATTCATATTGCCCTCCGCATTTCCATAAATGCAATATACGCATTTATCGACGAAACTTCAATACCGTATTGCGCGCATTAATGAGAATATGTAAGATTGAGCCATTATCAGGAGTGCAAAAATGGCATCGCAAAAAGAGCTCGTGGCGATCACGGCAGAGAATATGGGCGTCCCCGTTGAGACTGTGACCGTCACGGATCGCTTGCTAGCTGAAGCAGGGCTTCGCACCCGGGCGCTCAGGGGGCGAGGTTTCACCCCGATGACTTACGCCGACGCAGCGCACCTAATAATCGCAACCGCCCTCGGGTCTGCACCGAAAGACGCTGTTCAGCAGGTCCTTGAATATGGACGGCTGCCGGCTACACGCGTGCGGGAGGACGCTTCAATTGCTGATGATGCCCTCGGGGGCGAGTTCGGTGAAGCGCTGGCTAATGTCATCGAATCGGTAGCCGCTTCGCGAAAAGAGTTCAGCGCTCATGAGGACTCAGCAGACTATATGGCGATGAAGGTTAGAATGTATGGTCCTGAAGCCCGCGCTGAGATCGAGCTCATTAGAGCAGGAGCACCTAGTACGTTCCAGTTCGGTCCGCCTCATAAAGGCATAGGGGACCTGCGGCGTATGGTGGAATTCAGTCAAGTCACGCTAGGTTTTGTTGGCGAGGCGATTGCAGACGGGCTTCCGACATAGGCAGCCCAATCGTTCATGAGTGCCTTGCGCTTTGCTAACGCGTCCCCGCGGCGGTAAGCTTGTTCGACTGCGTTGCCTACCGTATGCGCAAGGGCGGCTTCGGCAACATCACGTGGGTGCACAGTTGAGTCTCCAGCCCAGTCGCGGAAGCTGGACCGAAGCCCGTGCAGGGTTGCATCGCCCGCACCTGCCGCACGGAATGCCTTAGTCATTGCAGTGTCGGAGATCGCGGATCCCGACTTGCCGCCCTCAAAAATTAAGTCGCCAGTAGCGAGCTTTCGTTGGCCTTCGAGCAGCTCGACGGCCCGGTCTGTCAATGGCACGCGATGCTCACGCCCCGCCTTCATACGTTCGGCGGGCACGGTCCAAAGGCGTTCTTCGAAGTCAATTTCCCCCCAGACAGCGCCCCTCACCTCCCCGGTCCTGGCTGCCGTTAAGCAGGTGAACTCGACGGCACGAGCCGAAACGCCCGAGGCTTCCCGCAGACGCGCAAGAACGGCTGGCAGCGCTTTGTAGGCAAGCGCCTCATGATGACCTCTGGTAAGCTTACTGCGGGCAGGCAGAAGTTCTTTCAGGCCGCCGCGCCAGTCCGCTGGATTGTCGCCTACAAATAAGTTCCGAGCCCTTGCGTGGTCGATGACGGCCTTAATTCGCATCCGGGTTCGATCTGCAGTTTCAGGAACCTTGGTCCAGATTGGTTTTAAGGTCTCAACGACATCATCCCGCGTGATGCTGGCGATGGGCTTTGCGTGGAGCGGCTTGGCATACTCTCGAAGCGTCATAAGCCACTGCGCTCGATGCTTGTCATTTCTGAACGAGCCCTCTTTTACGGCCAGAACGTCATCCATGACGTCTTTAAACGTTTTGCTTTTGGCCAGATCCTCTCCTCGGGCTAGCCGATCGCGGATAGTGTCGGCCTTCTCTCGAGCAAGCGCGACCGATACCGGCGCAGTCCCTTGGCCGTGGCCGCCTAATCCAAGCTCCGTCCGCTTGCCGTCGCGCTTGAATATGAAAACCCACTGCCGGCTTCCCTCGTTGCGGACGCGCAGGTAGAGGCCGTCCCCATCGGAATGGATGCCCGGCTTTAGGGTTCGAATCCGTGTTTCAGAAAGTTTGTTGCGCGCCATTCCAGTTCCCGATGTCATAACTTCGGTACGGAAAATACGGCAATTATGGACTTTTACAAGCCAATCAGTGCAACAGTTTCAATACGTTACGAAAATTGGCGGTCACCTCTTCCGCCATTGCCGTCATGGTCCGATCTTCTCGCTCCCCTCGGTCGCGAAAATCGCACACCCCGATATGCTTGCTGCCGCCAGCCAACCAAATCTCGGCGATAGCAAGGCACCCGTTCTGCCGAGGTTATCCGAATGCGATAGCTCGTATACGGGACCTCCGACTCGAGACGCCATGTTCCCCGGACCTAAGAAAAGTGCCGAAATCGGGCAGGACCTCTTGCGCTTCGTCTAGGATGATTCTAAACGCTGGCCACGGTTCGCTTGTTCGATCCGATGAGGCCTCGTGGCGGAGTGGTGACGCAGAGGACTGCAAATCCTTGCACCCCGGTTCAATTCCGGGCGAGGCCTCCAATCTACCGATATATTCATAAGTCGTTGAAACACTAATCTAATTTATGAGATTTCTGGTTGCTGCGCACAATGAACGTGCTCTGTCTCTCGATTTTCGGCGCGCTTTTCACCGTCAATGTTGAAAGCGACAGGTTATGTCGAGCGCTGCCGAGACACCTCCCCTGCCGATACTGACCTCCGACACGTCGCAACCTCGCGTCATGCAAGCGGACCGTTGCTAGAGCGCAGCTTTTGCCGGTGAGACGCGATAAGTCTTGCTGGACCGTTGTCCCTTGTCCCACTCTGCAACGCCTCCCGATGACACACACGGTAGACGCCGCGTTTGCGTTCTGGCACAAGGGCCTCGGACGCGACTGCCGTTAACGTAAGAACGGGGTCGGGCGACAGATTGACGTCACGTCGCTGCCACGAGATCACGGCGGCCGTCCCGTTCACACCTTTCCAATGTCGGTCGGTAGCTTGACCGATTCACGTCATAGATTGTCAGGCGAATCCGACGCGCAGGCACGGCTCTCAACATGGCGTGTTGCCCTGCTGGATGACGCCGACACGGGACGCGGAAATGACGATCGCGCCCGCCTCGATCCCGTTTCACGAACGCCTTGTAACAAGATCCGACGTGGCAGAACACCATTCCTGTAAAACGCGCTTGCGACTCATCGAAACGTCCAAAATCCGATTGAGTACCGCAGGAGACTCAGTAATATCCGTTCCGCGCCACGGAATTTGCGCGATCATAGATTTATCGGGGGAAACAATGAAATTCGTTACGGCAGGCGCAGTCATCATCGGAGCGGTCTTCTTTTGCGGGACAGCACAGGCCGAAGATCTCGTCTTTACACTGAAGAACGGTACGAATTCCGTTTTGACACGCTTCTACACATCACCCGTCGGTGTCAGTGATTGGGAGGGCGATGTGTTCGGTGAGCAGGTTCTCAATCCGGGCGAAACGATCGAACTCACGATCGCGGACGGCCGAGACGTTTGCAACTACGATATGCGTTTCGAATTCGAAGAGGGTTCAAACCTCGCGACGACCGAAGACAAGCAGAACCTCTGCGAGATGGGGTCCTACACGATTCACGAGTGAGACTCTGGAAGCGCGGGACGGTGGAAGCGCTCACATGGAAACGGCGCCGATATCGTCCTTCGCAGCCAGAAATCCTCTGTATCAGCGAGCCGAGACGTCTGCGCGTCAGAGCGAGCTGGCTGCTCCAACAGTCGTCAACGGAACACTGTTGCCGAGATCGTTATTCGCATATTTGAAAACAAGGATGCTGAGGATGGATGCAAGCATCCCGACAAAAATCATGCGCATGGTATAATCCTTCGCGCTGAGCGCGCGTTTTCGATAAGAGGCGTTGTTGACCCGACGCTGATTAGGCGAAATCACCGATCCGGCCATGCTGCAGCAAAACGCGCACCGGATTGACCTCACCAACGGCCGTATTGGTCGACCGTGCGAGGGCCAAGGTTCCTGCGTGAGATGCAGCAAGCCGCTCTGCCAGAGCGCACGCCTCGTCTGCCGTACCGACACGCATCAGATCATCGCTTTGCACGAGCTCTCCCGTATGATCGTCGAAGACGATCACTTCGAAGCTGTTCAATGTTCCAGGCATGTCGGCTCCATCACGTTCGCCCGGTAAACGCCGACCTACCTACACGGTTCCATATGTTTGAGACGGTACGACCAACAAATGCGCGCTAACGTGGAGCGATGCAACATCGTCGGCTGAAAACACAGCAAACGAAAAAGCCTTGCTGCAGATTTGCTGCAGGTCTGACGTCGAACGCAAGAACAGACGACCAAACCCGTCTGCTGATCACACAACGCCGAAGGATTCTGCGGGCCTAAACCAGCGGAATCCTCCGGCGCCCAAACGTATGGACAGCGCCCACTTCTGAAACCTTATACGGAGACGCGCCGACCCCTCCCCGATTATTGGTAGCGGCGGATCAGGCCGACGAGCTTGCCCTGTACCTTCACACGCTCCGGGCCGAAAATTCGCGTCTCGTACGCCGGGTTGGCAGCCTCGAGCGCGACGGACGCGCCCTTGCGGCGAAACCGCTTCAGGGTCGCTTCCTCGTCATCCACGAGCGCAACGACGATCTCGCCGGGGCTGGCGCTATTGGCATTGCGAATGATCACGGTGTCGCCGTCCAGAATGCCCGCTTCGATCATCGAGTCGCCGCGCACTTCCAAGGCGTAGTGCTCGCCATTGCCGATCATGAAGGCGGGTACGGCGATGTCGTGCGTGTTGTTCTGAATGGCGGATATCGGCACACCCGCAGCGATGCGTCCCATCACCGGAACCGATACGCTGTTGTCGTTGCCGACCTCCGCCGTCGTCTTGGCGGCCGGTTCGACGGCCGCGTTTCCACGACTTCCCTGAATGACGCTCGGCGAGAATCCCCGCTTCGGCGGGGTCGCGGACAGATATGCCTCCGGCAGCTTGATCACCTCGAGCGCGCGGGCCCGGTTCGGCAGACGCCGGATGAAGCCGCGCTCCTCGAGCGCCGTGATCAGCCGGTGAATGCCGGACTTGGACGCGAGCTCCAGAGCATCCTTCATTTCATCGAAAGACGGGGGAACGCCCGATTCCTTCATGCGCTCATGAATGAAAATCAACAGTTCCTGTTGCTTGCGGGTCAGCATGATCAATCGACTCCAGAGTCACGAAACAAAGCAAGAACAGTGTTATATGTTCCTCATGTGTTCTGCAAGTGGCATTCTGGCCAAACCACAGCCGCCATGAGCCCGTTTCTCAGCATTCGCCCGGGCGTTGCTTTTCGCACGCCATCGTCAGCCTGAACTGTTGTCGAGAGATGTCCGTGTCCGGTCCTGTAACAGCAACGCCGCCATGAGCTTGCTCATGACGGCGTAGAAGACGAGACGACATTGTATCGGCTTGCAGCAGACCTTTGACGATCAAAATGGGATATCGTCGTCCAGGTCGCGGGAAAAGCCGCCGCCAGGTCCGCCGGTGCTGCCGCCCGATCGGGCGCCCGAGGACTGGGCCGGGCGATCGTAATCATCGCCATAGTTCGATCCGCCGCTTCCGCCGCCATAGTCCGAGCCGCCTCGACTTCCGCCGCCACCGCCGCCACTACCACCGCCATCGCGGCCGTCGAGCATCGTCAGCGTCGAGTTGAAGCCCTGCAACACCACTTCCGTGGAGTAACGGTCGTTGCCGTCCTTGTCCTGCCATTTGCGGGTCTGCAGCGCGCCCTCGAGGTATAGCTTGGCGCCCTTTTTGACATACTGCTCAACGACCTTGCACAGGCCTTCGTTGAAGACGACGACGGTGTGCCACTCGGTCTTCTCGCGCCGCTCGCCGGAGTTCCGGTCGCGCCAGCTTTCGGAGGTCGCGATGCGCAGGTTGGCGATCGGCTTGCCGTCCTGTGTCCGCCGGATCTCAGGGTCTGCCCCGACATTGCCGATGAGGATCACCTTGTTTACGCTACCAGCCATCTCTTTGTCCTGTCTCCTGAAAGCGGCCTTACGATCCGCACTGTGCCGCAAGCCTACGCTGTTGAGCGCGGCATTTCGCCCTCGCCTCGCGGCAATCCACAACAGTTTGCAAATTTGTTCTTTATTTGTTCTAGGTCTTGACTATGATGCTGTCAAGCGAGGCCACCACCGGCGCCAGAAGAGAGGCCGCCGGCCGGACGGAATTGCGGTTTCCCGAAAACGCGCCTCGACATATGAAGTAATGATCTTAAGTAAGGGCTTCGTCCCCATTCAGAGCGTCCGACCATGAGCGAATTCAAGACCATTTCGATCCGCGGTGCGCGGGAACACAATCTGAAGGGCGTCGATCTCGACCTTCCGCGCAACAAGCTGATCGTGATGACGGGCCTGTCCGGGTCGGGAAAATCGTCGCTGGCCTTCGATACCATCTATGCGGAGGGGCAGCGGCGCTATGTCGAAAGCCTCTCGGCCTACGCGCGTCAGTTCCTCGAGATGATGCAGAAGCCGGATGTCGATCTGATCGAAGGCCTTTCGCCCGCCATCTCGATCGAGCAGAAGACGACATCGAAGAATCCGCGCTCGACCGTGGGAACGGTCACCGAGATCTACGACTATATGCGCCTTCTGTTCGCGCGTGTCGGCGTGCCCTACTCGCCGGCGACGGGCCTGCCGATCGAAAGCCAGACCGTCAGCCAGATGGTCGATCGCGTTCTGGCGATGGACGAGGGGGCCCGGCTCTACATTCTCGCGCCGATGATCCGGGGGCGAAAGGGAGAGTACAAGAAGGAACTCGCGGAGCTCATGAAAAAGGGCTTCCAGCGCGTGAAGGTGGACGGCCAGTTCTACGAGATCGCCGATGTGCCCGCCCTCGACAAGAAATACAAACACGACATTGATGTGGTCGTGGATCGCCTGGTCGTACGGGGCGATATCGCCGCGAGGCTTGCCGACAGTCTGGAGACCTCGCTCCGGCTTGCCGACGGCTTGGCGATTGCGGAGTTTGCCGACAAGCCCCTGCCCGAGAAGGAGACGTCGGCCGGCGGCTCGGCCAACAAGTCGCTGAACGAGACGCACGAGCGTGTGCTGTTTTCGGAAAAGTTCGCCTGCCCTGTCTCCGGCTTCACGATTTCGGAGATCGAGCCGCGTCTGTTTTCATTCAACAATCCCTTCGGCGCCTGCCCCACCTGCGACGGCCTCGGCAGCCAGCAGAAGATCGACGAGGCATTGATCGTGCCGGAGCATGATCGGACGCTGAAGAACGGGGCGATTGCGCCCTGGGCCAAATCCTCGTCGCCCTACTACAATCAAACGCTGGAAGCGCTCGGCAAGGCTTTCGGCTTCAAGCTGAGCAACACCTGGGCTGAGCTTTCGGACGCGGCGAAGAAGGCGATCCTGCGCGGCACGGACGACAAGATCGTCTTTCAATACGCGGACGGCGCGCGCTCTTACAACACCACCAAGACATTTGAAGGCATCGTTCCCAATCTCGAGCGGCGGTGGAAGGAAACCGAGTCGGCCTGGGCGCGCGAGGAAATCGAGCGCTATATGTCGGCGGCCCCCTGCCCCGCCTGCAAGGGCTTCCGGCTGAAGCCCGAGGCGCTGGCCGTTAAGATCGATCGCCTTCACATCGGCGAGGTCACGAACATGTCGATCCGCGTCGCGCGCGACTGGTTCGAAGATCTTCCCGCCCGCCTCACGGAAAAGCAGAACGAGATCGCCGTCCGTATCCTAAAGGAAATCCGCGACCGCCTGCGCTTCCTCAACGATGTCGGTCTCGATTATCTCAGCCTTTCGCGAAATTCCGGCACGCTGTCGGGCGGCGAGAGCCAGCGCATCCGGCTCGCCTCGCAGATCGGCTCCGGCCTGACGGGCGTGCTCTATGTGCTGGACGAGCCGTCGATCGGGCTGCACCAGCGCGACAACGCCCGCCTGCTCGACACGCTGCGGCACCTGCGCGATATCGGCAACACCGTCATCGTTGTCGAGCACGACGAGGATGCGATTCTGACGGCGGACTATGTCGTCGATATCGGCCCGGCGGCCGGCATCCATGGCGGGCAGGTCGTGGCGTCCGGCACGCCGCAGGAGATCATCGATCATCCGACATCGCTGACCGGCAAATATCTCTCCGGCGACCTTTCGGTCTCGGTACCGGCCGAGCGGCGCAAGCCGAAGAAGAAAAAGGAGCTGACGGTCGTCGGTGCGCGCGGCAACAATCTGAAGAACGTCACGGCATCCATTCCGCTCGGCGTCTTCACGGCGGTCACGGGCGTGTCCGGCGGCGGCAAGTCCACCTTTCTCATCGAGACCCTCTACAAGGCGGCCGCCCGCCGCGTGATGGGTGCGCGCGAGATCCCGGCCGATCACGACCGCATCGACGGCTTCGAACATATTGACAAGTGCATCGACATCGACCAGTCACCGATCGGCCGCACGCCGCGGTCGAACCCCGCCACCTATACCGGTGCCTTCACGCCCATCCGTGACTGGTTTTCCGGCCTGCCGGAGGCGAAGGCCCGCGGCTATCAGCCGGGACGCTTCTCCTTCAACGTGAAGGGCGGGCGCTGCGAGGCCTGCCAAGGCGACGGCGTCATCAAGATCGAGATGCACTTCCTGCCGGACGTCTATGTGACCTGCGACGTCTGCCATGGCAAACGCTACAATCGCGAGACGCTCGACGTCACCTTCAAGGGCAAATCGATCGCCGATGTGCTGGATATGACGGTGGAGGAAGGCGTCGAGTTCTTCGCGGCCGTCCCGGCCGTGCGCGACAAGCTGGTGACGCTCGACGAGGTCGGGCTCGGCTATATCAAAGTCGGGCAGCAGGCGAACACCCTGTCGGGCGGCGAAGCGCAGCGCGTGAAGCTCGCCAAGGAGTTGTCCAAGCGCTCGACCGGACGTACGCTCTATATTCTGGACGAGCCGACCACCGGCCTGCATTTCCACGACGTGGCAAAGCTGCTGGAATTGCTGCACGAGCTCGTCAACCAGGGCAATTCCGTCGTCGTGATCGAGCACAATCTGGAAGTCATCAAGACCGCGGACTGGATTCTCGACTTCGGTCCGGAAGGCGGCGATGGTGGCGGTCAGGTCGTGGCAGAGGGAACGCCGGAGCAGATCGTCCGGGAGAAACGGTCGCATACCGGCCATTTCCTGAAGGAACTGCTGGAGCGCCGCCCGGTTCGCAAGGCCGTGGCTGCGGAGTAAGGCGAACGGGCGAGGCCCGATCAAGAGGGGATGGGTGGCATGGGTAAGACGGGCACGATTCGTGTCGGCATCGGCGGCTGGACGTTCGATCCCTGGGAAGGAACCTTCTACCCGGAGGGTCTGGCGAAGAAGCGTCAGCTGGAGTTCGCCAGCAAGGCGCTGAAGGTCATCGAGGTGAACGGCACCTATTACAGCTCCCAGAAGCCCGCGACATTCGCAAAATGGGCGTCGGAGGTTCCGGACAATTTCGTCTTCACGCTGAAGGCGAGCCGATATGCGACGAACAAAAAGGTGCTGGCGGACGCCGGCGAGTCGATCACGCGCTTCCTGAACCAGGGTCTGTCGGAACTGGGCGCAAAGCTCGGACCGATCCTCTGGCAGTTCATGCCGACCAAGAAATTCGACGCTGCGGATTTCGAGGCCTTTCTCGGCCTTCTGCCGGAAACACAGGATGGGCTGGTGCTGCGCCATGCCGTGGAGGTTCGCCACAGTTCCTTTCAGGTTCCGGAGTTCGTCGAGATGGCCCGCCGGCACAACGTTGCCGTCGTTTGCGCGGATCACCAGGAATACCCGCTGATCGCCGACGTGACGGCCGACTTCGTCTACACCCGTCTGCAGACCGGCAGCGACGATGTCGAAACCTGCTATGACGAGAGGCGTCTCACGGACTGGGAAGCGCGTCTGCAGGCCTGGAGTGGTGGAGGTGTGGCAGACGGGCTACCCTTGCTGGCCGACCCGCTGCCGAAACAGCCGCGAGAGGTCTTCGCTTTTTTCATTCACGAGGGAAAAGTGAATGCCCCGAACGGCGCGATGGCGCTTCAGAAGCGGTTTGAATAGCAAAAGAAAACCGGCAAGCACCGCGTCTCCCGGTGAAGCGTCGCATGAGATTTTCTTGATAAGAAGCTGATTTCGAAATATTTTTTGAAGACAGATACTGTCTCAATATGAGGATGGTCTCTGTGCCTGGCGCCGGAAAGCGGACGCCGTAACGCGTGTTCGTCAAGACGCCTGCGGCAACGGCCGGATGGCACGAAGCAGATCTTCGGCCGTCATGCCCTCTCCGGCCTCGTGCCCCGCAGCGCCATGACGCCAGACGGCGCTCGCTGCCGCTTCGAAGGGCGGCATGCCCTGCGCCAGATGGGCGCCGACAATGCCTGCCAGCACATCGCCGGAGCCGGCTGTCGCGAGCCATGGCGGCGCATTGGCGTTGATCGCAACACGCCCATGCGGTTCCGCGATGACGGTGTCCGGACCCTTGAGGATGAGGACAGCGTTGCTCCGCGCGGCGGCCATGGTCGCGCGGTCGATCTTGGAAAGCGCCGTATCGCCGGCGAGGTCGGGAAAAAGCCGGGAAAACTCTCCGTCGTGCGGGGTGAGCACAAGGCGAACCGGGCCGCGGAACGCGTCGAACAGCGCCTGCGGATCCTCGCGAAAGGCGGTGATGCCGTCTGCGTCGAGCACCAGAGGTCGATCGCACAGCGCTGCGACAAAACGACGGACGCGCTCCGGTGCGCCAAAGCCGGGGCCGAGCACGAAAGCGTTCAGGCGGGTGTCCTCGATGAGGTCGGAGAGCATCGCGTCTGTGTCGACCGGCTTCAGCATGACCGCCGTCAGATGCGCGGCAAGGGTTGGCATGGCCTCCGTCGGTGCGACCATGGTGACCAGCCCGGCGCCGGCCGAAAGCCCGGCCGTCGCACTCATCCGGGCGGCGCCGCTGCTCGCCGCCGCCCCGGAGAACACGACGAGATGGCCGCGGCGATATTTATGAGCGCCAGGGTCGAGCGCCTTCACGGCGTCGCGCCAGAGCGCCGGCGTGTTCTCGACGAGGGGCGCCCGGTGCGACCGAATTATCCGGGCGGGAATGCCGATGTCGACAACCTCCAGCGCCCCGCACAATGTCCGACCGGGCAGGAGAAGATGTCCGGGCTTGCGTGCCATGAACGTCACCGTCTGCGCTGCCTGAAAACTATCCCCGAGCACCTGCCCGGACCGGCCATCGACGCCCGACGGCAGGTCGATCGCGATGACGGGCAGCGCCAGATCCGTTACCGCTCGCATCAGAGTCGCGAGCGCGCCCGAGACCGCGCGGGAAAGCCCGGCGCCGAACAGCCCGTCGATGACGACATCCCCGATCGCGGGGACATAGGCGCCGAGCGGCTGGCTGCGAAGCGGGACGGTGGCGAATGCGCGGGCAGCGTCTCCCGCAAGGCGTGCGCGATCGCCCATCAGGTAGACTGCAACGTCGGCACCGCTCCCGGTGAGGGCTTCGGCGGCGATCATCGCATCGCCGCCATTGTTGCCGACGCCGCAGAGGCAGACGAAGCGGGTCGCCGCGGGATAATGGCGCAGGGCCGACGCCGCGACGGCATAGCCGGCGGCTCGCATCAGCCCGAAGGACGAGAGGCCCGACGTGGCGGCGTCGCGATCCACCGCCGTCATGTCGGACGGCGTGAGAATCCACGATGCGATATCCGTCTCGACGCCCATCGTGCCACTCCCTCGGAAAACGTGATGCTCGTCTTACAGTGTAGGCGCGCAGGTCAGAAATCAAGCATCTCACAGGAATGCGTGTTGACCAATAACTGAGCATCTGCATATATTTGGCGCTCAAATATCATGCTGAAACGGACCGAATTCCTTCCGCAGTGCATCAAATTGCCGTAAACCGCTCTCAGTTCACAAGAAATAGGCATTCTCCTGCAATGATGGATCGGTTTGATGGCAACAGCTTCCGATCCGCGCATCTCCAAGGGAAATGCGTTGAGATTTTGAAGACATGGCATGCTAAATGCATATGGTGGGGCGAGCGGGGATTCCCCTGTTCCAACGGGAGAAGCGGAGAGACATTTTCTCATGAAAAAGGTCGAAGCGATCATCAAGCCATTCAAGCTGGATGAAGTGAAGGAGGCCCTTCAGGAAGTCGGGCTCCAGGGCATTACGGTAACGGAAGCCAAGGGTTTCGGACGGCAGAAGGGTCATACCGAACTGTACCGCGGCGCGGAATACGTCGTGGACTTTTTGCCGAAGGTGAAGGTCGAGGTGGTTCTCGCGGACGAGAATGCCGATGCGGTCATCGAGGCGATACGCAATGCCGCCCAGACCGGGCGGATCGGCGACGGCAAGATCTTCGTGTCGAATGTGGAAGAGGTCATCCGAATCCGCACGGGCGAAACCGGCGTCGACGCTATCTGATTTCATGCCGCCGCATTCGCGCGGCGGCTTATAACCGTCAGGGAAGGACATCTCCGATATGACGACTGCGAGCGACATCCTCAAGCAGATCAAGGAAAACGACGTCAAGTTCGTCGATCTCAGATTCACCGATCCCAAGGGCAAGCTTCAGCACGTGACCATGGATGTGTCCTGCGTCGATGAAGACATGTTCGTCGATGGCGTGATGTTCGATGGCTCCTCCATCGGTGGCTGGAAGGCGATCAACGAGTCCGACATGGTGCTGATGCCCGATGCGGCCACGGTGCATATGGACCCGTTCTTCGCCCAGTCGACCATGGTCGTCGTCTGCGACATTCTCGATCCGATCTCCGGCGAGGCCTACAATCGCGATCCGCGTGGCACCGCGAAGAAGGCGGAAGCCTACCTGAAGTCTTCCGGCATCGGCGACACCGTCTTCGTCGGCCCCGAGCCGGAATTCTTCATCTTCGACGACGTGCGCTACAAGGCCGATCCGTACAACACCGGCTTCAAGCTCGATTCGTCGGAACTGCCGTCGAATGACGACACGGCCTACGACACCGGCAACCTCGGCCACCGTCCGCGCGTCAAGGGCGGCTATTTCCCCGTGCCGCCGATCGACAGCTGCCAGGACATGCGGTCCGAAATGCTTACCGTGCTCTCCGAGATGGGCGTCACGGTGGAAAAGCAGCACCACGAGGTGGCGGCCGCCCAGCACGAGCTCGGCGTCAAGTTCGACACGCTGGTGCGCAGCGCCGACCAGATCCAGATCTACAAGTACGTCGTGCACCAGGTGGCCAACGCCTATGGCAAGACGGCGACATTCATGCCGAAGCCGATCTTCGGCGACAACGGCTCGGGCATGCACGTGCACCAGTCCATCTGGAAGGACGGCAAGCCGACCTTCGCCGGCGACGAATATGCCGGTCTTTCGGAAAACTGCCTGTTCTACATCGGCGGCATCATTCGCCACGCCAAGGCGATCAATGCCTTCACCAACCCGACGACCAACTCCTACAAGCGTCTGGTTCCCGGCTACGAGGCGCCGGTTCTGCTGGCCTACTCCGCGCGCAACCGCTCGGCCTCCTGCCGCATTCCGTTCGGTTCGGGCGCCAAGTCCAAGCGCGTGGAAGTCCGCTTCCCCGATCCGCTGGCAAACCCCTATCTGGCCTTCGCGTCCATGCTGATGGCCGGTCTCGACGGGATCCGCAACAAGATCCATCCCGGCAAGGCGATGGACAAGGATCTCTACGACCTGCCCGCCAAGGAGCTGAAGAAGATCCCGACGGTCTGCGGCTCGCTGCGCGAAGCCCTCGAAAATCTCGATCGTGACCGCAAGTTCCTCACTGCCGGTGGCGTGTTCGACGACGATCAGATCGATGCCTATATCGAGCTGAAGATGGCCGAGGTCATGCGCTACGATATGACGCCGCATCCGGTCGAGTTCGATATGTACTACTCGGCCTGATCTGCCGCGATGAAACGAAAAGGCCGGCGCCACCAGCGCCGGCCTTTTTCATGGCTTGAGGACCAGTTTTCCGGAGAGCCTTGCCTGCCGAGAAGGCAATGTGCTTTTCGGGGCATAACCGCCGCGCGTTCCCCGTTCGTCCCTTGATCTCGCGTCGTTTCCTCCCACATATTGAAGGAAAGGAATACGATCATGATGAAACAGAGAGATGCAAAGTTCCAGATTGGACAAGTGGTTCGCCACCGGCTCTTCCCGTTCCGCGGCGTGATCTTCGATGTCGATGCGGAGTACGCGAATACGGAGGAATGGTGGAACGCCATTCCGGCCGAAGTCCGGCCCGATCGCGATCAGCCCTTCTACCATCTTCTGGCAGAAAACGACGAGAGCGAGTATGTCGCCTACGTCTCCGAGCAGAACCTGATGTCCGACGAGACGGGAACGCCCGTCCGCCACTCCCAGGTCGAGACCTTCTTCGACCCGGAGACAATCGGCCAGTACAAGCCGAAGGCGGTCGTCACGCACTGACCGGCTGGCCGGATCGGCAAAAGCCTTAGACGAACGAAGCCCGGATCTCGCGATCCGGGCTTTTGCATGGAGCGATGGCCTGGGTCAGTTCTGCTTGGCAGCCTTCTGGGCTTCTTCCAGCTTCTTGCGGGCGTCTTCCGCCTTCTTCTGCATTTCTTCCTGCAGCAGGCGCTGGCGCTCCTGAAGCTTCGACTGCTCGATCGGCTCGCCATCGAACACGCCGGTGAAGCCTTCGAGCGACATCTTGATGGGGTTCGGTGCGCGCTGGAAGTTGATCGAGGTGAAGACCACCTCGCTGCCCTTCTTCAGGCTGGCAATCACGGCGTCGGTCAGAGGCGCTTCGGCTACGCACTTGTCGGGCATGCAGATGGCGTAGTCGAGCTTGATCGGCTTGCCGCCGTCGATCTGGACCTGGACGCCGGGCGGCAGCAGGCGCGCGGAGGGAACGGAGACCTGAAGGATCTTCCGGTTGACCTTGCCCTGCACGCTGATCAGGCCGGCTGCGGTGATGAGCTGGCCGTTATTGGCGGAGAGCAGGTTCTGCACGATGCAGACGTCGTTGTCTTCCTGCTTGGTGCAGACTTTGAACCAGCCCTGCGGCGGGCGCTGGGATGCCTGCTGCGCGAAAGAGGCCGACGGCATTGCAGCGACCGCGACGGCGCCGGCGAAAGCCGAAAGGGCGACTTTCTTGGTAAGGGTGGGCTTGAAGGTCATAACGATATCCGTCTCCTGAATTCCATCGTTTCTGCGGCTTGGGTGCAGCGCTCCTTGAGAGAGACGTGCAACATCACGTTCACTGCAGGATCGGTTGCGATCGTTCTGCGCGGGATCACGATCGATCCCGAGAACCACGCAAGCGAGCCCGCTCATCCCAATGTCGCTTGCTCATCCAGTGTCGGCTCGCTCGACCGTGGTCTGCTTGCTTGACGGGACGAGTGCTCGGCCGCCCGCTCCTCTGTTGGTCAATTGAGGCATTTACATGACCCGTCAAGTGGCGGTTCCCTCTCCTACAGCGTCACGCCCGCCTAATCCAGCCATGCCTGCGGAAAATAGCGGCTCGCGGCGCGAGATTTCGCAGAGAGGTCCACGCATGTCGGCCATTTCTAGGTCGGTCAGGTTCAAAAACCGGCTCGGCATGATAGGCTTGGCAGGAATCGTTTCTGGATCCGCTCGAACTCTTGCCGGGCCCGTCCGCATCGGAGAACCGCGTGCGCGCATTGTTTCTGGGCCTCGCCCTCTTCACGTCCCTGTCGGCCGCGAGCGTCGCTGTCGCTGAGCCCGTTCACGGCATTGCCATGCACGGGTCGCCGGCCCTGCCCGCCGACTTCAAGAATTTTCCCTATGTCGATCCGCAGGTGAAGAAGGGCGGACACATTTCCTATGGCGTCGTCGGCTCGTTCGACAACCTCAATCCCTTCATCCTGAAAAGCATGCGCACGACGGCCCGCGGCATGCTCGATCCGGAGTACGGCAACCTGATCTATGATTCGCTCATGACGCGCTCGCGCGACGAGGCGTTCTCGCTATACGGGCTGCTGGCCGAAACGGTGGAATGGGATGAGGACCGGACCTTCATCCAGTTCAATCTCAATCCGAAGGCCCACTGGTCCGATGGCCAGCCGGTCACGCCGGACGATGTCATCTTCACGTTCGAGATCTTCCGGGACAAGGGCCGCGTCCCCTTCGCGTCGCGGCTCGACAAGGTCGCCAAGATGGAAAAGGTCGGCGACCGCAGCGTTCGCTTCACCTTCAACGAGAAGAGCGACCGCGAATTTCCGCTTCTCATCGCCATGACGCCGATCCTGCCGAAGCACGCGACGCCGGTCGAGACCTTCGATCAGACGACCTTGACGTTCCCGATCGGGTCCGGCCCCTACAAGGTGGCGTCCGTCACGCCCGGCGAGCGGATCGTCTACGCCCGCGATCCGAACTATTGGGCAAAGGACCTGCCGTCCAAGATCGGGCAGGACAATTACGATCGCGTGTCCGTCGAGTATTTTCTCCAGGACAATTCGCTGTTCGAGGCCTTCAAGAAGGGCGAGATCGACATCTACCCGGAAGGCAGCCCCAATCGCTGGGCGCGCAGCTACAATTTCCCCGCGGTGCAGTCCGGCGAAGTCATCAAGGATACGTTCTCGCCGAAGACGCCCTCGGGCATGCTCGGATTCGTCTTCAACACCCGCCGGGCCATGTTCGACAACCCGAAACTCCGGCAGGGTCTCGCCCTCGTCTTCGATTTCGAGTGGGTCAACAAGAACCTCTATGACGGCGCCTACACGCGCACGCAGAGCTACTGGCAGAACTCCGGCCTCTCCTATCTCGGCCAGCCGGCCGACGACCGGGAACTGAGCCTGCTCGGCGATATCCGCAACCGGATCCTCCCCGGCGTGCTCGATGGCACCTACCGCCTGCCCGTCACCGACGCCTCCGGGCGGGATCGCAACGTGCTGCGCGAGGCGGTCACCTTGTTGCGCGAAGCCGGCTATACGATCCGTGACGGCCAGATGAAGAACGCCGACGGGCAGCAGCTCGCCTTCGAGATCATGACCCAGAACGAGGGTCAGGAAAAGATGGCGCTGGCCTATCAGCGCTTCCTGGCGGCGCTCGGCATTCGCGCAGGCGTCCGTACGGTCGATGATTCGCAGTACCAGCAGCGCAGCCAGTCGTTCGACTACGACATCATCATCAAGTCCTTCCCTTCCTCGCTCTCGCCGGGCATCGAGCAGCTCGGACGCTGGTCGTCGCAATCGCGCGACCGACAGGGCAGCGACAATTTCGCGGGCGTCGCCGACAAGGATATCGATACGCTGATCAACAACATCCTGCAGGCGCGGTCGCAGGAGGATTTCACCGCCGCCGTCCGCGCCCATGACAGGATGCTCGTCTCCAACTTCTACGCGGTGCCGCTCTATCACGTGGCGTCGCAATGGGTCGGCCGACACAAGCGCATCGGTCGGCCGAACACCGTTCCGCTCTACGGCTACAGCCTGCCCACCTGGTGGGATGTCGATGCGCAGACAGGCGCGTCACCGGCGCCGCCGCAGCCGGCTGGGCAGCCCGGCCAGCAGAGCCAGCAAGGGAAGTAACAAGCATGGAACACGTCACCATCGATGTCGTCTCGGATGTCGTCTGCCCCTGGTGCTATCTCGGCAAGGCGCGGCTGGACAAGGCCATCGCCGAGCTGGCGAACGAGGTCCTCGTCACCGTCAGCTGGCGCCCCTACCAGCTCAACCCGGATCTGCCGCCGGAAGGCGTGGATCACAAGGCGCACCTTGCGGCAAAACTCGGCGGAGACGCCGCCGTCGCCCGGGCACATGAGACCCTGACGGCGCTCGGACATGCAGACGGCGTGGCCTTCGACTTCGACGCCGTGAAGATCTCGCCGAACACGCTCGACGCGCACAGGCTGATCCGCTGGGCCCAGGCGGAAGGCGCCGACACGCAGGCCAGCGTCGTCTCCGGTCTGTTCCGCGCCAATTTCGAGGAGGGCCGCAATGTCGGCGACCGCGAAACGCTGATCGACATCGCCGAAGCCGGTGGCCTCGACCGCGCCGTCGTCAGCGCGCTGCTCGCCTCCGACGCCGACACGGCCGACGTCAAGACCGAGATCGACATGGCCCGCGACATGGGCGTGACGGGCGTTCCCTGCTTCATCATCGAGAGCAAATACGCCGTGATGGGCGCCCAGTCGGTCGAAGTGCTCACCGGCGCTTTGCGCGACATCGCCCAGATGAAGAATCAGGCAAACATCAACTGATATGGAGTGCCGGCCTCAGGTGGCGGTGATCCGGGCGATGGCCGCGGCATCGCCGGCCGAAGCCTGCTCGATCGCTTCCCTGCGCTTGTCCTGATCCTTGTCCTTCGAGCCGACGGAGGATCCGAAGTGGAAGCCGATCACGGTTGCGAATGCCGTCGAGAAAGCCCCGAGGATGATGTTAAAAACTGTCGAATTGGCCTCTGGGATGACCACGAAGGCCGTCATATAGACGAGGACGATAAATCCGCCCGTGATGCCGACGGACAGGACCGGATTCACCCAGACATGCCGCGCGTTGCGCGCCTGCTGTTCCAGATAGAAACGGCGCGCTTGCTCCAGCTTGTCGAACTCCGCGTCGAGACGTCGCAGCTTTTCGGACACCTCGTCCGAAGCCACGGGCGCCGGCCCCTTCTTTGCGATCAAGGCACCGATCTGTTCGACGAAACGCTCTCGGAGGGCGGGGTCCGTCTCGAAGCGATCGCGGACATCCGCGAGCGCCTCTTTCCCGGACGCCGATTTGAGAAAGGCAACCACATCGGCATCGAGCGTTCCGGATCGATCATCCGTCAGCGCCTTTTCGAGGCTCGGCACCATTGTCTTTGCAAGCACAAGCCACTCATCCATTGCCGCTCTCCCGCTTAACGAGAAGCAATGTCGCGCGACACCAATAGCGTGTCAATATCCTTATTCAGATATGTCTCACGAACACCACGTCATCCTTTTGCGATGCCCGCGAGTTGCGTCATCAGCATTGCGGCGCCGGCCAGTCGCTTCTCCGGCGTCGGATAATCGCGCTGGAAGAAGATACTCTGGTCCTGACGCACCTTGGCGAGCGTTCCCTGCTTGGCGATGTAGCCGACGAGGCCCGCGGGGTTGGGGAAATCGCGATTGCGGAAATGCACGACGACGCCCTTCGGTCCGGCGTCCAGCTTCTCGACATTCGCGGTCCGGCAGAGCGACTTGACGTAGACGATCTTCAGAAGGTGCTGAACCTCGATCGGCAAGGGCCCGAACCGGTCGATGAGTTCGGCGCCGAAGGCGTCGATATCGGCAAGCTCGGTGATTTCGCCGAGCCGGCGGTAGAGCATCAGGCGCAGATGCAGATCCGGCACGTACTCGTCCGGGATCATCACCGGCGTCCCGACCGAAATCTGCGGCGACCAGCCACTGTCGGTCACCTCTTCATCGCCCTTCAGTTCGGCAACCGCCTCTTCCAGCATCTGCTGGTAGAGCTCGAAACCGACCTCCTTGATATGACCGGACTGCTCGTCGCCGAGGAGGTTGCCCGCACCGCGAATGTCGAGGTCGTGGCTCGCGAGCTGGAAGCCGGCGCCGAGCGTATCGAGCGATTGCAGCACCTTGAGCCGCCGTTCGGCAGGCCCCGTCAGCGTCTTGTTGACCGGCAGCGTGAACAGCGCGAACGCCCGTACCTTCGACCGGCCGACGCGGCCGCGCAGCTGGTAGAGCTGCGCGAGACCGAACATATCGGCCCGGTGCACGATCAGCGTGTTGGCGCGGGGCACGTCGAGACCCGACTCCACGATCGTGGTCGACAGAAGCACATCGTACCGCCCTTCGTAGAAGGCGTTCATGATGTCCTCGAGCTCGGTCGCCGGCATCTGGCCATGGGCGATCGCGACTTTAAGTTCCGGAACATCGGATTGCAGGAAGGCCTGCACGTCGTCCAGATCGGCAAGCCGCGGGCAGACGTAGAAGCTCTGTCCGCCGCGATAATGCTCGCGCATCAGCGTCTCGCGGATCACGAGCCCGTCGAACGGCGAGATGAAGGTCCGCACGGCCATGCGATCGACCGGCGGCGTGGTGATCAGGGACAGCTCCCGCACGCCGGTCAGGGCCAGCTGCAGTGTCCGCGGGATCGGCGTTGCGGAAAGCGTCAGCACGTGCACGTCCGACTTCAGCTCCTTCAGGCGCTCCTTGTGCTTCACGCCGAAATGCTGCTCCTCGTCGATGATGAGAAGGCCGAGATTGGCGAAGTTGATGGCGCTGCCGAGCAGAGCGTGGGTGCCGACCACGATATCGGTCTTGCCCTCGGCCACCTCCTTCTTCGTCAACGCCAGCTCCTTGGAGCCGACGAGGCGCGAGGCCTGGGCCAGCCGGATCGGCAGGCCACGGAAGCGTTCCGTGAAGGACTTGAAGTGCTGGCGGGCGAGAAGCGTGGTGGGCACGACGACAGCGACCTGCACGCCGTTCATGGCCGCGATGAAGGCGGCGCGCAGCGCGACCTCGGTCTTGCCGAAGCCGACGTCGCCGCACACCAGCCGGTCCATCGGCCGCCCGGCACCGAGATCGTCCCGCACCGCCTCGATCGAGGTCATCTGGTCCTCGGTCTCGTCATAGGGGAAGCGCGCGGCAAATTCGTCGTAGATCCCTTCGGGCGTCGTCAGCACGGGGGCACGCCGGGTCAGACGCTGGGCCGCGATGCGGATGAGACCGCCGGCCATGTCCAGCAGCCGCTTCTTCAGCTTCGCCTTGCGGGCCTGCCACGCGACGCCGCCCAGCTTGTCGAGGATCGCATCGCTGCCCTCCGAGCCATAGCGCGAGAGAAGGTCGATGTTCTCGACCGGCAGATAGAGCTTGGCATCGTCGGCATAGACGAGTTCGAGGCAGGCATGCGGCGCGCCCGCCGCCTCGATGGTCCGCAGCCCCACGAACCGCCCGATCCCGTGCTCCGCGTGGACGACGATCGAGCCCTCGTCCAGACCGGCCACCTCGGCGATGAAGTCCGCGCCGCGCTTGCGGCGCTTGGAGCGGCGCACCATCCGGTCGCCGAGAATATCCTGCTCGCCGATGACGACGAGATCGCCGCTCTCGAAACCGCTCTCAAGGCTGAGGACGGCAGCCGCAGCCTCGCCGGCTTTCAGCTTGCCGACCTCGCCGAAGGACGCAACCGGCTTGATGTTGCCGAGCCCATGCTCCACCAGCACCTGGAGCAGCCGGTCGAGCGATCCCTCGGACCAGCCGGTGACGAGCACCTTGGCTCCCTTGGCGCGCTTGTCGGCGATGTATTTGACGGCCTGGTCGAAGACGTTGACGCGCTCGCCTTCCGGCGCGCTCTCGTTGGCGTTCTTTGCCCAGCGCACGCCGAGGCGCGCGTCGATGGTCACGACCTTGCGGCCCTCGCCCTCCGGTTCCGAGAAGGGCGACAGGCGAATGGCGTTGGCGCTGGCAAGGGCTGCGGAAAACTGGTCTGCGGTCAGGTAGAGTTGCTCCGGCGGCACCGGCTTGTAGGGCGTGCCCTGCGAGGCCTGATGCTTGCCCGCCCCCGAGTCGCGCCGCGCGTCGTAATAGTCGTGGACGAGCTTCGAGCGCTCGGCCGCGGCCTCCCGCACCACATGGTCCGTGACGATCCGGAAGCCCGGAAGGTAGTCGAACACGCTGTCGAGTGTGTCGTAGAATAACGGCAGCCAGTGTTCCATGCCGGCATAGCGCCGGCCTTCGGAGACCGCCTGGTACAGCGCATCGTCCCGGGTCGTCGCGCCGAACAGCGCCAGATAGCGCGTGCGGAAATGGCTGATCGTCTCCGGCGTCAGCGAAACTTCGCTCATCGGGTTGAGGTCCAGCGACCGCGCCTGCCCCGTCGTGCGCTGGCTTGCCGGGTCGAAGGACCGGATCGTCTCCAGCGTATCGCCGAAGAAGTCCAGCCGCACCGGCTCGGCATTGCCCGGGACGAACACATCGAGAATGCCGCCGCGCACGGCGAATTCACCGACCTCGCGCACCGTCGCCACGCGCTCGAAGCCGTTGCGCGACAGAAGGGCGGCCACGTCGTCCATGCGGATGTTCGCGCCCGGCCGGGCGGAAAAGGCGAGCCCCTCGATCACGTCTTTCGGCGCCATCTTCTGCAGCGCGGCGTTGACAGTGACCAGCACGATGGCTGGATGCGGCTTGCGGGCATGCGCGATCAGCGCGCTCAGCGCCGACAGACGCCGGGCGGAAACATCGGCGCTCGGCGAAACGCGGTCATACGGCAGACAGTCCCAGCCCGGAAGGGTCAGAACCGGAATATCGGGCGCGGCAAAGCCCAGCATCTGCTCGATATCGGCAAGCCGCTGCCCGTCGGACAGGATGTAGGCGACGGGACCTTCCGCACGCGCGATTTCGGCCAGCAGCAGCGGCTCGACGCCGGCCGGCACGGGCCCGATGGTGATCTCGCGCGCGACGCCTGCGATCTTCTTCTTGTCGAATCCGGCAATCATGCGGAGGGTCCTGTGGCCGCCGGCCCCGTCTGCGGCTCGAAATCCGGACGGTAGGCGGAAATGCGTGCGAAGAGCGGCGTGCGGAAATGGTCCGGCAGATCGCGTTCGCCCAGAATCCATTTCACGAGATCATTGTCTTCCTCGGCCATGATGCGCTCGAGTTCATCGAGATCGCTATCCGGCAGGTCGGCCAGCTCGTTGTCGGCAAATTGCCCGAAGACGAGATCCATCTCGCGCAATCCGCGATGCCACGCCCGGAAGAGGATCTTGCGGCGGCGCAGATCGAGATCGGCACTGGTGCGGGTGATGCCTGTCATGGACTGTCCCTCTTGCGGCGTGTGAGCGGTGCCGTGACCGTCGTTCGGGACGAGCCGAAATTGCGCCTTGCTGCCACGGTCCCGCCGCTCCTATAAACGCTGCACACCGACTTGTCAGCCTTGCCAAAGTCCGTTTCGTCAAGTGAAGTTCCCCGATGCGCCCTGCCCTTCTCGACCCGCTTTTCGCCTCGCTCGACACGCTGCCCGGCGTCGGCCCCAAAGTCGGCGAATTTCTTGCCCGACTGTTCAATCGAGACAGCGTCGAGGAGTGCCGGGTGGTGGACCTCCTCTTCCATGCGCCGCATTCCATCGTGGATCGTCGCCACCAGCCGGGCGTGATGAACGCGCTGGCGGGCGCCATCGTCACCATCAAGGGCCGGATCGATCGTCATCAGCCGCCGCCGCCCGGCCGCTCCTCCATGCCCTACCGCGTCTTCCTGCAGGACGACACCGGCGAGCTGGCGTTGACGTTCTTCAAGGTCAAGGGCAACTGGCTCGAGAAGCAGCTGCCGATCGACGACATCGTCATCGTCTCAGGAAAAGTCGACTGGTTCAACGGACGCGCGTCGATGGTGCATCCCGACCTGATGGTGCGTGAGGAGGACGCAGACAGCATGGCCCTGGTCGAGCCCGTCTACGGGCTGACGGCCGGCCTCTCGCCAAAGACGTTGCGGCGCACGATCGAGGCGGCGCTGGCGCGGATACCGAACGTCCCGGAATGGCTGGACGAAGCGCTTCTGGAGAAACAGGACTTCGTGTCCGTCCGCGACGCCTTCATCGCCCTGCACGAGCCGCGCGACGCCACGGACATCGATCCGCGCGCCCCGGCGCGGCGGCGGCTTGCCTATGACGAATTCCTGGCGGGCCAGCTTTCCCTCTCGCTCGTCCGCCAGCGCCTGCGCACTGTGCCGGGAACTCCGGTCAGGGCGACAGGCGCCCGAAGCGGGCCTGTCATCTCCGCTTTGCCCTTCTCCCTGACGGGAAGCCAGACGGCGGCAGTGGCCGACATTCTCGCCGACATGGCCCGCGAGGAGCGCATGCTTCGCCTTCTTCAGGGGGATGTCGGATCGGGCAAGACGGCCGTCGCGCTGATGGCGATGCTCGCAGCCGTCGAGGCCGGCGGTCAGGCCGCTCTCATGGCGCCGACGGAGATTCTGGCCCGCCAGCATTTTACGACGCTCAGCCGCCTCGCAGGCCCCGCAGGCGTCAGGATCGACGTTCTGACCGGACGGACGAAAAGCCGCGAGCGCGACGCCGTGCTGGAGCGGCTGGCATCGGGGGAAACCGATATCGTCATCGGCACGCACGCCCTTTTTCAGGATACGGTCTCCTATCATGGCCTGCTGCTGGCCGTGGTGGACGAGCAGCACCGCTTCGGCGTTCACCAGCGCCTGCGCCTGACCGCCAAGGGCGTGTCGCCGCACATGCTGGTGATGACCGCAACGCCGATCCCGCGCACGCTCGTGCTCGCCGCCTTCGGCGACATGGATGTCTCCAAGCTCACGGAAAAACCCGCCGGCCGCAAGCCGATCCAGACCGTGACATTGCCGACGGAGCGGCTGGACGACATCGTGGAGCGCCTGCGCGCGGCGATCGAGGAGGGCAAGAAGATCTACTGGATCTGCCCGCTGGTGGAGGAATCGGAACTCTCGGACCTCATGTCCGCCGATGAGCGCTTCCAGATCCTCGTCGCCCGCCTCGGGCCTGTCGCGGGCCTCATCCACGGGCGAATGGCCGGTCCGGAGAAGGACGCGGCCATGCTCGCCTTCACGAACGGGGAAACCCGCCTCCTCGTTGCCACCACCGTCGTGGAGGTCGGGGTGGACGTGCCGGATGCGACGATCATGGTCATCGAACATGCCGAGCGATTCGGCCTTGCCCAGCTCCACCAGCTCCGCGGCCGCGTCGGCCGTGGCGATCAGGCGTCGAGCTGCATTCTGCTCTACAAGGGGCCGCTCAGCCAGACGGCCCATGCCCGGCTGTCCATCCTGCGGGACACGGAGGACGGCTTCGTAATCGCGGAGGAGGACCTGAAGCTCCGCGGCGAAGGCGAACTGCTCGGCACGCGGCAGTCCGGCACGCCGGGCTTCCGTATCGCGAGCCTTGAGGCCCATGCGGATCTCCTCGAAATCGCGCGGAAGGATGCGGCCTATGTGATCGAGCGCGACCCCGATCTCACCACGCCGCGCGGCGAAGCCTTGCGCACGCTGCTCTATCTTCACCGCCGCGATGAAGCGATCCGCTTCCTGCGGGCGGGGTGACGATCAGGATTCGATGACGACCGGCGCGGGCTCGGCCGCCTTGCGGCCCTTGCGCGTTGTCGCGACCGCCCCGCCTTCGGGGGGCGTGACGAGCCCGACCGAGATCACCAGCTTTGCGGCATCCTCGGCACTCATGTCGAGCGGCACGATCTTGTCGCGCTGAACGAAGACGAGGAACCCCGCCGTCGGCACGGGCGTCGGCGGCATGAAGCACGCGACCATGTCGCGGCCCATCGCATCGAACTTGGAGGCGATCTCGCCCTTGGCATCGGTGGAGATGAACACCAGTGACCAGAGGCCGGCGCTCGGATACTCGATCAGCGCCGCCTTGTTGAAGGGAGTGCCCTGTTCTTTCAGCACCGTCTCGAAGATCTGCTTCAGGCTCTTGTAGAGACCGCGCACCAGCGGCGTGCGGTTCAGCACCTGTTCGCCCAGATTGACGATTGACCGGCCGATCAGGTTCTTGCCGAGAAAGCCGATGATGGTGATGACGATCAGCGCGATGAGAAGGCCGAAGCCCGGGACCGCGAAGTTCAGATAGCTGTCCGGGTTGTAGCGCGCGGGAATATAGGGCTTTACCCAGCTGTCGGCCCAGCGCACGAAGCTCCAGGTCAGCCACAGCGTGATGGCGATCGGCGCGCAGATGACCAGGCCGGCGAGAAAATTGTTTCGCAGGCGGGTGGCAAGGGAGATGCGCGTCGGAGCTTCGGTCATGCTGATTCCATCGGCACTCGGTTCGCGGCCGCACACGAATGATATGGCCTTGCCGCCGGGCGGACAATGGCAAAAGCTGCAGTGCAACCGCGCATGCTGCAGCTGCGCGGCGCGGCCGCTATTCGACGGTCACGGACTTCGCGAGATTGCGCGGCTGGTCCACGTCCGTGCCCATGAACACGGCGGTGTGGTAGGCCAGAAGCTGGATCGGCAGCGAGAAGATCATCGGCGCGATCAGCTCGTCCACGTTCGGCAGCACGATCGTGCTCATGGTCTCCAGCTTGGAGGCGGCCGCACCCCGTTCGTCCGTGATGAAGATGATCCGGCCGCCGCGGGCCGCGACCTCCTGCATGTTCGAGATGGTCTTTTCGAAGAACCGGTCGTGGGGGGCGATCACGATCACCGGCATGTTCTCGTCGATCAGCGCGATCGGCCCGTGCTTGAGCTCGCCGGCGGCGTAGCCTTCTGCATGGATGTAGGAAATCTCCTTCAGCTTCAGCGCGCCTTCCATGGCGAGCGGAAAACTGGTGCCGCGGCCGAGATACAGCACATCGCGGCACTTGGAGAGTTCCCGCGCAAGGCTTTCCATCTTCGGCTGGATGGCGTTGAGCACGCTCGCCATGATCCGCGGCATTTCGGCGAGATGGCGCACGAGCACGCGCTCCTCCTCGATCGAGATCGTGCCGCGCGCGCGCCCGGCCCCGACGGCGAGCGCTGCGAGCACCGCCAGCTGGCACGTGAAGGCCTTGGTGGAGGCGACGCCGATTTCCGGACCGGCGAGAATCGGGAAGACGGCATCCGACGAACGCGCAATGGTCGATTCGCGCGCATTGACGACCGCGCCGATCGTCAGGCCCAGATCCTTGCAGTAGCGCAGCGACGCCAGCGTGTCCGCGGTCTCACCTGATTGCGAGATGAACAGCGCTGCGGCGTCCGGCGAGAGCGGAATATCGCGATATCGGAATTCGGAGGCGACATCGATCTCGACCGGCAGCCGCGCGTAGCGCTCGAACCAGTATTTGCCGATCAGCCCGGCGAGATAGGCCGTCCCGCAGGCCGAGATGGCAAGGCTCGGGATGCGGGCGAAATCGATGGCCGAGGCAGCGGCGCTGACGCGGTTCTCCGTGAAATCGACGTAATGCCCGAGGGCGTGCGAGATGACCTCCGGCTGTTCGTAGATTTCCTTTTCCATGAAGTGCCGGTGGTTGCCCTTGTCCACCATGTAGGCGGCGGCGATCGACACCTGGCGCGGCCGCGTGACGCGGTTGCCGTCATGGTCGAGGATTTCGACGCCATCGGCCGTCAGCACCGCCCAGTCGCCATCGTTCAGATAGGTGATCTCGTTGGTGAAGGGCGCGAGCGCAATCGCATCCGAGCCGAGGAACATTTCGTGCACGCCATAGCCGACGGCAAGCGGCGGGCCGGAACGGGCGGCGAAGATCGTGCCCGGCAGGTCGGCGAAGAGGACTGCCAGCGCATAGGCACCGGTGACCGACCGCAGCATCGCCTGCATGGCCTGCTGGCCATCAAGACCGTCCCGCCGAAGCCTGGCGAGCAGCTGCGCGACGACTTCGGTGTCGGTCTGCGTCGAGAAGGAGGCGCCGTCAGCGATCAGCGTGTCCTTGATCTCGGAGAAATTCTCGATAATCCCGTTGTGCACGACGGCGACGCCATCGGTGAAATGCGGATGGGCATTGTTCTCGGTCGGCGCGCCATGCGTCGCCCAGCGCGTGTGCGCGATGCCGATCAGGCCGGGAAGAGGATCGCCCGCGAGCTTGGTTTCCAGGTTGAACAGCTTGCCTTCGGCACGCCGACGGTCGAGCTGGCCGTCATGGATTGTCGCCACGCCCGCCGAATCATACCCGCGATACTCGAGCCGCTTGAGGGCATCGACCAGCCTCTCCGCAACGGGCCGTGCCCCGACGATGCCGACGATGCCGCACATGAACTTCTCCGATATTTCGAGCCCAGACCTTGAGCCTCAAGCTGACTACTGTTTTTTGCGCCCGGAGCAACCGGCGTATCGTCACTTTCGGTGTCAGCCGGTAACGCCGCTTGGGATGGCCGGCTGCGTCAGGCCTTGCCGCTCTTGGCGGCCTTTTCGGCCAAATAGCGCTCGCGCAGCAGCTTCGCGCGGCCGGGCTTCACCGTCTGCCAGGCCCGTCCGAAGGCCGCGGAGTCGGCCGGCACATCGTCGGTGATGACGCTGCCGGATGCGACCAGCGCGCCGTCGCCGATCGTCACGGGCGCGACCAGCGAGGAGTTCGAGCCGATGAAGGCCTGCGCGCCGATGCGGGTGACGTGCTTGTTCACGCCGTCATAATTGCAGGTGATCGTACCCGCGCCGATATTGGTGCCCGCGCCCACGAAGGCGTCGCCGATATAAGTGAGATGGTTGACCTTGGCCCCCTCGCCGATCTCGGCCTTCTTGATTTCGCAGAAATTGCCGACCTTGGCATTCTCCCCGAGATGCGCCCCCGGTCGCAGCCGCGCATAGGGCCCGACGGTGGCGCCGGCCGAAACATGCGCGCCTTCCAGATGCGAAAACGCATGGATGACGGCATCGCGCTCCACCGTTACGCCGGGGCCGAAGACGACGTTCGGCTCGACCAGCACGTCCTGCGCGAGCTGGGTGTCGTAGGAGAGGAAGACAGTCTCGGGCGCGATCATCGAGACGCCGGAGACCATCAGCGCATGACGCCGGCGCGCTTGCCAGGCGGCTTCGATGGCCGCCAGCTCCGCCCGGTTGTTGCAGCCCATCAGCTCGGTCTCGGGCGCCTCGATGGCGATCGTGCGCGCACCGGCGGCGCGCGCCACCTCCACCGCGTCCGTCAGGTAATATTCGCCCTTGGCATTGGCATTGCCGATCGCATCGAGGAATTCGAGCGCCCGCGCGCCGTTCATGGCCATCAGCCCGCCATTGCAATAGGTGATCGCCCGCTCGGCCTCCGAGGCGTCCTTCTCCTCGCGGATCGCCAGCAACGTGTCGTTCTCGATGATCAACCGGCCGTAGCCTGTCGGGCGGGCCGTGTGAAAGCCGATGACCACGACATCATCGCCCGCCGCCAGCCGTGCGCGCGCGGCCTTCAGCGGTTCGGCGGTAATGAGCGGCGTATCCCCGAAGACGACGATCACATCGTCATAACCCGTCAAGATCGCATCCCGCGCTGCCAGCACGGCATGCCCGGTGCCCAGCCGCTCCGTCTGCAGATGCGTCGTCACGGCGAGATCGTCGCGGCGCGCGGCGGCGGCCACTGCCTCGGCATCCCGGCCCACCACGAGAGCGGCCGCCGCGATGCCGGCACCGGCAAGCGCCTCCATCACATGCGCGATCATCGCGCGTCCGGCGACGGGATGAAGCACCTTCGACATCGAGGACTTCATCCGCGTGCTCTCGCCTGCGGCAAGGACCACGGCAAGGCAGGTACGGGCGTCGGTGATGGTGGTGCTCATGGCGTCTCTCCCGGTCTCGTCCGGCCGGGTCGCCAGACGTCGTTCCAGCCTCATAGAGCAAAAGATGGGGTATTGCGAAGCAGAATTCCGCTGTCGCGCGCCTGCCGACGGGGTGGCGAAGGGTATCGGCAAGGGCACACCGGACCGGCGTTAACATAATCAAAAGATCACGATGCGATAAGCAAGTCCGTCCCGAACTTTAGCCGCGTTGAGGCATTTCATGGCATCCGTCGCGAATGACACCCTCGCAGCGCCGGAAGGCCGTCGATTTCCGTGGAAACGGTCCGCGCCGGTGCTCGCGCTCGGCGTCGTGCTTCTTGCGCTGCCTCTGGCGCTTTTCAAGACCCTTCATCAGCCGGTGGGCGCGATGATGTGGGATCTCTATATCTATCTGGACGCCACGAACCGGATCGCGGGCGGGCAGATCCCCTCCATCGATTTCTTCGCGCCCGTGGGCGCTCTCGGCTACTACCTCTTCGCCGGCGCAAGCTGGCTTTTCCCGAACGGACATCCGCTCTTCCTGTCGGCCTGGTCGCTCCTCATCGTCACGGCGCCGTTGATGGCGGTGGTGCTGGTCGAGGTGCAGCGCCGCTCGCCGGCCCTCGCCTTCGCCCTGCTCGCGCCGTTCCTCCTCTATTCGCTGCTGCCCTTCAACATCGGCAGCTACTACCCCTATCCCGGCTCGGAAGGCTTCGGCATCTACAACCGGCAGGTCTGCCAGCTTCTCTACGTGCTGGCTGCGGCCCTCGTTTTCGTCAAGGACGGCCGCAAGCTCTGCGGTGTCGTCGCGGCCAGCATGCTGGCGCTGTTCTTCATCAAGATCACCGGCATCGTTGCCGGCGCTCTGATGTGCGGGATGGCGCTCGCCGCGGGACAGCTGACCCTGAAACGCTCCCTGATCGCTGCCTGCATCTTCGCAGCCAGCCTGTTCGCGCTCGAACTGGCGACGGGCGTGGTATCCGCCTATATCGGCGATATCCTCGCCCTTCTCCGCCTGAACGACGAAACGCTTCTGCCGCGGCTCTTGCGCGCCGCCTCCATGAACATCGGTGCGACCCTGGCGACGGTCGCGCTATGCTGCGCGCTCCATCTCACCGATCTTCAGCGGGTGCGCCTGTGCCTGCGCGATGCCGTGTCGTCCCCGTCGCGGCAGACGATCTCCGCCGTCTTCGATCTGCCTTTCGTCTGGATCGCCGCATTTCTGCTCGCCGGTTTGTTCTTCGAAAGCCAGAACACCGGCAGTCAGGCCCTGATCTTTCTTTATCCGCTGCTGCTCGCCATCGGCCTCGATCATGGCCGGCGGCACGGACAGACGGTGCGCTCTGCCGTGGTCGCCGTGCTCGCGCTGGCTGTCGTCCTTCCCCCGGCACTTCTCGTCATCCAGAAGGCAAGCCGCGCCTGGATCGGCATGCTGGACACGACGCGCCTCGATCACCGGAACCTGAAGACGATGGGCGCCTTCGCCGTCAGGCCGGCATTCGCGGAGCGGGCACGTCTCATGGAAGCCATGTTCGTCGAGAACCGGAAAGCCTTCGATGCTCTTGCGGCCGCTGGCGAGCCCTTCTCCGTCCTGCTGTTCAGCGATTTCGACTTCCAGTGGGCGTGGCTCGAAAATGCCGATCGCGCCATTTCCGCCGTCCGCGCCCTCGAGGCCCGCGATGGCGTCAGATTCGAAACCGTGATGTCGATCGACTTCGTCAATCCTTTCCCCTGGCTGATGGACCGACAGGCCCCGCGCCATATCGCCATCGGAGCCGATCCGACACGGGCCGTTCCGCCCCCGGGCGATGCGGAATACGACGCCATCCGTGCGGTCGATCTCGCACTGATGCCGACCTGCCCCGCCACGCCGACGCAGACCGATCTGCTCGCCCTCTACGCGCCGGCGCTTCTTCCCACCCATATCCGGGTCTCTCTCACGCCCTGCTACGACGCCTTCATCCGCAATGGCCTGCTGCCGGCGTCTTGGGGATTGCAGCAGCCATAGGGCGGCCTGTGCAATTTCTCCTTAAATTGATTCCGATTTCGAAATTTATGCAGTAAGGAACGACACGGTTTGCCACGGGGCAAACGCGTGTTTTGTCGGTTGAGGTGCGCAGTCTTATGTTGGAAATGCTGAGGAGAGGCGCCCAGACCTGGGTCGTCAAAGGCCTGTTGATCGTTCTCGTCGCCTCGTTCGCAGTCTGGGGCGTTTCGTCATCCATCGCGCCCAGTGCCTCCACGGCCGTCGTGACGGTCGGCGACGTCAAGGTTTCCCCGGCCGACTTCCGGCTTGCCTATGAACGGCAGCTGGCCCAGCTTTCCCGCCAGTTCGGTACGCGCCTGTCGCGCGACCAGGCCCGTGCCTTCGGCGTCGAGGCGCAGGTCTACTCGCAGCTTGTGGCGGGCGCGACGCTCGACCAGCTGTCGAGCGACATGAATCTCGGCCTGTCGCAGGATCGCCTCGCCACCCTGATCAGCCAGGATCCGGCCTTCCGCGCCGTCAACGGGCAGTTCGATCGCACGGTCTTTTCCAGCGTCCTGCGCAATGCCGGCCTCCGCGAGGTCGATTACATCACGAATCGCAGCCAGGTCGCCGTTCGCTCGCAGATCGTCGAAGCATTGTCGGACGGCTTCAAGGCACCGACGGTGCTCACGGACGCGCTGAAGACCTACCAGAACGAGACGCGCTCGCTCGATTACCTGCTTCTCTCGAACGCCAATGTCGATCCGATCAAGGCGCCGGCCGACGATGTGCTCGCGCCCTGGTTCGAGGAACACAAGGCCGAGTATCGTGCCCCCGAATTCCGCAAAATCTCCTATGTGAAACTTGAGCCGACCGACATCGCCAACCCGGCGTCCGTCACCGACGATGAGCTGCGCGCCGACTACGAGAAGCGCAAGGCGAGCTTCAGCACGCCGGAAACGCGCACGATCGAGCAGCTGACCTTCGCCAGCCGCACCGACGCCGATGCCGCCGCTGCCAAGCTCGCCGCAGGCACGACCTTCGATGCGCTCGTCTCCGAGCAGGGCAAGACCTCCGGCGACGTGCTCCTCGGCGATTTCACCCGCGAGCGCATGCCCGACGCGAAGCTCGGCGATGCCGCCTTTGCCGTGGCGGCGGACGGGGGCACCACGCCCGTCGTGGAGGGTGCCTTCGGCCCCGTCGTTCTGCGCGTCACCAACATTCGTCCTGCCACCACGCGGTCCTTCGACGAGGTGAAGGAAGAGCTCCGCCAGGAGGTCGCCCTCGCCAATGCGAGCAACGAGATCACCGCGATTCACGACAAGTTCGAGGATGCGCGGATTTCCGGCGCGACGCTTCAGGATGCGGCGACCGAAAGCAATCTGAAGGCCGTCTCTATTGCCGCCGTCGATGCGCGCGGAAACGATGCGCAGGGCGAGAGGATCGCCGATCTGCCGCAGCCGCAGGAACTGCTGGCCGAAGTCTTCAAGGCCGACCCGGGCAGCGATACCCTGCCGATCAATCTCGGCCGCGACGGTTATGTCTGGTTCGAGGTCGAGGACGTCATGCCCGCCCGCGATCGCACGCTGGACGAATCGCGCGAAAAGGTCGTTGCCGACTGGACGGCCGAGCAGCAGCGCACCGAACTGGCCAAGCGCGCCGCAGACCTGAAAGCACGTGTCGAAAAAGGCGAGACCCTGCAGACCATCGCGGCGGAACTCGGCATCGCCGTGGAGACCAAGACCGGCCTGCGCCGCACCGCGCAGGATGCCGCGCTCTCCCCGGCCGCCGTCACCGCCGCCTTCAGCGGCCCGAACGGCCTCGTGACCAACGCAGCCGGTACGGATGGCGAAGGCCAGATCCTGCTCAGGGTCACCGCCGTCGAGACGGCGGCCGGCGACGCGCTGGATCAGGACAGCCGTCAGGTCGACGCCATCGCCCAGGCGAGCGGCGACGATATTCTCGACCAGATGGTCACGGAGCTGCAGACCCGCTACGGCGTTTCGATCAACCAGCAGGTGGCCGAAACGGCGCTGGCGCAACGATAGGCGGACGGGATCGTATGGCGGACCTCAAACCCTTCATCGCCAAGGCGGCGCTCGGTCAGTCTCTCGACCGGGACGATGCGCGGGCCGCCTTCGAGATCATCATGTCGGGCGCGGCCACGCCCTCGCAGATCGGCGGCTTCCTGATGGCGCTCCGCGTGCGCGGCGAGACGGTCGACGAGATCGTCGGTGCCGTCGGCGCCATGCGCGCCCGCATGCTGACCGTGGACGCGCCGGACGACGCCATCGACATCGTCGGCACAGGCGGGGACGGCGCCGGTACCTACAACATCTCGACGCTCGCTTCGCTCATCGTGGCCGGCGCCGGCGTGCCCGTCGCCAAGCACGGCAACCGGGCCTTGAGCTCGAAATCGGGCACGGCGGACGCCCTCTCCTGCCTCGGCGTCAAGCTGGATATCGGGCCAGACGCGATCGCCCGCTGCATTCGCGAGGCCGGCGTCGGCTTCATGTTCGCCCAGCAGCACCATTCCGCCATGCGCCATGTCGGACCCACCCGGGTCGAACTCGGCACCCGCACCATCTTCAATCTGCTGGGGCCCCTCTCGAACCCTGCGGGCGTCGGCCGCCAACTGGTCGGCGTGTTCTCGCCGCAATGGGTGGTTCCCGTGGCCGAAGTGTTGCGCGATCTCGGCTCCGTCAGCGTCTGGGTCGTCCACGGCGAAGGCCTCGACGAGATCACCACCACCGGCACGACCCACGTTGCCGCCATCGAGAACGGCGCGATCCGCACCTTCGACCTGACCCCTGCAGATTTCGGCCTGCCGACGGTGGATCTCGCAGCCCTCAAAGGCGGCGACGGTGCGCAGAATGCAAAGGCGCTCGGCGGCGTGCTCGATGGCGACGTCACGCCCTACCGCGACATCTCGCTTGCCAACGCCGCCGCCGCCCTGGTGATTTCCGGCCGGGCCGGCTCGTTGACGGATGGCATGGCAATGGCGCGCGCGGCGCTGGAAACCGGCGCTGCCCGCGCCGCGCTGGAGGCACTCGTGCGCGTCTCCAATGCCAAGGAGGCCTGACATGAGCGACATCCTGCACCGCATCGAACTGTACAAGCGTGAGGAAATTGCGGCCGCGAAAGCCCGCGTCCCGCTCGACGACCTCAAGGCCATGAGCGCCGGACAGTCGGCTCCGCGCGGTTTTCTGAAAGCGCTGGAGGCAAAGCGTGCGGCGGGCACATACGGCCTCATCGCCGAGATCAAAAAGGCCTCCCCCAGCAAGGGCCTGATCCGGCCGGACTTCGATCCACCGGCGCTCGCCAAGGCCTATGAACGCGGCGGTGCCGCCTGCCTGTCGGTGCTGACGGACGGGCCGAGCTTTCAGGGCGCACCGGAATTTCTCACGGCCGCGCGCGCCGCCTGCGCCCTGCCGGCCCTGCGCAAGGACTTCATGTTCGAAACCTATCAGGTGCACGAGGCCCGCGCCTGGGGTGCCGATTGTATTCTCCTCATCATGGCATCGCTGAGCGACGACGACGCGCGCCGGCTGGAGGATTGTGCCGTCGACCTCGGCATGGACGTGCTGGTGGAGGTGCATGACGAGCCGGAAATGGAGCGTGCGCTCCGCCTTTCATCGCCCTTGCTCGGTATCAACAACCGCAACCTGAAGACCTTCGTGGTCGATCTCGCCGTGTCCGAACGTCTTGCGCCGATGGTGCCGGACGACCGGCATCTCGTCGGCGAAAGCGGCATCTTCACGCCGCAGGACTGCGCCCGCATGAAGGCCGCCGGCATCGGCACCTTCCTCGTCGGCGAAAGCCTGATGCGGCAGGAGGATGTGGCGGCAGCCACGAGGCTCCTGCTCTCCGATCCCGCCCGCACGCAGGCGGCCGAGTGATGTCGGGCACGCCGTTGACCCATCTGGGCGAAACCGGCGAGGCCAGCATGGTGGATGTCGGCGACAAGACCGAGACGGTCCGCATCGCCATTGCCGAAGGCTACGTCCGCATGCAGCCGGAAACGCTGCGCATCATTCTGGCGGGCGACGCCAAGAAGGGCGACGTCATCGGCACGGCCCGCCTTGCCGGCATCATGGCGGCCAAGCAGACGGCCAACCTCATTCCGCTCTGCCATCCGCTGATGCTGACCAAGGTCTCCGTCGATATCGTGCCCGACGAGACGCTGCCCGGCCTGCGCGTCGAGACGCTGGCAAAGCTCAGCGGCCGCACCGGCGTCGAGATGGAAGCACTGACGGCTGCGAGTGTCGCCTGCCTCACGATCTACGATATGGCGAAGGCGGTCGATCGCGAGATGGAAATTGGCGGTATCCGTCTTCTCAAGAAGTCCGGCGGACGCTCCGGCGACTATGTACGCGAAACGCCTATCCGCGAGACCGAATCTCCATGAGCCTGCTTCCCGTCGAAGACGCGCTGGCAAGCCTGCTGTCCGCTGCCCGCCCCGTGACGGAGACGGAAGTGGTCGCGATCGGGAATGCGCAGGGTCGCGTCCTCGCGCGAGATCTGGCATCCCGCCTCACCCATCCGCCCTTTGATTCCTCCGCCATGGATGGCTACGCGCTGCGCGCGGAGGATATCGCCGAGATCGGCGCCATCGTCACCGTCATCGGCGAATCCGCAGCCGGCAACCGCTTTCCGGGAACGGTGCTCTCCGGTCAGGCGGTGCGCATCTTCACCGGCGCGCCGGTGCCGGCGGGTGCCGATACGGTGCTGATCCAGGAGGATGCCGCGCCGCTGGACGGGCATCGCATCCAAACCCGATTCGTGCCCGCCAGAGGGCGTCACATCCGGCCGCGGGGCCAGGATTTTCGCGAAGGCGATGTCGTTCTGCGCGCCGACGACCGGCTCGACGCCGGCCGCCTGACGGTCGCCGCCGGCATGAACCACGCGCATCTCGACGTCTTCAGGCGCGTCCGGGTGGCCATTCTCGCGACCGGGGACGAACTTCTGCCGCCCGGCAGCACGCTTGGGCCCGACCAGATCATCGCATCGAACACGCTCGGCATCGCGGCGATCGCGCGGGAAAACGGCGCCGAGATCATCGATCTCGGCATCGCCCCCGACAGCAAGGCGAGCATCGAGGAGCGTCTGGCGGCCGCGCAGGACGCCGGCGCGGACATTCTCGTCACGCTCGGCGGCGCCTCCGTCGGCGATCATGACCTCGTGCAGTCGACCTTGGTCGGCGCGGGCATGGTGCTCGATTTCTGGCGCATCGCCATGCGCCCCGGCAAGCCGCTGATGGTCGGCCGCCTGGGCGACATGCAGGTGCTCGGCCTTCCCGGCAATCCGGTGTCGAGCCTCGTCTGCGGCCTTCTGTTCCTCGAACCCCTCGTCCGCGCCCTCGGCCACCTGCAGGCTCGCCATCGCCTCGCAGCCGCGACCACAGCCGGGCCGCTGCCCGCCAACGACAAGCGTCAGGATTACATCCGCGCACGTCTCGATCGTCAGTCGGACGGAAGCCTGTCGGCCACGGCCTTCGAGCGGCAGGATTCCTCGATGATGCAGACATTCGCGCTGTCGGATGCGCTCATCGTCCGGGCACCGGGCGCACCGGCCGCTGATACGGGATCGCCCTGCACCGTCCTTCTCCTGCGCGACGTCTAGGCCGATCACCGGTCGCCGGGCACGGTCAGGCATCTTTCCAAATCTGCGGCCTGCCCTATCTCTTTCGTCGGTAAGTATCGGTAACGAAGGGAATATCAGCATGAACCGAAACGGACTCTACGCCCTGCTGGGCGCCTTGGTCGTCCTTGTCATCGTCATGGGCGTCTACATCTACGACCGCGAGAAGGAACCGCAGGGCGTCGAACTCAAGATCGGCGAGAACGGAATTTCGGTTCAGGAAAACTGAGCAACCCAAAGGGTGATGCAAAGCTTACGCGTTAACGCTTTGTTAACCATTCCGGCTGATACTTGCGGTCAGGTGATCTGACTACGGATGAACTAGCAGGTCACAGAAACGTCGAGAACGAAAGGTCGGGCAACCCCCGGCCTTTTTGTTTGTCACAGGCGCAGCCTTCAGACGCACGCCCGACGCCTTACCGCTCCGTCGGCGCCACGTCGAGCTTCGACACAAGGATCTTGTCGATCCGGCGGCTGTCCATATCCACCACCTCGAACCGGTAGCCGAACGCCTCCGCAACATCGCCCTCTTCGGGCGACTTGCGCAGTTCCTGCACGAGGAAGCCGGCGATGGTCTCGTAGCTGCCATCCGAATCGATCTCGTCGATGCCGATGGTCAGGTGGATCTCGTCGATCGGCGTGCGGCCGTCCACGAGATAGGAGCCGTCTTCGCGCAGGCGGATCAGCGCATGCTCGATGTCGTCATAATTCGACGGGAGAACACCGACGATCGCCTCGAGAATATCGGCGATCGTGATGATGCCTTCGATGCTGCCATACTCGTCGACGATCATCGCCATGTTGATGCGCGAGGACTTGAACGCCTCCAGAGCCTTGAGGCACGACGCCGTTTCCGGCAGCGCGTGCAGCTCCTTGACGAAGGCGCGAATGTCGAATGCGCCGCGGGCCCCGAGGTTCAAAACCTCTTTCACGAGCACAGCGCCCAGGATCTCGCCGGTGGACGTGTCCATGACCGGATAGCGCGAATGCGAGGTCTGCTCGATCTTCGCGCGCACCGCCTCCAGCGTGTCGTTCGCATCGATGAAGCTGACCTCCGTGCGGTGCGTCATGATGGATTTGACGTTGCGGTCGCCGAGCCGGATGATGCGGCGCAGCATCTCATGCTCGGACTTTTCGATGGCGCCGCTCTCGACGCCCTCCGCCATGATCGCCTGCACTTCCTCTTCCGTCACCGCATCCTTGTTGGTGGAGACCCCGAAGACATGCATGAAGACCTTGGCGGAGCCTTCGAAGAGATAGACGACCGGCGAAACGACCTTGGACAGGATGGACATCGGCCGCGCGACGAACATGGCGATGCGCTCGGAGTTGCGCAGTGCCAGCTGCTTGGGGATCAGTTCTCCAATGACGACCGAGAGATAGGTGATGAGCGTGACGACCAGGGCGACCGAGACGGTGCTGCCATAGGGGTTGATCCAGCTGATGTCGTTCAGGATCGGTGCCAGCTTGTCGGCGATCGTCGCGCCACCATAGGCGCCGGCCAGCGTCCCCACGAGGGTGATGCCGACCTGAACGGTGGACAGGAACTTGCCCGGATCTTCCGCAAGGTTCAGCGCCAACTCCGCCCGGACATTGCCTTGCCGGGCCATTTGCCGCAGGAGCGGCCGGCTGACGGAGACGAGCGCCATTTCCGACATGGCAAAGAAGGCATTGATCAGAAGAAGAACGAAAATGACGAGCAGTTCGGACATGGATCCTCGAAAACCGATGTTCCGCGCCGTGCAGGTTTCACAGCGCGCGATATCATCGTTTCCATGAAATAGGCGGAACCGCGCAATGCAGCAAGGCGGGATACGGCAAGTTTCACCATTCTTGGCGTTGCAGACCGACGATTGTCAGCCCGCGGCCGTCTCCGGCACGTCGTCCATCGCCACGCGGACGCGCGCGCGTCCGACCCGGATGACCACTTCCATCGCCGCGCGGGCGCCAGCCTCGTCGCGGCGGCTGATCTGCTCGACGATGCGGATGTGATTGCGCGAGACGTCCTCGATGCCCTCGCGGTCGGCTGCCGGCGAGCTGAGCTTGAAGATGCCAACCAGCGCCGCCTCGATCAGACTGCCGACGCTGCGCATGAAGGGATTGGCCGAAGCCTCCGCCACGGCAAGGTGAAAGCGCAGGTCTGCCACGGCCAGCGATTCGGGCGTGTGCGCGGGATCGCCCATGGCGACGGCCAGCCGCATCATATGGCTGATCTCGGCGTCGGTCGCATGGATGGCGGCAAGGGCCGCGGCATGCGGCTCGAAGGCCATGCGAACCTCGCTGATATGCGTCAGGAAATCCTCATCGATACCGTTGTGAAAGTGCCAGGTGAGAATGTCGCTGTCGAACAGGTTCCACTGGTTGCGGGCCGTCACCCGCGTTCCGATCCGCGCCCGCGGCACAATCAACCCTTTGGCCGCCAGCGTCTTCATGGCCTCGCGCAGCACGGTGCGGGACACCTTGAAACGCATCGCCAGTTCCTGGTCGCCAGGCAGGATGGTGCCCACGGGAAACTCGCCGGAAATGATGGCCCGGCCAAGGACATCCACCACCTGCGAATGGCTGGTGCGTGTATCGACGCCCGTGATCAGCGTCTCCAGCGGACCCTTCTTCATCATTCCCCCTCGTCGGACTCGATACACTACCTGTCGCCGCAGGCCTCCCGGAACGACAGAAAAATCATATCATATGACAATATGCGTGTCTTGACGGGTGTGGTGGAATTTTCATTTCATTTCAGAATGAAATAGAATTCAAAAACAATGATGGTCAACGGAACCGGTTGTCAATGACGCGCTCCAGCAGGGCCGCCTGGACGACCCTGCTGGAATAGGTTGATGAGAATGGGCCGCATGGCGACCCGACCGGACCGGCGAGTTTCCCGTGGGCACCATCCTGCCGGGCGACCAGGAGCTGGCGATGCGTTTCAAGGTGTCCCGCACCGTGCTGCGCGAGGCCATCCGGCTTATTGCGGCAGCTTGTCGTCAACACCTTCGACGTAGAAGTTGAGGCCCAGCAGAACGCCATCCTCGGCCGTCTCGCCGTCCTTCAGCCAGACGCTGCCGTCCTGCTTCTTCAGGGGGCCGGTGAACGGCTTCAGCTCGCCCGACTCGATCTTCGCCTGCGTCGCTTCGGCCATCGCCTTCACGTCATCCGGCATGTTGGTGTAGGGCGCCATGGTCAGGATGCCATCCTTCAGGCCGTCCCAGCTCGACGTCGTCGCCCACTTGCCATCGAGGAAGGCCTGCGTGCGCTTGATGTAGTAGGCGCCCCAGGTGTCCTTGATGGCGGTCAGCTGCGTCTTCGGGCCGGCTGCGATCATGTCGGAGGCCTGGCCGAAAGCCTTGATGCCGCGCTCGGCCGCAACCTGCATCGGCGCGGTCGTGTCGGTGTGCTGCGTCAGCACGTCGACACCCTGGTCGATCAAAGCCTTGGCCGCATCGGCTTCCTTGCCCGGGTCGAACCAGGTGTTCGCCCATACGACCTTGATCTTGAAGTCCGGATTGACCGACCGCGCGCCGATGAGAAACGCGTCGATGCCCATGACGACTTCCGGGATCGGGAAGGAGGCGATGTAGCCGGCGACGCCCTTTTCGGAGATCTTCGCGGCGATCTGGCCCTGGATGTAGCGGCCTTCGTAGAAGCGGCTGTTATAGGTCGCAACGTTCGGCGCGGTCTTGTAGCCGGTTGCGTGCTCGTACATGACCTTGGGGAACTTGGCGGCCACCTTGACCGTCGCGTCCATGAAGCCGAACGACGTCGTGTAGATCAGGCCGCAGCCCGAGCGCGACAGACGTTCGATGGCGCGTTCGGCATCCGGGCCTTCCGGCACGTTTTCGAGGAACTGCGTTTCGATCTTGTCGCCCAGCGCCTTTTCCAGCTCCTGCCGGCCCAGGTCGTGCGCCTGCGTCCAGCCACCGTCCGATTTCGAGCCGACATAGACGAAGCAGATCTTGGCCTTTTCCTGGGCGCTTGCCGAGGCGGCAAAGCCGATGGCCGCCGTTGTGGCGACGAGAGCGAGGATAAATTTCTTCATTTTGGACCTCTCATGTTGTCGAAATAGATATCCGCGGCCGGTCGGATCAGCGATCCGGCACGAAGGGTTTGCCGAGCGAGGCCGGCGTGTTGATCATCGTCATCCGGCGGTTCTGCGAGATGAGCACGAGGACGACGATCGTTGCAAGGTAGGGCAACGCTGACAGAAGCTGCGACGGCACATCGAAGCCATTGCCCTGTGCATAAAGCTGGCTGATCGACACGGCCCCGAAGAGATAGCCGCCGGCAACGATGCGCCATGGCCGCCAGGAGGCGAAGACCACGAGCGCGAGCGCGATCCAGCCGCGCCCGGCCGACATGTTCTCCACCCACTGTGGCGTGTAGACGAGCGACAGTTGCGCCCCGGCAAGCCCGGCACAGGCGCCGCCGAACATGACAGCGAGGTAGCGGGTGCGGATGACGTTGATGCCGAGCGCGTGAGCCGAGGTATGGCTGTCGCCGACGGAGCGAAGCTTCAGCCCGGCGCGGCTGCGAAACAGGAACCAGTGGATGCCGGCAATGAGCGCGATCGACAGGTAGAAGATCAGATCCTGCTGGAACAGCAGCCGGCCGACGACCGGGATATCGCTGAGGACGGGAAAGACGATCTGCGGCAGCTTGATGCCCGACTGGCCCGCATAGGGCTCGCCGATCTGGCCGGAAAGGCCGAGGCCGAGAATGGTCAGCGCCAGCCCGGTCGCGACCTGGTTTGCCACCAGCGTCAGCGTCAGGAAGCCGAACAGCAGCGAGAACAGTGTGCCGGACAGAATGCCCGCGAGAATGCCGATATAGGGCGAACCGGTCGCCTGTGTCGCGGCGAAGGCGCAGACGGCGCCGATGATCATCATGCCCTCGACGCCGAGATTGAGCACGCCCGACCGCTCGGTGACCAGTTCGCCCGCCGCGGCGATGACCAGAGGCGTCGCCGCCGTGATGACCGTGAGCAGAATGGCCTCGATGATACCCATGTCAGTGTGCTCCTTCCGCGACGGTCCCGCGCGTCACGCGCCGCCAGACGATGCGGATGCGATACTGGATCAGCGTGTCGCAGGAGAGCACGAAGAACAGCAGCAGCCCCTGGAACACCCGTACGACCTTGTCGGACAGCCCGAGCGAGATCTGCGCCGCCTCGCCACCCAGATAGGTCAGCCCGAGAACGAGACCGGCGACGATGATCGCGAGCGGATTGAGCCGGCCGAGGAAGGCGACGATGATCGCCGTAAAGCCGTAGCCGGGCGAGATCACCGGCTGCAGCTTGCCGATCGCGCCGGACACTTCGGAGATGCCGGCAAGCCCGGCAAAAGCACCCGACAGAAGCATGGAAAACCAGATCATCCGCCGCGAGGAGAAGCCGGCGAACCGCCCTGCCCGCTCCGACAGGCCAAGAACCGTGATCTCGAAGCCCTTGAGCGTGAAGCGCATCATGAACCAGATGGCAAGGGCCGCGACGATCGCGAAGGCGAAGCCGTAATTGGCGCGGCCCGACGCCAGCATCTCCGGCAGAATTGCTTCCGGCGCGAAGGCGCGCGTCACCGGAAAGTTGAAGCCACCCGGATCGCGCCAGGGCCCGCGCACCAGCCAGTCGAGGAACAGCTGGGCGACATAGACGAGCATCAGGCTCGTCAGGATCTCGTTCGTGTTCATCCGCGCCTTGAGAAACGCGGGAATGCCGGCATACAGCGCGCCGCCGATCATGCCCATGACCAGCATCAGCGGCAGGACGAGGGCCGAATGCCATTGATGGAAGACCACCGGGACGATGGAGCCCGCCACCGCCCCCATGATGAACTGGCCTTCCGCGCCGATATTCCAGTTGTTCGACCGGTAACAGACGGAGAGGCCGACGGCGATCAGGATCAGCGGCGCCGCCTTGATCGCAAGTTCGTGCAGCGACCAGACCTCCGTCAACGGCTCGATGAAAAAGCTGTAGAGCGCCAGCCCGGGATCCTTGCCGAGAATGACGAACATGATCGCACCGGCGACAATCGTCAGGCAGAGCGCCAGGATCGGGGACAGGAAGGTATAGAGAAGCGAGATTTTCGGCCGTTTTTCAAGCTCAATGCGCATGGGCCGTCTCTCTCACCGTCTCGGCGGCAGCCGCCTCGGACGCCGTCGTTCCCTGCATGCCGCCCATCAGAAGACCGATCTTTTCGCGTGACAGCGCAGCGGCCGGATAGATTTGGGAGAGCTTGCCATCGTTGATGACGGCGATCTCGGTCGCCACCTCGAAGATCTCGTCGAGATCCTGGCTGATGATCAATACCGCGGAGCCGGCCTTGGCGAGATCCACCAGCGCCTGGCGGATACGGCTGGCAGCGCCGGCGTCCACGCCCCAGGTCGGCTGGTTGACGATCAGCACGGCGGGTTGTCGGTCGAGCTCGCGCCCGACGATGAACTTCTGAAGATTGCCGCCGGACAGCGAGCCCGCCGGTGGGTCCTCGCCGCTCTTGCGCACGTCCATCGCCTCCGAAATCCGCCTGGCAGCCCGCTTGACGGCACCATGGCGGATCAGCCCGAGGCCGCCCCCGCCGACGAAGGCCCTGCGATCCGAAAAGTAGCGCGCGAGCACCAGATTGTCCGACAGCGGCAAGGCGGAGACGGCGGCATGTCCATGCCGCTCCTCCGGCACGAAGCCGGCCCCCAGCGCCCGCCGCTGGTTGATGCCCTGCCGGCCGACCGGCTTCTCGCGGATGAAGACGGCGTTGTTGTCGGCGGTCGGATACTCGCCGGAGAGCGCATCGAAGAGCTCGCCCTGCCCGTTGCCCGCAACGCCGGCGATCGCCAGAACCTCGCCGGCATGCACCTTCAGACAGATGTCCTTCAGCGACACCGCGAAGGGCGTACGGGCGGCAGCCTTCAGTTGCCGCGCTTCGAGCTGCACCGTGCCCTTCGCCGACGTCCCGGACGCGCTCACATGCGCGACGTCGCTGCCCACCATCATCCGGGCGAGCGAGGCCGGCGTTTCCAGCCGCGGGTCGCAGGCGCCGGTCACCTTGCCGTGGCGCAGCACCGTCGCGCGGTCGCAGATGCGCTGCACCTCTTCCAGCCTGTGGCTGATGTAGAGAACCGAGCGTCCCTCGGCCTTGAGCTTCGCCAGCGTTTCAAACAGACGGTCGGCCTCCTGCGGCGTCAGCACGGAGGTCGGTTCGTCGAGAATGATGAGCTGCGGGTTCTGCAACAGGGCCCGTACGATCTCGATCCTCTGGCGCTCGCCCACGGAAAGGTCCGCGACGTGGGCCTTCGGGTCGAGCGGCAGGCCGTAGCTGACCGACAGGGCGGCGGCCTCCTCCGAGATCTTGCCCAGCGAAACGCCCGGATCCATCGAAAGCGCAATGTTCTCCGCGACCGTCAAAGCCTCGAACAGGGAGAAATGCTGGAAGACCATGCCGATGCCGAGGCGCCGCGCAGCGCCCGGGCTTGCGATTCGCACCGGCTGGCCGCGCCAGTTTATCTGCCCGCTCGTGGGGCCGAGGACACCGAAGAGCATCTTGACGAGAGTGGATTTTCCCGCGCCGTTTTCCCCCAGAAGCGCATGGATTTCCCCCGGCCGTATATCGAGATCGATTCCGTTGCAGGCGGCGAATGTTCCGAAAATCTTCGTCAGCTTGCTGACCGACAGCAGCGTGCTGCCAGCGCTGGGTCCGTCAACCGCCACGCCATCCCTCTCTTTCAAGCCGCAGATGCCCGGGCGCCGTTTCGGCTTCTCAGGGAATCAGCAAAGTTGTTCCGCTCGTCTTTCTGGCTTCCAGATCCGCATGCGCCTGGCTTGCATCGCCAAGGGCATAGGTCTGGTTGATATTGATACGCACTTTATGGCTCCGCACAACATCAAACAGAGAGTTTGCACACGCCTCGAGCTGCGCCCGTGTCGAGGTGTAGGTGTAGAGCGTCGGACGCGTGGCGAACAGCGAGCCCTTCTGCGATAGCACGCCGATATTGAAGGCTTCTACGGCACCGGACGAGTTGCCGAAGCTGACCCACAGGCCACGCGGCTTCAGGCAGTCGAGCGAGGCGGGAAAGGTGTCCTTGCCGACGGAATCGTAAACGACATCAACGCCCTTGCCCTTGGTGATGTCTTTCACACGGGCGACGAAATCCTCCGACCGGTAATCGATGACATGGTCGTAGCCATGCTCGAGCGCCATGGCGATCTTCTCGGGCGATCCCGCCGTGCCGATCACCGTTGCGCCCAGTGCCTTGGCCCACTGCCCGGCAATCTGTCCGACGCCGCCGGCGGCCGCATGGAACAGAAGAACCGTGTCGGGGCCGACGGGAAAGGTCTGGTTCAGCAGATACTGCGCGGTCATGCCTTTCAGCATCATCGCGGCCGCCGTTTCCAGCGGAATGTCGTCGGGCACCTTGATGAGCTGCTGCTCGTCGATATTGCGCTCGCTGGCATAGGCGCCGTCCGCGCCGGCATAGGCGACCCGGTCGCCCTTGGAGAACAGGGTGACGCCATCGCCGACGGCCGTGACGATGCCGGCTCCCTCCTTGCCCGGCACAAAGGGCAGACTCGCCGCCTTGTAGAGGCCGGTCCGGAAATAGACGTCGATGAAGTTGACGCCGATCGCCTCCTGACGGATCTGCACCTCGCCGCGCGACGGCGGCGGAACGGTTACGCCCTCGATCTTCAGGACGTCGGGGCCACCCAGCTCCCGGATCATGATTGCTCTTGCCATGGCCTGTTCCTTTATTCGCGTCCGAGGTTGGGGAAGATCTGCAGAATGAACCCGATGACGTAGAGATAGACGCCCGTGCCGACGACGCCCCAGACCACCCAGGCAGGGGTCTCGAAATGCATCAGCAACGCATAGGCGCTGAGCACCGACCAGGCGGTGAAGACTGCCAGATTGAGCGGCCGCAACCGCCGCACGCGCACCGGATGGAGAAAGCTGATCGGCATGAAGGTGAGGAACACCGAGACGAAGACGACGATGGACGCCGCAAGCTCGCTCGCCTTGATGACGAAGAGCGTGAACACCACCATGTTCCAGACGACCGGGAAGCCGGAGAAGAAATACTCGTCGGTCTTCATGCCCATATCGGCATAATAGATAGCGCTGGACATGACGATCGCGCCGGCCGCGACGAACGACCAGGGCTCGCCGATCATACCGCTCTGGTAGAGCGCGAAGGCCGGCAGCAGCACATAGGTCACGTAGTCGATGACGTTGTCGAGCGTATCGCCCGACCAGTTGGGCAGCACCTCCTTGACGCGGACCTTGCGCGCGATCGGCCCGTCGATGCCATCGACGGCGAGCGCCAGACCCAGCCACCAGAACATATCCACAAAGCGGTGCTCCGCCGCGGCAACGACGCCGAGGAAGGCGAGAAACGATCCGGAGGCCGTGAGAACATGGACCGAAAAAGCCCGGATCTCGGCGTAGGGAACCGGCTTGTAATTGAAGAACTTCATCGGCAGACGCATCCTGTGCTGACGCTTCGCGTAAACTCGGTGGGCGACCCTGATCTTGCCGGGTCATGCCGCACCGCCTCCTCCGCCGCGACGGTGTCGCTGCCGGCATGTTCGTAATATGCATCGTTTGCCCTGCCCTGCCAGCAAAAACAAGCGATTGCCGAGCACCGTCCGCAATCCGCTGTGGACGTACGCGCCACGTGCGGCAACGGCGACCATTCCAAAAACGCGCGGTCGGCGCTAGATATCGGCCGAGACCGTCGCGCTCGGCATGGCCCGCGATGACCAGAGCGGCAGGACGGCCGAAGGCGAAGGAAGAGAACCCGATCATGGAACACACCGATATCGCCATCATCGGCGCCGGCCTTGCCGGGGCGCTTGCGGCCCTCGCTTTGTCGCGCGACGGGCGCACGGTCGCCCTCGTCGCACCGATGGCGCCGCACGATCGCCGCACGACGGCGCTGATGGATGAGGCGATCGGCTTTCTGAAGAGGCTGGAACTCGGTGACGCGTTTGCCCAACTTGGCGCGCCGCTTGCCACATTGCGCATCATCGACGGCACGGATCGCCTTCTGCGCGCGCCGGTGGTCACGTTCCGCGCGGCTGAAATCGGCCTCGACGCCTTCGGCTACAATCTCCCGAACGCACCCTTCCTCGAGGGGCTGAACCGCAGGATCGAGAGCGCTCCCTCCATCACCCGCATCGATGCGAGACTGGAACACCTCGAGGAGACCGCGACGGGCTGCACCCTGACGCTGGCGGACGGCCGGTCCCTGACGGCGTCCCTGGTCATCGGCGCGGACGGCCGACGCTCGCATGTCCGCCAAGCGCACGGCATCGGGACGCGCGCCTGGAGCTACCCGCAGACGGCCGTCGTGCTGAATTTCGCGCATGAGCAACCGCACGAAAACATCTCGACCGAGTTTCACACGCGGCAGGGTCCGTTCACGCAGGTCCCGCTTCCCGGCAACCGCTCCAGCCTCGTCTGGGTGATGACGCCCGATGCCGCAGCCGAGATGCTGGCGCGGGACACGGCCGCGCTGTCGAGCGCCGTGGAGCATCGGATGCAGTCCATGCTCGGCAAGGTCACGGTCGATACCGAACCCCAGGCCTTCCCTCTCTCCGGCATGGCCGCCACCCGTTTCGGCAAGGGCCGCGTCATTCTCGTGGGCGAGGCCGCGCACGCCTTCCCGCCGATCGGTGCACAGGGCCTGAACCTCAGCCTTCGCGATGTCATGACGCTGGTCGCGATGCTCGCCGAACTGCCGACCATAGCGGCGGATCTCGGTGATCGCTACGATCGGCGCCGGCGGGCCGACATTCTCAGCCGGACGGTCAGCGTGGACCTGCTCAACCGCTCTCTGCTCACCGGCTTCCTGCCGGTACAGATGCTGCGGGCGGGCGGGCTGCAGGTGCTGTCGTCGGCCGGCGCGCTGCGCAGCCTCGTGATGCAGGAAGGCCTGCGGCCGGGCAGCGCGATCCGCTCGCTGCTGGGAGACTTACGGGAAAAGATCGGCCGGCACTCCGCCTGATCCGATCAGGGCGAGAAGGCCGGTGACGCTGAGCATGGAGAGCGCCGTCGTGATGAGAATGGTCGCGGAGGCCCGCTCCTGCCCGACGCCATACTGCTCGGCGATCACGAACACGTTCGTCGCCGTCGGCAGCGCCGCGAGCAGCACCGCCGCCTGCACCCAGACTGGCTCGAAATTCCCGGCAGCGCTCAGCACGAGGTACATGACGGTGGGATGCAGGAGCAGCTTGGCCGGAACGATATAGGTCAGCTCCACCGGCGCACGCTTCAGTGGCCGCAACCCAAGCGTCACGCCCATCGCAAACAGGGCACATGGCGCGGCCGTCGGCGCCAGCGCCTCGATCAGCCGACGGATCGCAAGCGGCGGCTGGACCTGAAACGCGGCTGCGGCCACGCCGATGGTCGTCGCCAGAATGAAGGGATGCAGCAGGATCTTGCGCAGGACGGACAGCGCGAGGCGCGCAGGGTTCTGTCTCTCGGTTCCCGCGACCGCCATCAGCGCCGGCGCCGTGATGAAGTGCGCAACGTTCTCGACGGAGAAGATCAGCGCCACCGGCACGGCCGCGTGTTCACCGAGCGCGAGCAGGGCGAGGCCCGGCCCCATATAGCCGATATTGCCGTAAGCCGCCGCCAGCCCTTGGACGGTCGCTTCCGCAAGAGGCGCACGGCGAAGCCGGAGTGCCGCCACGAAGATGAGTGTGAAGATGAGATAGGTCGCGGCGACATCGGCGATGATGAAGTCGAACCGCGTCAGTTCGTGGATGGGCGTGCGGGAAATGAGGGTGAAGAACAGCGACGGCAGGGCGAGATAGAGAATGTAGACGTTCAGCCACGCCATGCCCTCGATGCCGGGTCTTGCTGGTTCCGCACCGTCCCGGTTTCGTCGGCCGAAAAGATGGGCGGCGCCGTAGCCGAGAAGGATGAGGCCGAAAAACGGTGCCACGAGGCTGAAGATGTCGGTCATGTCGTGATCCCGCCGGCGGCCTCTGCCTGTTCAGCCGATCCGCATGAGAATCGGAAAGGTCTGCTGGAACCAGATGGAGACCGTGCTGACGAAGCCGAACAGGAAGGCAAGACCCGTGACGACGAGCAGGCCACCCATGATCTTTTCCACAAGCCCCAGATGGCGGCGGAAGCGCGACAGGAATCCCATGAAGGCGCCCGAGAACGCAGCCGCGATCCAGAACGGGATGGCAAGACCGAGCGAATAGACCGCGAGAAGCACAGCGCCGTCAGACACGGTATCGCGCGCTGCCGCCACCCCGAGGATCGTACCGAGCACCGGGCCGATGCAGGGTGTCCAGCCGAAGCCGAAAGCAAGGCCCATGATGTAGGCGCCCGACAGCGTCGCCGGCTTTCCCCCGCCCTGGAAGCGCGCCTCGCGCCCGAGCAGGCCGATGCGCAGCACGCCGAGGAAATGCAGCCCCATGATGATGACCACGATGCCGCCGATTCGCGACAGCACGTCCATATGCTGTCGCAGAAGAAGGCCGACCGACGAGGCGCCGATGCCGAGCGCGATGAAGACGGTGGAAAAGCCGAGCGTGAACAGAAACGCCGACGGGAGCACCGCGCGCCGCGTCGCGACGGATGCCGCCCCATCACCCCCCCGGAACTGATCCACGGAAACGCCCGCCATGTAACAGAGATAGGGCGGCACGAGCGGTAGCACGCAGGGCGACAGGAACGACAGTGCCCCCGCGAGCACCGCGGTCCAGATCGAGATATCGGCGATCGACAAAACCAGTTCCTTTGAGACAGTCTCGTACGCATGGCAGCCCGACTGGGCGGATGACGGTGTTACCGCGCGCACGCTTCGCCAGCAATGGTGCCGGATGCCGCATCCTGCGCCACGGCCTGTCCATCCGCGCGAAATCGCGGATCCGCGGATTTATGGGTTGACCGCAACCGCGCGCCTATGCATATCTCCGCCAACTTTCGCCGGCCGCCCAGGTGACCGGCGCGGGAGCGCGTAGCTCAGTTGGTAGAGCAACGGACTTTTAATCTGTAGGTCCAGGGTTCGAATCCCTGCGCGCTCACCACTCCCTTTTCAGACACGCTTTTTCGGCATCGTGCCACGAGATGTTTTTCTCGGGAACATTCCGTCGTCCGCATCGTTTCCGGAAAACCTAAATTACGGGACGGGCAAAGTCTCCGCAATGCAGGCCAGTCAGACGCATGGTCTCTTAACGTTGCCTTATCGAGCGCGGAACGAAAACGCATGATCCTAGTTGAGGCAGCGGCAAGCGGCTGAGATGGGAGATGGCGATGATGGAGACGTGGAAGCAACGAACCAGGAAAGGTGCCAAGCCTGACGATTATAGCGCGTTCATGGTTCGCGAACTTCTGGTCTGGCTGGTCGGTGTTCCCGTACCCATCGCAATGGTCATCGGGATGTTCGTTCTCTGACGAAGGCCGCCATATCCGCCCGGCATCGAACCCGTCAGCGATCAGACGGACACGGCTAACAGGGCGAAGGTCAAGACTGATATGGCGCAGAGCGCCGCAATGACGATCATTAACTCCTTCATCATGAATGTGTACATGGCGCAGACCCTTTCTTTGCACCGATGTAAGATCGAACGGATGTGGTGCAAGCGTCCGACGTGCAACACTTTGTGATATCCGAACGGCATCACAAGCCTTCCCCGAGAGGTGGACAGCTTGCGGACAGTTTCTCCCGGCAGAATAGGATCATCGCACCAACGTCCGGTTCACGGATCGAAAACGTGCATGAGATCAATGTTCTGGAGCGAATCCCGCGACGCGCTGCGCCGCTTGGAAGGCTTCCATCGACCGAGCGGACGCTGCTATGATGAGACCCACTTCCCTGCCCCTCGGCATTATCCTGATCGCCTCTCTCGTCGCAACGGTCCTGACCATCGTTCTCGTTCCGCACCGGGGCACCGCAGCACCCCGGGCGAGCATCGAGTCCCTTCAGCGCCTCTAGCCGCCAAGCGAAACGGGAAAGTTCGTTCGGCCTACTGGCAATCCGAAACGACGATCTTGCAGTTCGGGCAGTCTTTCGTTGCCATCGTCTCGGCTGCCGTCTGGGTCGAGCCGTAGCCGATGCCGTAATTGACGCGGTCGCCGGCATAGGCGCCGCACTGTTCGAACCATACGGCAACCTTGCAGTCATCGTTTCCGGCCGACTTGCACTCGCGAATGGCGTTGCTTTCGGCTTCCTTGCGGGAACTGCCCCAGCCCATTCCATAGCCAGCTTCGTCCGCCGCCATGCCCTGCTCGTCGTTGACCGCGATGGCGCCGAAGGCGAAGGCCGAGCTGACCGGGCCGGCGAGAAGAATGGTCGTTGCAAAGGCGATACGCAGTAAGGTTTTCATGAAATCTCCCCCAAGATCGGATGTCCCGATTGTCCTCTGGCGTCGCTGCCGGAATGGCAGAGGCCCGGAGAGATTGCTACCGGACACGACGCGACCCGACAATATCGGCAAGGCTCCCGCCGGCGCTTTAATATGGAGCATAGCTAATGCGCATGGTGAACGACGGCGTCACAGCCCCTGCAGCCTATGCGCGCGGCCGGTTGGTAGAGAAAAAGCCGCAGGTTACCTAGAACGCCATCGTCACAATCAGGGAGATGACGATGGCGGAATGCAGGGATAGCAATGGAGACAAGTGGGAAATCTATGCCTCGAATGGCTGGCGTTGGCGCCGCACGGCGAGCAATGGCGTCATTGTCGGCGCTTCGACGGAAGGCTACGTCAACAAATCGGATTGCGTCGCGAACGCCCGGCGTCACGGCATGAAATGCACGCCGGTCTGATCGTGACGCGGGAACGGTCGGAGCGCCCGCGCCGGCCGGCCCCTATTTCCCGGCGAACGGATCCGCGAGAGCTGCGTCCGGCCGGCTGATCGGGTATTTCGTACCGGACACCTTGGCCGCCATGCCCTTGGCGCCCGTCTGCTTCAGAAGCGTGCGGAAAACAGGATGCATGCCGCCGTCGACATAGGCGCTCATGGACGCGGCGACCGGCACCGGTCCGCCGATCAGCGCATCGATCGCGCGGCTCTCTTCCGCGATCTTGGCCAGCGCCTGCGGCTCGATGCCGGGCGAGGCCTCGGGGCATGGCGCCAGCGGGTCGGTCGGCTCGCCGTTCAGGAAGGTTTTGTCGAAGACGTAGCGCCCGCCGCAGGCAGAAACTTTCGGCTGGCGACGGGTGATCTCGAACGCATCGTACCCCTCTTTCAGCACCCGCCAGAAAGCGAGATTCGGATCGCCGCGATGGGCCGCCATGTTCTGGCCCGTCATGCGAAAGGGGTAGGCCTGGACCTGGAAACTCGCCTGCCCACCCTCGAGCGCCCGCGCGACGATGGCGTAGATTTCGCCCACGCCCTGGTCCGTCATGGCATAGCAGCCCGACGACGAGCAGGCGCCATGCACCATCAGCGCTTCGCCCGTGTAGCCGAGCGCGCTTTCCAGCCGGTTGGGATAGCCGAGGTTGAACGACACGTAGAACTGGGAATTCGGGTTCAGCATGCCCTTGGTGACATGGTAGAAGCCTTCCGGTGCATGCCGGTCGCCCGACTTCCGCTTCGGCCCGAGATCGCCCGACCAGCGGCAGATCGGATAGGTCTTCAGCAGAGCGTATTTCCCGCTCCGGTCGACCTTCCAGATCTCCAGTTCGCTTTCCTGCTTGAAGATGCGCACGAGCACCGGGCTTTCCGCCTTCATGCCCTTGCGCGTCATCTCGGCCACCATCTTCGACGACAGCTTCGGCGGCGCCTCCGTCATGTCGAGCGCCATGCAGCCGCTGAGCGCCATGCCGAGCGCGGCGATGGCAACGGTCTGGATGCAGGCCTTGCGAAGGGCTTTCAGGCTTGGAAATGCTGGCATGCGGCCTCTATCGATCACAATCGCGACGAAGTTGTGTCGCAGCGGCGCGCAACGCACACCCCGGACACACTCGTCCTACAGGGTTAATCTTTCCTGAACCCCGCCTCCAACAGAAAAGCCGGTGCCGGGTCTACACAATGCTGCAGCGCACCCTAACCTCTTCGCATGAGCGATATGATCACATGGCTGGACCAATCCCTGCGCTGGGTGCCTGCATGGGCCGTCAGCGTCGTTCTTCTTGCGCTGCTGTTCGGTATCGGCATCGTTGTCCACAGGATCCTGTTCGAGATCGCGACGCGGATTGCCGCGAAGTACGATCTGTTCTGGCGGTCTCTCGTGGCTCGCTCGGAGCGTCCAACCCGGCTGGTCGCCATCATGATCGCCCTGTCCTTCGGCGTCTCTATCGCGCCGCTGACGGCGTCCCAGGCGGAGACCCTGCATCATATCCTGCTGCTCGGCTTCATCCTCGTCTTCGCCTGGATCGCCAAGGTGACGCTGCACATCTGGACGACGGTCTATCTGCGGCGCTTCAAGCTGGATGCGGAAGACAACCTTCTGGCCCGCAAGCACGTCACCCAATCGCGGATCATGGAGCGCATCGCCGGCTTCGTCATCATCATCCTCGGCGTCGCCGCCTGCCTGATGACCTTTCCGGCCGTTCAGCAATACGGTGTCAGCCTTCTCGCCTCCGCCGGCGTTGCGGGCATCGTGCTCGGCCTCGCGCTCCAGCCGGTCCTCAAGAACCTGTTTGCCGGCATCCAGCTCGCCATCACCCAACCCATCCGGCTGGACGATGCATTGCTGATCGAAGGCGAGTGGGGGAATGTGGAGGAGATCACCGCGACCTATGTCGTCGTCAAGATCTGGGACTGGCGCCGTCTCGTCCTGCCGCTCAGCTACTTCATCGAAAAGCCGTTCCAGAACTGGACGCGCGAGACCGCCGCCCTGATCGGCACCGTGATGGTCTATCTCGATTACAGCGTACCGGTCGATGCCGTGCGCAAGGAGGCTGAGAAGATCGCCGCGGCGTCTCCGCTCTGGGATGGGCAGGTCATCAACATCGCGGTGACGGACCTGAAGCCCGAAACGGTGGAGATCCGCATTCTCTGCTCCGCGTCGAACGCCGCACGCGCCTTCGACCTGCGCTGCGAGATGCGCGAGAAGATCATCGGCTTTATCGCGCAGACCTATCCCGGCGCCCTTCCGCACCTGCGTGCGGAACTCAAGACGGCAGAGGCCGTCGGCAATATCACCGTCGAGACGCCCTTGCGCGCGCAGGGATGAGACAGCCGATTCATTGACCGGCGAGCGTCCCCACCGGCAGATCGTAGGCAATCTTCCCAGCCGTTTCGAAGGTGAGCGTCAGGGGGATCGTGTCGCCCGGACGAAACGGCTTGCGCACGTCCATGAACATGAGGTGCAGCCCGCCGCCTGCGAGCGTCACCGTCTGCCCGGCCGGCACGGGAATGCCGTCGAGCTTGCGCATCCGCATCACGTCGTTGTCCATCGTCATTTCGTGCAGCTCGACGCGGCCGGCAACAGGGCTCTCCACCCCGACGAGCCTGTCGTCGGACGGACCCGCATTGACGATCGTCAGCCCTCCGCCCCCGACCTTTGCGCCCGGCGGCATCGGCTTGGCCGTGCCGCCGGAGAGCGTGAGCGCGCCTGCGACGACCTGTCCGCCGCGCGTGGCGGTTTCCGCGGATGCGGCCGGCAGGGCGGCGAGCGTTAAAGACGCTACCGCCGACAGGCCGGCCAGAAGGAAAAACTTTACCGAAGGCATGTGGTCGTCTCCAGGCGCGTCCGCGCGAGAGGAAAGGATGCGACCTCATTGCTATCGCGGGGCCGCGGGAAAGCAAAGCCGGAAACGCACGCCGTCGCGCGGCGGCACCCTCGTCCGACCATGCCAGCGGCGACGAAAATCTTGGTCGTTGCGACATTTTCCGCTTGCCAAGGATGCCCTATCCTTCTTATCTGAACCCGATCTTGTTGGGAGAATCCAGCTTCGAGCTGGTGCCGAAGGAGCAACCGCCCCGGAAACTCTCAGGCCCACGAACCAGCAGGATGCCGGCAGGACTCTGGAGAGAAGCATTTCGCTCGCCGAAGGGATAACAATCTCAGGCACAGGAACAGAGGGGGCTCAATCGACGGCACGACTCTGTGCGCGTTGACACGAGCCGGCGCGCATGGCGCCAACCTGGAGACCGGATTTGGACGATCACACAGCCTTGAACGATGCCCCGCTAAAGCAGACGCCGCTGCACGCTTTGCATGTCGCGCTCGGCGCCCGCATGGTGCCCTTTGCCGGCTATGACATGCCGGTCCAGTACCCCGCGGGCGTCCTGAAGGAGCACCTGCATACACGCGACGCTGCCGGTCTTTTCGACGTGTCCCACATGGGCCAGGTCGAGCTGCGCGCCGCATCCGGCACGCTGGAAGACGCGGCTCTGGCGCTCGAAAGCCTCGTGCCCGTCGATGTGCTCGGCATCGCCGAAGGCCGCCAGCGTTATGCCCTTTTCACCGACGAGACCGGCGGCATCCTCGACGACCTGATGATCGCGCGCCTGCCCGGCCGGTTTCTGATCGTCGTCAACGCCGCCTGCAAGCATGCCGATTTCGCCCATCTGAAAGCGCATCTGGGCGACCGTTTCGAACTGACCCTGCTTGAGGACCGGGCGCTGCTGGCGTTGCAGGGTCCGCGCGCGGAAAGCGTTCTGGCCGAGCTCTGGGGCGATGTCGCCGCCATGCGCTTCATGGATGTCGCCGAAGCCGCGATCCATGACGTTCCCTGCATCATTTCCCGCTCCGGCTACACCGGCGAGGACGGTTTCGAGATCTCCATTCCCGCGGACAAGGCCGAGGATATCGCCCGGCGCCTGCTCGATCATCCCGATGTTCTGCCGATCGGCCTTGGCGCGCGCGACTCGCTGCGGCTCGAAGCCGGTCTCTGCCTCTACGGCAACGACATCGACACGAGCACCTGCCCGATCGAGGCGGCGCTCGAATGGGCGATCCAGAAATCCCGTCGCACGGGCGGCACCCGCAGCGGCGGCTTTCCGGGCGCGGGCGCCATTCTGGACGCCCAGACGAACGGGACGGCGATCCGCCGCGTCGGCCTGAAGCCGGACGGCAAGGCGCCGGTGCGCGGCGGCGCAACGCTCTATTCTGACGCGACCGGCACCACCGAAATCGGCAAGGTCACGTCGGGCGGCTTCGGCCCCACCGTCGGCCACCCCGTTGCCATGGGCTATGTCGATACCCCGCTGGCGACGCCCGGCACCACCGTGTTTGCGGAACTGCGCGGCAAATATCTGCCGATGACCGTTGCCGCTCTTCCCTTCATCACCCCCACCTACAAGCGCTGATCAGGAGCCGATCCCATGCTGAAATTCACCGACGAACATGAATGGCTGCAGATCGACGGCGACGTCGCGACTGTCGGCATCACCAAGCACGCTGCCGACCAGCTCGGCGATCTCGTCTTCGTGGAATTGCCCGAAACCGGCACGGCCCTCACCAAGGGCGAGAGCGCCGCGACCGTCGAATCCGTCAAGGCTGCCTCCGACGTCTATTGTCCGCTGGACGGCGAGATTGTGGAAACCAACCCGGCCATCGTTGAGGACCCCGCGCTCGTCAATGGCGACCCGCAGGGCGCCGGCTGGTTCTTCAAGCTGAAACTCTCCGACCCGTCGGCCGCCAATGCGCTGCTGGACGAGGACGCCTACAAGGAGCTGATCGCCTGATGACGACGCCTGTGACAACGCCGGCCGATTTCACCTTCACGGATTATCAGCCATACGATTTCGCCAACCGCCGCCATATCGGCCCCTCGCCGTCCGAGATGGACGCGATGCTGAAGGTGATCGGCTATCCCTCGCTCGATGCCCTGATCGACGACACGGTTCCGGCGACCATCCGCCAGAAGACGCCGCTCGCCTGGGGGGCGGCGCTGACCGAACGCGAAGCGCTCGACACGCTGCGCGAGACGGCGAACATGAACAAGCCGCTCGTCTCTCTGATCGGCCAGGGTTACTACGGCACCATCACGCCGCCGGTCGTCCAGCGCAACATTCTGGAAAATCCCGCCTGGTACACGGCCTACACGCCCTATCAGCCCGAGATCAGCCAGGGCCGCCTCGAAGCGTTGCTGAACTACCAGACGATGGTCTGCGACCTCACCGGCCTCGACGTGGCCAATTCCTCGCTGCTGGACGAGGCAACGGCGGCCGCCGAAGCCATGGCCATGGCGGAACGCGTGTCGAAGTCCAAGCAGAAAACCTTCTTCGTGGACGAAAACTGCCATCCGCAGACGATCGCGCTCCTGCAGACCCGCGCCGATCCGCTCGGCTGGACGATCCTCGTCGGCAATCCGTTTACGGACATGCAGTCGGCGGACGTCTTCGGCGCGATCTTCCAGTATCCCGGCACCTATGGTCACGTCAGCGACTTCACGGGGCTGATCTCCCGCCTGCACCAGACCGGCGCGATCGCCGTGATCGCTGCGGATACTATGGCACTGGCGCTCTTGAAGTCGCCTGGCGAGATGGGTGCCGACATCGCTATCGGCTCGACGCAGCGCTTCGGCGTCCCCGTCGGCTATGGTGGCCCGCATGCGGCCTACATGGCCGTCAAGGACACGCACAAGCGGTCCATGCCCGGCCGCCTCGTCGGCGTCTCGGTCGATAGCCGCGGCAACCGTGCCTATCGCCTGTCGCTCCAGACCCGCGAGCAGCATATCCGCCGCGAGAAGGCGACGTCGAACATCTGCACCGCGCAGGTGCTGCTGGCCGTCATGGCGTCCATGTATGCCGTGTTCCACGGTCCGGAAGGCATCAAGGCCATCGCGCAGAGCATTCACCAGAAGACCGTCCGGCTCGCCAAGGGGCTGGAAGCTCTCGGTTACGCCGTCGAGCCGGAAACCTTCTTCGACACGGTGACCGTCGAGGTCGGCAAGCTGCAGTCCGTCATCATGAAGGCGGCGGTGGCGGAAGGCGTCAATCTGCGCAAGATCGGCGAGACCCGCATCGGCATCAGCCTTGACGAACGCTCGCGGCCAGTCACGCTCGAATCCGTCTGGCGTGCCTTCGGCGGCGATTTCAAGGTGGCACAGTTCGAGCCGGACTACCGCCTGCCATCGGCGCTCCTGCGCCGCAGCGCCTACCTCACCCACCCGATCTTCCACATGAACCGTGCGGAAAGCGAGATGACCCGCTACATCCGCCGGCTTTCCGATCGCGACCTCGCGCTCGACCGAGCCATGATCCCGCTCGGCTCCTGCACGATGAAGCTCAACGCGACAGCCGAAATGCTGCCGATCACCTGGCCGGAGTTTGCCGAGATTCACCCCTTCGTGCCTGCCGACCAAGCGCTCGGCTACAAGGCGATGATCGACGATCTCTCCGAAAAGCTCTGCGCCGTCACCGGCTACGACGCGATCTCGATGCAGCCGAACTCCGGTGCGCAGGGCGAATATGCCGGCCTCCTGACGATCCGCGCCTATCATCTCGCCAATAATGAGGGGCACCGCGACATCTGCCTGATCCCCACATCCGCCCACGGCACGAATCCCGCCTCGGCGCAGATGGTCGGCATGAAGGTTGTCGTGGTCAAGGTCAGCGCCAACGGCGATATCGACATGGCGGACTTCCGAGCGAAGGCCGAGCAGTATGCCGATACGCTCGCCTGCTGCATGATCACCTATCCCTCAACACATGGCGTGTTCGAGGAAAGCGTGCGCGAGGTCTGCGAGATCGTCCACGCCCATGGTGGCCAGGTCTATCTCGACGGCGCCAACATGAACGCCATGGTCGGCCTGTCCCGCCCGGGCGATATCGGCTCCGACGTCAGCCATCTCAACCTGCACAAGACCTTCTGCATCCCCCATGGTGGCGGCGGTCCGGGCATGGGGCCGATCGGCGTCAAGGCGCATCTGGCACCCTATCTGCCGCGTGATCCGTCGAATCCCGACAGCGCCGGTACGGGTGCGGTCTCGGCAGCGCCCTTCGGCTCGGCCTCGATCCTGCCGATCTCGTGGAGCTACTGCCTGATGATGGGCGGCGAAGGCCTGACGCAGGCGACCAAGGTCGCCATCCTCAACGCCAACTACATCGCCGCGCGTCTGAAGGGTGCCTATGACGTGCTCTACAAGTCGGAAAAGGGTCGCGTCGCGCATGAGTGCATCATCGACACGCGCCCGCTGGCCGAAAGTGCCGGCGTCACCGTGGACGATGTCGCCAAGCGTCTCATCGACTGCGGCTTCCACGCCCCGACCATGAGCTGGCCCGTCGCCGGCACGCTGATGGTCGAGCCGACCGAGTCGGAAACCAAGGCGGAAATCGATCGCTTCTGCGATGCGATGCTCGCCATCCGCGAGGAAGCCCGCGCCGTCGAGGAGGGCCGTCTCGACCGGACGAACAACCCGCTGAAGAACGCGCCGCACACGGTGGAAGACCTCGTCGGAGACTGGGATCGCCCGTACTCCCGCGAACAGGCCTGCTTCCCGCCCGGCGCCTTCCGCGTGGACAAATACTGGTCGCCGGTGAATCGCGTCGATAACGTCTATGGCGACCGCAACCTCGTCTGCACCTGCCCGCCGCTTGAGGATTACGCCGAAGCCGCGGAGTAAGCATGAAGAAAGGCCCGCTCATCGGAAGCGGGCCTTTTCACAGCGGGCGCTCCGTCAGGCCGCCGGCAGGCTGACGATGAAGCGGGCGCCGCTCCGGTATTCCGGATCGAGCACGAGCGCGCCGCCATGGCTTTCCGCGATGCGCCTTGCCAGCGACAGGCCGACGCCGGTGCCCGGGAAGACGCTTTCGTCCCGATGCAGCCGCTGGAAGATGTCGAAGATCCTGTCCGCATGTTGCGGATCGATCCCGACGCCGTTGTCGCTGAAGGCGATATGTACAGACCGCCCCGCCCGCCACCCGTTGATCAGGAGTTCCGGCAGGATGCCCGCCCGGCGGTACTTGATGGCGTTGCCGATGACGTTCTGAAAGAGGCGCTTCAACAGTTCGGGATCGCCGATCACGTCGGGTAGGTCAGCGGCCTTGATGAGGGCGCCGCTCTCGGCGATGTGACTTTGCAGGTTCCCGAGCGTCTCCTCGACGACCTCGCGCAGATCAACGCGATGCGGGCTGATGATCCGATCGGCGATCCGCGCATAATCGAGCAGGCTGTCGACCAGATGCATGAGACGCCGCGACTTGCCGCGCAGCTGCGTCGCATAAGCCGACACATTGCTTAGTTCGTTCGAGGCGATGTCGTCAGCGATCATCTCGGCGAACATCGAGATCTGCCGCATCGGCGCCTTCAGATCGTGCGAGACGCTGCTGGTGAATTGCCCGAGTGCCTCGTTCTTGCGTTGCAGCTCCGAACTCTGCTCGGCAATGCGCATCTGCTGCCGCTTGATCTCGGTGATATCGCGCCCTACCGTAACATATTCGACAAGGCGCCCGTCCTCGAACACCGCAAGTTTCGACCAGAGGATCCAGACCTCGGCGCCGGTGGCGGACACGCGGCGCTGCTCCCGGGTGGTCGCGGGCGCTTCCGGCGTCAGACGTAGAAGGATCTCCGCCAGCGGATCGCCCGCCACGCTGAAATCGAGGCAGCTTCGGCCGACGATGGCAGCGGCCGACAGGCCGATAAAGGTGGCGAAGCGCTGGTTCACGAATGTGTAGATCAGATCGGGCGACAGGCGGGTGATGAGGTCGGGAATGGTCTCGACCAGCGTCGCATAGTCCTGCCGCTGCCGCTCCAGTTCCTGTTCGACCTTTTTCAGGTCGGTCACGTCGACGCGGATGGCAACGGTGTTGCCGTCCGCCGTCAACGTGTTCTCGGCTCTCAGCCATCGGCCATTGGTGTAGGGGAAGATTTCCGGCATTCCGTCGGCCCTGCGGAACAGCTCGACCTGGCGTCGCATCCGGGCTTCGGCATCCGGCGATCCCGGCACCACCCCCTCTTCCGCCAGGATTTCCAGCGCGAAATCCGCCGCCTGCATGCCGATCCGCAGACGCTCCCCGACAGGGCCGAAAAGCTGGCGATAGGCCCGGTTGCAGAGAATCAGCCGCTCGTCCTTGTCGTAGATCGCAATGCCCTCGGCGATCACGTCGAGCGCCGTATCCACAGCGCGCGGCGACGGGACGTCGTCCGCAGCATCGCGCAGACGTTTCGCACGAATGATCCGGATGGAGGTTTGCGATGCAGCGGCTGTGTCTGGAACCAAGATGATGCGCGTCATGCCGATGAAGCGCGTGCCATCCATGCGTCTGTAAAGAACGGACACATCATGGGCGTTGCCCGCGCCATCCGGAAAGGCCTCGTCGAGCAGCGGCGCGATCGGCTGGCCGACGATCATGCCGGCCTCGAACCCGAAAAGGACCGCCGCGGCCGGGTTGACCGAAAGGATCGCCCCACCCGGCGTCGTCACGATGACGGCGTCGGGATGATCATTGTACAGAGCCTCGAGGATCGTCCGGTCCGGAATGGGCAAATCAGCGCCTCTGCCACATAGGTGAGTTTCGGCGAACGATACGGGCGAATGATTTCCGGTCGGTTGATGTTGGATGCGAAAGACCGGTCGATCAGAACCAGCAGCGGCTCCCGCGAGCCGTCGCTGTCAACGAAACGGAAGATCCCGGGCCGCCGTCCGCTTTCAGCCGACCCGGACCACGGCCTCGCCGTTTGCGGCAAGTGCTGCAAGGTCTGCAGGCTTCAGTTCGACCGATTCGCCGCAACCGCAGGCCGATGTCTGGTTGGGATTGTTGAAGGTGAAGCCGGACCGCATCTTGGTGACTTCGAAATCCATGCGCGTGCCGAGCAGATAGAGCACCGCTTCGGGCGCAACCCACACACGGGCACCCGCATGCTCGATCAGGTCGTCCTTCGCATGGGGTTCCGTCACCAGATCCACGGCATACTCCATGCCGGCGCATCCGCCCTTCTTGATGGACAGCCGGATGCCCTTCGTGTCGCCACCCGCGTTCTCGACAATGGCGTTGACGCGCTGTGCCGCCGCGTCGGACAGGCTCATGACCGCAAAACCCATGGAAATTCTCCTTGCAACACCCGGGTTCAAGGCCCGGTGCTCTGCATTCGAATGTAAGACCCTATCGCCCGTTGATCAATACCAGCCGACGGCGACTTGCGCCTCCTCGGACATGCGATCCGGCGTCCATGGCGGATCAAAGGTCATGGACACCTCGACGCCCGAAACGCCCTCCACCGCACCGACGGCATTCTCGACCCAGCCCGGCATTTCGCCGGCGACCGGGCAGCCCGGCGCCGTCAGCGTCATGGCGATCTTCACCATCCGGTCGTCCTCGATGTCGATCTTGTAGATTAATCCGAGTTCGTAGATGTCGGCCGGGATTTCCGGGTCGTAGACGGTCTTCAGCGCGGAGATCACGTCGTCCGACAAGCGCGCCAGTTCTTCCGGCGGAATAGCCGACTGGACGATGCCGTCACGCGCATCCGCGGTTTCGCCTGTGGTGTCGGCCGGGGTCTCAAGGGTCATGCTCGTATCCTCACGCAAAGAATGTCCGTGCCTGTTCCAGCGCGGCGACCAGCACGTCGACTTCGGCGCGCGTGTTGTAGAGCCCGAACGAGGCCCGGCAGGTGGATGTGACGCCGAACCGCTTGAGAAGCGGCATGGCGCAATGAGTGCCGGCCCGCACCGCGACGCCCGCACGGTCGATGACCGTGGACACGTCATGGGCATGCACCCCTTCGATCTCGAAGGAGAAGATACCGCCCTTGCCCGGCGCCTGACCGATCACCCGCAGCGAGTTCACCGACTGCAGCCGCTCGGCCGCATAGGCAGCGAGATCCGCCTCGTGCCGCGCGATCCTGTCGCGGCCGATCCCGTCCATATAGTCGAGCGCCACACCGAGGCCGATCGCCTGCACGATCGGCGGCGTTCCCGCCTCGAAACGGTGAGGCGGCTCGTTGTAGCTGATCGCGTCTTCGCTGACGTCGATGATCATCTCACCGCCGCCCATGAAGGGTTGCATCTCGGCCAGACGCTCCTTCTTGCCGTAGAGCACGCCGATGCCCGAGGGGCCGTAGAGCTTGTGGCCGGTCATGACGTACCAGTCGCAATCGATGTCCTGCACGTCCACCGGCATGTGCACGGCCGCCTGGCTGCCATCGACCAGCACCGGGATACCGCGCTCATGCGCGATGCGGCAGATCTCCTTGACATCAACGATCGTCCCGAGCGCGTTCGACATATGCGTGATGGCCACCAGCTTCGTCTTCGGCGTCAGGCATTTGACGAAGTCGTCGATGTGGAACACGCCCTGATCGTCCACCGGCGCCCAGACCAGCTTTGCGCCCTGCCGCTCGCGGATGAAGTGCCAGGGGACGATGTTGGAGTGGTGCTCCATGATCGAGATCACGATCTCGTCGTCCGCACCAAGCTTCGGCATGCCCCAGCCATAGGCGACCGTGTTGATCGCCTCGGTCGAGGACTTGGTGAACACGATGTCATCGACGGAGGGCGCATTCAGAAAGCGCCGCACCGTCTCGCGCGACTGCTCGTAGGCATCCGTCGCGGCATTCGACAGGAAATGCAGGCCGCGATGGACATTGGCGTATTCGTTGGCATAGGCATGGCTGATGGCGTCGATGACGACCTGCGGCTTCTGGGCCGAGGCGCCATTGTCGAGATAGACGAGCGGCTTGCCGTAGACGGTCCGCGACAGAATCGGAAAATCCTGCCGTATCCGCTCGACGTCATATGCCTCTAGGGAAACCGTCTGGTCCATGGGTGCCTCTGCTTTCTGCCTCGGTGCGCGCGCGCCGGATACGATCAGGCGTGCCGCGCCAGCCATTCGGCGATGATGAGTTCCAGCGGCTCGATCAGCGTTTCGCTGTCCAGCTCCTCGACGATCTCGTCCACGAAGGCGTTCACCAGCATGGCGCGCGCCCGGTTTTCCGGAATGCCGCGGGCCTGGAGATAATAGAGATGCGTCGGGTTCAGGTCGATCACGGTTGCGCCATGGCCGCACTGCACGTCGTCGGCAAAGATCTCAAGTTCGGGCTTGGCGGAGAAATCCGCGTCGTCCGACAGCAGGAGCGTGTTGCACGCCATCTTCGCATCCGTCTTCTGCGCATCCTGCGCCACACGGATCTGCCCCTGGAACACGCCGCGCGCCCGGTCGAAGAGCACGTTGCGAATAATTTCGGTCGAGGTCGTGTTGGCCACGTCATGGCCGAGCGTGAAGGTCACGTCCGTCAGGCTGTCGCCACCCATCAGGTTGATGCCGCGCAGCTTGAAGTCCGAGCCTTCGCCCGTCACCACGCCGTGCACTTCCTGGCGAACCAGCTTGCCGCCGGCATTGATGACGAACAGCTTGAACGACGCGTTTTCGCCCAGCTCGAAATTGAGCTGACCGAGATGCGTGTCGTCGTCGCCCTGCTGCTGCAGCAGGATCCAGGTTACCTCGGCGCCCGCCTCGATGATGAGGTCGGACACGGAGGAAACGAGGCTCGGCGTGCCGTCGACCGACAGATGCCGCTCGATCACGGTCGCCTTGGAACCGGGCCCGAAGGTCACCGGAAAGCGGCTGTGGCTCTGTCCCGTGCTCTGCACGATCTGGAGTTCCAGCGGCTGAACCAGCACGGTCTCTTCCGGAATCTCGATCTCGAAGCCGTCGCGAACGAAGGTGCCGTTGATGCGGCCGATGGCATCTTCGGTATTCCGCTCGACCAGATCGCCGGCCGCCGTGCCGTCGAGCAGGCTCTCGCCATAGCGCTTGACGACGACGCCCTGCGGCGCATCGCTGACGTCGGCCCGGCCATTGAGGACCGTCAGTACGGAGGAGCCGACCGCCAGAGGTGCGACCGCTTCCGCAAAGGCAGAGCCATCGAAGGCAGGAACGGTCCGCAGCAATGCGCGCAGATCGGTATAGTGCCAGGCCTCCAGCCGCCGCGTCGGCAGACCGGCATCCTTCAGGTCGGAGAGCAGCAGGTCGCGCGCCGAGAGAACGGCGCCGTCACCGGGAAGGTCGCTGACCTGATGATTATACGCTTCCAACAGTGCCGTTTCGGCAGCCGTCCGCGTGATCGTGTTCTGAATGTTCATGAGCAAACGCTCCTTCAAGCCGCCGCGCCGATGATGTCGGCATAGCCGTTGGCTTCCAGATCCAGCGCCAGCGACTTGTCGCCGGTCTTGATGACCTGGCCCTTGTAGAGGACATGGACGGTGTCCGGCACGATGTATTCCAGCAGGCGCTGATAGTGCGTGATGACGATCACGGCGCGATCCGGCGACCGAAGCGCGTTCACGCCGTCCGACACGATCTTCAGCGCGTCGATATCGAGGCCCGAATCGGTCTCGTCGAGAATGCAGAGGCTGGGTTCGAGCAGCGCCATCTGCAGGATCTCGGCGCGCTTCTTCTCACCACCCGAGAAGCCGACATTGAGCGGACGCTTCAGCATGTCGGGGTTGATCTTCAGCTCGGCCGCCGCTTCCTTCACCCGGCGGATGAAGTCCGGCGTCTTCAGCTCGTCCTCGCCGCGATACTTGCGCTGCTCGTTCATCGCCACCTTCAGGAACTGCATGGTGGCAACGCCCGGGATTTCGACCGGGTACTGAAAGGCCAGGAAAATGCCCTTCGCAGCACGCTCCGACGCATCGAGCTCGAGGATGCTCTCGCCGTTGTACAGAATGTCGCCCTCGGTCACTTCATAGTCTTTGCGGCCCGAGAGAATATACGACAGCGTCGATTTCCCCGACCCATTCGGCCCCATAATGGCCGCAACTTCCCCGGCCTTCACAGTCAGGTTCAGTCCCCGAATGATCTCGGTGCCATCCTCGGCGATCCGGGCATGGAGGTTTTTGATTTCAAGCATTGGTCATTCCTTCCGGCGGCCAGTGGCGATCACGACCAATGGCTTATTTGATCCTGAAAGACGATGGCGAAACCGCGGTTCAACCCGCGAACGTCTCTCGGGCTTGTCCCGAGGATCTGCCATCGTCTCAATTATAATTGTCCCACGTTATCGTGTTCGCGTGAGGACGATAAAGATTGTCGAGTTCATCGATACGTTCAAACAGATCGATCCACGTTGGATTGAGGCCCTCTATCAGCTTCATTTTCCACTCCCGCCGATACCGTTTCAGCGATTTCTCGCGCTGTATGGCTATGACAATGTTCGGGTGCCGTTCGAACCACACCAGCTTTTCCGCTCTGTATTTCGCCGTAAACCCTTCGTGGACATGATCCCGATGCTCACGCACTCTACACGTCAAATCGCTCGTCACGCCTGTATAGATCACGCCGCGAGGTTTATCGGTCATCATGTAAACGAAGCCTGACAACTCTGTCTCCATGGGACCCGCATCAGATCTTCGGGACAAGCCCGAGGATGACGAGGATGGTAGGAACGCGGCCCTAAAGCCTTATCACCCCACGCTCCCCTCAAGCGAAATCCCGATCAGCTTCTGCGCTTCGACTGCAAACTCCATCGGCAGTTCCTGAATGACCTCCTTGACGAAGCCGTTGACGATCAATGCGATCGCCGCCTCTTCCGGGATGCCGCGCTGCAGGCAATAGAACAGTTGGTCCTCGGAGATCTTTGAGGTCGTGGCCTCGTGTTCGAACTGCGCCGTGGAGTTCTTCGCCTCGATGTAGGGCACGGTATGCGCGCCGCAGCGGTCACCGATCAGAAGCGAATCGCACTGGGTGAAATTGCGCGCGTTCGTCGCCTTGCGGTGAGCTGAGACCTGGCCGCGATAGGTGTTCTGCGACACACCGGCGGCGATGCCCTTGGAGATGATGCGGCTCGACGTGTTCTTGCCGAGATGGATCATCTTCGTTCCGCTGTCGATCTGCTGGTGGCCGTTCGACACCGCGATCGAGTAGAACTCGCCGCGGCTGTCGTCGCCGCGCAGAATGCAGGACGGGTACTTCCAGGTGATCGCGGAGCCGGTTTCGACCTGCGTCCACGAGATCTTCGACCGGTCGCCACGGCAATCGCCGCGCTTGGTAACGAAGTTGTAGATGCCGCCCTTGCCGTCCTTGTCGCCCGGATACCAGTTCTGGACCGTCGAATACTTGATCTCGGCATCATCCAGCGCCACGAGCTCGACCACGGCCGCATGCAGCTGGTTCTCGTCGCGCTGCGGCGCCGTGCAGCCTTCGAGATAGGACACGTAGGCGCCCTCTTCCGCGATGATCAGCGTCCGCTCGAACTGACCGGTCCCCTTTTCGTTGATACGGAAATAAGTGGACAGTTCCATCGGGCAGCGAACGCCCTTGGGTACGAACACAAAGGAGCCATCGGTGAATACCGCCGAATTCAACGTCGCGTAATAGTTGTCCGTCGTCGGAACCACGGTGCCCAGATATTTTTTCACCAGGTCCGGATGCTCGCGGACGGCCTCGGAGATCGACATGAAGATCACGCCGGCCTTCTTCAGCTCCTCTTTGAAGGTCGTGACGACCGAGACCGAGTCGAACACGGCATCGACCGCGATCTTCGACGTCTTCACGCCGGCAAGCAGTTCCTGCTCGCGCAGGGGAATGCCGAGCTTTTCGTAGATCTTCAGGATTTCCGGATCGACATCGTCGATGGAGGTCGGGCCGGGCGTGCTCTTCGGCGCGGCATAGTAGGAGATCGCATTGAAATCGATCTTCGGATAGTTCACGCGTGCCCAATCCGGCTCGGTCAAGGTCAGCCAGCGGCGATAGGCCTCCAGACGCCATTCGAGCATCCAGTCGGGCTCATCCTTCTTGGCGGAAATGAACCGGATGATGTCTTCGGACAGGCCGTTCGGGGCCTTGTCCATCTCGATCATCGATTCAAAACCATACTTGTACTGGTCAACGTCGATCAGTTTCACCTGATCGATTGTTTCCTGCACGGCAGCCATGTCATTCTCCCGTCTTGCCGGATGTCAAGGATCCGGCCCTCTGTGAGGCACGATTGTGTCGTGCCGTCTATGTAATGGGCCGAGCGGGGAGTTTCACCCTTTTTCGGCCTCGAAAACTCCGCTCTTACACGCTTTCTTCATGCCGCGGCGACAGTCGACCGGCGCCGTCCGGCAATCCGGGCGAAGATGTCGATCAGCCGGTCGATCTCCTCGACCGTCGTCGTCGGCCCCATCGAGATACGCAGTGCGCCAAGCGACGGATCTTGCCCCATCGCCATCAACACGTGGCTCTGCCCCACCTTTCCCGAAGAACACGCGGACCCGGCCGACAGCGCGACACCTTCCAGATCGAAGGCGATCTGCCCGGTTTCGGCCTTCAGGCCCGGCAGGCTGAAAAACGTCGTGTTGCCCACGCGCAGCGTGTCGGTACCGTGGATCAGCACATCCGGCGCGGCTACCCGCATGCCGGCTTCCAGCCTGTCACGCAAAGTCGTGACATGCGCAGGGTAAACGCCGAGCGCATCCTGTGCCGCACGTGCAGCTGCTCCGAAACCGGCAAGCGCCGCCGGGTTCTCGGTTCCCGAGCGATGCCCTTTTTCCTGCCCGCCGCCATGGATGAGCGGGCGGGGCATCAGCACCTCGCCCCGTGCAACAAGCGCACCCGCCCCTTTCGGGCCGCCGATCTTGTGCGAGGCGACGATGAGAAAGTCCGCACCCAGATCCGAGATCGACACCGGCATGCGGCCGACAGCCTGAACGGCATCGACAACCAGAAGCCCTCCGGCCGCTTTCACGCGCGCGGACACCTCCGCGATCGGCTGGATGACGCCAGTCTCGTTGTTGACCAGCATGACGGCAACCATCGCAATGCCTTCGTCTCGCGGATGCGCTGCAAGAGCGTGGTCGAGCGCATCGAGGTCGATCGTCCCCGTCGACGTGACCGGCAGTTCCTCGACACGATCCCGGGGAAAGCGCCCGCCTTCGCGCACGGCGGGATGCTCGATGGCCGACACATAGAGACGCCCGACACCAAGGGGTGTCCGGCCCATGCGGAACTCGGTCGTCAGCACCATGTTGGCCGCTTCCGTCGCACCGCTGGTAAACGTGACGCAAGCGGCATCGGCCGCGCAGAGCGCTGCGACGTCGCGTCGCGCCGCCTCGATCACCGTCTTCAGCCGCCGGCCTTCCGCGTGGACGGAGGAGCCGTTGCCGGTCAGGTCGAACGCGGACAGAAACGCGTCGCGCGCGGCATCCGAGATCGGCGCCGTTGCGTTCCAGTCCATGTAGATCCGTGCCGTGGCCATATCGACCGTCCGTATCCTCTCCCTGACGCAGGATTGTGCGCCGGGATCTGTTCTTGCCAAAAGCGCCTGCCGGCCCATCTAAACCGGAGCAGGCACCGCATTTTCCTTGAAGTTTTCGCTTCGCTTGCCGTAAGAGACGACACCTGCACGCACGCCGTGCCAAGTTTTGAATGGTTCTAAACTGGTTTTAGAAAAGCTGAGTGCTTTCGTCAAGACAGCTCGGCCGTCTTATCCGCTTATCGGAACCATGCTCACGCCGGAGACCCAATGCCCGAAGTCATTTTCAACGGACCCGCTGGCCGACTGGAAGGCCGCTATCAGCCTTCCAAGCAGAAGAATGCCCCGATTGCGATCGTTCTGCACCCCCACCCCCAGTTCGGCGGGACGATGAACAATCAGATCGTCTACCAGCTTTTCTATATGTTCCAGAAGCGCGGCTTCACCACGCTGCGGTTTAACTTCCGCTCCATCGGCCGCAGCCAGGGCGAGTTCGATCACGGCGCCGGCGAACTGTCCGATGCCGCCTCGGCGCTCGACTGGGTCCAGAGCATGCATCCGGACAGCAAGAGCTGCTGGGTCGCAGGCTATTCGTTCGGCTCGTGGATCGGCATGCAGCTTCTGATGCGACGTCCGGAAATCGAAGGCTTCATCTCGGTCGCTCCGCAGCCCAATACCTACGACTTCTCGTTCCTCGCACCCTGCCCGTCTTCCGGCCTCATCATCAACGGCGATGTGGACAAGGTCGCTCCGGAAAAGGACGTCAACACGCTGGTCGAGAAGCTGAAGACCCAGAAGGGCATCCTGATCACCCACCACACCATCCCCGGCGCCAACCACTTCTTCAACGGCCAGGTGGATACGCTGATGGCCGAGTGCGAAGACTATCTCGACCGCCGCCTGAACGGCGAGCTGACGCCGGAGCCTGCGGCGAAGCGCATTCGCTAAAACCGATGCCATACGTCGTTATCGATACGAATGTGCTCACAAGCGCCTGTATCGGAAGCGGCGCTTCGTCCAAGGTCATCGAGCTTTGCCTTTTGAAGAAACTGACGCCGGTTCTATCGGCGTCGCTTTTCCTGGAGTATCGGGACGTCCTTTCCCGAGCGGCGATTTTCGACAGGGCGCGTCTGGACAGTCTGGAGCGCAACCTGCTGCTGCGTGCTTTTATATCGACATGCCGATGGCACGACATATATTTCAGTTGGCGGCCCAACCTCGTCGATGAAGCCGACAACCACGTTTTCGAATTGGCTGTCGCCGCAAACGGCGCTACGATCGTCACGAACAATCTCCGGGACTTTCGGTCCATGGACCTGAAGTTCCCGGACATCGTTATCGAGACGCCCCAGTCGTTGCTGCAAAGGATGATGCCATGAACGCGATCGTCATTCCGCTATCACAGGACACCGCCGAGAAGGTCGCGCGCATTGCAGGAGAACGTGGCGTGAGTGTCGAGACACTGATGTCGGATGTTGCGGTGCATATGGTCGAACAGTTCGAAGCTCGCGAACTCTACCTTCGGGAGGCCGAACGCGGGCGGCACGAAGTCGAACTGGCACTGGAGCTTCTCAGGCGCCCTTGATCCGTCGATCACGGTTTCGGACGGAAGATACCTCCGCTCACCGGTTCCCGCACGCCCGTCGTCCCTGGGAACGTCAGCGGCAAGCCGCGCAGCGAACGCACCGCGAGATAGGCCCAGGCCTCCGCCTCCATCGCACCACCATCCAGCCCCACGGCATCGGAGGAAACGACACGGGCGCCGCTCTGCCCCGCCAGCGCCGAGAATTCGCTCATGACGACCGGGTTGAGCCGACCGCCACCCGAGATGATGTAGGTCTTCGGTCGGGCCGGCAGGTGGTTTGCACAGCGCAGGATCGCAGCACCCGTGACATAGGCGAGCGTGCGCGCCCCGTCCGCGAGCGACACCTCGCCCTTGGCAGGCGGCGCGAAATCGCCGCGGTCGAGCGAGCGCCGGATGTTGTCGGTGAAGAAGGCATGGTTCAGATATCGGGCCGCCAGATCGGGCACGACGGCGCCACCTGCCGCAATCGCGCCGCCTGCATCGAACGCCCCGCATTCATGGGCCTCGACCCACTGGTCGATCAGCATGTTTCCGGGGCCGCAGTCGAAGGCAGAAAGCTGCCCGTCGTCACCGACGAAGGTCAGGTTTGAAATCCCGCCGATATTGACGAACACGACAGGCCCGTCGAGATCGCCCGGCAGATTGGCGGCAAGCGCCCGGTGATAGACGGGGATGAGCGGCGCACCTTGCCCGCCGGCCACCATGTCCGCCGCACGCATGTCATCGACGACGTCGATCCCCGTTTCCGCCGCCAGCAGAGCACCGTCGCCGATCTGCACGGTCAAGCCATCGTCCGGCCGGTGCAGCACCGTCTGCCCGTGAAAACCGATCACATCGATACCGGAAGACTTCAGCCCCTGCGCATGCAGGAAGTCGTGCACGGCCACGGCATGCAGCAGCGTCAGGTCCCGCTCGATACGCGCAAGCGCGTCCGGACGCTCGGCACGATGCCGGATCGCGCCCGCCATCACGAGCGCCGCCTTCAGCCGTGCGCGAAAGCCGCTGTCGTAGGAGAGACCGTGGCTTGGGCCGCGCCTGACGACCGCTTCGCCGTCGGTCGTCACGAGCGCGATGTCGATCCCGTCCATGCTGGTGCCGCTCATCAGCCCGATCGCCGTCTTCACCGCCGTCATTCCTGTCCCTCCCGCCCGAATCGTGTCCGCCGTCATCGTTCGCAACATTCATGACCGAGACGGATGCACTTCGCAAAAAACAATGCTAAAGGCCCGGCTTCCGCCAGATCGAAGAGTTTACGTTTATGTCCAGGTTCAAGTCCGATTTCCTCCGCACCCTCGACGAGCGCGGCTTTCTCCACCAGCTCTCCGACGAGAGCGGGCTGGACGCGCTGTTTCAGAAGGAGGTCGTTACGGCCTATATCGGCTACGATCCGACCGCATCGAGCCTGCATGTCGGCCATCTCACGCAGATCATGATGCTGCACTGGCTGCAGGAAACCGGCCACCGGCCGCTGTCGCTGATGGGCGGCGGCACCGGCATGGTCGGCGATCCCTCCTTCAAGGAGGAGGCCCGCAAGCTGATGACCGTGGAAACGATCGAGGAGAACATCGCCTCGATCAAGCGCTGCTTTGCGAACTATCTCGACTACGACAAGCCCGGCAATGCCGCGCTGATGGTCAACAATGCGGAATGGCTGCGTCCGCTCAACTACCTCGAGTTCCTGCGCGATGTCGGCCGGCATTTCTCCGTCAATCGCATGCTCTCCTTCGACAGCGTCAAGACGCGGCTCGATCGCGAGCAGTCGCTGTCCTTCCTCGAATTCAACTACATGATCCTGCAGGCCTACGATTTTGTCGAACTGGCCAAGCGCTACGACTGCCGCCTGCAGATGGGCGGCTCGGACCAGTGGGGCAACATCGTCAACGGCATCGATCTCGGTCACCGGATGGGCACGCAGCAGCTCTACGCGCTCACCTCGCCGCTGCTCACCACGTCGTCCGGTGCGAAGATGGGCAAGTCGGCCTCCGGCGCGATCTGGCTGAACGCCGAATTGCTTCCGGTCTATGATTTCTGGCAGTACTGGCGCAACACGGAAGATGCCGATGTCGGCCGCTTCCTCAAGCTCTTCACGACACTGCCCATGGACGAGATCGCCAGGTTGACGGCGCTTGGCGGCGCCGAGATCAACGAGGCGAAGAAGACGCTGGCAACCGAGGTAACCGCGATCCTGCACGGCCGCGCCGCCGCGGAAGCGGCTGCCGAGACCGCGCGCAAGACCTTCGAGGAAGGTGGCGCATCGAGTAGCCTTCCCACCGTCTCGATAAGTGATGAGGGGAAATGGTTCTACGGGCGTTCGGCTGGCGAAATCGCACTTGCTACAAATCTTTTTCCATCGAAGTCCGAGCTGCGACGGAAGATTGAGCAACGCGGGCTGAAAATAAACGATGAAGCCATTGTCGATGCCAAACAGATAATTGCGTGGAGCAATACCTATCAGGACTCGGGAGCCTTCAAAGTTCAGCTTGGCAAGAAAATCTTCTTGGTGAAGAGAGCCTAGATATCTCCTACTGAAACTCGAAAATATTCCGGAACACCCCCGGCGCGATGATCGACAGGGGGTTGATCGTCAGGTTCGGTTTGGTGAAGGAGCCGGTCAGCTTGAAGGTGATGCCGAGCAGGCCGCGATCGCGGCCGTTCCCGAGAAGGGTGCCGATCAGCGGCAATTCGCTGAAAAGGCGGTTGAGACCATAGGCCGGCATGAAGGTGCCGGTCATATCGATCTTACCGTTGGGGTCGCGCACGACGCCCTGGAAGGTCGCACCAACATCGTTGCCGCGCACGACGCCATTGTCGAGGGCGATCTGCCCGCCGTCGAGCGCGAGATTGGCAAAGCCGCGTTCGAACTTTACCGAACTCATGTCGATATCCTTCTTGACCGCCTGGTTGAGGCTTCGCCCGTCGGATGTCGAGGGCGAGGAGACCATCGACTGCAGCCGCTGCTCGTTGACGAGCGCGAATTTGCGGATATCGAGCGTTCCGCGCCAGGAGTTGCCGCCGCGGTCCCGCAGCTTCAGATTCAGAAGGCCGCCGCGCATATTGGCGTAGATATCCGCGAACCGCGCGAGTGCCCCCGCATCGCCACTCGTCAGCTGGACGATATTGTCGGCACCGGACGCCACGAGATCGCCGACCACGGCCTGTCCGGTCGAGGTCACCGCCTTCAGCTTCAGACCCTCGATCGCCTTTCCGCGGGCGGTGTAGGAGAGGTTGACGTTGGAGAGCGTTTCCGAGTGAAACCCCTGCACGCTTTCCAGCGCGGCATCGATCGAGACGCGCTTGGCCGCGGCCTCGGACACGTCGCCCTTTGCGCCGGGCGATTTCAGGCTATCGATGACCGACCGGATATCGGCCGAGCTGCCGTTGACAGTGACGCCGTAGCCGCTCTTCTGTCGCTTGACGGACACGGCATAGTTGTCGCCGGCCGCAAGGCGCACGGAGGTGAGGTCGGCGGCGGCCAGACCGGCCTTGTCGATGGTGATCGCTCCGCCGGCTCCAAAGCTCTCGCCCGAAATTTTGAAGTCGCTGATCGACGTCACCCCGTCCTTCGTCACGGCCGACAGGCTCGATGTCGCAGGCACGCCGCGCCCCTTGCTCCAGCCGATCCACGGCAGGGAGAGGGTCGCACCCTCCAGATCGACCTTGACCACCTGCTTGTCGCCGTCCTCCAGGTTCACGTCGAGGCCGACGGGTCCATCGACGATGCCGCTGAGCCCCGGTGCGAACTTCGCCAGCGCCCCGTCTGGCAAGGTGCCGGAGACAGTGCGGCTGCGCTTGACCGTGCTGTTCGCGCCGATCGGCTCCACGGCGTCGAGCTTCATGGTCACGCCGTCCACCGCCGCCTTCGCGTCGAGCACGGCGTGCTGGGGGTCGATGCGCAGCGTCCCGTCGATATCGGAGATCTCGCGGCCGGCCATCGGCGGCTTCAGCGACACGCCGTTCAGACGCATCTCCGCCTGCCATTCCGGCGGCGGCGGGTGCTGGTCGCGGGCGAGCCCGAACCGGGCGCCGACATCCGCCGTCATGGGGCCGGAAAAGTCCTCCGCCTTGAACGGGGTCTTCTGCAGCGCCTCCAGCGGCCGGTAGCTGACGAGTTCGGCAATCGCGTCGGCTTCGCCGGAAACCTGCAGCTTCAGTTCGGCCATCAGCGGTTTGCCATAGGTATCCGGGAGGATGAGGTTGCCGCCATTCAGCGTCACCGTGCGACCGGAGGGAAAATAGGCCGTGCCGCTGGTGATATCCACATCGGCCCGCTCCCCGCGCAGCGTGAAATGGCCGGTCGCGTCCCGCAGAGGCGGTATGTCTCCGGTGATGTTGACGCGCGCCCCGCCGATGTCGAAATCGATCATGAGTTCGTCCGCGGCCAGCTCCACCGGACCGGCCGTCTCCGCCAGCCGTCCTTCCTTGATCGCGAGCTCGATCTTGCCGTTGTTGACCGTTCCGCCGAAGATATTGGCGATCACCCAGCTGCGGGCCTTCTTGCCGACCCACCAGGGCCAGAGCTGCTTGATGCCGGCCGTCTGCATGTCCGTGGTCAGGCCCGCGAAGTTGATCTGCGGCGAGGTGCTCGAAAAGGCGATCGAGAGGGAACCGGCGAAGGTACCGAGCTTGCTGGCGACGGACAGCTCGCGAAACAGCATGGCGTGCCGTTCGGACTGGAAATCGCCCGCGACCTTCGCATCGAAGGTCAGCGGCGGTTCGTTGACATCGATCGGCGCGGATGTTCCGCCCTTGACGAGCACATCGATGCTGAAACCCTTCGGTAGAGCGAGCGCCATGGGGTCCGACGGAGGCGTTGCCGGAGACAGCGTGGCCGCCGGCGCCATGGAGGCCGCACTCGTCGAATCGATGTCGCGGACGGAGCCGCTGAACGGGAACACGGACTTGCCGAGACGCACCGTCGAGGTGTTCACCTCGATGCTGCCGCGTTGAAAGTCGTAAGCGAGATTGACGTCGGACGGCAGGAGATCGGATTGCAGGCCACTCGCGACGAAGACGCCCCGGTCGAGCGCGCCGGACATGGTCAGTTGCGGGGCAACGCCCGCGCCGGCCCGCACGGCCGACAGGTTGATCGAGGCCTTGGTATCGAGACCGAAGGGCGGCTCGGTCGCGGTCTCCGCGCGGTAGAGAAGGGCCGAGGTGGGAAGGCCGGTCACGGCGCCGCCGAGACGGACGATGCGACCCTTGTCACTGTCGGCCGTCAGCTGCAGTGCCGTCGACGTCCCGTCGATCGCGGCATCGCCGCGAATCGTCATGGACCCATTCTCGGCACGGGCGAAATCGAGAGAATGAACGTCGAGCTTCACCACGCGGTTGCGCGGACCGGAAAGCGGCAGCATCACATCGGCGATGCGCACCACTTGCGTGCCGCTGCGGGCGATCAGGCTGGAGATCGTGTCCATCTGCGCGAAGACGGCCTCCATCGCCCCGCTGACATCGGCAATGCGGATGCGGGTGAGGTCGAGAGGCTTGCCCTGCGGCAGGATGGCCGGCGCGAGGCGCGCACCTTCGGCTTCGATGCGCGAGACGGAAATCTTTCCGGACAGGAGCGAAAACGGGTCGAGTTCGATGAAGACAGACTCGGTCGTCAGCAGCTGCTCGTCGGAGGCGTTGCGCTTCAGCGAGACATCCTGCGCCTTCAGCGCCAGCGCGCCGTCGCCGGTCAGGCGAACCACGGTGCTGCCGACATCGACGTGATAGGCATCGCCGAGCGCATTGTTCAGCGCCGCCTGGGCGCGCGTGTTCAGAATGCGGTCGATCCCGCCGGCTTCCACCGCGATGACGAGACCGGCGGCAAACAGGATGAGGACGCAGACGAGCCCGAGAAACCCTTTGACGCAGCGGCGGGGCCAGCGGCGGCGCGTGGTGGCATGCAGGATACAGGGATCGTACGCCTGCGCCGAAGGCAGCGAGTGCAACGCGACGATGTCCTCCTTGCGGAAAACGGTCTTTTCACCCCGGATCTCACTCATGAGCGGCGTCGGCCTCTGCGAAGGTCGAAAAATGCATGTCTCGGCAAAATCCCGTGGCTCGAGGCGTACGCCTTGTCTAACAAATCAATGGACCACCGCATCCATTCTGCCTTTCGGCAGACGATGCGGCAACCGGCGTCGGAGTTTGCGCCACGAAAACCGTGCGCGCCGATGATCGTGATGGACGACACGAGCCGTCGAATCGCCGTCCATGATCCGCCGTTCTCCCCGGCGGGGATGACGGCATGCCGCTTTGCACCATATAAGTGAGGCGACAAATGGTCGGAGCGACGTCTTTCGACGTCATCCGGCGAGAAAGCGGACGAAAACAGGAGCCAACATGACCGTTATCGCCACAGGCGCCAAGGCGCCGGACTTCACCCTGCCGCGCGACGGCGGCGGAACCGTCTCGCTTGCCGAACAGGCCTGCCGCCAGGTCGTGCTCTTCTTCTACCCGAAGGACGATACCACCGGCTGCACGGCCGAATCGATCGCCTTCACGGCCAACATCAAGGCCTTCGAAGCCGCGAACGCCGTCGTGATCGGCATGTCGCCCGATTCGGCCAAGAAGCATGACAAATTCGTCGCCAAGCACGACCTTGCCGTCATTCTCGCGGCGGACGAGGACAAGACGACGCTCGAAGCCTATGGCGTCTGGGCCGAGAAGAGCATGTACGGCAAGAAATACATGGGCGTGGAGCGCACCACGGTCCTCATCGGGCCGGACGGCATCGTCACCCGCGTGTGGGAAAAGGTGAAGGTTCCCGGCCACGCCGAAGAGGTCCTCGCCGCCGTCCAGGCCGCAGCCGCGTGAGCGACGAAGCGACGGCGGGCGATTCGGCGGAAACCGCAGCCTCCGGAAACGCAAGCCCGTCTTCGCTCGCGATGCGATCGCTGCGGGACGGCGCCGCACGCGCCATTCGCGCCGCCGATCTCGACCTCAAGGCAGACCTTGCGCAGGAGGCGGCGCGCCGCTGGAGCGAGCGGCGCCTGTCCCTGCGCTCGCCGCTGGATACGCCGGTCCCTTCGCGTCCCGGCCGCCCGGAGAAGCCGGAGCTGATCCCGCCCCAGCGCGTTCCGCGTCGCGCGCTGACGACGCTGCGCGGGCGCATCGCCCTCCTCCATGCCATTGCCCATATCGAACTGAACGCCGTCGATCTCGCGCTCGACATCGTCGCCCGTTTCGCGACGGAGCGCGTGCCGAACTCGTTCTTCGATGGCTGGATGCGGGTTGCCTTCGAGGAGGCCAAGCATTTCCGGCTGGTGCGAAACCGGCTGCGTGATCTCGGCGCCGACTATGGCGACCTGCCGGCCCATGACGGGCTGTGGCAGGCCGCGCATGACACGCGAAACGACCTGACGGCGCGGCTCGCCGTCGTTCCTCTCATTCTCGAAGCCCGCGGTCTCGACGTGACGCCCGCGCTGCAGGAGAAGATGCGCCAATCGGGCGACGACGCCAGCGCCGCGGTCCTCGACATCATCTACGAGGACGAGAAGGGCCATGTGGCCGTTGGCGCCAAGTGGTTCCGCTTCCTCTGTGCCCGCGAGGGCAAGGATCCCGCGCGGGCATTCCAGGATCTCGTGCGCGCCAATTTTCGCGGCCCGCTGAAGGCGCCGTTCAACGATGTCGCCCGCGCCGAAGCCGGCCTCACGCCGTCCTTCTACCGCTCGATGACGGCCTCGGTGAACATCTGAGCCGGGACCGGATCACGGTCTCATCAAGCAAATATTAACCTTAACAAGGTCTACTCCACGCAGGAATTTAGGGCATGCGGCGGGAGTACATTGTGTCTCAGAGTTCGGGAAGCCCGATATTCGGCAAGCGCAAGGAACAGCCGATCCTGATCCTCGCCCGGGGTGAAAAAGTCCACCACATGACGGTGCGTCCATGGATGACGGCCGTCGGTGTCTCGCTCGGCGCCCTCTTTGCCGTCGGCTACCTCGCATCAACCTCCTATCTCGTGCTGCGCGACGATCTGATTGGCGGCACCATGGCGCGTCAGGCGCGCATGCAGCACGATTACGAGGATCGCATCTCGGCGCTGCGCGCCCAGGTCGATCGTGTGACCAGCCGGCAGCTGCTCGACCAGCAGGTGGTGGAGGAAAAGGTGGAGAAGCTTCTCCAGCAGCAACAGGCCCTCACCTCGCGCCACGGCAAGCTCGGCTCCCTCATCGAGCGCGCGGAGGAATCCGGCCTGGCCGATCCCGGCACCGACAAGGCCGAGAGCGAAAAGCATGCGGACGCCACGGGCGGCATCCAGGCCATCGAACGCCTGATGGGCCTTGCCGCGAAGACGGCGCCCAAGGGGCCGGCCCTTGCCTACGCCGCCCCCTTCACCCGCACCGACGCGCGCGGCGGCGATACGATCACCGATCGCGCCGACCGCCTCTTCTCCCGCGTCACCCACTCCCTGAAGGATATCGAGCGCTCGCAGAAGGACAGGATCGCGACGCTGACGTCCGGCGCCATCAGCGCGACCGATGCCATCGAGACCATCGTCGCCCGCACCGGCCTCTCCGTCACGCCGGATCCGGCCGACGTCGATGCCGCGCGAGGCCGCAGCGACGCCGACGGCACGGATACCGCGATGGGCGGTCCCTATGTCGAGCCGGACACGACGGATGTGTTCGACCGACAGCTGGTCGAACTCGACACCGCGCTTGTGCGCCTCGAGCAGGTCCGCGGCGAAGTCCGCAAGCTGCCCTTCAGCAACCCCGCCCCGCAGAGCGACATCACCAGCCAGTTCGGCAATCGGCTGGACCCGTTTCTCGGCCGTCTCGCGCTGCATGCCGGCATCGATTTCCGCGTTGCCATCGGCACCAGCGTACGCGCGACCGCGCCGGGCAAGGTCGTCGTTGCCGGCCGTAATGGCGGCTATGGCAACATGGTGGAGATCGATCACGGCAACGGCGTCAGCACGCGCTACGGGCATCTCTCGACCATTCTCGTCAATGTCGGCGATGTCGTGAAGGCCGGGGAAGCGATCGCCCGTTCCGGAAGCACGGGTCGCTCCACCGGTCCGCACCTGCATTACGAGGTCCGGCTGCACGGCGATGCGGTCGATCCGATGCGCTTCCTCAACGCCGGCATGAAGCTCAGCAGCTATATCGACTGACGCGCTTCCCAAACGGAAATTCCGTCCCATATTCAGGGTGTTCGAGCCGGATTCCCCGACTTGACGCGTCTCGATTGCCGCAAAGCGCCAGTTTTCTTGACTTTCCGCGAGCTTGGGCCTATGAGCGCCCACGACGGACCTCGAGAGCGCGGCCCGCGGCACCAGAGTTCGTTAGAACCGGAACGGAAACAGATTTCCCTTTGACAACGTTTGCTGATCTTGGCCTGAGCCAAAAAGTTCTCTCCGCCGTCACCGATGCGGGCTACACGATCCCGACGCCCATCCAGGCGAACGCCATTCCGCCGGCGCTGATGCGCCGCGATATCCTCGGGATCGCGCAGACGGGAACGGGCAAGACGGCCTCCTTCGTGCTGCCCATGCTGACGCTGCTGGAGAAGGGCCGCGCTCGGGCACGCATGCCGCGCACGCTCATTCTGGAACCGACGCGCGAACTCGCCGCCCAGGTCGCCGAGAACTTCGAGAAATACGGCAAGAACCACAAGCTCAACATCGCGCTTCTCATCGGCGGCGTGTCGTTCGACGAACAGGACCGCAAGCTGGAACGCGGCGCCGACGTGCTGATCTGCACGCCCGGCCGCCTGCTCGACCATTGCGAGCGCGGCAAGCTGCTGATGACCGGCGTCGAGATCCTCGTGATCGACGAAGCCGACCGCATGCTCGACATGGGCTTCATTCCCGATATCGAGCGCATCGCCAAGCTCATCCCGTTCACGCGCCAGACGCTGTTCTTCTCGGCCACCATGCCGCCGGAAATCCAGAAGCTGGCCGACCGCTTCCTGCAGAACCCGGAACGCATCGAGGTCGCACCGCCCTCTTCGACCGCCAAGACCGTGACGCAGCGCTTCGTCGCCACCCACGGCAAGGATTACGAGAAGCGCGCCATTCTGCGCGATCTCATCCGGTCGCAGGACGAGCTGAAAAACGCGATCATCTTCTGCAACCGCAAGCTCGATGTAGCCGATCTCTTCCGCTCGCTGTCCCGCCACGGTTTTTCGGTGGGCGCGCTGCATGGCGACATGGACCAGAGCTCGCGCACCAAGATGCTCGCGGGCTTCAAGGACAATCAGATCACGCTGCTCGTCGCCTCCGACGTTGCCGCACGCGGCCTCGACATCCCGGATGTGAGCCATGTCTTCAACTTCGACGTTCCGATCCATGCCGAGGACTACGTCCACCGGATCGGCCGCACGGGCCGCGCGGGCCGCTCCGGCGCTGCCTTCACGCTGGTCAGCCGGCGCGACGTGAAAGCGTCCGACGCGATCGAGAAGCTGATCGGCCAGAAGATCGAATGGCATAATGGCGGTCTCGACGACCTGCCGGCGCCGATGGAGAGCACGGAAACCGGTCGCCCCGAAAAAAAGGGTGGCCGTGACGGCAAGCGGCGCGGACGCGAGCGGGAACGCGATCACGCCCCGCGCCACGTCGTGGACCACAATCCCGATGCCCCGCGTCCCTACGGCACCCGGCCGGATGGCTACAGCGCCGAGAGCTACAAGCCGGATGCGGTGAAGACGGAAGCCGGCAAACCTGTCGGTCACAAGCCTGACATCAAGACAGACGATACTCATCTCCAGACCGAACCGGTGCAGCCAAGGATTGAACCCGTGAGAGCAGAACGCAAGGCAGACCCGAAGCCGCAGAACGCCGGCCCCCGGAACCACCGCCCGGCGTCGCCTGCCAACGACGACAATCGCGACCGCCGCAACCGCTATCGCCGCGACCATGACGACGGCCCGACCCCGGTCGGTTTCGGCGACGAGATCCCCGCTTTCATGCTGGTTGCCGGCAAGGCCTGATCGGCCTGACGGAGACAGCGCAAGCGCAGCGTGTTCCATGAACCGCTGCGCTTCTTGCGTTCTGCTGGACCGGCAGGCGGCTTCGCGCCATCGTGCCTGATCATGGAGGTCGCTGTGACGACATCGAAGTCTGCCGCTCCCGGCATCGATTTTCCCGGCGTCGGCTGCGGTCTCGCCATTCTGCGGGACGATCGCATCCTGCTCTGCCGCCGGCTCAAGGCGCCGGAACAGGGACACTGGACCATCACGGGCGGCAAGGTCGATATGATGGAGGACAGCCGCTCGGCGGCACGTCGCGAGGGCGTGGAAGAAAGCGGGCTCGCGATCGGCGATGCCATCGACTTTCTCTGCGTCAGCGAGCATGTGATCGAAGCGGACCGGCAGCACTGGATCTCGCTGATCTACGTCACGCGCGATACGCAGGGTGATCCTCAGGAGACCGAGCCGGACAAGCTCTCGGATATCGGATGGTACGATCTCGACGCCCTGCCCGCGCCCCTCTCCCGCTTTGCCGCCGATGCGATCGCCGCGCTCCGGGCGCAGGCGCTACTTGGCTGAGCGGACCGCCGCGTCATAGGCCAGCCGCGCCCAGCGTGTCATTTCCTCGGGATCATCGAGCGCGGCATCGGGAATCGACCAGTAGGGCATGAACACCGGCTTCTTGCCCGCTTTTCCCGCATAGCTCCACTGGCGGGCACCGGCGGCGGCAAAAAGCGGTGCGCTCTCGCGATCCGCCTTCAGCATCAGTTCGCTGTTGAGGTCGATCGCCACGATCAGCCCGTTGCGATAGACGCCCTTGCCCCCGAACATGCGCTTGATGGTCACCGGGCCGAGCCCGGAAAAGAGATCCTCGATCGCCTCGCTATCCATGTCCTACCCCTTCAGCACGCCACCGGCCGCCGCGATCGCCTCCGGCGTGTCGAGATCGAGATGGGCGGCGGGTCCGATATCGACATCGACGACCGGCAGTCCGCCCGTTTCGATCACATGCCGTGCCCCCACATCGCCTTCGAGCGTGCGGAGCGCCGGAAACAGCGCGCGTGGCAGGATCACCGGGTTACCCCGCTTGCCACCATAGACGGCGCGCACCACCACCCGTCCACCCTGTTCTTCGAACGCCGCGATCAACCGGCGAAGATCGTCTGCCGTGACGCCCGGCATGTCCGCCAGGAGCACCAGCATTCCATCCGCCTCGGGCCCGGCAGCATCGAGGCCGGCGATCAGCGACGAGGCCATGCCCGACGCGAAATCCTCATTGTGCACGAGCACCAGATCGAGGCCGGACAGCGCCTCCCGGATCTCGCCCGCCCGATGTCCCGTCACCACCACCGGTGCGGGGCTGGCGGCAAGCGCCACCGCCGTCGTCCGGCGCACCAGCGGCACGCCGTCGAAGGTCGCCAGAAGCTTGTGATGCCCCGCCGTGCCCATACGGCTCGCCTGCCCGGCCGCAAGGACGACCGGACGCACGATCAGCGGGCTCATCGCCTGAAAGCCGTTCCCATCCGTTTCGCTGCGCGCGCGCGGACGCGGACGTGTGGGAATTTCCGCCAGAAGTCCGCCAACGCCCATGCCCGTGATCTCCTGCGCACCCACCGTCTCGCCTGCAAGAATCCGGTCCAGCACCCAGTCGAAACCGTTCTCCTTCGGGCTGCGCGCGCAACCCGGCGCGCCGATGATCCTGATATCGCCGAGGGTGCCGAGCACGAGAAGATTGCCCGGATCGACCGGCATGCCCAAATGATCGACAGTGCCTCCGGCCTCACGGATGGCCGCCGGGATGACGTCGTCCCGATCGGTCACGGCCGATGCGCCGAACACGATCACCAGACGTGATCGGGCGGAGGGTTGCGCCATGGCGTCGCGGATCGCCTTGGCCACGGCACCCTGCTCGTGCGCCACGCGGACCTCGTGCAGAAGGCGGCTTCCCGAGCGCCGCAGCCGATCCTCGAGCACACGCCGCGTCTTGTCCATCACCTGCGTTTTCAACGACGGCAGCAGGGTCGAGACGAGCGTAACGTCACGCGGGATAAACGGATTGACGGCAAAGGCCGGTCCCTCGCCCAGAATCGCCGCGGCCTCATCGGCACTTCGCCGGTCCACGGCAAGCGGAATGATCTTGATCGTCGCCACCATGTCGCCCGCCCGCACCGCCACGTGATCGGCAAGGCAGGCGAGCGTGATGGCGGGGTCGATGCGGTTGAAGCGGTCCACACGGTCGCGCGTCGCGACGAAGAGGCCATCCACAGACGCGTGGACGTTCAGGCGGCCGGTCGAGGCTGGCGAGAACGTCATATGGTCCGGTGCCAGACCCGCCGCAATCAACGTCGCCGCCGCATCCTCGCCGATATCGTCGGCCCCGAGACGGGCAACGACCACCCGATCCATGCCGATCGCCGCAAGCGCCGCCACATCCGTGGCGCCAAGCCGCGTGCCTTTGGCGAGCCTCCCCTCCGGAAGGACCACGGCATGGGCGAGTATAGCCTCCTCCGCATCGCCGAGCGGAACCGGACCGAACCTCATGCGCCGACCGTCCCAGCCACCAAGACAGTGTCCGCAACCGGTCGCGCTCGAAGCGACTGGATGATATCGGCGAGGATCGACACCGCGATTTCCGCAGGCGTCGCCGCCCCGATGGCGAGGCCGATGGGCGCGGAGATACGCGCGATGGCCGCCTGCGTCAGACCCAGAGCCTGAAGCCGCTCGACGCGTCTGCCATGCGTCTTCCGGCTGCCGAGGGCACCGACATAGAAACACCCGGCCTCCAGCGCAGCCTTCAGCGCGGTATCGTCGATCTTCGGATCATGCGTGATGGCGGCCAGCGCCGTATAGGCATCGAGCGGGCGTCCCGGCAACACGTCGTCCGGCCAGTCGGCAACAAGATCGACGCCGCCAAAGCGCTCGGGCGTGGCAAAGGCGGTGCGGGGATCGATCACGAGCGTGGAAAACCCGGCGAGGTCGGCCATGGGCACCAGAGCCTGCGCGATATGCACGGCGCCGATGATCACCAGCCGCGGCGGCGGCCGGTAAATGTTGACGAAACAGTGTCCGTCGGCACCCCGTCGCGACACGCCGGACACGAAGGCCGCTCCGACATCGTCTGGCACCGCCTCGCCCTCGGCGAAAACGTGCGTGCGACCGGTCGCAAGATCGGTCGAGGATGCCACAGCACGCCGGCCGGCGCGCCATTCGTTGAGCCGACGAAGGGACGGCAGGTCGAGCCCGGCGCCGACCGTCTGCACGAGGACGCGGATCTGTCCGCCGCAGGAAAGGCCGACCTGCCAGGCCGTCTCGTCGGCCACGCCGAAGGAGAGCACGCGCGCCTCGCCGGAGGCGATCACGTCCGCCGCCTCGGCCACCACGGCCCCTTCCACGCATCCGCCGGAAACGGAACCGTCGAAATTCCCGTTCTCGTCGATGACGAGATGGCTGCCGACCGGTCGCGGCGCGGAACCCCACGTCTCGATCACCGTGGCGAGCGCCACCGCCCGGCCCTGCTGGCTCCAGGCCTGCGCAAGCAGGAGGGGATCATGCGCCTCTACATCGTTCGTCATCGACATATCTCTGATCATGGAAACCGGCGGTTGCCGCACGATGACCGATATAGGGCGTCCGCCGTCGGTTTTCAGCAACGGGGACAGCGGATTTTCCGCGACCGCTTCGCGCCTTGTTCGCGCCGCCGGCCTCGTCGTCCTTTGCGTTCTCCGAGCGAAAACATGGGCATCCCCGCGGGAACCGGCCGTTTTCCTTTGACGCGCGTCCCCGGATTGCCGAACATGGGGAAAGCCGGCCGCTTGCATCGTCATCAAAGATGCCGAGATCCGGTCGAAGAGACGGCACGTCGTTGCGTCGTGCCCCGAAAAACCGAAAGATCCATGTCCCGCGCCCTCGTCCTCATTCCCGCTTTCGCACTCGCCGCCGGCCTGGCCTCCGGTGCTGCCGCGGCCGGGCTGAAGGTCGGTGTCGTCGCCCCCGTCGAAGGGCCGCTCGCTCTGCTCGGGCGTCAGGTCCTCGAAGGCGCGCGGTTTCAGGCGGAGGCCCGCGGCTCCGAGGTGGTCGCCATTCCCGAAACCTGCGAGGCCGGCGACGCCGAGGCCCTGAAGACCGCCGTCGCTGCGGCGGGCGCCGAGGCGCTGGTCGGCTTCCTCTGCACCGAGAGCCTCGACGCCGTCCTGCCGACGCTTGCCGGCACCGGCATCCCCGCCGTCACCTTGAGCGTCCGCTCCGATATCCTCATGGAAGACGCGCGCAAGAATGGCTGGCCGCTCTACCGGCTGGTGCCGAATGCACGCAAGGAGGTCGAGACGATTGCCAGCGTCATCCTCGAGCGCTGGAAGGGCGAGCCCCTCGCCTTGATCGACGACGGCACGATCCACGGGCGCGATCTCGTGGAAGGCGTGCGGTCGGCTCTGGCCGAGGCGGGCATGACGCCGGTCTTCTCCGATACCTACCGCCCGGCGCAGGAGCAGCAGGTCAGCCTCGTGCGCCGCCTCGCCCGCAGCGGCGCGACCCATGTGCTGATCGGCGGCGACCGGAGCGATGCCGCAATCATCGCGCGCGATGCCCGCAGTGAGAAACTCGCGCTGACGCTTCTGGGCGGCGAGGCGCTCGATGCGGCCGATCCGCCGGTCCCGCTGGCGGATGGCGTCCTCGCCGTCACGCTGCCGGAGGCGTCGACCCTGCCGCAGGCAGCCGCCACGGCGGCGGCGATGCGGGCCGCCAATATCGTGCCCGAAGGCTATGCCCTGCCGGCGTTCGCCGCCATGACCTTGGCTGAGCAGGCAAAAGACCGCGCGCTGAAGGACGGCACGCCGCTTGCCGACGCGCTGCCGAAAGCGTCCTACCCGACCGTCGTCGGACCCATCCGCTTCGATGCCGGCCACGAGCTCGCCGACAATCCCTACAGAGTGATGGAATGGCGCCAGGGCCGCTTCGTGGACGCGCCGCCGCCGGGCGAGTGAGGGCCGCGACATGACGATGCGACGTGGACCCCGCAATGCGCTGACCGATGTTCCCGGACTGGCGGTCGGCCACGCGCAGGACGAGCGACTGAAGTCCGGCGTCACCGCGATCCTCTGCGATCCGCCGGCCGTCGGCGCGGTATCGATCATCGGCGGCGCGCCCGGCACGCGCGAAACAGACCTCCTGGAGCCCCACAACAGCGTGCAGACCGTGGATGCGCTCTGCCTTGCCGGCGGCTCCGCCTTCGGTCTCGATGCGGCGTCGGGCGTGCAGGCGGCGCTCCGCGCCATGGGTCGCGGGCTGAAGGTCGGACCGGCCATCGTGCCGATCGTCCCGGCCGCCATCCTGTTCGACCTCAACAATGGCGGCGACAAGAACTGGGGCACCTATGCGCCCTATCGCGACCTCGGCTACACCGCCGCCATGGCCGCGGCGGACGAGGTCGCGACCGGCAGCGTCGGTGCCGGCACCGGCGCCAACACCGCCACCGTCAAGGGCGGCCTCGGCACCGCGTCCACCATCCTTGGCAGCGGCATCACCGTCGGCGCGCTCGCCGCCGTCAACCCGCTCGGCTCGGCGACCATCGGCGACACCGCCTGCTTCTGGGCCGCCCCTTTCGAACTGGAAGAAGAGTTCGGCGGGCTGGGCCTGCCCGTGCCCCTGCCGGAAAACGCGACGGCCATCCGCACGAAGCTCGATGCCGTCACGCCGATGGCCAACACGACAATCGCCGTGATCGCCACGGACGTCTCGCTGACCAAGGCCGAAGCCAAGCGCCTTGCCGTCGCCGCGCATGACGGCTTCTCCCGCGCCCTCTGGCCATCGCACACGCCGCTCGACGGCGATCTGGTCTTTGCCCTGTCGACGGGCCGACGGCCCGGCAATCTCAGCCCGGCGGATTTTCTCGCTCTCTGTGCCGCCGCTGCCGCCACGATGGCGCGCGCGATTGCGCGTGGCGTGCACGACGCGACCCCGGCGGAAGGCGACATCCGGCCTTGCTGGCACGACCTGCAGCCCAAGAAGCCCTGAACACCCGACATTGCCGGGCCCGTCCGCCAGTGCTACTGCAACAGCACTCGGACCGGAATCGGTTCAGGGAAGAATGATGCAGCCGCTTTCCTTGCATCGAAGCGAGGGAAACGCGTCCTGGAGATTTGAGCATGCCGCGTCCCATTCGTATCGCCCCGTCCATTCTCGCCTCCGATTTCGCGCGGCTTGGTGAGGAGGTGCGCGACGTCGTGGCGGCCGGCGCCGATTGGGTGCATCTCGATGTGATGGATGGCCATTTCGTGCCCAACATCACCTTCGGCCCCGATGTCGTAAAGGCTCTGCGTCCCGTGACGGCCGCACCCTTCGACTGCCACCTGATGATTGCTCCCGCCGATCCCTATCTCGAAGCTTTCGCCAAGGCCGGATGCGACAGCATCACCGTGCATGCCGAGGCCGGCCCGCATCTGCACCGTTCGCTCCAGACAATCCGCGGCCTTGGCAAGAAGGCGGGGGTCGCCATCAACCCCGCCACGCCGGAGGCCACTGTCGAATACCTCCTCGATACGGTCGATCTTGTGCTCGTGATGACCGTTAATCCCGGCTTCGGCGGCCAGAAATTCGTCGAGCCGACGCTCGACAAGATCCGCCGCGTCCGCAGCCTCATCGGTGACCGGCCGATCGACATCCAGGTCGACGGCGGCATCACCGAGGCAACGATCGCCACCGCCGCCGCCGCCGGCGCGAATGTCTTCGTCGCGGGGTCCGCGATCTATGGCGGCGGCTCGCCCGAAGCCTATCGCACCGCGATCGACACGCTCCGCGCGCTTGCGGAAGGCGGTCGCGGATGACCATCGACGGCGGCCCGGCGCGGCTGCCGACGGGCACGCCGCGTCCGGGCCTGAGCACGGTGATCGGAGACCGGTTGCGCGCCGGTTGGCAAGACACGCGACGCCACCTGCACCTCTCACCGGTCTGGGGGCTCATGATGTCGCTTTGCGCCCTCGTCTCCCTCTTCCTGTACGGGCGGGCCGGAACCGGCCACAGCGTCTCGGTCGTGATCCTCTATTTCCTCGGCGGCATGCTCGCCTTCCCGGTCAGCGTATTCCTCTCGCGAGCGCTGGCGTTCGGCCGGCGCGCCGAAACACGCTTTGCCGGCACCTTCCTCTGTCTGACCCTTCTGACGATCGGCTTGACGGCCTTTCTGTTCGCCATGCAGTATCGCCTGTTCTTCGCCCGCTGGCATGCGCCGTTTGCCACCCGCATCTGGTTCTACCAGTTCGCCTTCACCAGTGCGGGCGCCGTCTACCAGTTCATCGTCATGGGCGTGCGGCTTTACATGCCGATCGGGCTACCGGCACTTCTCGGCATGAGCCTGTGGCTGACGCGGGAGCGCAGGCACGAGAGCGTAAACGCCGTTCGGCGTTGAGCTTGCCGGACATCTTTGATAGAGGCTCGGCCAACGATATCCGAGAGAAAGCTGACAGCCGATGATCCCCCGCTATTCCCGGCCGGAAATGGTCGCCATCTGGTCGCCCGAATCCAAGTTCCGCATCTGGTTCGAAATCGAGGCGCATGCCTGCGACGCGCTCGCCGAGCTTGGCGTCATCCCCAAGGACGCCGCGCGCACCATCTGGGAAAAGGGCGGCGCCGCCACCTTCGACGTTGACCGGATCGACGAGATCGAAGCCGTCACCAAGCACGACGTCATCGCCTTCCTCACCCATCTCGCTGAAATCGTCGGCCCGGATGCCCGTTTCGTGCATCAGGGCATGACGTCCTCGGACGTGCTCGACACCTGCTTCAGCGTCCAGCTCGTCAAGGCGACGGACCTGCTCCTGGCCGACATGGACCGCCTGCTCGACGCCCTGAAGCGCCGCGCCTTCGAGCACAAGGACACGGTCACCATCGGCCGCTCCCACGGCATCCATGCCGAGCCCACCACCTTCGGGGTGAAGCTGGCCCTCGCCTATGCCGAGTTCGAGCGCTGCCGCGCCCGCCTCGTCGTTGCGCGTGAGGAGATCGCCACCTGTGCGATCTCCGGTGCCGTCGGCACCTTCGCCAATATCGACCCCCGCGTCGAAGAGCATGTCGCCGCCGCCCTCGGCCTCAAGCCGGAGCCCGTCTCCACACAGGTCATCCCGCGCGACCGTCACGCCATGTACTTCGCCACCCTCGGCGTCATCGCGTCGTCGGTCGAGCGCGTCGCCACCGAAATCCGCCATCTGCAGCGCACGGAAGTTCTGGAAGCCGAGGAATATTTCTCGCCGGGCCAGAAGGGCTCCTCCGCCATGCCGCACAAGCGCAATCCGGTGCTGACGGAAAACCTGACGGGCCTCGCCCGCATGGTGCGCGCCTTCTCCATTCCGGCCATGGAAAACGTCGCCCTCTGGCACGAGCGTGATATCTCGCACTCCTCGGTCGAGCGCATGATCGGCCCGGACGCAACCGTGACGCTCGATTTCGCCCTCGCCCGCCTGACCAATGTCATCGACAAGCTGCTGGTCTACCCGGACAACATGATGGGCAACCTCAACAAGTTCCGCGGCCTCGTCCACTCGCAGCGCGTCCTCCTCGCCCTCACGCAGGCCGGCGCCTCGCGCGAAGACGCCTATCGCCTCGTCCAGCGCAATGCGATGCGGGTGTGGGAACAGGGCAAGGATTTCCTGGAAGAGCTTCTCGCCGATGACGAAGTGCGGGGCTACCTGCCGGAGGCCGACATCCGCGAGAAATTCGACCTCGGCTACCACACCAAGCATGTCGACACGATCTTCCGTCGCGTCTTCGGCTGAGGCCTGACGCCGATCCGTCCAGAATCGCGGGATCGGTCGCCTTCAATAGAATGCGACCGATCTTCGCAAGGCTTTGGTGAAGGCTTCCCGATAGTTTGTAAACTGCAGCTAACATGCAGACGAGGGAGCAGCACCGACATGCCGGCACAAATGGGTATGGAACGAGAGACGCGGTCCCGCGCCAAGCTCGCGGCTCGCGTCACCTGCCGGGACAAGACGAGCTCGGGCACCGTGGTCGATCTGTCGGATGCAGGCATGAGCCTGCAACTGGCCTACGATATCAAGGCAACCCAGGGCCAGGCGGTCATCATCGAGACCGAAGAGCTCGGGCGGTTGAACGGCATGGTGCAGTGGGCACGGGGCGACCAGATTGGCGTGCGCCTGATGACCTCGTCCAACACCAGCGCCAAGATCGCCTCCTACTACAAGTTTTTCCGGTAGATGACGCGCGCGGCAGGCCGCAAACGCGGTGCGTGACGCCCGCAGGTCTTGACAACGACGGCAGGCCGACGCACATCGCGAAATCATGAAAGCTTCGGAAGCAGACATCCTCATCGTCCCCGGATACACCAATTCCGGCCCGGATCACTGGCAGACACGCTGGGAAAGCAAGCTCGCCTCGGCGCGCCGCGTCGAACAGGCGGAGTGGGTGAAGCCCGTGCGCGAGGATTGGGTCGCCCGGATGAACGAGGAGATCGCGGCGGCAACGAAACCCGTCGTCATCGTTGCGCATTCCCTCGGCGTCGCCACGGCCGTGCATGCAATTTCCAAGGAAAACCAGCACAAGATTGCCGGCGCCTTCTTCGTCGCGCCACCGGATGTCGAGAACCCGAAGATCCGCCCGAAACATCTGATGACGTTCGGCCCCTACCCGCGCGACCCGCTGCCCTTCCCCTCCATGATCGTCGCCAGCCGCAACGATCATTTTGGATCCTACGAGCATGCCGGCGATATCGCCAATGCCTGGGGCTCCATCCTCGTGGATGCGGGCGAGTCCGGCCATCTCAATGCCGAATCGGGCCACGGCCCCTGGCCCGAGGGCACGATGGTCTTTGCGCAGTTTCTCAGCCGCCTAAAGCCTTGACTTACCGCAATATCTGGGTGAATCCTGATCAATGGAAAGGTGCCTGAAGACGAAACCGTCTCGGGCGATACTCCCCAGGCTGGGCGGACGTGGATGTGACGAGCGAACCTGGCAGCCAGAGCGACCGCGCTCCCCTCGACACGGTTCCGCCGGAGGAGGTTTCCCGGCGCCTGAGGCTCGCACTCGACGTCTCCAAGATCGGCGTGTTCGATGCGGATCTGGAAACCGGGCGCGTCACGCGCGATGCCGTTCTCATGCAGATTTTCGGCTACGGCGATCAGCCGGACGAAGACGAGGGCGACCTTCTCGAAAAGACGCTTCACCCCGATGACCGCGAACGGACCTGGGCGGCGATCGATGCGGGAATCGCCTCCGGCGAGCCCTTCGTCAACGCGTTCCGCATCATCCGGCCCGATGGCGAGGTGCGCTACATCCGCTCCCGCTCCGTTACGTTCCGCGATGGAAAAGGCCACCTCCGGCTGCTCGGCGCCAATTGGGATGTGACGGACGACGTCATGCTGCAGCAGAGCCTCGAACAGGCCCGCACGCTGTCGGAGACCCGGTACGAGGCCCTGGAAAGCGCCTGGCGCGAGATCGAGCGTCGCGCCCTGCAGGACCAGCTCACGGGCCTTGCGAACCGGCATGCTCTCCTGCGCTGGCTGGACGGCCTTCCCGCTCCCCCGGACGGTCCCCGTCCCGTGCACGCCGTCCTGCATATCGATCTCTCCCGCTTCAAGGAGATCAACGATACGCTCGGCCACAGGGCGGGCGACGCCGCCATCGTTCACGTGGCCGGCCTGCTGGAGAATTTGCGTCTCGAGGAGGAATGGCTCGCGCGCATCGGCGGCGACGAGTTCGCTTTCGTGCTCGCGGCCGGCGAGCGCTCGGAGAAGGCCGCAGAGATCGCGGACGAGGTCATCCGCATCCTTGAAGCGCCCATTCCCTGCGACGGCCACCTCTGTCGCTGCGGCGTCAGCATCGGCCTGTCCCGAACCGGCGACGAGGTGGATGGACGCCAGGCGCTGATCAATGCGGCGATCGCCCTGTCCTCTGCCAAGGCGCAGAAGGGCAGCCGCACCGTTCTCTTCACCGCGGAACTGGAGAACCGCAACCGCGCGATCAAGCAGACGGCCGACGACATTCTGCGCGGTCTGGACGACGACGCGTTCATGCCGTTCTATCAGCTGCAGTTCGATGCGAAGACGCTCGAGGTCTGCGGTGTCGAAACCCTGGCGCGGTGGCAGCATCCCCAGCACGGCGTTCTCGCCCCCGACCGCTTTCTGAAGATCGCCGAAGACATCGACGCGATGTGGCGCATCGACCGGTCGATTGCGGAGAAAGCCTGCGCGGACTTTATGCGCTGGGGGCGCGAAGGTCTCGGCATCCCGCGCATGTCCGTCAACATTTCCGCCCGCCGCTTGCTCGATCCGCAGTTGCTCGCCTCCTTCCCGACGAGGAACCTGCCCAAGGGCACCTTCGTTTTCGAAATGCTCGAATCGATCTTTCTCGATGCTCTCGACGGCGAGATGGCGAAAGCCATCGACCGCATCCGCAAGGCCGGCATCGCCATCGAGATCGACGACTTCGGCACCGGCCACGCCTCCGTGCTGGGCCTGACCACGCTTCACCCCAAGCGGCTGAAGATCGATCGCGCGCTCATTGCCCCGCTCACGCGCGGCGAACGCCATCGCCTCCTCATCGCCGCGATCGTCGAAATGGGCCACGCGCTCGAGATCGAGATCGTCGCGGAAGGCGTGGAGACGCAGGCGCAGATCGATCTGCTCCGGACGATGGGATGCGACGTCCTGCAGGGCTATGCCCTCGCCCGCCCCATGGCGGCTTCGGACATCGAAGCTCTTCTGCGGGCGCGCATGGCGGCAGCCGGCGCGACAGCGCACCAGACGGAAGGATCTCCCCCTGCCGCGGAGTGACGGAGCCTGCGCCATGAGGCTGGCGCAGGCCTGCAATGCAGCGATCCGCCCGTGCCTTTCCCGCGGACGGATGAGACGCCGATTGTGAAATGGTTTCTTTTCCGCTATGGACCCGGGAGAAAACACGCCCCGACTGCACCAACGAAAAGGCGCCTCTCCCAGCGCCTGCAACAATAAGAGACAGAGTCTATGAACCGTCGCCGCCGAATCTATGAAGGCAAGGCCAAGATCCTTTATGAGGGCCCGGAGCCAGGCACGCTGATCCAGTTCTTCAAGGACGATGCAACGGCCTTCAACAAGAAGAAGCATGACGTCATCGACGGCAAGGGCGTGCTGAACAACCGGATTTCGGAATATATCTTCACGCACCTGAACCGCATCGGCATTCCCACACACTTCATCCGCCGCCTGAACATGCGCGAGCAGCTGATCAAGGAAGTCGAGATCATCCCGCTGGAGATCGTCGTGCGCAACGTTGCCGCCGGCTCGCTGTCCAAGCGCCTGGGCATCGAGGAAGGCACCGTCCTCCCGCGCTCGATCATCGAGTTCTATTACAAGGCCGATGCTCTGGACGACCCGATGGTCTCCGAAGAGCACATCACGGCCTTCGGCTGGGCGAGCCCCCAGGAGCTCGACGACGTGATGGCGCTCGCCATCCGCGTCAACGACTTCCTGACCGGCCTGTTTCTCGGCGTCGGCATCCAGCTGGTCGATTTCAAGATCGAGTGCGGACGTCTGTTCGAAGGCGATATGATGCGCATCATCCTCGCCGACGAGATCTCGCCGGACAGCTGCCGTCTGTGGGACGTCGAGACCAAGGAAAAGATGGACAAGGACCGCTTCCGCCGCGACATGGGCGGGCTGGTCGAAGCCTATCAGGAAGTCGCCCGCCGTCTCGGCATCATGAATGAGAACGAGCCGCCCCGCGGCACCGGTCCGGTTCTGGTCAAGTAAGCCGCCAGAACCCGAGAGCATACAGTTTCGAGGAAAACGACAAGTGATCACCGCACGCGTAACCGTAACGCTCAAGAACGGCGTTCTCGACCCGCAGGGCAAGGCCATCGAAGGCGCGCTCGGCGCCCTCGGTTTTGAAGGCATCGGCCAGGTTCGCCAGGGCAAGGTGTTCGACCTCAAGGTCGACACCGACGACCGCGCGAAAGCCGAAACCGACGTAAAAGCCATGTGCGATAAGCTGTTGGCAAACACCGTGATCGAGAACTATACTATCTCTCTCGACTGAAGGTTGCGGGAGAGTGACATGACGAACGTCACAAACGAACTGATGTATGAGCTTCTTAAACGGATGAATGGTGACATATCGCACATCAGACATGCCGTGACGGAGCTGAAGAGCGAGATGCAGAGCATGCGTGGCACGCTTGTGTCCGTTCAGCAGGACATTCACAACATCTACAGCGTTCTCGGACGCCACGAGACCCGTCTCGACCGCATTGAAAACCGCCTCGAGCTGCGTGAGCTGGCAGAGGCACAGGCAAGGTTCGATCCGCATCCATGAAGTCCGCCGTCGTTCAGCTCCCCGGTCTCAACCGCGACCGTGACATGATCACCGCCCTGACCATGATCTCCGGCAAGCCGCCGGTCACCATCTGGCAGACGGAAACCGAAATTCCGGATGTCGATCTGATCGTCATTCCCGGCGGCTTCTCCTATGGCGACTATCTGCGCTGCGGCGCCATCGCCGCCCGCATGCCCGTCATGCAGGCGATCAAGGCCAAGGCGGAACAGGGCGTGCGCGTGCTGGGCGTCTGCAACGGCTTCCAGATCCTGCTGGAGGCTGGCCTGCTGCCGGGCGCGCTGATGCGCAACGCCTCGCTGAAGTTCGTCTGCAAGGAAATCAAGCTCGAAGTGGTCAACGCCTCGACGGACTTCACCCGCGCCTATGCGGAAGGCCAGATCATCCGCTGCCCGGTCGCCCATCACGACGGCAACTATTTTGCCGATGCGGAAACGCTGAAGGAGATCGAAGGCAACGGGCAGGTCATCTTCCGCTATGCGGCCGGCACCAATCCGAACGGCTCGATGAACGATATCGCAGCCGTAACCAATGCCCGCGGCAACGTTCTCGGCATGATGCCGCACCCGGAAAACCTGATCGAAGCCGCGCATGGCGGCTCGGACGGTCGCGCCCTGTTCGCCTCGGCGCTCGACGTCATCGCGGCCTGATCATCGGCCGCGATTCTTTCCGACACAGCGTCCGGCGTGGCCGGCCCCATATCGAGATCCAGCGATGAATCCTGCCTGCCTGTCGTCCATCGCTGCCGCCATCGCGGCTCTTCTTTCCGGCTGCCAGTCGGCACCGGAGCCGGCCCCCGTCCGCAACGTCGCGGCTCTGCCGACGATGGAGCGCATTGCGCTGAGCGCCAATGCCTGCTGGTTCAAGTCGGGCGATGCGGCGTTCAAGTCCTACCGGCTGGCACCGGAACTCAATTCCTTCTCCGGTCGCCCGCGCATCCTGCTCGTCAAGCGCAACAATCCCGAGGCCCGGCCGCTTGCCGTCATCCAGGCGGAAGGCCATCCGGCCAAGGTCGATGCGTTCGGCCCCCTGTTCAGCGAACCGGTCGGCACGCGCATGACGGGCGACATCAAGCGCTGGATGGCCGGCGAAAAAGGCTGCTGATCCGAGGCCCCGCCGTCTCGCGCCAGCCCTACGGCCTGTCCTGCTCCGCGCCATCGCGCGGGTCACGCCGACAATCTCTTTAACGGCGTTCATCGAGCAACCTGCTGCCGGGAATGAACAGCACGCCAGTTACTCGATGAAGTAGGACTTGCCGAGCTCCTCGCGGACCTCCCAGCGCGTCAGGCCGATGTCCTTCAGCTGATCGTCTGTCAGGTCCCTCAGAACGAGCCGTCCTGCACGCTTCATCCGCCAATCGGCAAATCCCTCCCACATCCGTCTGAAAAAGCCCTGCCGGCTCTGGATCGGTCTGGACAGCATGTCGCCGCTTGATCGGAACAACCGCTCGCGCTCGAATCCGTCCGGGTATATTGTAGCAATTGTATCATTGTAGCGACTGATCGACATTTGCATTGCTCCTTCATGATGGAAAATCGCTTCGGAACAATCCGTACAATTGACAAATACAATGCGGCAATGTCATTATTGTCACCATGACAAATTGGCTTCCCGATCTCTCGGCCGGCGACGGACCGCTTTATCTCAAGCTCGCGCAGTCCATCGAGGCCGCGATCGACAGCGGCGCACTGCCGCCGGGCGAGAAACTGCCGGCGCAGCGCAATCTCGCCTTCGATATCGGCGTAACCCTCGGCACCGTCAGCCGCGCCTACGCCCTCGTGCACGAACGCGGACTGGTGGCCGGCGAAGTGGGGCGCGGCACCTATGTCCGCGAACGCAAGGCCACGGCGGACACGGCACCCGATTCGATGAAATCCTTAGCCGGCACACGACCTTTCGAGGCGCTGCCGGGAAAGCTCCGCTTCGATGCGACCGGCGCGTCTCATGTCGGGCAAGCGCCTGTGGTTCAGGAGATCCTGGCGCAGGTCGTCGCCGACCATCCGACGGAGGTCGCCGATTACACCCGCGCGGCGCCGATGCACTGGCAGGACGCTGGCGCTGCCTGGATGTCACGCTCCGGCTGGGTGCCGGATGTCGCGGGAATCGTCGTCACGCAGGGCGTCCACGCCGCCATCGTCTCGGTCGTCACGGCCGTGACGGCGCCCGGTGATCGCATTCTGTTCGAAGACATGACCTACAGCCAGGTCGCCCGCGCGCTCAGCCTCATGGGCCGGCGCATTCTGGCCGGAGAGATCGACGACCAGGGCCTCGTGCCGGAGGATTTCGAACGCATCTGCCAGCAGCAGCACCCGGCCGTCGTCTTCCTGATGCCGACACTGCAGAATCCGACCCTTGCCACGATGGATCGCACCCGCCGTCAGGAGATCGCCGCCATCGCGCGGCGATACAATATTCTGGTCATCGAGGACGACATCTATGGCGTGCTGACGAACGACACCCAGCCGATGATCGCCTCCCTCGCGCCGGAGCGGACCTTCGTCGTGTCCGGCCTGTCGAAATCCGTTGCGCCCGGTATTCGCGGCGGCTGGGTCTCCTGCCCGCCGCACTTTGCCGCCCGCGTGAAGATCGCCCACAAGATGCTGACCGGCGGCACCGCCTTCCTGCTGGCGGAGTGCGCCGCAAGGCTGGTGCTGTCCGGCGAGGCGAAGGCCATCCGCAACCGCGTCGTCGCGGAGCTGGAGGCGCGGGAAGCCCTTGCCCGCGAGATCCTCGCCGGCCACGATTTCCGCTCCCGCCCCCAAATCCCCTTCCTCTGGCTGCAATTGCCCGAACCCTGGCTGGCCGGCACGTTCAAGGCCGCCGCTTTCGAGGCCGGCGTGTTGATCGACGGCGAAGACGAGTTCAAGGCCGGGCGCTCCGAGAAGGTGCACCACAGGGTCCGCATCGCCTTTTCCAATCACGGGCGCGAGGATATCCGCCGCGGCCTCCATCTCCTGAAGAACGTTCTCGATGGGGGTCTGGCCGGCTACGACAGCGCCAGTTGAGGCAAGCCTGCCGCAAGACAGACCTGCTTCAGTCCACGCACGACCTTCGTAAGCGTGGACACTCACATGATTCCTGCCGGCATCACCCAGCGAGAGCAAAGACGCCGCCCTCTGGCGCTGGCCTGCCTCCTTCTCGTCAGTGCGGAAACCGGCTTTGCCCTGCCCGCCGCCGCCGGCGACGGCACCTTCGACGAGCTCCGCTTCGGCGCCACCGCGTCCATTGCGGATGGCAACCTCCACGAAGACGGCATCTTCCCCGCAGCCACCCTGTTCTTCGATCCGTTCGACCGCGCGACGGCCGCCGGCTGGCAGGATGCGCTTGCCCGTCCGCGGGTCCATGTCGGCGGGGAGATCGGCACGGGCAGCGGCGCCAATCTGGCCTATGCCGGCCTGAACTGGACCGTCGACGTCAACCCGAAGCTGTTCCTCGACGCCGGTTTCGGCGGCCTCGTGCATGACGGCAAGCTCGATGGGTCGCGCGAGGACGGCCCCCGTCTCGGCTGCCGGCTGCTGTTCCATGAATATGCGGCCGTCGGCTATCGCCTCGATGAAAAATGGAGCCTGGTCGGCCAGGTGGAACATGCCTCTCATGCCAAGCTCTGCGACGGGCCGAACGGCGGCTTCACGCGGGCCGGCCTGATGCTCGGTTATCGATTCTGAAAACCACTTTTCCCGCCATTTGGCAGCATTCCCATGGCATTTTCCTGTCGCGCGACGGGCGGGCTTCGGCTAAGAACCGCCCAACGTCTCAGGGAACCTTCACATGGCCATCTCAAATGCCCGCCCGATCACGCCGGATCTCATCGCCTCCCACGGCCTGAAGCCGGACGAATACCAGCGCATCCTGGATCTGATCGGCCGCGAGCCGAGCTTTACCGAACTCGGCATCTTCTCGGCCATGTGGAACGAGCACTGCTCCTACAAGTCGTCCAAGAAGTGGCTGAAGACGCTGCCGACCAAGGGACCGCGCGTCATTCAGGGCCCGGGTGAAAATGCGGGCGTCGTGGATATCGATGACGGCGACTGCGTCGTCTTCAAGATGGAAAGCCACAATCACCCCTCCTTCATCGAGCCCTATCAGGGCGCGGCGACGGGCGTCGGCGGCATTCTGCGCGACGTGTTCACCATGGGCGCGCGGCCGATTGCCGCCATGAATGCCTTGCGCTTCGGCGCGCCGGATCACCCGAAGACCCGCCACCTCGTTTCCGGCGTCGTTGCCGGCGTCGGCGGTTACGGCAATTCCTTCGGCGTGCCCACGGTCGGCGGCGAGGTCGAGTTCGACGCCCGCTACAACGGCAACATCCTCGTCAACGCGTTTGCGGCGGGCCTTGCCAAGACAGACGCCATCTTCCTGTCCGAAGCGAAAGGCGTCGGCCTGCCCGTCGTCTATCTCGGCGCGAAGACCGGCCGCGACGGCGTCGGCGGTGCGACGATGGCGTCGGCCGAATTCGACGAATCGATCGAAGAGAAACGTCCGACGGTGCAGGTCGGCGACCCCTTCACCGAGAAATGCCTGCTGGAAGCCTGCCTCGAACTGATGAAGACGGGTGCCGTCATCGCCATTCAGGACATGGGCGCCGCCGGCCTCACCTGCTCGGCCGTCGAGATGGGCGCCAAGGGCGACCTCGGCATCGAGCTGATCCTCGACCAGGTGCCGGTGCGCGAAGAGCGCATGACGGCCTATGAAATGATGCTCTCCGAAAGCCAGGAGCGCATGCTCATGGTGCTGGAGCCCTCCAAGGAAGAGGTGGCCAAGGCGATCTTCGTCAAATGGGGCCTCGACTTCGCGATCGTCGGCAAGACCACGGATGACCTGCGCTTCCGGGTTCTCCACCAGGGCGAGGAAGTCGCCAACCTGCCGATCAAGGAACTGGGCGACGAAGCCCCGGAATATGATCGCCCCTGGACGCCCGCCAAAGTGCCGGCGCCCCTGGCTGCCGACGACATTCCCCAGACCGATATCGCGGACGCGCTGCTGACGCTCGTGGGATCTCCGAACAACGCGTCGCGCCGCTGGGTGTACGAGCAATACGATACGCTGATCCAGGGCAATTCGCTGCAGCTGCCCGGCGGGGACGCCGGTGTCGTGCGCGTCGAGGGCCACGCGACGAAGGCGCTCGCCTTCTCCTCGGACGTCACGCCCCGCTATGTCGAGGCCGACGCGTTCGAAGGCGGCAAGCAGGCCGTCGCCGAGTGCTGGCGCAACATGACCGCGACCGGCGCGCTGCCGCTGGCCGCCACCGACAACCTCAATTTCGGCAACCCGGAAAAGCCCGAGATCATGAGCCAGCTGGTTCATGCCATCAAGGGCATCGGTGAAGCCTGCCTCGCGCTCGACTTCCCGATCGTGTCGGGCAACGTCTCGCTCTACAACGAGACCCACGGGCAGGCGATCCTGCCGACCCCGACCATTGCCGGCGTCGGCCTCATCGACGACTGGTCGAAGATGGCCCGCATCCGCTTTGCAGCCGAAGGCCAGACGATTCTCCTGATCGGCGCGCCGGTGGAACTCGGCACCCACCTCGCCCAGTCCGTCTATATGCGCGATATTCACGGCCGCACCGACGGCCCGCCGCCGCATGTCGATCTGGCGCTGGAGCGCAAGTCCGGCGATTTCGTCCGCGAATTGATCCGCGATCGCCTCGTCACAGCCGTCCACGATTGCTCGTCCGGCGGCCTCGCCCTGGCCATCGCCGAAATGGCCATCGCCTCCGAGATCGGCGCCACGATCGATGCCGTCGAGGGCCGCGATCCCATCCCCGTCTTCTTCGGCGAGGATCAGGCCCGCTACGTCGTCACGGTCAAGACCGACGATGTCGAGGAAATCCAGAACATCGCCGAGATCCGCGGCGTCTATGCCCCCGTCATCGGCAAGACCGGCGGCGCGACCGTCACGCTGGGTGCGGCCCGCCCCGTTCCGATCGAGAGATTGCAAAAGGCGTATGAATCATGGTTCCCTGACTACATGTCCGGCGAGCTGCCCGCGACCGAATAGGCCACGGAATGAACCGGATCCGGCCCGGACGCGTTGACCGGTACGGGAACAAGGAGAACACCTCATGGCGATGAAACCGGGCGATATCGAGGACATGATCAAGACCGGCATTCCCGGTGCGCAGGTCACCATCCGCGATCTCGCCGGCGACGGCGATCATTATGCGGCTGAAGTGGTCGCGGAAGCCTTTCGCGGCAAGAGCCGGGTGCAGCAGCACCAGATGGTCTACAACGCGCTCCAGGGCAATATGGGCGGCGTGCTGCACGCGCTCGCCCTGCAGACCTCGGTGCCGGAGTAAGCGCATGGCCGGCCTGATGAAGATGCTGGTGGCGGGTGTCGTCGACGGGGTCTTGAAGGAGATCCTGAAGAAGAGCGGCACCGGCACGACGAAACGGACACGCCGAAACGCCCGCACGCCGACCGGCGTCGTGACCGGGCTCGTCAAGGATGCGATCGCCAAGGCCATGGCGCCGAAGAAGCAGGTGAGCCGCAAGCGCACCGCGGCCGCCCGCAGCAAGCAGAAGCGCGTCTGAGACACCGTACCGGCGCGTCTCCCGGGCATCCTTCGTGCCATGCGGAGGTCCCATCCTTTTTTCAAACGGGATGGGTGAAAATCGCGCCGCGGCATGCTATGTGACTGTGATCGACACCCGTCCTTGAAGCGGGACAGAGAAGGAATTCAAGTATGACCGGCATCCATGATTTCATCGACAACGAGGTCAAGACCAACGACATCGTGCTCTTCATGAAGGGCACACCGCAGTTCCCGCAGTGCGGCTTCTCGGGACAGGTCGTGCAGATCCTCGATTACCTCGGCGTCGATTACAAGGGCGTCAACATTCTCGCGGACGCGGACCTGCGCCAGGGGATCAAGGACTATTCCAACTGGCCGACCGTGCCCCAGCTCTACATCAAGGGCGAATTCATCGGCGGTTGCGATATTGTCCGCGAAATGTTCCAGGCAGGCGAACTCCAGACGCACCTTCAGGAAAACGGCGTCGAGGTCAAAGCCTCGGCCTGATCCCACCGGCCTCCCGAGATTTCCGAGCCCCGGCCTTGTGCCGGGGTCATTGTTTTCATGCGCGGCATGGCGAACCCTTGCCATGCGGACCCAAGACAGCTGCCGGACGGCGTGACGTCACGCAGCTGTTGCCGGATTGCGCTACCGAAGCCGCGGACACCGCGTTATGTTTGTTCCGGGTTGCGAATCACGTGTCGACCCGTCCTCTCAAAATCAGACCGGGACAGCAGCGATGCCTCCCATCATGGCCGGTTTCCGGCAGATTTCGTTGAAAAGCGCTATGGGCCGGTGATCTCAGGATCAGATGATCGCAAGATCGAGTGATCGCGGGATCGGCTACGACCTATGGCCGAACGTCCGGCCGATGCGCGGCGCTGCCGCGTGCGCCTGCCGGAACGCCTGCCGCAAAGCGGCGGGATGGAAGGACTTTTGAAAATGACGTCCACCACGGAACCCGCCATCGCGATGCCGTTGTCGAAGGGTCAGTTCATCGCCATCATGGCCATGCTGATGTCGATCAACGCGCTGTCGATCGACATGATGCTGCCGGGCCTGCAGGAGATCGGCCAGAGCCTCGGCGTTGCCGACGAGAACAGCCGCCAGTTCGTGATCACCTCCTACCTGATCGGCATGGGCAGCGCCCAGCTGTTTTTCGGGCCGCTGTCCGACAGGTTCGGCCGCAAGGTGCCGCTGATCGGCGGCCTGGTGATCTATGCGCTCTGCGCCTTCGCCATCGTCTTCGTGCCGAGCTTCGGGGCGCTGCTCGCGCTTCGCTTCGTGCAAGGGCTCGGCGCTGCCGCCACCCGCGTCATCAGCGTCTCCATCGTCCGCGACATCTATGGCGGGCGCATGATGGCGGAGGTCATGTCTCTCGTCATGATGGTCTTCATGGTCGTGCCGGTCATCGCGCCGAGCATCGGCCAGCTGGTCATGCTCTTTGCCGAATGGCACATGATCTTCCTGGTCATCTCCATCTACGCCTTCTTCGCGACCGTGCTCGTCGTCCTGTATCTGCCGGAAACGCTGGGGCCGGAGAACCGTCGCCCGTTCACGATCAAGGGGATAGCCGCCTCCTTCGCCATCGTGCTCGGCAATCGCACGGCGCTCTGCTACGCGCTGGCGATCTCCTTCATCTTCGGCGCCCTGTTCGGCTTCATCAATTCGGCCCAGCAGGTCATGGTTGGCGTCTTTGGCCTCGGCAATTACTTCCCGCTGGTCTTTGCCTGTTTCGCGGGCCTCATGGCGGTGGCGTCCTTCACCAATTCGCGCCTTGTCGGCCGCTACGGCATGCACCGGGTGTCCCATATCGCGCTTCTGCTCTTCGTGGCGGCCAGCGCGGTCTGGGCCCTGTTCTCCGCGGCCGGCTTCCTGCCGTTCTGGCTCTTTGCCATCCTGTACGGCAGCGCCATGTTCCAGTTCGGCCTCATCGGCGCGAACTTCAACGCCATGGCCATGGAACCGCTTGGTCACGTTGCCGGCACCGCGTCCTCCGTCATCGGCTTCATGCAGACCATCGGCGGCGCGCTCATCGGTGCCATGATCGGCCAGGCCTTCGACGGCACGGTCACGCCGCTCGCGTTCGGCTTCCTGTCCGTGGCCATCATCGGCCTCTTCTTCGTTCTGCTCGCCGAGCGCGGGCGCCTGTTCTCGTCCGATCACCACCATCCCGCCGGCTGAGCCGCAACCGTCCTTCAGATCGAGATCCGTATGTCCTCCTCCTCCACCCCGCCTCTGCCGCAAGGCTCGCAACGCATCGGCCTCGGCTTCCGCGAGTTCGTCGTCACCATCGCCCTGATGACGGCGAGCATCGCCATCGCCATCGACAGCATGCTGCCGGCGCTGCCCCATATCGCCAGCTCGCTGAACGTTGCCAACCCGAACGATGCCCAGCTGGTCATCGCCGTCTATTTCTTCGGCTTCGGCTTCGCCCAGCTCGTCTTCGGCAGCCTCGCCGATGCCTTCGGACGGCGCACGATCCTGCTGCTCGGCCTGGCGATCTTCACGGTCACGACCTTCGCCGCGGCCTGGACGGAGAGTTTTACCGCCCTCCTCGCCTTCCGCTTCGCCCAGGGCGTCGGCGGCGCCGCCATCCGCATCACCACCACGGCGATCACGCGCGACTGCTTCGACGGCCGCGAGATGGCACGGGTCATGTCCTACATCATGATCGTCTTCATGCTGGTCCCGATCCTCGCGCCGTCCTTCGGCCAGGCCGTGCTGACCTATGCAGACTGGCACTGGATCTTCATTCTGCTCGGCGTCATCGGCGCCATCCTGTTCGTCTGGGCGAGCCTGCGCATGCGCGAATCGCTGCCGGTCTCCGAGCGGCTGCCTCTCTCCGTCGCGGCGATCTCCGGCGGTTTCCGCACGGTCCTCACCAACCGCATCACCTGCGGCTACATGCTCGGCCTCACCCTGTTCACCGCCGTCATCTGCACCTTCATCGTCACGGTGCAGCAGATCTTCGGGACGGTCTATGGCCTTGGCGACTGGCTGCCCATCGCCTTTGCCGGCACGGCCTCCGGCATCGCGGTCGCCAATTTCATGAACGGCTATTTCGTCCGCCGCTTCGGCATGCGCCGCATCTCGCATGCCTGCATGATCATCTTCACGGCTCTCGGTCTGCTGGCGGTCGGCGTCGCCCTGTTCGGCACGCCGTCCTTCCTCTTCACCTATCTGATGCTCAGTATCATGCTGATGTTCTTCGCCGTCATCACCACCAACTTCACGGCGATCTGCCTGGAACCGATGGGCCATATCGCGGGGACGGCCACGGCCGTGACCGGCTTCGTCTCCACCACCGGCGGCGCGCTTCTGGGCGGCATGATCGGGCAGATGTTCGACGGCACGCTCCGTCCGCTCTTCGTCGGCTTCGCCCTCTTCGGCCTCTTCACCATCCTCGCCGTTTTCTGGGCCGAACGCGGCCAGCTCTTCACCCACCCCGGCGACGAACCCGAGATGGAACCCGGCATGGGCGGCCACTGAAAACCGCCTCGGCGGACAAAACAAAAAGGGCGGCCGGGTGGCCGCCCTTTCGTCATCAAAGCCTGTCGCCAGACGTCAGATCGTGAAGACCTCCTGCCGCAGCAGGTGCCAGCTCGCCTCGTCGGAGGCGACCAGAAGGCCGCCATCGATATGCTGCGGCTGGTAGCGGGAGCCGTCGAAGCGGCGGACATAGGCGCCAGCCTCTTCCGCGATCAGGCAGCCCGCCAGATGATCCCAGGGCATCAGCTTTTGATACATGAGGAAATGGAAGTGCCCGGCGGAGAAGGCCCGGTATTCGTGCGCCGCACACCGGTAGCTCGTCGCGATCCGAACGCGCGCCATATTGCCCATGATCGTCCGACGCGCGTCCGGCGCATAGAACCCCGTGGACGCACATCCCACGAGATCCGCAAGCGTCGCCGGCGCCGGGGTGACCGACAGCTGGTCCTGCGATCCGTCTGCACGGCAAAGCCACGCGCCGGCGCCTTTCTCCGCGATCACCCAGTCATTGCCCATCGGATCGTAAATGATCCCGGCGATCGTCTCACCGCCTGCGACCACGCTCGCCATCACACCGAACAGCGGCATTCCCGCGGCATAGTTGAAGGTGCCGTCGATCGGATCGACGATCACGGCGAGATCCGCACGGGCTAGCTTGTCGAGCAGTGCCGGATCGGCGGAGACGGACTCCTCGCCGATGAACAGCGCTCCGGGCACAACATCCCCGATGCGTGCTTTGATCAGCCGCTCCGCCGCTTCGTCGGCCTCGGTGACGAGGTCGATCGCCTCCGTCTTCATCCGGACGTCGCCGCTCGAAAGATTGCGGAAGCGCGGCATGATTTCGACCGCGGCGGCCTCCTGCAGCAGGTTGGCCAGTCCGGCAATGTCGATCTCGCGGGTCATGAAAGAGGCTCCGTTTTCGTGGGTTGCGTCGTCAGCGACTGGAAGTCGAAGAGCTTGGGGTCGAGCAGGTGCGACGGGTTGGCATGACCGAGCGCGCGCAGCATCGTGTCCTTGCGGCCGGGCATGCGCGACTCGATATCGGTCAGCATCGCCTTCATCGCATTGCGCTCCAGCCCGTCCTGCGAGCCGCAGAGGTCGCAGGGGATGATCGGAAACTGCATCGCGGCGGCGAATTTCGCGAGATCGTCTTCCGCGGCATAGGCCAGCGGCCGGAGCACCGTCAGGTCGCCCTCGTCGTTGACGAGCTTCGCCGGCATGGTCGCCAGCCGCCCGCCGTGGAAGAAGTTCATGAAGAACGTCTCGAGGATGTCCTCGCGGTGATGGCCGAGAACGAGCGCGTCGCAGCTCTCCTCGCGGGCGATCCGGTAGAGATTGCCGCGCCGCAGCCGCGAACAGAGTGCGCAATAGGTCCCGCCCGCCGGCACCTTCTCCTTCACGATCGAATAGGTGTCGCGATACTCGATGCGGTGGCGCACGCCGATGGAGGCGAGATACTCCGGCAAGATGTGCTTGGGAAAATTCGGCTGGCCCTGATCCAGATTGCAGGCGATCAGCTCGACCGGCAGCAGACCGCGCCATTGCAGGTCGATCAGCAGCGCCAGCAGGCTGTAGCTGTCCTTGCCGCCGGACACGCCGATCAGCCAGCGCTTCTGGCCGTTCAGCATGCCGAAATCGTCGATCGCCTGGCGGACGTTGCGCAGGAGCCGTTTGCGCAGCTTGTTGAAGCTGACGCTGTCCGGCATGCCACGAAAGATCGCCGGCAGATCGGCAGGAGTTTCGGCCAAAGGTTGAAGCGAAGGTTCGATATGCGAACCCTCGGCATCGTCGTTCGGAAGCAGGGAATCAGGTGTCATCGACGGGCTTTCCGGCAGAGGCTCTTCGGCGGGAGGCCGACAGGCACGCGGATGCGTTTGGATGGCCTGCCATGCCCGCCCGGCGTGTCAAGATCAAGACAAATCGGTCCGAAGAGCGTGTTACGCGCCGAACACGGACCATCCGGTGCGGTTCGCCAGCATCTCCAGCGCCACCGAGCCGAGCTGAGAATTGCCGTTCTCGTTCAGCCCCGGCGACCAGACCGCAACCGAGGCCTTGCCGGGCGCCACCGCCATGATGCCGCCGCCGACGCCGCTCTTGCCGGGAAGGCCGACATGATAGGCGAAATCGCCGGAACCGTCGTAATGGCCGCAGGTCAGCATCAGCGCGTTGATACGACGCGCGCGCTGGCGCGACACGATGGAGTGCCCCGTGCCCGGCTGCTGCCCGTTATTGGCGAGGAAGAGGCCGGCCTTGGCAAGCTGCACGCAGGTCATCGCGATGGCGCAGTGGTGGAAATAGACGCCCAGCACATGCTCCACCGGATGATCGAGCTTGCCGAAGGAGCGCATGAAATTGGCGAGCGCCGCGTTGCGGAAACCGGTCGCGGCCTCCGATTTCGCCACCTGCGGATCGATCGAGATGTCCTCGTCATCGGCCAGCATCCGCATGAAGCGCAGGATCTCGCCGATCACCTCGCGCGGCGTGTGGCCCGCAAGAATGAGGTCGCTGATGGTAATGGCACCGGCATTGATGAAGGGATTGCGCGGCTTTCCGCCTTCGTGTTCCAATTGCACGATCGAGTTGAACGCCGAACCCGACGGCTCGCGCCCCACCCGCTTCCACAACCGCTCGCCATGCTTGCCGAGCGCCAGCGTCAGCGTGAAGACCTTGGAAATGCTCTGGATGGAAAACGGGATCGCGGCATCGCCGACCGAAAACACCTGGCCGTCCACGGTGACGATCGCCATGCCGAAACGCTTCGGATCGATGCGGGCGAGTTGCGGAATATAGTCCGCGACCTTCCCCTCGCCGCGCCGCGGCTCGACCGCTGCATGGATGTCGTCCAGCACCGACTGGAGATCGAGATGTTCCGTATCCGACATGGGGTCCTCACGTCGTTGCCAGGCTTCTCTTCACATGAAAAAAGCCGCCCCGAATGGAGCGGCTTTTTCCGGAATGTGCAAGGCCGAAGCCTGCCGACACGCTTATCGCGAATAGAATTCGACGACGAGGTTCGGTTCCATGATGACGGCGTACGGCACGTCGGCGAGGAACGGAACGCGTGCGAAGGTCGCAACCATCTTGTTGTGATCGACTTCGATGTAGTCGGGAACGTCACGCTCTGCGAGGCCGACGGCTTCGAGAACGGAAACGAGCTGCTTGGACTTTTCGCGAACTTCGATAACGTCGCCGACCTTGCAGCGGTACGAACCGATGTTGACGCGAACGCCATTGACCGTGACGTGGCCGTGGTTGACGAACTGACGGGCAGCAAAGACCGTGGGCACGAACTTGGCGCGGTACACGATCGCGTCGAGACGCGACTCGAGCAGGCCGATCAGGTTCTCCGAGGTGTCACCCTTGCGGCGGTTGGCTTCGTCGTAGGTCGCGCGGAACTGCTTCTCGCGGATGTCGCCGTAGTAGCCCTTGAGCTTCTGCTTGGCGCGCAGCTGAACACCGAAGTCCGAAAGCTTGGACTTGCGACGCTGACCATGCTGGCCGGGGCCGTATTCGCGGCGGTTCACTGGGGACTTCGGACGACCCCAGATGTTCTCGCCCATACGGCGATCGATTTTGTACTTGGACGATTCGCGCTTGCTCATCGCATTTCCTTTCAGAACGTTGCACCCGCCCGTTGCCAGACAGGATGAAGGAAACACGCCCTCCTCTGAACCGCTTTCGCCGTTCTGACAGGCCTCTCACATTACGCTAACGGAGACGCCACGGGACATGTCAAATAAAACACCGGGCTTTGCGGCCCGGCGTTGTCGCGGTGTTTAGGGGCAAGTCATGGAATTGTCAACATAGGGCGAGCGTTGAGGTGGCAAGGGATCTGGTTTATATGAGAGACGGGCAAAGGATGAGCGATGCAGATCACCTTGAACATCGATGATGACGTGTTCGCGACCGCCAAAAAGGTCGCCGAACGGCAGAAGCGACCGGTCGCCAGCGTGATCTCCGAAATGGCGCGTCGTGGCATGGAGAGCGAACATCGTCTTGTCCTTCGTCACGGACGTCCGGTGCTTGTCGCACCCGAAAACGGTGAGGTCGTCACGCTGGGACAGATCCGGCAGATCCAGGACGAGATGGACGACGAAGAGGTGCGGGAGGCCAATGATTTTTCTGCTGGACGTCAACCTCCTGATCGCACTGGCCGATGAGAAGCATGCCCATCATGATCGTGCGAAAGCGTGGTTCGGCACGGATGTCCTTGATGGTTGGGCGACATGCCCCATCACGGAAAACGGCCTGATCCGCATTCTGTCGAATTCCGCCTACAACCACTCCATGCACCACTGCGCCGAGGCGGAGGCAGTCCTGTCATCACTCCGGTTTCGGGGACATCATCATTTCTGGGCCGATGACATCAGCCTGACGAATCACGCCATCTTCGATCTGAGGGGACTGTCTTCCAAAGACAGTACCGACACGTATCTTCTGGGCCTTGCCAGATCCAAAGGCGGCAAGCTCGCGACGTTCGACCGGCGCCTGTCGACGCAGGCCGTCATCGGCGGCGCCGAAGCCCTTCACGTCATCCCGACCTGACCTACTCTGCAGCGCTCCGCGCATCCATGTCGAGCGCGGCATTGGGATCGCCCGGCGCCGTCTCGGCATTCAGATCGGGAAACGCCACAATGCGCCGGCCCGATGCATCGCCATGTACGACGATCAGCCCCTGCTCCTCGAAATAGCCCAGCAGACGGCGGGCGCGGCGGGCGGAATGCGTGCCGTAGGCGCGCGCGATCATCAGGTCGGACGGGCATGGCAGCCCACGCAAGGCCGCCTGCGCGACATTGAGAAACACCCCTTGCAAATCCTCCGTCACCTGGCGCGACAGGTCGAGCGCCGTCGTCCAGGCGGCACTTGCAGCCGTCTCGGCATCGACGCCGGACCGGCTGATCGCCATCTTGCGGCGGAAGGCGGGCAGCGACAGGGCGGCCCCCGGCACGCGGCGGATCCGGCAGCGCACGAGGAAATCCTGGAACAGCTCCGCATCGGCGCGGAACGCCGCACCGGGATGATCGAGGATCTCGGCGAGGATCTGGTCGAGCAGCGCTTCGCGATCGGCCGGCGGCATGTCCGGCTGCTGCACGCGCGCCTCGACAGGTGCCACGGGTTCCGGGCGGGGACGCGACAGTTCGGCCAGAATGTCCGTCGCCGGCCGGGGTGCCGGCGCCGTGCGGCGCGTCAGCGGCCGGGTGAGTTCGTCCGGGTCGGGGGTGAAGATCAGGTCTTCCACATCCGCCATCGCCTCCGGCAACGGCGTCAGCATCGGGCTCGTCGAGCGCGCCGAGGTCTCGACCGTCCCGATCGTCACCGGCAGAGGGCGACGCGAAAGCGCGGGTCCGAGCGCCACGAAGGAGCCGCGCTTCAGGTCGCGAAACATCTCCGCCGTGCGGCGGTCCATGCCGAGCAGATCGGCGGCGCGGGCCATGTCGATATCGAGAAAAGTGCGTCCCATCAGGAAGTTGGAGGCTTCCGCTGCCACGTTCTTGGCAAGTTTTGCCAGACGCTGGGTCGCGATCACGCCGGCAAGACCACGCTTGCGGCCGCGGCACATCAGGTTGGTCATCGCGCCGAGCGAGAGCTTGCGCACCTCCTCGGTCACGTCGCCACCCACCGAGGGCGCAAACAGCTGTGCCTCGTCCACGACCACGAGGATCGGATACCAGAACTCCCGGTCCGCATCGAACAGCGCATTGAGAAACAGACCGGCGGTGCGCATCTGCTGCTCGATATCGAGCCCCTCGAGCGAGAGCACGCAGGATACGCGATGCTGGCGGATGCGCGAGGCGATGCCCACGAGCTCCGCCTCCGTGCGCTCGCCCTCCACCACCACATGGCCGAATTTATCGGCCAAGGTGACGAAGTCGCCTTCCGGATCGATGATGCACTGCTGCACCCAGGGTGCGGACTGCTCGAGAAGGCGGCGGAGCAGATGCGATTTTCCGGAACCGGAATTGCCCTGCACCAGAAGGCGCGTTGCCAGCAACTCCTCGATATCGAGCGGTACGGACGCGCCGTCCATCGCCGTCCCCATGTCGATGCCGACCTTCATGAAACCCTCGTTCTCGTCTGGAATGCCGCGCCGCCACGCCGGCAGCCTTCAGGCCTATCAGATTTTCCGCTGTCCCGCGCCCATCATCGGGCGCAACCCACAGCTAAAGCGCCGACCGATCGACCACCGTCAGCCCGAAACCCTGCAGCAGCCGCCGCGTCGCAAAGTCCGGCGCGGCCGAGGTGAAGATCGCAGGATCGATGCCCGTCAGCGGCGCGAAGCTTTCGGGCGGCGGCACCAGCCGGCGGGCCTGTCGGGCGATCGCCTCCGCCGGATCCAGCCAGTCGACCGGCCAGGGCGCGAGCTTGCGGAAGACATTGGCCATGAAGGGATAATGCGTGCAGGCGAGCACGACGATGTCGGTGCGGCGCCCGTCCACCTCACGGAAACACGGTGCGATCTCCGCGTGAACCGCGGCATCCTCGATCGTCTCCCCGCGAATATAAGCTTCCGCCATCGCCGCCAGATGCGGCGAGCCGACCAGTTGCACATCGCACTGCGCGGCAAAGGACTGAATGAGGTCGCGGGTATAGGCGCGCTTGACCGTGCCGGGCGTGGCGAGCACCGAGACCATACCGGACCGCGTGCGTTCGGCCGCCGGCTTGATCGCGGGAACCGTGCCGACGAAGCGCATCTGCGGAAAGGCCGCCCGCACCTCCGCCCCCATCAGCGTGAAGGCGGTGTTGCAGGCGATGATGCAGATTTCGGGATCGTGCTCGGCGATCAAACGCCCGAACAGCGTCACGATCCGCGCCGTCAGCGCGTCCAGATCCGTCCAGTCGCCATAGGGAAACCCGGCATCGTCGGCGACATAGACGAAGTGCCGCTCCGGCATCAGCACCCGCGCCTCGCGCAGCACCGTCAGTCCGCCGATACCGCTGTCGAAGACGAGGACCGGCTTCATGTCAGCCCTCGCTCTCGTCCGGCGTGATCGTCTCCGGCGACAGAACGGGACGGCCGGCCCCGCTCCGTCCATCCGCGGGCGCACCCGCGCCGCGCGGCGTTTCCCGCGTAAAGCGGTCGAGCGAGGAAATGACGCCGCGGATGACGCGGATTTCGGTGGCGCTGAAGCTGGGCCGCGTCAGAACCGCCCGCAGATTGTCGACCAGCTTCGGGCGCTTGGCGAGCGGCCGGAAATAGCCCCGCGCATCGAGCGCCTCTTCCACGTGGTCGAACAGCCCCTGCAGGTCCGTCTTGGTCGCCGGCTGCTGCGGCAGCGCCTGGAAGGACGTCTGGTCCTCAGACACCATGGATGTCTTCATCCACTCGTAGGACATCAGCAGCACCGCCTGCGCGAGATTGAGCGATGCGAAGGCCGGGTTGACCGGAAACGTCACAATCTCGTCGGCAAGCGCGATCTCCTCATTGGTGAGACCCGTGCGCTCGCGACCGAAGAGAATGCCGGTCTTCTCCCCCATGGCGAAGCGGCCGCGCAGCGTCTCCGCCGCGACACCCGGCGCCCGCACCGGCTTGTATCCGTAACGGTCGCGCGCCGTCGTCGCATAGACGAAATGGAGGTCGGCGACGGCCTCTTCCGTGGTCTCGTAAAGCTTGGCCGCGTTGATGACGTGGTCGGCCCGGCTGGCGGCGGCCTGCGCCTTCTCGCTCGGCCACCCGTCGCGCGGGTTGACGAGACGCAGTTCGGCCAGCCCGAAATTCGCCATCGCCCGGGCGACCATGCCGATGTTCTCGCCGAGCTGCGGATGGACCAGAATGATCGCCGGTCCTTCCGCCAGAAGCGGGCGCTCGCTGTTCGTGCCTGCCATATCGTCCCCATTCCAAGCGGTGCCGCATCCGAAACGGCACCCGTCACATGTCGCCGCTTCGTCGCACAGATCGGCCGGTTTTGAAAGACGCCGCCTATTGCGCGCCCTGCGCGGCGATGGCGGCCAGTTCCGCCTTCAGCGAGCCCTGCTCTCCGCCGCGCAGGATATCGTCGATCACGGGATGCCCGTTTTCCTCGACCACGACGAAGTGAAGTTCGGCCGGCTTCCGGTCGCCCGGATCATCGAGGCACGAGATATTGTCGAAGGTCACGGCCACATCGGCACGCCCTGCTGTGGATGTCGCCGGCGCGATCTTCAGGTCCTTCAGCGAGCAGCTGTCCTGCCCGCTGACGATCGGGTCGTAGTCGAGCGGCGAATCGCCATCCTCGAAGGCGGGAAAGCGTGTCGCGTCCTTGTAGACGCGCACGAAGTCGCGGCTGTAGATGCGGCCGAGACGCTCGTCGTCGAAGTAATCGCGCGGTTCGCCGACAGGCGTCTCCGACCAGCCGTTCTGGGCTTCCGCCATGATTTCCTTGACCGGCGCCGCGAGGTCCGCAGCCTGCGCCGCCGTGCCTACCATCACTCCGGGGCCCGCGAGAGCGAGAAGGGTAAAGAGAAGGATTCGTTTCAAGCGCGGCTCTCCTGATGCGGCCCCGGCCCGGTCGGCGGGGATGTCTGTGACGCGTCCCCCGCCTCCAGCTCCGGCTCCAGCCGCGACAGCGTCAGCGCGATCATCTCCAGGCCGACGAGGGACGATTGCCGCGATAGGCGGAAATGACGGCGCTTGCGCGGCAGCGCCGCCCGCTTCGTCAAAAATAACACGCCACCCCTCGCCTCGATCCGGTCGATGGCGGCAAGCGCCTCCGCCATCAGCGGCACCATCTGCGCGGACGGGAGACCGGCTTCAACAGGTCCCCTTGCACCGGCGATCTGCAGGTCCGGCCCGCTGCGCGCGGGATCGGCCGCAAGCCCGCCGGCAAAGGTCCGCGCCCAGTAGGTCGCGGTCATCAGCGTCATCAGCGTTTGCCGCACCACGCCCGGCCGCGTGACCAGCTGCCAGGAGGAGCCAAGCGGCCGGACGACCGAGGACAGTTCGGCATAGGCCCGCTCCAGCACCTGCGACCGGTGGATGAGATCGAAGCCGCTGCGCCCTTCCGCGGCATCCGTCAGCAGGCGCCGGAGCGCCGTGCACCAGCGCCGAAGCGCCTCGCCTGCCAGCGTTTCCGTCCGCGCGGGAAAGACGAGAAAGGCCACCGCCAGCCCCGCAAGCGAGCCGATCACGGTTTCTTCCAGTCGCAGGATCAGCACCTGCGTCGTCAGGCTGCCGATGAGGCTGTAGACCAGCGCCAGCACGATCGACACGAAGAAGGTCATGGCCGCATAGGAGACGGCAAGGAGGTAGAAGGCGAGGAACACGCAGACAGCGGCGAGGATGAGAATCACCGGCGTCATGGTTTGCAGCAGGCTCGCGGCGACGAGACCGACGGCGATGCCGAACAGCGTCCCGATGGACCGCTGCACGGCCCGCATCGCCGTATCCCCGCGCGAGCGCGTATTGGTAAAGACGAGAAAGGCCGACAGCACCGCCCAGAACCAGCGCTCCCGCGACAGCATCAGCCCGAAGACCATGGCAAGCGCGGAGGCGAGCGTGATCTGGATCGCCGTGCGCAACGCCGGGTTGGACAGGCTGAGGCCTGCCTGCTTGAGACCCACCGCTTCCGTATTGCCGGGCACCGACTGCATCCCTCGCGCGACATCCGGCGCCGCCACGAGCCGCTGTACCGCGACGGCAAGCCGCCGCCGCACGGCATCGAGCGACAGGCAGGCATCGATCGTTTCCTGCAGATAGACATCATCCGGTGCCGAACGCGCGGCGTTGCGGGCTGCCCGCTCCACCCTCTCCCGCGGCCCGGCGCGCAGCGCGGCAACCAGCCGCGCCGGCGGAAAGGCCTGCCGCGCGAGCACGACGAGGCTCTCGGCCGCGACATGCAGTTCGAAAAGGCTGATCGTCACGGCGATGCGGCGCGGGTCGTCCCGGTTCGCATCGTGGCGACCGTCCGTCTCGGGCCGCGCCGGCACGAAGCTTTCCGCCATCAGCACGGCATCCTTCAGCCGCTCAACCTGCCGGTCCATCTGCAGACGATCGCGCACGTCGATCCCGCCGGTGGTCGCGGAAATGCGGGCGAGGATGCGATCGACGCGCGTTTCCACGGCCGCCACCGCCCGGCCGAGATCGACCCGCCAGTCGTCGGCCAGCACGAAGCGGCGGACGCCCTGCCCGACGAGAAGCGCCGTCAGCGGCCCGAGCGCCGTGGCCGGCAGGTCGCCGAGCGCGGGCCGGAGATAGGCGCCGATGAAATAGGACATGAAGGCGAACATGCCGAGCGCGAAGCCGCGGGGCCCGAAGGTCCGAGCATAGGTGGCGAGGAAGATGAGCACGAGAAAGGCGAGATCCGAGACGACCCGCGTGCCTTCCAGGAGGGCGGCGAGCCAGACGACGCCGATGCAGACGCCGCAGCCGAGAAGCCGCGTCACGAACTGCTCGCGCATCGAGGCGTCCTTCACCGACAGGCCGCTCTGGATCGACAGCGTGATGGCCAGCGCATAGGCGGCTTTCGGCAGGGGCAGGATGACGACGTGCAGGGCCGCGAGCAGACCGACGGACAGGCAGACGCTCAGCGTGACGCGCAGCCCGGTGCGCAACCGGGAAAAGGCCGGATCGTTGGCGAGCAGCCAGTCCCGCAGTGATGACGCATCCATGACCATGCCGTATCGACGCTCGATCCGCTGTTTTCAAACGATAAGATCGCGAAAGTCGCACAAGTTTTCGTGCCCGCCGCTTTGCCTCGGGCCCCGCCAATGCTATAGCGCCACCTATCGTCCGTTCCGCAAACGGGGCATCCGTTCTTTCCAGCCCCACTCCAAGCTACGAGGCACGTTTTCATGAGCAAGATCAAGGTCGCCAATCCCGTCGTCGAACTCGACGGCGACGAGATGACCCGCATCATCTGGCAGTTCATCAAGGAAAAACTGATCCACCCCTATCTGGACATCGACCTTGAATACTACGATCTCGGCATGGAAAACCGCGACGCCACCGACGACAAGGTGACGATCGACGCGGCCAACGCCATCAAGAAGCACGGCGTCGGCGTCAAGTGCGCGACCATCACGCCGGACGAAGCCCGCGTCGAGGAATTCGGCCTGAAGAAGATGTGGAAGTCGCCCAACGGCACCATCCGCAACATTCTCGGCGGCGTCATCTTCCGCGAGCCGATCATCTGCAAGAACGTGCCGCGCCTCGTTCCCGGCTGGACCAAGCCGATCATCGTCGGCCGCCATGCCTTCGGCGACCAGTATCGCGCAACCGATTTCAAGTTTCCCGGCAAGGGCAAGCTGACGATGAAGTTCGTCGGCGACGACGGCACGGAAATCGAGCACGAAGTCTACGACGCACCGGCTGCCGGCGTGGCCATGGGCATGTACAACCTCGACGAATCGATCACCGATTTTGCCCGCGCATCGCTGAACTATGGCCTGCAGCGCGGCGTTCCGGTCTATCTCTCGACCAAGAACACCATTCTCAAGGTCTATGACGGCCGCTTCAAGGACATCTTCCAGGAGGTCTTCGAGAAGGAATTCGCGGACAAGTTCAAGGAAGCCAAGATCTGGTACGAACACCGCCTGATCGATGACATGGTCGCGTCCGCGCTGAAGTGGTCCGGCGGATACGTCTGGGCCTGCAAGAACTATGACGGCGACGTTCAGTCCGACATCGTGGCCCAGGGCTTCGGCTCGCTCGGCCTGATGACCTCGGTTCTGATGACGCCGGATGGCCAGACGGTAGAAGCCGAAGCCGCCCACGGCACGGTCACGCGCCACTACCGCCAGCACCAGAAGGGCGAGGAAACCTCGACCAACTCGATCGCCTCGATCTTCGCCTGGACGCGCGGCCTTGCCCATCGCGCCAAGCTCGACGACAATGCCGACCTCGCAAAGTTCGCCGACACGCTGGAGCGCGTCTGCATCGAGACCGTCGAGAACGGTTACATGACCAAGGACCTCGCGCTCCTCATCGGTCCCGACCAGCCCTGGCTCTCCACCACCGGCTTCCTCGACAAGATCGATGAAAACCTGCGCAAGGCGATGGCGGCCTGATCGGACGCACGACAGCGACGGATGCATCGAACCCGGCTTTACAGCCGGGTTCTTTCGTTTCATCACTTGCGCACAGAGAAACTGAAGCGCGCTTTCCGGCGCACGACATCTTCCGCGAGACACCGATGACGACCAGCCCCGCCCGACAGACGATCCGCCCTCTCGAACCGCAGGATCGGGCGCAGTGGGAACCGATGTGGCGCGCCTACCTCGCCTTCTACGAGACGACGCTGCCGCAGACCCAGTACGACATCACCTGGCAGCGCCTGAACGATCCGGCTGAGCCCATGCATGCTCTCGGCGCCTTCGACGCGGACGGCCGCCTCGCCGGCATTGCCCACGTCATCTTCCACCGATCCTGCTGGCTCCCGGAAACGACCTGCTATCTCCAGGACCTCTTTGTCGATCCGGCGATCCGCGGCTCGGGCACCGGCGCTGCCCTCATCGACGCCACCGCCGACCTCGCCCGCGAAAACCAGGCCGGCCGCCTCTACTGGCTCACCCAGGAAACCAACACCCCCGCCCGCCGCCTCTACGACCGCATCGCCACCGCCTCCGGCTTCATCCAGTACCGCAAGCCGCTGGATCCGTGAGGCGGACGCGACAGCCTCCGTCCACAACCCGATAGGGACGCGGTAGACGCGGCCACGGCGGTAGATCGTAGCCAATGACGAGAGCCCGCGCGTTCATCCGAAAGCGATTGACTGACGGTCAGTCATATTCTATAAGAACGGCATTCCGAATGGAGGCTCCGATGTCAGCGAAGACACTGCTACAGGCACTTTCCCGGCATAAATTCCGCAGCGACGACGAGGTGCTCACCGCTCTGGCGTCGTTCCCGCAGGACAGGGCGACGGACGCCATGCTCGCAGCCCGTCGTGTTCTGCATCACGCCCATCTTGTGGACAGAATCTTTGCCGCCAACCTCCAGCGGCACGCTCACGACCTCAAAGGGAGCTGGCAAGCTGATCCTCCACCTCTCGATGCGCTTGCACAGGATATGCGCGAAATCGACGCCTGGTATGTGGCGTACGGCGCCGGGATCACGGACGCGGACCTTGAAGAGCGCATCGATTTCACGTTCACGGATGGACAGCACGGTCGCATGTCGCGCGAGGAGATGCTGGCGCATGTCTTCACCCATGGCACCTATCACCGCGGCGAAGTCGGCCGGCTCCTTCCGGACATAGAAGCAACCGCGATGCGGGACGTTTTTGCCGGATATCTGCACGAGGCGGAACCCGAGCGCCGTCGGCCGAGCCAGTGACATCATGACGAAGTCCCCCGCCAAGTCCCAGCGAACCCGGCCACCGGAAGAGCGTCGCCGCCAGCTGATGACCGCAGCCGGGAGGCTGTTTGTCGAAAAGGGTGTCGAGACGACCTCGATCGAGGACATCACATCCGGTGCCGGCGTCTCCAAGGGATCCTTCTATCTCCACTTCAGCTCGAAGATGGAGGTTATCGAAGCCTTACGAAACGATTTCGTCGAAAATCTCTTGGGTTTCGTCAAGGCAGAGGTGGAGCGGGAACGTGACGAGGACTGGTCCGCTCGGCTTACGACCTGGGTTACCGCCTGTGCTGTCGGCTATCTCCAGGCAACGCGCCTGCACCATCTCCTGTTCAGCACCGCCCCCGCACCCTCCCGGGAGGGTCTGACGCGGAACGTTCTGATCGACGACCTGACGGACCTGCTCGAAACAGGTTGCCGAAACCAGGCCTGGCATCTGGAGGATCCGGCCTTCACGTCTGTCTTCTTGTTCAATGCGCTGCACGCCGTCGTGGATCGAGACGACCGTATTGACTGTCTCAAGGAGCGTGACGCGCTGCTCTCCAATCTGCGGCTGCACGCCCGCAGACTCGTTCTCACTCAGCCAATGGTGGACCCCGAAACAGGCGCAAACCACAGATCATCTTGAGGCTACCGGTCAACCTGCCACTTCCCGGAAGCAGACCGACACGCTGCAGCACCCGCCTTTGCGGTGGCTGTGTTCCTCCGTGCGGGGCGGCGGCCCGCCGAAAAACGCGACCGACATTCTCCACCTATCGCTTTCGATCAAGCTGCAGCCGCGATATCCGCGATCGCCTGGGCGACCGCTTCGATGGCGTCGGCGGCGAGAGTGCCGTCGGGGCCGCCGGCCTGGGCCATGTCGGGACGGCCGCCGCCGCCCTTGCCGCCGAGGGCGGCGGAGGCGATGCGGACGAGATCGACGGCGCTGTGCGCCTTGACGAGATCTTCAGTCACGCCGACGACCGCGCTGGCCTTGCCGTCATCGGCGACACCGATAAAGGCGACGATACCGGAGCCGAGGCTCTTCTTGCCATCGTCGGCCAGACCCTTCAGGTCCTTCGGATCGACGCCGGTCACGACCTTGCCGAGGAACTTGATGCCGCCGATCTCGCGCGCCGCATCCGTGGAGCCCGCAGCGCCGCCGCCGCCGAGCGCCAGCTTGCGCCGCGCATCCGCCAGTTCGCGCTCGAGCTTGCGCCGCTCGTCCATCAGGCTCTCGACGCGGCCGATGACATCGCCGGGCTGCACCTTCAGCGCGGAGGCCAGCGTTTTCAAGCGCTCGTCCTGCTCGGAGAGATAGCCGAGCGCCGAGACGCCGGTCAGCGCCTCGATGCGGCGCACGCCGGAACCGACGGCGCTTTCGCCGAGAATGCGCACGAGCCCGATCTCGCCGGTCGCACCGACATGCGTGCCGCCGCACAGCTCGACCGAATAGGGGCGGCCGGCCTTCGTGCCGCGCACGCCCTGCCCCATCGACACCACGCGCACCTCGTCGCCGTATTTTTCGCCGAACAGTGCCATCGCGCCCTCGGCAATGGCGTCATCGACGCTCATCAGGCGGGTCGTGACGGCCGTGTTCTGGACGATGATCTCGTTGGCCATATCCTCGACGATCTTCAGCTCCTCCGCCGTCATGGGCTTGGGGTGCGAGACGTCGAAGCGCAGGCGCTCGGGCGCGACCAGCGATCCCTTCTGCGCGACATGGGTGCCGAGAACCTCGCGCAGCGCCTCGTGCAGCAGGTGCGTCGCAGAGTGGTTGGCCCGCAGCCGGCCGCGCCGGGCATGATCGACGATGAGCGCCACCGCGTCGCCGGCCTTGATCGTGCCCTCATCGACCGTTGCGGTATGAACGAACACGCCCTCGCCACGCTTCTGCGTGTCGGTCACGCTGAGCCGTGCGCCGTCGGAGGCAATGACGCCGGTATCGCCCATCTGGCCACCGGATTCGCCGTAGAACGGCGTCTGGTTGACGACGATCTGGACGGTCTCGCCGGCCGAGGCGGACTCGATCGGCGCCCCGCCGCGCACCAGCGCCTGCACGACGCCTTCGGCCGTCTCCGTGTCGTAGCCGAGGAACTCGGTCGCGCCGAAGCGATCCTTCAGCTCGTACCAGATGGTTTCCGTCGCCGTGTCGCCGGAACCGGACCAGCTGGCGCGGGCCTCCGCCTTCTGGCGCTGCATCGCATCGGTAAAGCCGGTGAGATCGACGCCGATGCCGCGGCCGCGCAGCGCGTCCTGCGTCAGGTCGAGCGGGAAGCCATAGGTGTCATAAAGCTTGAAAGCCGTCTCGCCGTCGAGCGTATCGCCCTTGTCGAGCGTCGCCGTCGCATCGGCGAGCAGGCCGAGGCCGCGATCGAGCGTCTTGCGGAAGCGGGTTTCCTCGAGCTTCAGCGTCTCGGAGATCAGCGATTCCGCGCGCACCAGTTCCGGATAGGCGCGGCCCATCTCGCCGACCAGCGCCGGCAGCAGCTTCCACATCAGCGGCTCGCGGGCGCCCAGCAATTCGGCATGGCGCATGGCGCGGCGCATGATGCGGCGAAGCACATAGCCGCGCCCCTCGTTCGAGGGCAGCACGCCGTCGGCGATCAGGAAGGCGGAGGAGCGCAGATGGTCAGCGATAACACGGTGGCTCGCCCGCCGGTCGCCCTCGGCCTTGACGCCGGTCGCTTCCTCCGACGCCGAGATCAGCGCGCGGAAAAGGTCGATATCGTAATTGTCGTGCTTGCCCTGCAGCAGGGCCGCGACGCGCTCCAGCCCCATGCCCGTGTCGATCGACGGACGTGGCAGGTCGAGGCGCTCTTCCTTCGTCACCTGCTCGTATTGCATGAAGACGAGATTCCAGATCTCGATGAACCGGTCGCCATCCTCGTCCGGCGAGCCGGGCGGCCCGCCCCAGATGTGATCGCCGTGATCGTAGAAGATTTCCGAGCACGGACCGCAGGGGCCGGTATCGCCCATGGCCCAGAAATTGTCGCTGGTGGGGATGCGGATGATGCGGTCGTCGGAAAGGCCGGCGATTTTCTTCCACAGGCCGAATGCCTCGTCGTCGGTGTGGTAGACCGTGACCAGCAGGCGCTTGGCATCGATGCCGAACTCCTTCGTGATCAGGTTCCAGGCCAACTCGATGGCGCGTTCCTTGAAATAGTCGCCGAAGGAGAAGTTGCCGAGCATTTCGAAGAAGGTATGGTGGCGCGCGGTATAGCCGACATTGTCGAGATCGTTGTGCTTGCCGCCGGCGCGCACGCATTTCTGCGCCGTCGTCGCCGTGGAATAGGGGCGCTGCTCGAGACCGGTAAAAACGTTCTTGAACTGGACCATGCCGGCATTGGTGAACATCAGCGTCGGATCGTTGCGCGGCACGAGCGGGCTCGACGGCACGACCGTGTGGCCGTTCGTCTTGAAATAGTCGAGGAATGTCGACCGTATCTCGTTTACGCCGCTCATGTCTGGTCCTTCGTCCCTGCTCCACCCTGGCTGCTGCTGACGAGCGGCTCCGGGCGGTATCGATTGCTCACGTCCACGCGCAAGCCGGTTCCATCGACGGAGCAGCAGGCTTGCGCGAACCCGAGGCTTTTATCGCTCGTGCAAATCCCTGTCCAGCAGCATGTCCGGCAACAGGCTCAACCGCGGACAATCCTTTCCGCGCGAGGGCGAGATCCACGACGGGCCGTACCGCTTCCACAGCAAAAAGGCCGCCCCGGTAGGGAGCGGCCGATCGACAGGGACATGGCCCGACATCAAGACCCGCCGCGCCCGCCGAAGAGGCGCGCGTGACGATGACGCGCCCCCGCGCACCGGGAGTAAAACCCTAGCCGAGCGCGGCGTCGTCGCCGTCACTGTCCGGCTCGGGACCGCCATCTTCCAGGAATTTTTCGGCGATCAGGCCGGCATTCTGGCGAAGCGACTGTTCGATCTCGCGCGCCGTTTCCGGATTGTCGCGCAGATAGGACTTGGCGTTCTCACGCCCCTGCCCCAGCCGCTGGCTGTTATAGGAGAACCAGGCGCCGGACTTTTCGACGATGCCGGCCTTGACGCCGAGATCGACCAGTTCGCCGGTCTTCGAAACGCCTTCGCCATACATGATGTCGAATTCGACCTGCTTGAAGGGCGGTGCCATCTTGTTCTTGACGACCTTGACCTTGGTCTGGTTGCCGATGACCTCGTCCCGCTCCTTGACCGCGCCGATGCGGCGGATGTCGAGGCGAACCGAGGCGTAGAATTTCAGTGCATTGCCGCCCGTCGTCGTTTCCGGCGAACCGAACATGACGCCGATCTTCATGCGGATCTGGTTGATGAAGATCACCATGCATTTCGACTTGGAGATCGAGGCCGTCAGCTTGCGCAGCGCCTGGCTCATCAGGCGGGCCTGCAGGCCGGGAAGGCTGTCGCCCATCTCGCCTTCGATTTCCGCCCGCGGCGTCAGGGCGGCAACCGAGTCGATGACGAGAACGTCGATCGCGCCGGAGCGGACCAGCGTATCGGTGATCTCGAGCGCCTGCTCGCCGGTATCCGGCTGCGAGATCAGGAGATTTTCGAGATCGACGCCGAGCTTGCGGGCATAGACCGGATCGAGCGCATGCTCGGCATCCACGAAGGCGCAGACGCCGCCGGTCTTCTGGGCCTCGGCGATGGTCTGCAGCGCCATCGTCGTCTTGCCAGAGCTTTCCGGACCGTAGATTTCGATGATGCGACCCTTGGGAAGACCGCCGATGCCCAGCGCGATATCCAGGCCGAGAGATCCCGTCGAAACGGTCTCGATCTCGACGATGCTGTCTTTTCCACCGAGCTTCATGATCGATCCCTTGCCGAACGACCGTTCAATCTGGGAGAGTGCTGCTTCCAGCGCCTTGCTTTTATCCACCGATTTGTCCTCTACGAGCCGCAAAGAGTTCTGAGCCATTTCGTCCACCTTTAGGTTATCGGGTCAATCGAGGCAATGAACCCGCCGCTGGTCTGTATGTACCCTTTTTGTTCTCATTTCGCAAGAGGCCTTCAACACATTGACGCATCATCCGAATTCGCGCTGTGTTCCCAGCATGTTCTCACTCCTGCCTTGCCCGGATAAGGAACCGGTCCCCGCCTCGGCGGGCGAAACGAATCGGTTCGCTGGAAATATCACGGCCGGAGGCATCGCATGACGAACGTTGTCGTCTTCGGCGGCGCGCATATCGATCGGCGCGGTCGCATCGCCAGCGCCACGACGCTCGGTGCCAGCAATCCCGGCCGCTGGTTCGAGGAGGCCGGCGGCGGCGGTTTCAACGCGGCGCGCGGCATGGCGCGGCTCGGCCTGTCGGTCAGCATGGTCGCGCCGCGCGGCGGCGATGCGGAGGGCGAGACGGTCGCGCGTGCGGCGGACGCCGCCGGCGTCATCGATCGGTCGTTCACCTTCCTCGACAGGCGGACGCCGAGCTACACCGCCATTCTGGAGGCGGACGGCAATCTGGTCGTGGCGCTAGCCGACATGGAACTCTACACGATGTTTTCGCCCCGCAGGCTCCGCCAGCGGGCGCTGCGCGATCTCGTTGCCGAGGCGCATCTCGTGCTGGTGGATGCGAACCTGCCCGCCGAGACGCTGTCGGGCGCCCTGCGCATGGCAAAGGACGCCGGCGCAGCCACGGCGGCGATCGCCATCTCTCCGGCAAAGGTCGAGAGGCTGCGGCCCGCCTTTCCCCAGCTCGATCTCCTGTTTCTGAACGAAGCCGAAGCCGCGACCATCGGCGGCGAAAGAAGCACGACGGCGGAAGGCTGGCCGGCGATTCTTCGCGCGGCAGGCATTGCCGGCGGCGTGGTCACGCGCGGCGGCCGTGCCGCCGTTGCCTTTGCGGGCGACGCGGTCGCCACCGTGCGCCCGCCCGATATCGATGCGCTCGGCGACGTCACGGGCGCGGGCGATGCGCTGGCGGCCGGCTTCCTCACCGCGCGGATGCGGGGCGCGGCGCTCGGCGAATGCCTGCGCGCGGGCGTGGGCGCCGCCGCCGTCACCGTCCGCTCGCCGCTGGCCGTCGCCGACGATCTCTCCGCGGAACGGCTGGAGAAGGAATTGCAGCTTGTGCCGCCGCCGGAAATCCTGTTTTCACAGCCTCATCACCGCAGTGCCGAAAAGGATGCCCCATGACACGCCCCATCTCGCACGATCTGCCGATCGCCTATTCCGCCGACGTCGCCGCCGCCAAGGCGCGGGGCTCGGCCATCGTCGCGCTGGAATCGACCATCATCACCCACGGCATGCCCTATCCCGGCAATCTCGACATGGCCCGCAGCGTCGAGGCCATCATTCGTGACCAGGGCGCCGTTCCCGCCACCATCGCGGTCATCGACGGCACGCTGCACATCGGTCTCGATGCGGACCTGCTGGAAGCGCTGGCCCGGACGCAGGGCGCCATGAAGGTCTCGCGCGCCGATCTCGCCTTTGCCATCGCCGAACGCCGCACGGGCGCGACCACCGTCGCCGCCACCATGATCGCCGCCGCCCGCGCCGGCATCCGCGTCTTCGCCACGGGCGGCATTGGCGGCGTCCACCGCAAGGCCGAGGAGACTTTCGATATCTCGGCCGATCTCGAGGAGCTCGCCCGCACCGGCGTCATCGTGGTCTGCGCCGGCGCGAAGGCGATTCTCGACGTTCCCAAGACCCTCGAAGTGCTGGAAACGCGCGGCGTGCCGGTCGTGACCTATGACAGCGAGATCTTCCCGGCCTTCTGGTCGCGCGATTCGGGCCTGAAGAGCCCGCTGATGCTGAACAGCCCGGCGGCGATCGCCAATTTCCAGCGGATGCGCGACCGTCTCGGCATCGATGGCGGCATGCTGATCGCCAACCCGGTACCGGAAACGAGCGAGATTCCGCGCGACGAGATGGAGATCTACATCGCCCGCGCGCTCGACAATGCCGACCGCGACAAGATCATCGGCAAGGCGGTCACGCCCTATCTGCTGCAGAGCATCTTCGAGCTGACCGACGGGCGCAGCCTCGAAACCAACATCGCGCTGGTCGAGAACAATGCGCGCCTCGCCGCCGAAATCGCCGTCGCGATGATGTGACGCCGCAACAGCAAGGCGGCGCCATCGTGCCGCCTTGCCTGCACGTACGAAACGCTACCGGCTGGCGTCGTCGAACAGGCCCGACAGGCTCCACGGAATATCGCCCTGCTGGTTGGCGATATCGTCCACCTTCCAGCCGCCATGCTCCCGCACCAGCGTATAATAGAGCGTCACCGGCCCGCCATTCTCGAAGCTCACCTCCAGCTCGGCTTTGTCGTCGAGGATGATCGGCGCGCTGGTCGAAACCTTTCGCGCGCGCCCGTCATTGCCGGAGATCACCGGGTCGAAGTCGATCGCACCCACTTCGCCCTTCGGCGTGCTGTCGCGGTCGGCCTGGAAGCGCGCATTGAGCGCATCCGAGAAGAAGGGCGTGTAGGGCGACGGCGCCTCGGCATCCGTCTCGTCGGGGTCGTAGCGGTAGAGCGCCTTGATCAGCGCCTCGGGCGTCTTGTAGGTCGCCGCAAAAGACGGCGCTGCGGCGAAAAGCATCAGAAGCGTGCCGAGGAGAAGCAGGGGAAGGCGCATGGACATATCCCGTTCATTGCCGGCCAGGAGTGGCCGGAGTATCATTCCCGCGCTGCCGGATGGCGGCACGATCGCGCCGCGTCCGGCCCGGGATCAGCTGTCCAGCATCTCGCGCACGGCCACCGCCAGCTGCTTCAGCGAGAAGGGTTTCGGCAGGAATCCGAATTTCGCGTCTGCCGGCAGGTTCCGCGCAAAGGCATCCTCGGCGTAGCCGGAGACGAAGATGAACTTGAGGTCGGGATAGGTCTTGCGAAGCTCGCGCAGCAGCGACGGCCCGTCCATTTCGGGCATGACGACGTCGGAGACGACAATGTCGACCATGCCGTTCAGCTCTTCCATCACCTCCAACGCCTCGACGCCGGAGCCTGCCTCGTAGACCTTGTAGCCGCGGGTTTCCAGCATGCGCTTGCCGCCACGGCGCACGGCCTCCTCGTCCTCGACGAGGAGAACGATGGCGCTGTCGCCCGTGAGGTCCGTCGGCTCCTCGGCTTTGGCCGGGATCGAGGTGGCGAGCGTCAGCGGCTGGTCGAGCGCGCCGGGTTCGCCGGACGCGGGCAGCGCCTCCTCGATGAAGCGCGGCAGCAGGATGCGGAAGGTCGTGCCCTTGCCGACTTCGGACTCCGGATAGATGAAGCCGCCGGACTGCTTGACGATGCCATAGACCATGGAGAGGCCGAGGCCCGTCCCCTTGCCGACCTCCTTGGTGGTGAAGAACGGCTCGAAGATCTTGTCGACGATCTCGGGCGGGATGCCCGTCCCCTCGTCGCTGACCTCCACGACGACGAAATCCTCCGCCGGAAGCTCGCGCCGGTTGAGCGCCGCAGCCTCTTCCGCCGGCATGTTGCGGGTGCGGATCGTGATCGTGCCGCCGCTTGGCATGGCGTCGCGGGCATTGACCGCAAGGTTGATCAGCACCTGTTCGAACTGCCCGAGATCGGTGCGCACCGGCCAGAGGTCGCGGCCATATTCCACCTCCAGCTTCACATGCGTGCCCGTCATACGGTCCACCAGCATGCGCAGGTCGCCGATGACGTCGGTCATGTTGAGCACGGTCGGACGCATGGTCTGCTTGCGCGAGAAAGCGAGCAGCTGGCGCACCAGCACGGCGGCGCGGTTGGCGTTCCGCTTGATCTCCATCAGGTCGGCAAAGCTGGCGTCCGAGGGACGCGCCGAGAGCAGAAGGTGATCGGAGGAAAGCAGGATGGCGGTCAGCACATTGTTGAAGTCGTGCGCGATGCCGCCGGCAAGCGTCCCCACCGCATTCATCTTCTGCGTCTGCGCCATCTGGGTTTCCAGCGCCTTCTGCTCGGTGATCTCCACCGCATAGACGATGGCGGCCTCTTCGGGCGCCTGGTCGCTCTGGTCGATCACGGCATTGACGTAGAAGCGGAAAAACCGGTTCTCGTCGGTGGGATGCGGCAGGTCGAGCGGCGCGATATCGCTCTGGCGATCCTTGGCCGCCGCCAGCGCCTCCTGCAGGCGACCGCGTTCCGACGCGCGCGCGACGCTCTCCAGAAGCGCCCCGCGCTCCATATCGTCCTGCGAGACGACGCCCGAAAACAGCTTCAGGAACGGCGCATTGGTCCGCAGGATGCGGCCGTTGCCGTCCACGGAGGCGATCGCCATCGGCGTGTTGTTGAAGAAGCGCGTGAAGCGGATGGCCGCGAGCGAGGCCGAGGGATCGGCTTCCTCGTCCACCGTGCGGGCAAGAACGATCGTCCGGCTTTCGCCCGGCGCGCCGTCGCGGGCCGAGGAGACCCGGTGGACCATGCGCACGGCAAAGCTCTGCCCGTTGGCACGCCGCAGATCGAGGTCGAGCGTCTTCGTCTTGCGCAGGCCGGGGTCCGCCTGCACCGATTGCACCAGCGCCAGCCCCTCGCCGGCCACCAGATCGGCGATCGTCATGGAACCCGGCTGGAACTTGGTGAGATCGAGCCCGAGCCAGTCGGCCAGCGTCGCGTTGATGTAGAAGATCTCGCCCTTCTTGCCGGCGGAGAAGAAGCCGGCCGGCGCATGGTCGAGATAGTCGATCGCGTTCTGGAGTTCCTTGAAGAAACGCTCCTGATCGTCGCGATCGGCGGTGATGTCGGAGATCTGCCAGATATAGAGCGGATTGCGGTCGGCATCCTCGAGCGGCAGCACGCGCGCCTTCAGGCGAAACCAGTGCGCGCCGGAGCCCGCCGATCCGCCGGCGGCACGCAACGGCTTCATCAGCCGGAATTCCTCATGCCCGGCCTTGCCCTCGCGCAGCCCGTTCGTCAGGCGGTAGATCGCCTCCGTCGCCTCCCGGTCACGCGACAGGATGGTCTCCAGCGACTGCACGTCATTGGCCTTGTCGGCCCCCGTCAGCGCGCCATAGGCCGCATTGGCATAGACGATCCGGCCCTTGCGGTCGGTGATCAGCGTGCCCTCGGGATGCCCGTCGAGAAAGGCGCGCGCAAGCTCGTCGGGGCGAGACTGCGGCATGACCTCGATGAAACCGATGACGGCGGAGACCAGAAAGAAGATGCCGACCATCGCGAGGATGCCGAGAATGCCGAGCACCACCTCGTTGCCGAGCTGGTTCTTGAAGATCACGAAAGCCGCGGCCGAGGCGATCAGCACGATCGCCAGAAGCACGATGCGCAGCACGGTCCCCGGACGCGTTCCCCGATCGACGATCGGCATGCGATACTCGTCTGCCTGTCGCAGTTTCGTCATCAGGGTCCTCATTGCCCCGCCGCTTGAAATGGCCCGGCCCATGGAAGGTCCGCGCACGCGACGTCATTGGTCGATTCTCTTTATCAGCCGGCGCCGGTCTGACAAAGCGTTCTCAGGGCGTCGGGCACGCGATTTCACGCCGAATTCACAAGGAATCTCGGTATTGTAGCCCGTTGTCCGTCATTCCGCAGGCAAGGCTCGTTTCCCCTCCCGGTCTCCTGCCTTCGACGGACCGGCAGGACGAAGACAGCTGTGCGCCGGCGGGCGTTTCCGACATTCGGCGGATCGGCCCGGATTTCCGCATGGCCATGGCTGGACGCGACACGCGGCCGCTCCATTTACCGGGACAACGCGTTCTCACGGCTTGTTTCTACCGGCAAAAAGACGTCAATTCCCCATTCAGCAGCGCCGAACATACGCTGCACCTTAAAGACGAGGAGAGCGAAGATGTTTGAAGATGTCGTCGGCAACAACGGCGGTCGGTTCATCATCGCGGCCGTGGCCGTGGCCGCCGGCCTGCTGCTTCTGGTGGCCGTTCTCTGGTTCATGCGCAATCGCGCTTCCTCGCCCTTCATCCGTGGCGGCAAGAATCGCCAGCCGCGGCTCGCGGTGCTCGATGCCGCGGCCGTCGACACGCGTCGCCGGCTCGTGCTCGTGCGCCGGGACGATGTCGAGCACCTGATCATGATCGGCGGTCCGACCGATATCGTCATCGAAAGCCGGATCATCGGCGCCAGGCCGCGACTGGACGCGCCCGACGCCGGACAGGCGGCGATCTCCGCGCCACCTGCCGCAGCGCAGATCGGAGGCCAGCCCGCGGCCGCAAACCTCTCAGCGCCGGCCCGTCCGGATGCCCTGCCGGCCCTCGCCGCCCGCATCGCGCAGGAGCGGCGCCCGGAAAACCGGATGGAACCGCAGAGGGAACAGCGCCCGCAGCCCGCGCCGGAGGCACGCCCGGCAGTACGTCCCGCCCAGCCGCCGGTCTCCAACATGGGCCAGGCGCTCTACGGAGAAGAAGCCATCGCTCCGCGCCCACCCCAGGCGCCCCGCCCGGCCGCACCGGCCCAGCCCGCCGCACTCCAGACGCCAACGCCACCAGCGGCGCCGGCGGCCCGCACGGCACCCGAGGACATCCTCGAAGCCGCCCGATCGCGCGTCCTTCCCCAGATCCCGGCCCCGCCGGTCGCTGCCGCCCCCGCACAGCCGGCCGCCGCCGCCGCTGCGCGACCGAGGCCGCCGGGCACCGAGGTCGGCAAGCGCGACGAAGGCCGCGACTTCGAGCGTCTGCTGGATGCCCAGATCTCCGGCGACCTCGGTCGCCTTGCACCGGAGCCCGCGCCCCGCGCGCCGTCGATCGACGCTCCCCGCCCGGCCGCGCGAAACGAGCCGACGCTGGAAGAGGAGATGAACCGGATGCTGAGCGAGATGGGCAACGAACGCAAGCCGTGACGGACAGCGCCGCGCGATGTGGCGCCGTCACGCAGGCAAAAGCCGCCTGACGCAAAAACGGCCGCCGGAGGCGACCATTTTCTACACAGTGGATTTCTCACACACTCGAAGAGGGCACTCACTCGTCGCGATAGACCTTCTCGCGGCGCTCGTGGCGTTCCTGCGCTTCGATCGACAGGGTCGCGATGGGACGGGCGTCGAGACGGCGCAGGCCGATCGGTTCGCCGGTCTCCTCGCAATAGCCGTAGGTGCCTTCGTCGATCCGCTGCAGCGCGGCGTCGATCTTGGAGATCAGCTTGCGCTGTCGGTCGCGGGCCCGAAGCTCGATGGCGCGGTCGGTTTCCGACGAGGCGCGGTCGGCGAGATCGGGGTGATTGGCGCTCTCTTCGGCCAGGTGACCGAGCGTCTCGCGGGCTTCCCGGAGAATATCGTTCTTCCAGGCATTCAACTTGGCTCTAAAGTAAGCCCGTTGATTGGAGTTCATGAATTCATCGTCTTCGGAAAGAACGAAGGTACCAAGATCGATCTTCTCACTCAACGCGTTTCTCCTGAAGAACATCTCATGCGGCGGGTCTATAGACCTATGAAGACTGCGTTTCAAGTCTCTGCGAACGGCGAACGCATATTTCAAATTGCTCGAAAACAAAGCTTACGGCCTCATATTTCACCAGAATTACAAGAACACGACACGAAAGCGCTTGTCGGATACCCGATTGCCGCCGCACGACCGCAGGTTCAGGCGTCTGCCCTATGCAATCCGGCCGAAAAAACAGGCAGTCATTTCCGGGTCGGGCGGGCGCGGCGCAGCATTCGCGTCTTGTCCGGCGCTTGATCTTTGACGGCGGTCGGAGGACAACATCTGATCTCAGTCGTCCGGTGGCTTCTCCCATGTCTTCCGCAATGTCCCAGCCAGCCCTGTTCCTCGTCCGCCATGCCCGCGCGGGTGGCCCGCGGGCTGGAGAGCGGGATTTCGACCGGACGCTCGACGACATGGGCCGGGCGGATGCGGCCCGCATGGCCGCAACGCTGCAGAAACGCGGCTGGACGCTGGGCGATATCGCCTGTTCGTCGGCGCGCCGCTGCCGCCAGACCGCCGATATTCTGCTCGGCACAACGCCGTCCGCCTCGATCTCCTTCGAGGAGCCGCTCTATGACGGCGCGCTCGATGCCTATCTCGCGGTGATCGGCGACATCCGGTCGAGGGCCGGCGACGGTGCTCCGGTGACCATCATCGGGCACAATCCGATTCTCGAGCATCTTGCCTGGGAGTGTCTCGGCTCGGCGACCGCCACGCGCGCGCTGCCGGCCGGCTTTCTGCCGGGCATGGTCATCGCTATCGCCCGCAAGCCGGACACGGCCCCGGACGAGCTCCCCGGCCGTCTCGTCGAGGTGCTGAACCCGTAAAACATGTCGCGCAAAAGTATGCTGCGGTTTTGCGACGACGACATGCACGAAACGAGGACCTGAAGCGCAAGGAGCGATTCTCAAAAATCGCGACGCGCTTGAGCGCACGGTCTGAGGCCGATCTTTCGGCCACGCCATCGAAGCCATTGCCTTTCCCGCACGCGCGCGGCTCCCTATATCGCTAGCGGATCGCCAGTCCCCACGTCTTCTGGTCTCAACGAAGGGAAGCCAAGCCGCGTGTCTTTTCTCACCCGCATGTCCGACGATGCGAAAATCGCCCTGGATACCCTGACGGATCGCGCCGCAGGCCTCGTCAATCCCTCCGTCCGCCTCGGAGTCACCGGACTGTCGCGCGCGGGCAAGACAGTCTTCATCTCCTCCCTCGTGCACAATCTGCTGAATGGCGGGCGCCTCCCCGTATTCGAACCCGTGCGCTCGGGCCGCGTGTCGAAGATCCGGCTGGAGCCGCAGCCCGACGATGCCGTCCCGCGCTTCCAGTACGAGGATCATATCACGGCACTGGTGCGCGATCGCATCTGGCCCGATTCGACCCGCGCCATCTCGCAGCTGCGCATCACGCTCGACTACGAGAGCGCCAGCGGCTGGAACCGCATGTTCTCGCCGGGCCGCCTGTCGATCGACATCGTCGATTATCCCGGCGAATGGCTGCTCGATCTGCCGCTCCTCTCGCAGGATTATCGCACCTTCAGCGCCGCGACCGTCGCGCGCGCCCGCAGCGGCATCCGCCGCGAGCTTTCCGCCGAATGGCTGGCGCTCTGCGAAGCCGCGCAGCCGCAGGCCGAAGCCGACGAAAGCCGCACCCGCGCGCTGGCCGAGGCCTTCACCCGCTATCTCCGCGCCTGCCGCACCGACGAGCGCTCGCTCTCCACGCTCCCGCCCGGCCGCTTCCTGATGCCGGGCGATCTCGAAGGCTCGCCGGCGCTGACCTTCGCTCCTCTGCCCGACCTGCCCGACGGCCGTCCGGCCTCCGGCTCGCTGCACGCGATGATGGAACGCCGCTACGAGGCCTACAAGACGCATGTGGTCAAACCTTTCTTCCGCGAGCACTTCGCCCGCCTCGACCGTCAGATCGTTCTGGTGGACGCTCTGCAGGCGATCAATCGCGGACCCGAGGCGCTGCTCGATCTCGAAAGTGCCCTGGCCGACGTCATGGGCTGCTTCCAGCCGGGAACGAACTCGTTCCTCTCCTCCTTCCTCACCCGCCGCATCGACAAGGTGCTGATCGCCGCCACCAAGGCCGATCACCTGCACCACGAGAGCCATGACCGGCTGGAGCACATCACCGAGCGCATCGTGTCGCGGGCCATGGAGCGCATCGGCGGCAGCGGTGCCGGGGTCGAGGTCATGGCGCTCGCCTCGGTGCGCGCCACCCGCGAGGCGACCGTCAACCATGACGGCCATCCTCTGCCGGTCATCGTGGGAACGCCGATCGCCGGCGAGCGCATCAATGGCGAGCTGTTCGACGGCGAGCGCAAGACGGCGATCTTCCCCGGCGATCTGCCGCGCGATCCCGACAGCCTGTTCCGCCAGACGGACGAAGCGCCCGGGCAGGCCGTGCCGGAGGTCAATTTCGTCCGCTTCCGCCCGCCGCATATCGAGGAGACGGGTGGCGGGCTGAAACTGTCCGTTCCGCACATCCGGCTCGATCGGGCCATGCAGTTCCTGTTCGGAGACCGCCTCGCATGAGCGACCTTCCCCGCCGCCCCGCCGCCTTCACCGTCGAGGGAGAAGCGCCATTGCCGCCGGAAACCCGCCGCGCGCCGGCAAGCTTTGGCGATGGCGTCGTCCTGACGCCGGATGCCGAAGACCCCTTCGCCGAGACGACGCTCGCCACGCCCGTCGTCTCGGCGCTGGAAGAGCGCCGTCCTCGGCGGCGGTTTTCGCTCGCCAAGCTCGCGCTCGGTGCGCTCGGCGTCCTCGTCTCGCTTGCCCTCGGCCTCTGGATCGACAGCCTCGTGCGCGACCTCTTCACGCGCAACGACGCCCTCGGCTATGTCGCGATCGCCGCGGCGGCCATCGTCGTGCTCGCCGTGCTTGGCATCATCGGCCGCGAGGTCCTCGGCCTGATGCGGCTGAATGCCGTCCAGTCGTTGAAAGCGGAGGTGACGGCTGCGTTCGCCGCGCCGGGCAACACCGTCGCCCGCAAGACGATGACGGATCTCGTTCAGCATCTCGCAGCCCGTCCCGAGACGGCGAAAGGCCGCGAACGCCTGAAGGCCACGGAGGGCGAGATCATCGACGGCCCGCATCTGATCGAACTGACCGAGCGCGAGCTCCTGACGCCGCTCGACCGGCAGGCCCGCACCCTCATCCTCAACGCGTCGAAACGCGTCTCCATCGTCACCGCGGTCAGCCCGCGGGCGCTGGTCGATCTCGGCTATGTCGTGTTCGAATCCGCCCGCCTCATCCGCGCCATGGCGGATCTCTACGGCGGTCGTCCGGGAACGCTCGGCCTCTTCCGCCTCATCCACGACGTGCTCGCCCATCTCGCCGTCACCGGATCGATCGCCGTGGGCGACAGCCTCGTCCAGCAGGTCCTCGGCCACGGCATCGCGTCGAAGCTCTCGGCCCGCCTCGGCGAAGGCGTGGTCAACGGTCTCATGACCGCCCGCATCGGCATCGCCGCCATGGATCTCTGCCGCCCCATGCCCTTCCGCGCCCTGAAGCGCCCCGGCATCGGCGACTTCATCGGCGATATCGCTCCCGGCCAGAAGCGATCGACGGCAGACGACGTCTAGCCGTCCTTTGAACCTGGGATGGCTCAGATCCCGCCGTACCAGTCGTAGCCGACATCCTCCCAGAACCCGCCCTTGCCCCCGCCATAGGGGGCGAGCGTCGCGGCGAGTTCGATCGACTTGACATATTTCGCCATCTTGTAGCCGAGCTGCCGCTCGACCCGCACCCGCAGCGGCGCGCCGTTGGCGACCGACAGCGCCTGATCGTTGCAGCCATAGGCGAGAATCGTCTGTGGATGGCGGGCATCGAGAAGGTCGATGGATTCGTAATAGGGCGTCGGGCCGCCGAGGCCGAGGTTCATGGCGTCGTAACAGTGGAAGATGACGTACCGGGCCTCAGGCTTCACCTTCGCCTGATCGAGAAGGGTGGCGAGCGGCACACCGGTCCATTTGGCGATGCAGCTCCAGCCTTCCACGCAGTCGTGACGCGTGATCTGCGTGCGCGCGGGCATGACGCGGATCTCGTCGAGGCCGAGATCGAGCGGCTTTTCGACAAGCCCGGTGACGGGCAGTCGGTAGGTCGCGAACGCCGTCGCCTTCAGCGCGCGGTAATCGGGCCCATCCGGATCGGTCGAGCCGTTCGGCCGCTGCCCCTGCCGGATTTCGGTGGCCGCAAATTCCGGCGCCAGCCGGTCCCCTGCGAGCATCCGCTGGACGCGGTAGCTCAGGCTGTTTGCGGAGGCGAGCGTCTGGCGCACCGCGCTGTCGCCCGAGAAAACGCCATCGAGCATGTCGCAGCCGGCAAGCGGCACGGTGGAGGCCGCGACACCGGCGAGCGTCAGGAACCGGCGGCGGTTGGCTTGAAAGGTTCGGCTCATGATCTCGGCTCCCTGGAAACGACATCTGCCGCGGGCACAGTCTCCCGCGTGCGATAGCGGCCGGTGATAATGGAGCGCAGTTCGTTCACCGGCCCTGCCAGCAGCACCATGACGATATGCACGACGAAGAAGAGGACAAGCGCCAGCATGCAGGCGAAATGCAGCGTCCGCGCCGTCTGCCGCCCGCCGAAGAGATCGAGCAGGAACGGCCAGGCGGCATTCATGGTTGGCGACATCGCAAGCCCGGTCAGAATGACCAGCGGAAACAGGACGAAGAGCACGCCGCCATAGGACAGCTTTTGCAGAACGTTGTAGCGCCCGTCATGGCGGAACCGCAGGCGGGCATGGTCGGCGATATCGCGCGGCAGGTGCCGGAGGTCCTGCCCGGTTGGCAGCAGGTCGCGCCGCAGCCGCCGGGCAGCGATAGCGGAGGCGAGCCAGACAGCCAGCGTGAAGGCGAGCACCCAGGCAAAGAAGAAATGCACGACGCGGCCCGTCGCGAGATCCTGATAGGACGGCACCGTCGCCCAGGCGGGGAAGCCGCGATAGGCGGGGCTGTCCGCCGGCCCGCTCATGCCGAACAGACCGCTCGTGTCGAAACTGTGCCCGAACACGGTCGTCCGTCCCTGCGGATGCCCGTCAGGCCCGTAGATCGCGTCCATCCTCAGCACGCTGTTGTCGAAGGCGAAGCCCGACTGCTGGCCGATATAGAGAGTCGGATGCGCGTTGAAGATCTGCAGGCCGCTCAGGAGCAGGAAGAACAGCGCGACGGCCCAGGTCCAGTGCGTCAGGCGGGTCATCAGGCCGTGGCGATGGATCAGCCGTCCGCCACCCGCAGCGCCGGACGCGATCTCTTCAGGTGCATGCGTCATGAAGCGTCCTCCCATGTCGAAAGTTTCTGCCGACCGGCCACGTGAAGATAGCGCGGGCGACGCAAATCGAAAGCGTTGCAAATCTGCAGCGGCCGGGCAGATCGTCGCGCTTTGCACGCGCCGTCGGGCCGAGTGAAACGCTCCATTAACCATTCAAGTGCCAATGTCACCTCACGTTCTCGACACCGACCCTCAAGGATCGCCCATGTTCTCGCGCCCTTCTTTGATCGCGCGCGGCCCTGCCGCATGTATGGCCGCACTCACGCTGGCGGCGTTCGCCGCCACCTCCGCCCCCGCGCTGGCCGAAAGCCGCGACAAGGCCTTCTTCGAACAGGTCGCCGGCCAGTGGAAAGGTCCGGGCGAAATCGTCGCCGGCAAGTACAAGGGCACGAAGTTCACCTGCGACCTCACCGGAGAGCCGACCGAAGGCACCGGCATCAAGCTCGACGGCTTCTGCCGCGTCGGCGTGTTCAAGCAGCCGATGTCGGCCGTCATCAGCCAGAAGGGCAACAGCTATTCCGGCAAGTTCCTCGACGGTGCCGAGGGCAAGGGCCTCGACATCGTCTCCGGCAACGTCGCCAAGGACAAGATCGTCGTCGGCATCAACCGCAAGAAGCTGAACGGCGCGATGATCGCCCGCATGTCGGACCCGTCGCTGCTCAACATCACGATTTCGGTGAAGGTCGAGGAAACCATGGTTCCCGTCATCGGCGTCGCCCTCACGCGCCAGACCGATTCGATGGCCGTCGGCTCCATCCGCTGAAGCACGTCCGGCGAAGCGTCTCCGCTTCGCCGTTTGACAATGCGATAAAACAAGACCGTTTTTCGGGCAGGCCGCTCACGCGCCTCTGCCCGATCCGCCTGGGTCAGCCGAAAGAAGAGCGGTCCCGCCACCAGTCCTCGCGCCCGTCGACCCTCTCGATCCCCGCCGCATCGGCCGCTTCGGCCCAGGCGACGACGCTGCGACCGGCGACGATATGATCCGGCAGGATCTCCGCCAGCGGCAGCAGCACGAAACCCCGCTCCGTCATGCGCGGATGCGGCAGCGTCAGCGCCGCCGTTTCCATCGCCACCTTGTCATAGGTCAGCACGTCGAGATCGATCGTGCGCGGCCCCCAGCGTTCCAGCCGCTGCCGCTTCATCGCCTTTTCCACATCCAGACAGGCCTCGAGCAGCGCCACCGGCCTCAGCGTCGTGCGCACCACCGCGCAGGCATTGAAGAACCAGTCCTGATCGGTCTTGCCCCAGGGCGGCGTCCGGTAGAGGCTGGACACCGCGGCGACCGTCACGTCCGGATGCGCGTCGAGCCGCATCAAGGCTTCCGCGATGGCCGCGGCGGCATCGCCGATGTTCCCGCCAAGCCCGATCGCCGCCTGATGCCAACCGCCGTCTTGTCTCTCGCTCATGGCTTGGCGACATGCTCGACGGTGACCGCGACATAGTCCAGCACGCCCGGCACCGGTGCGTTCGGCTTGCGGATGGACACCTTCGCCCGCTGGATCTGCGGCCAGCGCGCGCACAGCATTTCTGCGATCTCCAACGCCAGCGCCTCGATCAGATAGCGACGGCGACCGGTGATGATCTTCTCGATCTCGGCGAACGCGATGCCGTAATGCACCGTATCCTCGATGCGGTCCTCGCGCAGCGCCGACCCCTGCTCGACCACCAGTTCGGCATCGACGAAGAATCGCTGCCCGAGAAACTCCTCCTCGTCGTGGACGCCATGCCGCGCGAAGAAAGCGCAGTTCTTGAGCGTGATCGTATAGGTCGGCGTCATATCGGGATCTCCTGCCGATGGTCGCAGCTGCCGATGGTCGCCGGTGCCGCGGGAAGGTGACGAAGGCGTCAGGGTCGTGCCGCCAGTATAGCATCCGCGACCATCAGGGCGTCCCTGTTGAATGCGACATCGTGGACGCGAAATATCGCGCCGCCGGCCAGCCGCGCCGCCACCGTGGTCGTCGCCGTCGCGACGTCCCGTGCGGCCGCGTCCCGGCCGGTGGCCGCACCGAGGAACCGTTTCCGCGACGTACCGATCAGCAGTCTGTGTCCAAGGTCCTGCAACTCACCCAGCCGCGCCATCAGCGCCCAGCTCTCGGAGGCCTCCTTGGCAAAGCCGAAACCCGGATCGAGCACGATAGCGTCGGCCGCGATCCCGGCATCCGCCGCGATCTCCAGAGAGCGGGCAAAGAACAGCCTCTGATCCGCGATCACATCCTCGGCCTTCACGCGCCCGCGCCCGGTATGCATGATGCAGACGCCGGCCCGCGCCCGCGCCACGACGGCGGCGATATCCGGCTCGCGCTGCAGACCATGCACGTCGTTGACGATATGCGCCCCGGCGGCCAGCGCCAGCCGCGCCGTTTCCGCGCGGTAGGTGTCGATCGATATCAGGGCATCCGTCTCGCGCGCCAGCCGCTCGATGACGGGGAGAACGCGATCCTGCTCCTGCGCTGCCGAAACCGCTTCCGCACCCGGGCGCGTCGATTCGCCGCCGATGTCGAGGATCTCGGCCCCGTTTGCAAGGCAGGCCCGCGCCTGTGCGAGCGCCGCCTCGACATCGAGAAAGCGGCCCCCGTCGGAGAAGGAATCGGGCGTCACGTTGACGATCGCCATGAGCACGCCGCGCGGACCGAGCGTCAGGCCGCGACCATGGCCGAGCGCCCATGTGAAGGCGGCAAAGGGATCGGCGGCATTCGGGGAATCAACCATGGCGGATCTCGGCGAAACGGCCGACCTTGTGGGGCTGCCGCGCTAACCTTGTTTCGAGGCGGCGGGCATTTCCAGTTGCGCTTGCCCAGCCTATGCCCCAAGCTTTGGGCGACATCAACCGTCGAGACAGCTTATCCATGACCACGGCCCGCAAATTCCTTCTCGTCCCGCTGGCGGCCCTCCTCATGATCACCGAGCCGCTCACGGCCGGGGCGGAAACGGTGATGAACAAGTCGATCACCTATTTCTCCGTCGGCGGCCGGACCGCGGCCGAACTCGATGCCGCGCTCTCGTCGCAGGGCCCGCAGATGCGCGAGACCGGCGCGCGCCATCCCGGCGCCACACGCATCAAGTTCGGGGGAACCGTGAGCTATGTCCGGCGCGGAAACCGCTGCGCCGTCGGCAGTGCCCGCGTGACGCTCAACACCCGGCTGATACTTCCGCGCTGGAAGAACCGCAACGCCGCCGGACGCGATCTCGGCCTCGTCTGGGACACGCTGTCGAGCGACATCAAGCGCCACGAGGAGCGCCACGCCGAAATCGCCCGCAACCACGCGCGCGAGATGGAAAAGACGTTTCTTTCGCTGCCGCCCGAGGCGGATTGCGAGCGGATGCAGGCCCGCGTTGCCCGTGCCAGCGAGGATGCGATCGTCGCGCACGACAAGGATCAGGCCGCCTTCGACCGGCGCGAGGCCGCCAATTTCGATCTGCGCATGGTGCGCCTTCTCCAGTACCGGCTGGAGCGCATGGCAAAGCCCAATGAGTCCAGAGCGCGCTAGATCCGCGCCGGTACCCGCAACAACTCATTGATGATTTCTAGCGATAGTGGCCAACGCCAAGGTCGGCTATAGTGTAATCAACGGAAGCCAAGAAGAAACGAAGCTTCCAAAGCCGATGCCACACCGTTGTGCATCGAGGCCGTCGTGTTTCCGGCTTGAAGACACCGAAGATATTCGCAAGGACTTGTGTGACACCGGATCGCGTGGCGACCGGATACGCTCCTCCCTGCCCCGTTGTTCTCCTGGCGTGTCCTGTTGCCGCGGATGATCCCTCCCTCATCCTGCGTGCGATGCGCCCTCCTGGCCCCGCTTGTCGCTGCGACAGGCGGGGCCTTTTTCGTCGCGTCAGGCCTGGCGTTCCGGCACATGGACGACGAGGCCGTCCAGCGCATCGCTCATCTTGATCTGACAGCTCAGCCGCGAGGTCGGGCGGACGTCGTAGGCGAAGTCGAGCATGTCCTCTTCCATCGCCTCCGGCGCGCCGACGGCGGCCGTCCAGGCATCATCGATATAGACGTGACAGGTGGCGCAGGCGCAGGCGCCGCCGCATTCCGCCTCGATGCCGGGCACGGAATTGCGAACGGCATTCTCCATGACGGTCGATCCGGTCTGGACCTCCAGCTCGTGGCGGGTGCCGTCGAAGGCGATGATGCTGAGTTTTGTCATGATGGCGCGGTCTCGGATGCTCGATGCGCGGGACCGCCGGTGCCAACGGGCACGACGCCCGCAAAAGGGGGTGCCCGTTTTTCTCACACTGTTTCTGGCGAGCCGTCAAGAAAACAGGTCGATTTGCCTGCTGTCCGAAGGGTGCCCTATCAGACGCAGGCCGCCGCGATCGCCCGTCGCGGACGGGGGTGCGTCGCCTGTCGCTACCGGCAGAGCTTGAGAATGAAGATCTCGGTGTCGAGCACGGCGGAGGAGAGCGACGCGAGCGTTTCGGAATCCTCCGGATGGTCCTCGACCGATGCCGCGACATGGGCGACCGTGAAGGCGCCGACGGCCAGAGCCGCACCCTTCAGGCGATGCGCGGCGGCCTTGCGAACCTCGACCTCGTCCGCCAGCAACTCCTTGACGATCTGGCGCGACTGACGCGCGAAGATCTGCAGCACCTCGATCTCCAGCGCCTTGTCGCCCATCGTCTGGTTGGCGAGATGCACGAGGTCGATCGGGCGACCGCGGGAATGGCGATGGCCGAGTGCCGTTTCGGGACTGTCGAAGGCGATGTTGAGGGCGGCCATGCAAGTCGTTCCTTGTTCTGTTTTCCAACGCTGCCGGCTCGTTGCGGGACACCCCGCAAGCTCGGAATCCGGGTGGCGATGCGCGATGGAAGGGTGGGCGTGGCTCCAGGCCTGGAGCGCCGCGAACCCGGCCCGTCGCCGCATGGCCGTCTCCTGTGGATTTCACAACAGCCGGGCTGCTATCAGATGAAAACCGGGCGCAATCAGGGCGGCTTTTCTCAACTATGGTTAACGAAGGAAAACATCCGGCATTGCAGGGCCTTCGCGGCGTCCGGTGCCGTAATTCCGTTAAGAACTTGTTAGCATTTTAACGAATGCTCCGGGGCGTTAATTGTAAGACTACCCCGGATGTGTCACTACGATACGTTACAGGATATCGGTTTCCGCAAAGGGTCCGGCATCCCTCCGGGAGGCCCTTCCCATGGCTGTGCGACCATGGGAAAAAGCATCACCGGTCGCGGTATGAAATTGGTGCGGTCATTGTATTGCGTGCATCCAATGCGCAGGAACTGTCCTCACCCCCGATCCGGCATTGTCGGCAGCCATGACAGCTGCGCGATGTCGAGACGGAAAGTTCGGTAACGAGGCGTATCTGCATGGCGACGAACAAGAGCAACGAGTCGATCGACGACAAGGCCTTCCAAGCGCTCGAAGACGCTTTGAGGATCGATTTCGACGAACTGAAGTCCGCTCTCAACGAGACGCAGCCGGAGGCCGGCCGCACGACGCCGAAGCCACAGGCTGCGGCGAGCGCCGCTCCCGCCCCGTCCCGTCCGGCGCCGCTTCCCGGCGCGGCCAAGCCCGCCCAGCCGGCTGCGGCCCAGAAGCCGCAGGCCCAGCCCCGCACGGCCCAGCCGCCGCTCGAGGAGCCGCTGGCCCCGCCGCGCAGCCTCGCGCCGGAACCCGTCCCGGCAGCCCCGGGCGCGAAGTCGCCGACCTTCGCCCCCGCCAACGACGACAGCCGCCGCGCCGCGCCAGCCATGCTGCGCTCGCTCGAAACCCGCTCGGGCCGGGCCGCGATGCGTGCGGCCGCCATTCTCTCGCTCATCTGGATCGTCGCGGGCCTCGGCATCGCCAACCTGCTCTACGGCCCGGAAATCTGGCAGATCCGTTCGCTGGCGGCCCTCGCCGCCCTGCCCGGCGCCATTGTTTCCGCCATCTTCATCATCCTGCCGGTCATGCTCTTCTTCGCCTTCGGCGTGATGATGGCCCGCGCGCAGGAAATGCGGAATGCCGCCCGCTCGATGACCGAGGTGGCACTGCGCCTGGCCGAACCGGAAACGACGGCCTCCGACCGCATCATGACGGTTGGCCAGGCGGTGCGCCGCGAAGTCTCGGCCATGAACGAAGGCATCGAGCGCACGATCGCCCGTGCGACCGAGCTGGAAACCCTCGTCCATTCCGAGGTCAACGCGCTCGAACGCAGCTACAGCGACAACGAACTGCGGGTCCGCACGCTCGTGCAGGAACTCGGCCTCGAGCGTGAGGCCATCGTCGGTCATGCCGAGCGCATCCGCTCCTCCATCACCGGCGTCCACGCCCAGCTGCGCGACGACCTGACGAACGCCAGCGAAGACCTGCAGACCCGGCTCGCGACCTCGGGCGAGGCTGCGGCCTCGCTGATCGAGACCCGCGCCGCCGCACTGATGGAAAAGTCGCAGGCCGCCTCGCAGTCGATCAGCACGCTCCTGAGCACCCGCACCGATGCGCTCGTCAGCGGTCTCAACGCGGCCGGTGCCGACATCACCAGCGAATTCGACACGCGCCTGGAAGCCCTGAACCACACGCTCATCAAGCGCGGCCAGCAGCTTCTCGGACAGTTCGAGACCCGCGCCTCGACGCTCGACACCAACACCGAAAAGCTGAATGCCGCGCTGAACGAGCGCGCCCGTCAGCTGAACGAGACGCTGATCGCCCGCACGCGCGACCTCAACGAAAGCCTCGTCATCGGCCAGCAGGCCATCACCGGCGGGCTCGACGAAATCCTCAACACGCTGAACGGCGCGCTGGACGAAAAGGGCGCAAGCTTCCGCCAGAGCCTGAAGACAGCGGCCGACGACGCCATTATGGATCTGGACCTGCGCTCCGGCTTCTTCGAGGAGAAGCTACAGGGCACGGTCGGCCAGCTGGCCACCAGCTTCGACAGCCGTTTTCACGACTTCGCGACCGCCTTCGACCGTCGGGCGAACCTGCTCGACGCCAAGATGGCCGACAGCCTCTCGCGCATCGACCAGTCCGTGGCCGGCGGCTCCGACACGCTCGGCCGCATGCTGGATGACGGTCTCGAGAAGTTCCAGTCCGCGATCGGCGATCAGTCCCTGTCCATCGCCACGACCCTCGGCGCCTCGCAGGCCATGATCGAGGAAAGCATCGCCGCGCGCACCGGCGAGATGGACAGCGTGATCGGTCAGGCGCACGAGCGGATCGACACCGTTCTCGCCACCCGGTCCGGCGCGCTTCTCGGCGCACTCTCCGCCGCACAGGACCGCATCGAGTCCGATTTCGCAGAACGCGCCGACAGCATCGAGTCCGCGCTCGGCACCACCCAGGCCCGTCTGGCCGAAACGCTCGACGCGCGCACCAGCGCCCTGATCGACGGACTGGGCGCCTCCGAAAGCCGCATCGGCGCGCTTCTCGCCGAACGCACCGGCGTCGTCGCATCCGCTCTGGAAACGACCGAGCGCCGTCTGTCGGACGCCTTCGACAGCCGCAGCGAGCGCCTTCTCGGCGCGCTCGACACCGCCCGCGGCAATATCGAGCTGGCATTCGCCACCCGCAGCGACGATGTCGCCACCGCCATCGGCAGCGCCGAACAGCGTCTGCAGGAAACGCTGGACAGCCGTGCCCGCGGCCTGCTTCAGGGGCTCGACGCCGCGCAGGATCGCATCGAGGGTTCGCTGACCGCGCGCGCCGACGACCTGGCGAACACCATCGCAACGAGCCATCAGCGTCTCGACGACACCCTGTCCGACCGCACGCTGGAACTCTCCGTCATGCTGGCCGCCAGCACCGAAGCGCTCGACAGCGCGCTGGAAGGCAATGCCGAGCGCATCGACGGCATCATGGCGTCCCGCGCCGCGACGATCACCGAAACGCTGTCGGGCAATGCGGCCCGCATCGAAACCCTGATGAGCGACCGCGCCGGCGCGCTGGACGCCACCCTGTCGAATGCCGCCCGGACCATCGAAGGCGCCTTCACCGGCACGGCCGAGCGCATTGACGACATCATCAGCGAACGCACCATGACGCTCTCGGGCGTGCTCGCCAGCTCCACCGCGGCACTCGAAGGCACGGCCGAGCAGATCGACACCCTGCTGACCGAGCGGACGCTCGCGCTCTCGGGCGTCCTCGCCGGCACGACCGCCGGCATGGAAAGCCTGTTCGAAGGCACGACGGAACAGATCGACGCGCTCCTGACCCGCGGCACGGCGACGCTCTCGGACACGCTGTCGGGTGCAACGCGCACGATCGACACCACCTTCTCCGGCACGGCCGAACGCATTGACGAGGTCATGGCGGAGCGCACGACGCGCCTCGCCGGCGTCCTCGCAGGTTCCACCGCCGCCATCGAAGGCACGAGCGAGCAGATCGACCAGATCCTGTCGCGCGGCACGAGCAGCCTCAACGCCACCCTCGCCGAGGCCACGCGCACGCTCGACAACACCTTTGCCGGCAAGGCCGAGCGCATCGACGAAATCCTGACCGAGCGCACCATGACGCTCTCCGGCGTGCTCGCTTCCTCCACCGCCGGCATCGAAAGCGCCGTCGAAGGCACGGCCGAGCAGATCGATCTCGTCCTCACGCGCGGCACCAACACCCTGACCGGCGCGCTCTCGGACGCCACCCGCACGCTCGACAATACCTTCTCGGGCACCGCCGAACGCATCGACGGGATCCTCACGGAACGCACCATGACGCTCTCGGGTGTCCTCGCCTCCTCCACCGCCGGAATCGAAAGCGCCGTCGAAGGCACGGCCGAGCAGATCGATCTCGTCCTCACACGCGGCACCAACACCCTGACCGGTGCACTCTCCGACGCCACCCGCACGCTCGACAGCACCTTCTCGGGCACCGCCGAGCGCATCGACGGGATCCTCACCGAGCGCACGATGACGCTCTCGGGTGTCCTCGCTTCGTCCACTGCCGGAATCGAAAGCGCCGTCGAAGGCACCGCCGAGCAGATCGACCTCGTCCTCACACGTGGCACCAACACCCTGACCGGCGCGCTTTCCGACGCCACCCGCACGCTCGACAATACCTTCTCGGGCACCGCCGAACGCATCGACGGGATCCTCACGGAACGCACCATGACGCTCTCGGGTGTCCTCGCCTCCTCCACCGCCGGCATCGAAAGTACCGTCGAAGGCGCGGCCGGGCAGATCGACCGTGTGCTCTCTACCAGGACCGACACCCTCGCCGGCACGCTCGCCGAAGCCGCGCGGACGCTCGACCGGACCTTTGACGGGACCGCCGAACGAATCGAAGACATCATGGTCGAGCGCACCATGACGCTCTCCGGCGTGCTGGCCTCCTCCACCGCCGGCATCGAGAGCGCCGTCGAAGGCACCGCCGAGCAGATCGACCAGGTGCTCAGCCGCGGCACCACCACCATGACCGGCGCCCTGACGGAGGCGACCCGTGCGCTGGACGGCACCTTCTCGGGCACCGCCGAGCGCATCGACGAGATCCTGGTCGAGCGCACCATGACGCTCTCCGGCGTGCTGGCCTCCTCGACCGCCGGCATCGAAAGCGCGCTCGAAGGCACCGCCGAGCAGATCGACCAGGTCCTCGCGCAGCGCACCTCCACCCTGTCGCAGACGCTCGACCAGGCAACACGCACGCTCGACACGACCCTGTCCGGCTCCACCCGCGCGATCGACGAGGTCCTCGCGGAGCGGACCATGTCCCTCTCCGGCGTCCTCGCCTCCTCCACCGCCGGCATCGAAGGCGTCATCGAGGGCACGGCCGAACAGCTCGATACGCTGCTGGCCCGCGGCACGGCCGGCCTGTCGGCAACGCTGTCCGGCGGCACGACCATGCTCGACGGCACGCTCGCCGGCTCCGCCGAACGCATCGACGCCGTTCTGGCCGCCCGCGCCCGCGACCTCGCCGCCACCACCTCGGCCATCGAAGCCGCCGTGGAAGGCAATGCCGACGATATCAACGCGGTTCTCGTCCGCGGTGCCGCCAACATCAAGAGCACGCTCTCGGAAGCGACCCGCCATCTCGACACCGCGGTCTCGGGCACGGCCGACCGCATGGACGAGATGTTCGCCACCCGCACCTCGGCTCTGTCCGACGTGCTCACCGGTTCGACCGCGGCGATCGAGACCGCCATCGACGGCACCACCGAGCGGCTGGACTTCCTGCTGGCCACCAGCGCGTCCAGCCTCGGCGACATGCTGAACGACACGACCGGCGTTCTCGAGCAGCGCGCCGCCGTCCTGTCCGGCACGCTTTCCGACGCCTCGGATCGGATCGAGCGCGCCCTCGACGGCACGACCATGCGCCTCGGCAGCATGATCGACGATCACGCCCGCGCGCTGGACGAAACGCTGACCGGCCAGACCGCGGCGCTCGACAACCGCCTCGCCGCGCGCACCGACGACCTGTCGCGGATCCTCGTCGGCCGCGCGTCCGACATCGGCGATACGCTTGCCACCCGCGTCGAGGACATCGCCGATCAGCTCTCCTTCCGCGCGACAGCCATCGCCGAAACGATGACCGACCGCATCGGCGAGATCGACCGCGACCTCACGGCCCGCACCGCCGGCATCGCCGACGACATGACCGGCCGCGTCAACGCCATCGCCGGCACCATGACCGGCGCCAGCGGCGAGATCGCCGGCGCCCTCTCCGCCCACGCGGCCGAGCTTGCCGCCGCCATCGACACGCGCGCCGGCGCCATCGAGCAGACCCTGTCGGCGCGGGCCGCCAGCCTCGACCAGACGATGTCCACGACGGAAGACCGCCTGCGCGTCACGCTCGACACGCGCATCGACGCCCTGAACAGCGCCGTCGCCGATGGCTCCACCCAGCTCTCCGACATGCTGAACGAACAGGCGGCCACCATTGCCACCACGATCGCCGCCAGCGCCGGCATGCTGGAAATGACGCTCGAGGAGCGCCAGGAGGCGCTTGCCCGCACGATCGACCAGAGCGCGGAAGCGCTCGACAACCGCCTGCGCGACAGCACCGCCCGCGTGGCCGTTCGCCTCGGCGACACCACAGCAGAGCTGACCCGTGCGACCGACGGCCTGACCGAGCGCATGGACACCTCGATCTCGGGCATCAACACCCGCTTCGACGAGACCGGCGCCCGCATCGAGGCAAGCCTCGGCCAGCTCGAAACCCGCATCCGCGACAGCGTCGGCAATGTCGATACGCTGGTAGACGAGGCCGGCAACCGCATCGCCGGCACCCTGTCGGAACGCGTGTCGGAACTCGACCACGCCAGCCGCACCGCTGCCGAGCGCATCTCCGGAAGCCTTGCCGGCCGCACGGAGGAAATCGCCCGCATCAGCAGCGAGGCCGCCAGCCGCATCGCCGAAACACTCGCCTCGCGCACCGGCGAACTCGACCGGATCAGCAGCGAAGCGGCAACGCGCATCGAAACGACCATCGAGCGCGGCACGGGCCGCATCGAGGAGCGGCTCGGCACCATGGATCGCGCTCTGACCGTCGGTCTCGACAATGTCAGCCGCACGATCGAAGGCAAGGCCGCCCATCTCGTCGGCAGCCTGCGCAGCGCGGTGTCCGACACCACGCAGGACATCGACGCCGAAGCCGTGCGCTCCTCGGACACGCTGGCCAAGGTCGGCGGCGACTTCGCGGAGGCCATGGCCGCGCGCCAGGCCGATTTCCAGAACGCCATCGAGCGGACCGCGGCCACGGCCGCCATGCGCAGCGCCGAGCTCGCCCGCAGCGTCGGCGACGCCGCCGACGCGACGCTCATCCGCGCCTCCGAGACCCAGAGCCGCATCGCCGAGCAGGGCAATGCGTTGCAGCGCAACCTCTCCGAGGTCGAGAAGGCGCTGGAAGCGCGCGGCGAAGCCATCCGCACCTCGCTCGACGAGCGCACCCGCGATCTCAACTCCATGCTTTCGGGCCGCACCAGCGAACTGTCCCGCCTCATCGACGAGCAGGCCCGCCCGGTCGTGGAAACCTACGTCGCCGCCGGCCGCGATGCCGCAGACCGTCTGACCGCCGCCGCCCGCGACGGGGCCGAGCGCCTGCGCGCCGAAAACGATGCGCTCGTCACCGCTCTGTCCGCCCGCACAGGCGAACAGCTCGGCGCCCTGTCGCAGCGCGCCGAGGAGACCGCCCGCGCGATCCAGATGGTCGAGAACCGCCTGCAGTCGACGGCGGAAGCCCTGATCGAGCGCCTCTCCACCAGCAACGCCGCCATCGCCGGCGTCGTTGAGGAGGCCACGAGCACCTTCGGCGCCATGGACGAGCGCCTGAACGCCACCGGCGACCGCTTTTCGGAAACGGCGGAGCGCACCTCCGACATGCTGTCGGCCTCCACCCGCCTGCTCGAAGGCAAGGCCGATCGGCTGGTCGCGATCTCGTCCAACACGCTGTCGCAGGTCGGCAGCCTCGTCGGCCGGTTCGAGGATCACTCGCGCATGCTCGGCCAGGCCTCCGATCTGCTGGCGGCCGCCCAGTCCAATCTTGCCGGCACGCTCGAAGAGCGCCAGGAAGCCCTGCGCACCCTCTCCGTCGGCCTCGTCAGCCGCTCGGAAGACATCGAGCGCACCATGCGGGCGCTGGAAGGCTTCGTGGAAGGCTCGTTCCAGCGCGCCGAGGATCGCTCCAACCTGATCGCCGGCAATCTGCGCAGCGGCATCCAGGCCTCGTTCAGCGATGTCGGCCGTATCCTCACCGATGCCGAAGACCGCACGCAGACGGCGGCGAACGCTATGCGCGAAGCGCTGGCCCGCGCCGGCCAGGACGCCGAACAGTCCGTCGATCAGCTGCTGGCCCGCACGGAAGAGCGCTCCGGCCAGGTCGCAGGCACCCTGCGCGACGGTGTCCAGCGTGCCGTCGCCGATGTCGATCGCACGCTCGGCGAAGCGGAAAGCCGCACCCGCACCGCCGGCGAGGCCATGCGCGACGCCATCGCCGCGGCCACCGATTCGGCCGGCGCCTCCGTCGATCGCACCTTCGCCCGTGCCGAGGAGCGTGCCGGCGAAGTCGCCGCCCGCCTGCGCGGTAGTGTCGGCTCCTCCCTGTCCGACATCGACGGCCTGCTCGACGAAACCGGCAAGCGTTCCGACGCGGTGTCCGACAAGATGCGCGAGCAGATCCGTCAGTCGGTCGACGAGGCCATCGCCCGCTTTGCCGGCGCCACCGACGAAATCCGCCGCTCGGGCGAAGAGATCCGTCGCGAACTCGACATGACCCGTGCCGAGCTGAAGCGCGGTGCCTTCGACCTGCCGGAGGAAGCCAAGGAAAACGCGGCCGTCATGCGCCGCGCCGTGTCCGAGCAGATCAAGGCCCTGCAGGAACTGTCCGACATCGTCGGCCGCTCCTCCAGCCAGCTCGAGATCGGGGAGCCGACGCCGCATCGCGGCCGCATGGCATCGCAGGCTGCCCAGCCGGCCTATGCCCCGGTCCAACCCTCCTCCGCACCGGCCCCGGCAGCCGTCGCGGCTGCGCCGTCCGGCCATGCTTACCAGCAGCCCTACACGACGGCTCCCACCACACTGCTCGGCGCCCGCGCCGCGGACGCCGCACCGGCCCGGTCGGTCGCGACCACCGAGGCATCGCCCCTGCCGCAGCGCCATCCAGCACCTGTCGCCGCAGCGCCGGCACAAGCCCGTCCCGCGCCGGCACCGTCTGCTCCGGTCCAGGCCGCGCCGGTTCCGTCTGCTCCGGTCCAGGCTGCTCCGGTCCCGCCGGCCGCGATCCAGCCGGCTCCGGCACAGGCCGCGCCGGTTCAGGCAACGCGTCCTCAGCCTGCCCAGCCCCAGCCGACACAGCCGCAGCCGACTGCACAGGTCACCGCACGGCCCGCGCAGGAAGCTGCGGCCCCGCAACGCCCCGCAGCCGCGGCCGAGACCCCGCTGCGCGGCAGCGTCGGCATTGCCGATCGCTCGCCGCTCCGCCCGGCCGCAGCTGCCGAGGACGACATGCGCGAAGGCGGTTCGGGCTGGATGCGCGATCTTCTGCGCGGAGCCTCCCGCGAGGAGGAGCCGCAGCAGATCGCGCCCGCGCGCCTGCGGCCGGAGACGGCCCCGGCTCCCGCAGCACAGGCGGCCACGACGCCGGCCCCGCGCAGCACCGACAGCCGCAATCCGCGCCATGTCATGGAATCGCTGAACTCCCTCTCGGTCGATATCGCCCGGGCGATCGATCACGACGCGTCGGTCGATCTCTGGCGCCGCTACCAGCGTGGCGAGCGTGACGTGTTCACGCGCCGCCTCTACACGCTGAAGGGTCAGCAGACCTTCGACGAGATCCAGCGGAAATACGACCGCGAGGCGGAATTCCGTACCGCCGTCGATCGCTACATCGCCGATTTCGAAAAGCTGCTGGCCGATGTCGCCCGCAACGATCGCGACCGGGTCATCACCCAGACCTACCTGACCTCGGATACCGGCAAGGTCTACACCATGCTCGCTCACGCCGCCGGTCGCTTCAGCTAGGTTCGAGCAACCCGCAGGCCGATATCGCGCTCATCTGAAACCCGCCGCACGCGTCAAGCCGTTCGGCGGGTTTCGACGTTTTCGGGCAAGGACTCCACCAGAACCGATGACAAGGGTGATGCATGGAACGATCGCGGCGGGAGAAACGTTGACATGGCAGCGCATCGAACCCGAACGTCGAGAAAGTCACCCGCATGAACAGACTGGCCATTGCCGCCGTTTCCGCCGCCCTTCTGGGCCTGACGGCATGCACCTCCGTCGGCGGGCCGGCGCAGCCGATCGAGCCGATCCCCGGCAGCATCATCTATGGCGGCCAGCCCCGCACGAAACTGATGAAGTCGCCGATCGGCAGCACCTTCAACCATCGTTTTCGCGACAATCGCGGCGGCGAGTGGCAGGAGGTCTACCGGATCGCTCCGGACCGAAGCCTCGAACTTATCGCCCGCCGTCAGATTGAACTGGATGTCGAGAACAACCGGTAAGGTGACACGCGACGGCCTCAGACAGGCGGAGGGCTCGTCCGCCCCTTAGAAAACATCGAAGGAGAAGACCATGACGAATCTCGATCTGCCGGAAGGCCATCGCGAGCATGAGGCGACCGCAACGAAGGCCCTGAATGCGGTCAAGGCGGAAGCCGCCGCCGTCCGCGACACGGCGACCGAACACCCGTCCTCGACCGTCCTTCTCCTCGGCCTCGTCGGTCTCGCCGGCTTCCTCATCGGCCACGGCGTCGGCTATCGCAAGGCCGAGGCGGAACACGTCCCGTCCTTCCGCCGCTTCTGGTCGTAAGGCGAACGAACGGCCCGAGCCGTTCTCACAAGGCCGGACATGCAGCCACAAAAAATCCCGCAGAAGCTGCGGGATTTTTCATGTCGGCAGTGTCGATGCTTAAACAGCAGCGGGCGGCCGGGTCAGTGCTCCTTGCTGGCGTAGACCGACTTCTTCGTCAGGTAGATCAGTCCGGTGAAGATCAGCAGGAAGATCAGCACCATGAAGCCGGTCCGCTTGCGCTCCTCCAGATGCGGCTCCGCGGCCCACATCAGGAAGGCGGCGACGTCGCGGGAATACTGCTCCACCGTCTGCGGCGAACCGTCGTCATAGGTCACCTGGCCGTCACTCAGCGGTTTGGCCATGGCCAGAGCCGCTGCGTTGGCAAAGTAGGGATTGTAATGCGTGCCCTGTGCGATCTCCACACCGGCCGGCGGCTCTTCATAGCCGTTCAGCAGCGCATGGATATAGTCCGGCCCGCCTTCCTGATACTGCGTGAACATATCGAAGATGAAGGTCGGGAAACCGCGCTCGATGCCACGGGCCTTCGCGATCAGCGAGAAGTCCGGCGGCGCTGCGCCGTTATTGGCCGCAGCCGCGGCTTCCGCATTGGGGAACGGCGAGACGAAATGGTCGGACGGCAGCGCCTTGCGGGTGAACATTTCACCCTCGGCATTCGGCCCGTCCTGCACTTCGTAATTCGCGGCGAAGGTCTTCACCTGCGCTTCCGAGTAACCGAGGTTTTCCAGGGTGCGGAAGGGAACCAGGTTCATCGAATGACAGGCGGAACAGACTTCCGCATAGACCTTCAGGCCGCGCTGCAGTTGGGCCTTGTCGTAATGGCCGAACGGGCCTGCGAACGACCAGTCTTCCTGATGCGGCTTCTTGATCGGAAAATGCGGCGTGCCCCCGCCATGCTCTTCGGTGGCCGTGGTGCCCTCGTGCGGCGCGTTCTCCTGCGCCAGCACGGGGCCGGCCAGAAGAGAGGTGGCAAGGAAGAGGCCGGTGATCAGCTTTTTCATCGTCTTGGAGTCCTTGGTCTCTTCTCTCGGCATCACGCCGCCACCGGGGTCTTGCGGGCCTTCTGCTCCAGCACCGCTTCGGTGATGGAGTTCGGAATGCGGCGCGGCGTCTCGAACAGGCCGAGAAGCGGCATGATCACCAGGAAGAAGCCGAAATAGTAGAGCGTGCCGATCTGCGACATCACCACATAGGCGCCTTCCGCCGGACGCGAGCCGAGCCAGCCGAGCAGGATCGCGTTGACGACGAAGATCCAGAAGAACAGCTTGTACCAGGGACGGTAGACCGCCGAGCGGACCTTCGACGTGTCGAGCCAGGGCAGGAAGAACAGGACGATGATTGCCCCGAACATCACGAGCACGCCGCCGAGCTTCGAGTCGATCGGGCCGACATTGAAGGTGATGGCGCGCAGCATCGCGTAGAACGGCAGATAGTACCATTCGGGCACGATATGGGCCGGCGTCTTGAGCGCGTTGGCCGGAATATAGTTGTCCGGATGGCCGAGGAAGTTCGGCATGTAGAACACGAACCAGGCGTAGACGATGAGAAAGATGGAGACGCCGAGCGCATCCTTCAGCGTCGCATAGGGGGTGAACGGCACCGTGTCGGTCTTGGTCTTCACCTCGACGCCGGTCGGGTTCGTCTGGCCGGTCACATGCAGTGCCCAGATGTGCAAAACGACGACGCCGGCGATCATGAAGGGCAGCAGGTAATGCAGCGAGAAGAAGCGGTTGAGCGTCGGCTGGTCCACGGCGAAGCCGCCGAGCAGGAACTGCTGGATCCATTCGCCCACCAGCGGGAAGGCGGAGAAGAAGCCGGTGATGACCGTCGCGCCCCAGAAGGACATCTGCCCCCAGGGAAGCACGTAGCCCATGAAGCCCGTCGCCATCATCAGGAGGTAGATGACAACGCCGAGAATCCAGAGAATTTCGCGCGGCGCCTTGTAGGAGCCGTAATAAAGCCCGCGGCCGATGTGCAGATAGACGGCGATGAAGAAGAACGAGGCGCCGTTGGCGTGCATGTAGCGCAGCAGCCAGCCATGGTTCACATCGCGCATGATCTTTTCGACCGAGTTGAACGCGACGGTCGTTTCGGCTGCGTAATGCATCGCCAGCACGATACCGGTGACGATCTGGATGATCAGCATCACCGCCAGCATGGCGCCGAAGGTATAGGCATAGTTCAGGTTGCGCGGAACCGGGTAGGAGATGAAGCTGTCATGGACGAGACGCGGCAGCGGCAGCCGCGAGTCCACCCATTTTTCCAGTCCGGTCGTCGGCGTATAGGTTGAATGTTCCCCACTCATATCGGCAATCCCCCTCAACCGATCTTGATGACTGTATCGGACGTGAACGCAAAACTGGGCACGGCGAGGTTCATCGGCGCCGGACCCTTTCGAATGCGGCCCGCCGTATCGTAGTGCGAGCCATGGCAGGGACAGAACCATCCGCCGAAATCGCCGGCCTGGCCAAGCGGAACGCAGCCGAGATGGGTGCAGGAGCCGATCATCACGATCCAGTTTTCCTTGCCCTCGCCCGCCGAGCGGTCGATATCGGTCGCCTGCGCGTCGGCGGCGATATTGGCGTTGCGGGCGACCGGGTCCTTCAGGTCGGAAAGCTGGACGGCTTTCGCCTCTTCCACTTCCTTCTCGGTCCGGTTGCGGATGAAGACCGGCTTGCCCCGCCATTTCGCCGTCAGCGACATGCCCGGCTGCAGGCTGGAGACGTCGACCTCGATGGAGGCGAGCGCCAGCGTCGAGGCATCCGGCCGCATCTGGTCGATGAACGGCCAGGCAACCGCTGCAACCCCGACCGCACCGGCCATGCCGGTCGCCAGATACAGGAAGTCGCGCCGTGTCGGCTCGCTCGGTGTGTCGCTTGTTGTCTGGTGTTCGCTCACGGCCTCATCATCCTCTCAACCCGGCAGCTCGAAAGCCGCCCACGCGTCCCCGACGCCGGTTCTCTCCTTACGCACTTGAGCGAAAGAACGGCGCCAAATCAATAAGGCGAGACCGGCTCGCCGCAATTTTATCCCGCTTCCCCCCGGGCCTCCCCGCCCGGTCCATGGGCAGCGCGACGCTGCTCCGGATTCTCGAGCCATTCCCGGGTTCTATGCTTGATAAACGGGCATGTCCAGCCTTGCAAATGCCGCAGGGCAGCCTTGCATCGGTCAGACCGTGACGCTTTGTCGCGGGTGTTGCCGGGATGCCGACCCTACAACGCCCGACCCTTGCAAGCGCGCGCGAAAGGAACCGAAAAACCGCGCCAACGACCAAACATGCCATCTCTCTAATGCTGCATTGCAGCATGCCCGTCTTCATGCTACCGGCCATGCACCGGATCGGCAGAGAAAGCCCCTGCATGCGCAAGACCCTTGCCCTCGTTCTCAATACGCTTGCAGCCCTCGGCCTTGTCCTCTGCGCCCTCCGCTATCTCGGCACGCTGTGGCCGCTGCTGCTGCTCAACAGCATGCAGGCGCACGCCGCTTTCGCGATCGCCGGGGCCATGCTCGCGTCTTTCGCCGTCACCCGCAGCCGGACGAGCCTGCTGTTTCTCGTCCTGTCGCTCGCGCTGGCCGGCCACGCCGTCCTGATGAAGCGCGAGTTCGCCATCGAAGCGACGGACGCGGACCGCGCCGCAGGGGCGAGTCTGCGGATCCTTTCCTTCAACATGCTGGCGGAGAATCTCGAGGGCGCGACGGATGTCGCCGACATGCTGATGGCGTCGGATGCGGATGTCGCGGTCGTTCTGGAAGCCGCGCCCCTGTTCATGCAGCTGCAACGGCTTCAAGCCGCCTATCCCTACCGGCTCGGCTGCGGCGAACGAACCCCCACCTGCGATCTCGTGATGTTCTCGAAGCACCCGATGAGCGACGTCTCCGTCGGCGATCTCAGCGATCTGCGCAAGGACCGGGTGATGTCGGCGCGCATCGCGGCACCCGGCGGCAGCTTCCGCATGGTGGCCGCCCATCTGTCGAAGCCCTTCTTCGACAACTACCACATGAAGGAGCTCGATCGCCTCGCCGCCTTCATGCGCAACACGCGGGAACCGCTGGTGCTCTCCGGCGACTTCAACTCCGGCACCATCGCGCCGGACATGCAGAGGATTCTGCGTCACCTGCGTCTGCGCACCGTGCCGCGCGAACCGGCGACATGGCCCGTGTCGCTGGCCGAGACCGGTCTCGGCGTTGCCATCGACCACATCTACAGCCGCCCGCCGCTCGTGCCGCTATCGATGACGCGTGTCGACCGCGATTACGGCTCGAACCATTACGGCCTCGTCGCCGACTTCGCCGTCCGCAAACCCTGATCGCAGCGGCATCACGGCGCCACCTCATCCCGCGCCAGAAACCCGCCGGACTGGCGCGACCAGAGCTCGGCATAAAGGCCCTTCTCCGCGACCAGCTGCGCATGCGTGCCGTCCTGGACGATCGCGCCGGCATCCATCACGATAAGGCGGTCGAGCGCGGCGATGGTCGAGAGGCGGTGGGCGATGGCCAGCACAGTCTTGCCCGTCATCAGCGTGTCCAGATTGTCCTGAATGGCGGCCTCGACCTCCGAATCGAGGGCCGACGTCGCTTCGTCCAGCACGAGGATCGGGGCGTCCTTCAGCATGACGCGCGCGATGGCGATCCGCTGGCGCTGCCCGCCGGAAAGCTTGATGCCCCGCTCGCCCACATGCGCATCGAAGCCGGTGCGCCCGCGCTGGTCTTCCAGCCGCTCGATGAAGGCCAGCGCCTCCGCTTGTTCGGCTGCCAGCCGCAGCGCCCGGTCGTCGGCGTCCGGCCGTCCGAAGAGGATGTTGTCGCGAATGGAGCGGTGCAGCAGCGACGTATCCTGGCTGACCATGCCGATCTGCGCCCGCAGCGATTCCTGCCGCACGCCGGCGATGTCCTGCCCGTCGATGGTGATGCGCCCGCCTTCCAGATCGTAGAAGCGCAGCAGCAGGTTGACGAGCGTCGATTTCCCCGCCCCCGACCGCCCGACGATGCCCACCTTCTCGCCCGGCCGGATCGTCAGCGAAAGATCGTCGATGACACCCTTCCCGCGGCCGTAATGAAAGCGGATCCCCTCGAACGCGATGCCCGGCTGGCGCACCACCAGATCGGGCGCCTGCGGCTTGTCCACGAGGTCGATCGGCTGGGCGATCATGTCGGCCGCGTTCTGGATCGTGCCGATATTGCGCATGATGCCGTTGAACTGCACCATCATGCGCGAGAGCAGGAAGTTCAGCCGCAGAACGAGCGCCAGCGTGAAGGCCACGGCGCCGGAGCTGATCGCCCCGGCCAACCACAGATGCATGGCAAGGGCCGCCATCGTCACGATCATGATGCCGGACAGCAGCGCCATCGAGGCGCGCACACCGGTGATGAACCGGGTAAACCGCAGCGTCGTCGCCTGGAAGGTATCGAAGCCGTCGCGCATGTAACGGTCGTTTTCCTCGTCGCGACCGAACAGCTTCAGCGTCTGGATGTTCGAATAGGCATCGACCATGCGGCCCGACAGCATGGAGGAAGCCTCCGCCGTTTCCTTGGAATGCGCCCGGATGCGCGGCACGAAATAGCGCGCGAGGGCCGAAAAGACGACCAGCCACACGAGCACCACGGCCGCCATCGTCAGATCCAGCTGCCCGACCAGCACCAGCGTGGAGACGGAATAGATGCCGACGAACCAGACGCTCTCCATCAGCGAGGTCACGACGTCGCCGGCCGCCTGCCCGCCTGACCAGACCTTGGTGACGATCCGCCCGGAAAAATCGTTCTGGAAGAAGGAGACCGACTGCCGCGCGACATGCAGGTAGGACTGCCAGCGCACCAGATTGTAGAAGCCGGGCGTGATGATCTGCTGGTCGACCAGCGCCATGACGAGCGTCACGACGAACCGGACGATGCCGATGAGAAGCAGCATCCCCACCAGCTCCCGCCCATGGGTCGCCAGCAGCCCCTCCCATCCGGCAGCCCGATCCACCGTCGCCAGAATGTCCACGAGCCGCCCGACGAACCAGAACAGCGCCGCCTCGATCGCCGCACTCAGGCCGCCGAGCACCAGCATAGCGACGAACGGCGCCTTGGCTTGGCGTATATAGAACCAGACGAACCCCACCAACCCCCGCGGCGGCTGCAGGGCCTCCCGGTAGGCGAAGGGCTGGATCCAGGTTTCGAAGAAGCGGAAGACGGGGCGCAGGAACATGGGCTGGAATATACGCGCCAGGCGGGTCACGACAATGCGCCGGGGCCACGGGCGCGCGTTAAATTCCGTCCATCATGTCATGGATGCGCTCCCTGATCCGGCCAGCCCCTCATCTGCCTGCCGGCATCTTCTCCCCGCATGTGGGGAGAAGAGACCACAAGCGAGCCACGGCATGTCGCGAGCAGGCCACAACGGGAACCAGAAACCATAACCGCGTTCCCTCTCCCCGCGCGCGGTGAGAGGGCTGGGGTGAGGGGCAGCCCCACCCACCGAGCCCCATAAGAAGAACGACCCGAGGCGGCTACTCCGCCGCCTCGTCCGTCTCTTCCCCATCCTCCTGCAGGAACCCGCCCGACTGCCGCGACCAGAGGTCCGCGTACAGCCCCTTTTCCGACACCAGCTCGGTATGGGTGCCAGTCTGGATGATTGCGCCCTGTTCGAGGATGACGAGCCGGTCCATCTCCGTCAGCGTCGAAAGCCGGTGGGCGATGGCGATGACGGTCTTGCCGGACATCAGGGCGAAGAGGTTTTCCTGAATGGCCTGCTCCACCTCCGAATCCAGCGCCGAGGTCGCCTCGTCAAGGATCAGGATCGGCGCGTCCTTGAGGAAGACGCGCGCGATCGCGATCCGCTGCCGCTGGCCGCCGGACAGCTTGACGCCGCGTTCGCCGACCTGGGCGTCGAGACCCTTGCGACCCTGATTGTCCTCGAGGATCGCGATGAAGTCCCAGGCATTCGCGCGCTTGGCCGCCGCGATGATCTCCGCGTCGCTCGCCTCCGGCCGGCCATAGGCGATATTGTCGCGGATGGAGCGGTGCAGCAGCGAGGTATCCTGCGTCACCACGCCGATCTGCCGGCGCAGACTGTCCTGCGTCACCGTGGCGATGTCCTGCCCGTCGATCAGGATCCGCCCCGATTTCAGGTCGTAGAACCGCAGGAGCACGTTCATCAGCGTCGTCTTGCCCGCACCCGACCGCCCGACCAGACCGACCTTCTCGCCCGGCGCGATCGACAGCGACAGCCGATCGATGACCTGCTTGTGCTTGCCGTAGTCGAAGCCGATGGCGTCGAAGACGATCCCGCCGCGCGACGCATCCAGCACCTTGGCATCGGGGATATCGACGATGTCGTGCGCCTTCGTCATCATCGACATGCCGTCATAGACCGTGCCGATATTCTCGAACAGCGCCGAAACCTCCCACATCACCCACTGCGACATGCCGTTGATGCGCATGGCGAGCGAGACGGCGATCGCGATCGAGCCGATCGAGACGTCGCTGGTCATCCACAGGTGAATGCCGAGCGACGCGATGGCAAACAGCGCGATGCAGTTGTTGGTGTAGACCAGCACATGGAACAGCGTGACCTTGCGCATCTGCTTGTGCACCGTGCCGAGGAAGGCATCCATGCTGTCCTTGGCATAGACCTCCTCCCGGCCGGCATGCGAGAACAGCTTGACGGTCGCGATATTGGTGTAGCTGTCGACGATCCGCCCCGTCATCATCGAGCGCGTATCCGCCTGCTCCTTGGAGATCTTGCGCAGGCGCGGCACGAAATAGGCGACGATGCCGATATAGCAGGCCATCCAGACGACGAGCGGCGCCAGCAGCCGCCAGTCGGCCGCGGCCACGACGACGAGCATCGAGACGAAATAGCTGACAACATAGACGAAGACGTCGAGGATCTTCATCACCGTCTCGCGGACCGCGAGCGAGGTCTGCATGACCTTGGTCGCGACGCGCCCGGCAAACTCATTGGCAAAGAACGTCATGCTCTGGCGCAGCAGATAGCGATGCATCTGCCAGCGGGCGATCATCGGGTAATTGCCGAGCAGGATCTGGTGCATGACCATGGAGTTCAGCGCGACGATGCCCGGCAGACCGACGAGGATGATGGCCCCCATGACCATGAGCCGCGTCCCCTCCGTCTGGAGGAACGTCGCGCGGTCGGCATCCGACAGCCAGTCGACCAGGCTGCCGAGAAACTGGAACAGCGCGACTTCGCCGATGGCGATCAGCATCGAGCAGAACGCCATGATGAACAGCCACGGGGCCGCCGGCCGGGAGTAGTGCCAGCAGAAGGCGAACAGGCCCGTCGGAGGCGCTGTCGGCTCCTCCTGCGGATAGGCTTCGAGGCGGGATTCAAACCAGCCGAACATGATAGGCTCCCAGTCAAGGAGATTCCGGAGCGACCCTTGACGACGGGAAAGCGGTCATGCCGAGGGATCGCGGCGAGAAAGAGGGTGATGGGAAGGCGGACACGTCCGCATTCGGGATGACGGAGCCGCAAGGGGCGTCAGGCGGCCTTCACGGCGATCGGCGTCGAAAGAGCACGATCGGACCCTGGCGAGCGGCGCTGGTCTATCCTGAAAGGGAGAAGAAGCGGCGCGAACCGGTCAGCGGCGATAGGCGGTCCGAACGGGTCGGAGCCAGGTCGCCCGGAGGTTGACGGTCACTGAGATATCCATGCAGTCCTCCGTAGGGTTCGTGTGGCGCTGGCACCCTCTTAACCAATTTTTCACGTGCGCACTAGATCGCGCAAGGCGTTTTTTCGCCCTGTCGGACGACACCGGCGCGCGCTGTTGCCAATTCGGCACGGATCGCCTAACCGACAGTCATGCTGCGCATCGCCCTTTACCAGCCCGATATCGCCGGAAACACCGGCACCATCCTGCGCCTCGCCGCCTGCCTCGGCCTTGGCGTCGATATCATCGAGCCCGCCGGCTTCGACCTGTCGGACAGGAACCTCAAGCGCGCCGGCCTCGACTATATCGCCTCCGTCACGCTCACGCGGCACGTCAACTGGCTTTCCTTCGAGGAGATTCGCCTGCGGGAGGGCCGGCGGCTGGTGTTGGCCAGCACCAAGGCGGCCCTGCCCTATACACGGTTCGCCTTCGCCGCCGGGGATACGCTGCTCTTCGGCCGTGAAAGCGCCGGCGTGCCGGACACGGTTCATGCGGCAGCGGATGCGCGCATCATCATTCCCATGGTCGAGGGCCAGCGCTCGCTCAACCTTGCCATGTCGGTGGCAATGATTGCGGGCGAAGCCATGCGCCAGACCTCTTCCGACCTCCAGCCGGGTTAATCCGCTGTCGGCAGGCGGCGCATGGTGAACTCGATCTTGTCGCCCTCGAGCTGCCGCCAGCTCTCGACCTCGGTCCAGTAGGCGGCCTTCGGAAAATGCTCGAACCATTCCTGCGCCTTCTGCCGCGCGGCGGGGCGGTCGAGCAGGAAGGTCTCGCGGACGAACAGGCCGCCACCGCTCTCGGCATGCTGCACGCGATGCCGCGCGATCTGGCGCTTCAAGCCATCGAGCGATGGAGGTGCCGGAGGTCTTGCCATGCCACGCCCTTTCGTCATCCGGAGAGATGGTATGGCAGACAAGATAGGCACCGGGCCGCGTTTTTGCGAGTCGAATCACGCGCGTCCGGGGCGAACGATCATCCTTCGGCGACGGTCGCAGACACTGCGGCAAATCCGCTAAAACAGGAGGATAGGCCGACCCCGGAATTCCGCTCGTCATCCAAATGGTCTAGAGTTTGCCCGGGATACGAAGAATCCGGTGATCCCGAAGAGACACTCTAGAAATGCGCGAACGCGACGCATCGAGGACGGCCGCGATGGAACGACCCGACCTGACACCCGGCCTGCCCGACGACATCGAGGACAAGAAGCTGCGCGCCCGCGCCTGGTTCGAAAACCTGCGCGACACGATCTGCGCGGCGCTGGAGGCCATCGAGACCGATCTGACGGGACCGCTGTCCGACGAGCCTCCCGGCCGGTTCGAGCAGAAGCCCTGGCAGCGCGACGGCGGCGAAGGCGGTGGCGGCGTCATGTCCATGATGGCGGGACGCGTCTTCGAGAAGGTCGGCGTGCACACCTCCACCGTCCACGGCGAATTCTCGCCGGAGTTCCGCGCGCAGATCCCCGGCGCGACGGAGGATCCCCGGTTCTGGGCATCCGGCATTTCGCTGATCGCCCATCCGGTGAACCCCAATGTGCCCGCCGTGCATATGAACACGCGCATGGTGGTGACCACCAGCCAGTGGTTCGGCGGCGGCGCGGACCTCACCCCCGTGCTCGACCGGCGCCGGGTCATGACCGACCCCGATACGATCCTCTTCCACAAGGGCCTCGAAATCGCCTGCGGCCGTCATGCGGTGGCCGACCATGCCCGCTACAAGGCCTGGTGCGACGAGTATTTCTTCCTAAAGCACCGCAACGAGCCGCGCGGCACGGGCGGCATCTTCTACGACTGGCTGCACTCGCCCGACGATCAGGGCGGCTGGGACGCGGACTTCGCCTTCACGCAGGATGTCGGCCGCGCCTTCGCCATGCTCTACCCGAAGATCGTCCGCGCCAATTTCAACACCCCCTGGACGGAGGAGGATCGCGACGAGCAGCTCGTCCGGCGCGGACGCTATGTCGAGTTCAACCTGCTCTACGACCGCGGCACCATCTTCGGCCTGAAGACCGGCGGCAATGTCGAGTCGATCCTCTCCTCGCTGCCGCCGGTCGTGCGCTACCCCTGAGCGCCCGTCGGCGCCACGAGCGCCGGTCGCAACCAATCCACGCCATCGACGTTGTGCTCTCGTGCAGAAGCACGGGATCAGAGGGAGCAATGACGATGGTGTACAAGGAACGGACGTTCTTCGGCACGGACCCGGGCGACGCGGCCGCCAATCAGCCTGCGGATCTGGAAACGCGCGTGGCCGACACGCTGGCGGCGATGCGGGACATCGAGGCGAGCGACGTCAGCGTCGTCTCCCGCGGCAACACCATCGTCCTCTCCGGCTTCATCGGCTCGCCCGAGGAAGCAGACCGCGCCGTGGAAGCGGCCAGGTCCGTCGAGGGCGTGGACGAGGTGGTCAATCAGCTGACGATCCCGGACATGCGGACATGAGGGAAACGTCACGCGCCGACGTCGAAGCAGAGCGGTCCGGCCTCGCATCATCGACAGGCGCCCTGAAACGACAAAGGCTGCAGAGCGATCGCCCTGCAGCCTTTGTCGTTTGAAACAGTGCCGGTCTCAGATCGCCGTCAGCGTCCAGCGTACGATATCGGCCACGACGCGGGCGCCCGCCCCGTCAAGACCCTTGATATAGGCCGGAGCGCCGGTGCCGGAAACGGGCACGGTGGCGCGGAAGGCCTTCTGGGCGCGCACGGTGCCGTTGCGATCATTGACGATCTTGGCGAAGATCTCCACCACCGCAGTCCGCGAGCCCGTCGTGTCCACCTCGAAGGAGCGGATTTCGGTCACGACCTGATAGTCGATGGCGAGCCCCTCGCCCGGCTTGCCGACGCCGCCGACCTTGCCGCTGTTCTCGAAGGCCTGAACCAGCTTCGACTGCACCATGCGCGGCAGGCGGTCGCCCCACTGCGATTTCGCGAGATATTGCAGCTCGGAGCCGGACAGCCGGATGACGATCTGGTCGCTGTCGAGCGCCTTCAGCGCCGTCGGCTCGGGCACGAGGATCTGCTTGGACGTCGCAGCCGGTCCTTCGACGGACGGCACGGATGACAGGCTGTAGGTGTCGTTGCTCGGCTTGCCCGCGCAGGCCGCAAGCGGTGCGGCGACGACGAGAAGAGCCAAAGCCCGGAGGAAACGCGATTTACCAGTACCGTTGACGTCCGGAAACATTCAGCCATGACCCTTATTGATGGGGAGCAATCTAAGCGGCGACTTGAACAAGACAAGAGCGAAACTCCATCGTTGCGCCACCTGTCGCGCGGAAAAGCGTCAAGCTGTGCAGGCATGTCACGCTTCTCGTCCGTTACACCCTGCAGAACGCGTCTTGCGAGCGCGGGATCGGCCATCGAACCCGGCCGGTCCCGCCCTTCGGGCGAATCGCCTTCAGCGTGACCGAGCCTTACCGGCGGGTGCGGCCGTCATACTGCTTCACCGTCTCGCCGCCGAAGAGAAGCCGCTGCGGGTTCTTGTCGAAGGTCGAAATCGTGTTGTCGAGCGACTGCACCGTCCGGCGCGTGTCGTCCACCAGCGCCTCAATATCGCGCAGGCCGGAACTCGTGAAGCGCTTCAGATTGTTGGCGATCGGGCCGATCTGGGCGTTGATGTTGTCGGCGACGCTGCGGAACGAGGCGAGAGTCTGGCGGGCGTCCTGCGAGATGCCGGGTGCATCCGCATCGCCCAGGAACCCGTCGAGCTTGACGAGAATGCCGTCGACGCGGCTGGAGGCGGCGTTCAGCTTGTTGGCCATCTGCGTCACGTCGGTGATCGTCTGGTCGATTTCCGGCTGGCGCTCGCGCACGCTGTCGGCCAGCGACGCGAAGGTCGAGATCGCACGGCGGGCATCGGCACTCGCGACCGAGGCGTCGTTGATCACATTGCCCACCTTCTGCGAATCGACGGCACCGAGCAGCGAATCGACCTTGGCGAGCGTCGTCGTCGCATTCGTGCCGAAGCGCTCGTAGGTCTCGGCGGTCTTGCGGATCGTCGCGATCGTGTCGGACACGCCGGCAGACGCCGCCGTCAGCTCGTCGCTCATGCGTGCGACGTTGGAGACGATGCGGTTCACGTCCTGCGGATTGACGGATTTTACCAGCGCATCGGCCGAGGTCAGTGTCGAATCGAGCTTCTCGGCGGCGCTGTTGATGGAGGTCGACAGCGCGCTCACGCTTTCGAGGAACTGGTCGATCCCCTCGGAATTGTCGGCCAGCGACTTGGAGAAGCGCTCGGCATTGGTGATGGTGCCGGTCAGCGGCCCGCGCACGTCGGAAACGAAGCCCTGAATATCGCCGATCGCGTCATTGGCGCGGTCCATGATCTTGTCGGCGGTGGCCAGCAGGCTCGTCACGCTCGACTGGTCGGCCTGGATCTGCGCCGAGGTGCCCTCGTCCAGCGCCTTGCGCAGAATGCTCGGCTCGCCCTTGTTGCCGCCGCTGAGCTCGATATAGGCCGCACCCGTCAGGCCCTGCACTTCGAGCGTCGCCTTGGTCGAGGTCAGCACCGGCGCGTCGGCCGAGACTTCCGTCACGGCGACCGAGTAGCGCGGATCGTTGGCGTTGATCGCGAGGCTGCGGACGCTGCCGACGGGAATCCCGTTGAAGCGCACCGGCGAGCCGACGCTCAGGCCGTTGGCGGAGCCGGGAATGCTCACGACCAGCTCGACCATCTCGCCGCCGCGTCCGAACTGGGACATCCAGTAGACGAACCCGAAGGCGGCGACGATCACGGCGATGGTGAAGAACCCGACGATCGTGTAGTTGGCTTTGGTTTCCATCTTTGGCGTCTACCCTGTGGCCGCGCGGGCCTGAATTGAAACTGTCTGAAACGGTCGAGGCCGGTCAGCGTGCAGGCCCGCTCTGCGGGTTGCCCTGTCGGCCGGTCTCGTCGCGCCGCGGCGCGTTCGGATCGTGGTGATGTAGGTCCTGGCCGTCGTCGCGCACGATCGAGCGCGCGCGTTTGCCACGGAAATAGGACTGCACCCAGTCGTCGTCGGAGGCGAGCATGTCCTCGATCGTCCCTTCCACCATGACCTTCTTGTTCCCGAGAACGGCAATGCGGTCGCAGACCGAAAACAGGCTGTCGAGGTCGTGAGTCACCATATACACGGTCAGCCCGAGAGTGTCCCGCAGCCGCGCGATCAATTCATCCAACTCGGCGGCACCGATCGGGTCGAGACCCGAGGTCGGCTCGTCGAGGAAGACGAGGTCCGGATCGAGCGCCAGCGCACGCGCCAGCGCCGCGCGCTTGATCATGCCGCCCGAAAGCTCGGAGGGGAACTTGTCGGCCGCTTCCGGCGCAAGGCCCACCAGCTCGATCTTCAGCCGCGCCAGATCGTCCATGATGTCCTGCGGCAGGTCCAGATATTCCCGCATCGGAACCTGGATGTTCTCCTTCACCGTCAGCGAGGAGAACAAGGCACCATGCTGGAACAGCACGCCCAGCCGCGTGTCGAGCTCCACGCGCTCCTCGTCGCTCACCGCGTCATATTCGGCGCCGAGGATCTCGATCTTGCCGGCCCGGCGCGGCAGGAGCCGCAGAACGGTGCGCATCAGCACCGACTTGCCGGTGCCCGAAGGTCCCACGAAGCCGAGGATCTCGCCACGATAGATATCGAGGTTCAGCGCATCCAGCACCACGTTCGAGCCGAAGGCAACCGTCAGGTCCTTGACCGACAGGATGACCTCGCGGTCGCCCTCGCCCTTGGTCGTGGCCCGGTCGGGCGCATCGACGTCATGGGGCGTCGTGTCCTGTGCATCGTCGGCGGTCTGCATCGGTGTCGCCTCCATCAGAAATTGATCGCCGAGTAGAAGATGGCGAAGAGGGCGTCGATGAGGATGACCACGAAGATCGACTTCACCACCGATTGCGTGACGTGCTTGCCGAGCGATTCGGCACTGCCGCCGACCTTCATGCCCTCGACCGAGGCCACGATGCCGATGATCAGCGCCATGAACGGCGCCTTGATCATGCCGGCGAGCACGGAGGAGAAATCGACCGCCTCCTGCAGGCGGGCGAGGAAGGTGTCGAGCGTGATGCCGGAATAGATGTTGACCACCAGGGCGGCACCCGAAAGCGCCGCGAAATTGGCAATGATCGTCAGCAGCGGCAGGGCGATGGTGAGCGCGACGAGGCGCGGGAAGACGAGAATGCCGATCGGGCTCAGGCCCATGACCTTCAGCGCGTCGATCTCCTCGCGCATCTTCATCGAGCCCACTTCGGCCGTGATCGCGCTGCCGGAGCGGCCGGCGATCATGATGGCGGTCAGGAGCACGCCGATTTCACGCAGCTGCAGAATGCCGACGAGATCGACCACGAACAGCTCGGCACCGAAATAGCGCAGCTGGAAGGCGCCCTGCTGCGCGATGATGGCGCCGATCAGGAACGACATCAGGGCGACGATCGGCACGGCCTGCACGCCCATGCGATCGATCTGGTTGACAATGGCGGCAGGCGACAGACCACTGTGGCGGCCGACCTTCAGCTGCGCGCCGCGAACCGCCGAGCCGACGATGTACATCGCGGCCACCATGTCGTCCCACATGGAGAGGACGGCCTTGCCGATCGGCTGGAAGACGCGATCGGCCAGCGTGCGCGCCGGCCCGTTATCGGCCTGCGGCTCGCGCAGTTCGGCCGGCAGGGCCTTCACGAGCTCGAGATAGCCGGCATTGCCGCCATCCAGCGTCACCGCCTCGTCGCCGCCGAGCTTCGTCATGAAGCGGCGGATGATCCAGGCGCCGGCCGTGTCCATGGCGGTGATGTCGGACAGGTCGAACAGCACCTGCGCGCCCTGCGGTCCGCCGGCGGGCTTGGCCATTTCGTCCAGGCGCTTGACCACGGAGGGCAGGCCGGAGGCGCGCCAGTTGCCGCCGAAGCGATAGACCGTGTCCCCCTTCTCGCCGGAATCGTCGCGCTCGACGGTCGCTTCAGTCTTGACGAGGGTTTTGGTCACGCGGCTCTGTGTTCTCTGGGCAAAGGTTGCATCGGTAGCGATCAGCCAACACTCATAGCGACTGCCGTTAACGATGTCACCGACGGAAAAGCCCCCGGAGACAATCGTGACGACAGGCAGTTGACGACCGTGATGTCGATGCCACGTTCCTTAAGGCTGCACTCACCGTGCATCGTTTCGGAAAGGCTATACGCAGATGACAACGCTTGAGATCACCGTCGAGCATTTTCCCATTGCCGGAGAATTCACCATTTCGCGCGGGTCGAAGACCGCGGCCGCCGTCGTTACCTGCCGGCTGCGGGAGGGGGTGACGAGCGGCATCGGCGAATGCGTACCCTATGCCCGTTACGGCGAGACGATCGAGAGCGTGGTGGCCGCGGTCGAGGCCTGCCGTCACGCGATCGAGCGCGGCATCGGCCGGCCGGAACTCGCCCGCATCATGCCGCCGGGTGCCGCCCGCAACGCGGTGGATTGCGCGATGTGGGACCTGGAGGCCAAGAAGAGCGCTCTGCCCGTCTGGCAGCTTGCCGGCCTGCCGCTGCCGCAGCCTCTCGTCACCGCCTACACGATTTCGCTCGCCGACGCCGAGACGATGGCGGCCCGCGCAGCCGAGGCCGCCTTCCGGCCGGTCCTCAAGGTCAAGGTCGGGACTGCCGACGACGCCGCCCGCATCCGCGCCGTCCGACGCGCCGCCCCCGAATCGATCATCATCCTCGATGCCAACGAAGGCTGGACGCCCGAGAACCTGGCAGCACATTTCGCCGTCTGCGCGGACGCCGGTATCGCGCTCATCGAACAGCCGCTGCCGGCCGGCCAGGACGAGATGCTGGCCCGCATCTCCCGGCCGGTCCCCGTCTGTGCGGATGAAAGCGTCCACACCATCGCCGATCTCGATCACCTCGCCGGCCGCTACGACGCCGTCAACATCAAGCTCGACAAGACCGGCGGCCTCACCCACGCCTTCGACATGCGCGACCGCGCGCGCGTGCTCGGCCTCGATGTCATGGTCGGCTGCATGGTCGGCACCTCGCTTGCCATGGCGCCCGCGGCCCTTCTCGCGCAGGGTGCCGCCTTCGTCGACCTCGACGGCCCGCTGCTGCTTGCGCGCGACCGCGAGCCCGGCCTGCGCTACGAGGGCTCGCTGCTCATGCCGCTGACGCCCGAACTCTGGGGCTGAAGTGTCCAGGCGGCGATGATCAGCGCGAAGCCGACGAAGGCGGCGACCGCCATGGACAGGAAGCCATGCACGCCGAACCAGCCATAGAAGATGCCGGAGACGAAGGTGCAGAGCGCCGTGAAGATGCCGGTATAGAAGAAGTAGAGCCCCTGCGCCGCCGTCTCCTGCCGCTCGGCCACGCGACGCACCAGCATGGTCTGCAATCCCGTATGCATGATGGCGTAGGTGAAAGCATGGGAGCACTGCAGCGCGAAATACCCCCAGAATCCGAGATCGAGCGGAAAGACCAGCCAGCGCAGAATGGCGAGCCCCGCGCCCGAGAAAATCATCGCCCAGAGGCTCACCCGCACGAGAATCATCTTGGCGGCGACGAACATGGCGATCTCGGCCGCAACGCCGGCACTCCAGAGCAGCCCCACCTCGGTTCCCGAAAACCCGATGCTCGTCCAGTAGAGCGCCGAAAACGCAAACAGCATGCCGTGGCTGCCATTGACGAGCCCGACGCCCATCAGCAGCATCTGGATGTCGGGCGCGCGCAGCGCCTTCGGCGGCGGCTCGGCGAGCGTCGTCAGCGTGGAGGGACGCCGCGGCGCGCCCACGCGCGGCGCCAGGAACGTGACCGCGACCATGGCGACGAACCCCACGATCATCGCCGGCAGTACCATCACCGCGCCGAAGCGGCCGATCAGCGCGCCGCCGATCATCGTCGCGCAGATGAAGGCGATGGAGCCCCAGAGTCGCATCCGCGCATAATCGAAGCCCCAGCGCCGCACGCCGGTCAGCGCCACCGCCTCGACGATCGGCACATAGGGCGAGTAGACCACCCCCTGCAGCGTGTAGATGGCAAGTACCGCCCAGAACGCATGGGACACGAACAGCCCCAGCGCCCTCAGAAGCGACAGGCCGGCCGACCAGAGCAGCAGCCGCGTCCGCTCGCCCAGCGCATCCGCGATCATGCCAGCAATCGGCGCCGAGAACACCCGCACGAACATGGGGACAGCCAGGATCACCGAAATCTGCGCCGCGTCGAACGACAGCGAGGCCAGCCAGACCGGAAAGAAGGGCAGCGCAAACCCGTTGATGAACAGCGGCGCGCTGAAGAGCAGCGCGATCCGCGCGACGAATCGCGACGGCGGCGCCGGTTCGGCCGGGGGTGGCGAGGACGGAGAATCCATGCGGGATGACCTGATGTCGATCCTGCCGGTTATCATGTTGCGGGCGGGTCGCGCCAGTGCGAACCCGCGCGCGCAACCGGGGAGAGCGCCGTCACCGGCCCGTTGTGCAAAGGTCCCGGCTCAGGCGGCGTGCCGCGCGAGCAGCGCGCCGACCAGAGCCTGCGCCTCGCCGGTGTCGTCGGCCGGCTGCGGCGCGCCCGCGCCCGCCGTCACCGCGTGCACGTTCCCGGCAAGCACGTTCCAGGTGATCAGCTCCATGCGGCCGTCGTCATGCTCGGCAATCGCCGTGCAGCTTTCCACCCAGTCGCCGGAATTCATGTAGCGGATGCCGTCGATCTCCTTGATCACCGCGTGGTGGATATGCCCGCAGACCACGCCGTCCGCCTCGGCTCTGCGTGCTTCCGCGGCCACGACCGTCTGGAACTCGCCGATGAAGTTGACGGCATGCTTGACCTGCTGCTTCGCCCAGGCCGAAAACGACCAGTAGGGCATGCCCAGCCGACGGCGCACGGCGGCAAGGCCGATATTGATGACGATCGCCATGTCGTAGGCCCAGTCGCCGAGATAGGCGAGCAGCCGCGCATTGCGCACCACGACGTCGAACTCGTCCCCGTGCAGCACGAGATAGCGCAGTCCGTCGGCGCTCTCGTGGATATGGCGCGAGGCCACTTCGATGCCGCCGAAATGCGTGCCCGGAAAAGCGCGCAGGAATTCGTCGTGATTGCCGGGAATATAGATGATCCGCGTGCCCTTGCGGGCCTTGCGCAGCAGCTTCTGCACCACGTCGTTGCACGATTGCGGCCAGTACCACGACCTCTTCAGCCGCCATCCGTCGATGATATCGCCGACGAGAATGATCGTGTCGGCATCGTGCAGGCGCAGGAAATCGAGCAGGTAATCGGTCTTCGCCGCCTTGGAGCCGAGATGCACGTCGGAAATGAACAGGGTCCGGAAATGCCGGACGGCAGGCTCGCTCACTCTCTGGTCCATCGGTCCTCTCCGGGTTTCACATGCTTTCACGTTTCAAGTGCTGCCATTCCTGAAAACAGACTCCTGTTTCAGGAGCATGACAACACCACACGTGATTGTGAGAACCCTGCCAAAACCGTGGCCGCGAACTGTACGCACCGGCGAATTCGTGCAAGAAGAACCCCGTTAAGAAAGAGGGTACTGACGCAATGAGCAGCGGCGACGACACCACGACACCGAAGACACCGGCCGGCGGCGACCTTGACGAACAGGCGCTGTTCTTCCACCGGTATCCCCGCCCCGGCAAGCTGGAGATCCAGGCCACGAAGCCGCTCGGCAACCAGCGCGACCTCGCGCTCGCCTATTCCCCGGGCGTGGCCGCGCCCTGTCTCGCCATCCGCGACGACCCGTCCATGGCCGCCGAATACACGGCGCGCGCCAACCTCGTCGCCGTGGTGTCCAACGGCTCGGCCGTGCTCGGCCTCGGCAATATCGGCCCGCTCGCCTCCAAGCCGGTGATGGAGGGCAAGGCCGTCCTCTTCAAGAAATTCGCCGGTATCGATGTGTTCGACATCGAGATCGACGCGCCGGAAATCGCCCGCATGGTCGATGTCGTCTCGGCCCTGGAACCGACCTTCGGCGGCATCAACCTCGAGGACATCAAGGCCCCGGAATGTTTCGAGGTCGAGCGCCAGCTGCGCGAGAAGATGGACATTCCCGTCTTCCACGACGACCAGCACGGCACCGCCATCATCGTCGCCGCCGCCATTCTCAACGGCCTCGAACTCGCCGGCAAGGAAATCGCCAAGGCGAAGATCGTCACCTCCGGCGCCGGCGCGGCAGCGCTCGCCTGCCTCAATCTTCTGGTCGAACTCGGCGCCCGGCGCGAAAACATCTGGGTGCACGATCTCGAAGGCCTCGTTTACGAGGGCCGCGAAGTCCTGATGGACGAGTGGAAGTCGGTCTACGCCCAGAAGAGCGACAACCGGGTGCTGGCCGACAGCATCGCCGATGCCGACGTCTTTCTCGGCCTGTCGGCGGCCGGTGTGCTGAAGCCCGAGCTCCTCGCGCAGATGGCCGAGCGGCCGCTCATCATGGCGCTTGCCAATCCGAACCCGGAAATCATGCCGAATCTCGCGCGTGCGGCGCGGCCGGACGCAATGATCTGCACCGGCCGGTCGGACTTCCCCAATCAGGTCAACAACGTCCTCTGCTTCCCCTACATCTTCCGCGGCGCGCTCGATTGCGGCGCGCGGACGATCAACGAGGAAATGAAGATGGCCGCCGTGCGCGCCATCGCCGGTCTCGCCCGCGAAGAACCGTCGGATGTCGCCGCCCGCGCCTATTCCGAGGAAACGCCGATCTTCGGCCCGGACTATCTCATCCCCTCGCCCTTCGACCAGCGGCTGATCCTGCGCATCGCTCCCGCGGTCGCCAAGGCTGCCGCCGACAGCGGTGTCGCCGCCCGGCCGATCACCGATTTCGATGCCTATCTCGACCAGCTGAACCGCTTCGTGTTCCGCTCCGGCTTCATCATGAAGCCGATCTTCACGCTGGCGAAAGCCGCCGAGAAGAAGCGGGTCATCTTTTCGGAAGGCGAGGACGAGCGCGTGCTGCGCGCCGCCCAGGTGCTGCTGGAGGAAGGCACGGCGCTGCCGATCCTCATCGGCCGTCCGCAGATCATCGAATCGCGGCTGAAGCGCTACGGCCTGCGCATCCGCCCGGACGCCGACTTCGAGGTGATCAATCCGGAAAGCGACCGCCGCTTCAAGGATTACGTCGATCAGTATCTCTCGCTGGTCGGCCGCCTCGGCGTCATCCCGGAAGCGGCCCGCACCATCGTGCGCACCAACTACACCGTCATCGGCGCTCTGGCGCTGAAGCGCGGCGAGGCCGATGCGCTGATCTGCGGTCTGGAAGGCCGCTACAGCCGCCACCTGCGCGATATCGCGCAGATCATCGGCAAGCGGCCGGGCGCGCTCGACTTCTCGGCCATGAGCCTGCTCATCTCCCAGCACGGCGCGACCTTCTTCACCGACACCTTCGTGACCTTCAACCCGACCTCGGAAGAGATCGCCCAGAAGACGATCATGGCGGCCGAAGAGATCAAGCGCTTCGGCATCACGCCGCGTGCCGCCCTCGTCTCCCACTCCAACTTCGGCTCGCGCGAATCGGAAAGCGCCAGCAAGATGCGCCGGGCGATGGAGTTCGTGCGCGAGCTTGCGCCCGACCTGGAAGCGGACGGCGAGATGCACGGCGAATCGGCCATCTCGCAGGTGCTGCGCAAGCGCGTCATGCCAAGCACGACGCTGAACGAGGATGCCAATCTCTTGGTCTTCCCCAATCTGGATGCCGCCAACATCACCTTCGGCGTGGTCAAGAGCATGATCGACGGCCTGCATGTGGGACCGATCCTGCTCGGCGCCGCCCTGCCCGCCCACATCCTGTCGCCTTCGGTCACCTCGCGCGGCGTCGTCAACATGGCGGCCCTGGCCGTCGTGGAAGCGTCGCACCCGGTCTGAAGCCCTCTTGCCGTGCAGGCCGCGCGAATGTGATCGCGCGGCGCGTTGCAGCCGGCGGCAAAGCGGCTATGATAAGGTCTTGATCCGCGCTCCCCGAGGGCGTGGATCGCATCGGTCTCTCCGGGAGACCGGACATCCCCACCGAGGCAGGCGACGTTTGAGTATCCGCAGAGTGTCCATGGCCGCATTGCTCGCGCCGCTCCTGTGCCTGTCCGCGGGTGCCGAAGCCTCTCCGCTGTGCGACAGGCTGTTCGCGCGCCTTGCCGATCTGCCCGAAACCCTGTCGAACGACAGCGGCGATCGCGGCTATGACGACACCCGCCAGCGCAATTTCACGGGCGCCATAACGCGGCAGAATCTGGAGCTGCGCAGTGCGCGCAGCCAGCAGCGGACGCTTGGCTGCAGCACGGACAGCGTCACCGTCATCAACGGCAACAACGAGGAGGCCTGCGCCGACCTCGACAACCGCATCGCCGCCATCAGCGAAGATCTCGCGGAGCTCAAAGCGCGCCGCGCGGAAGAGATTGCCGGATCGGACGATGACGCGGCCCGCCGCCGCGTGCTGGTGGCCCTGCAGGCCAATCGCTGCGAGGCGATCGACAGCGATCTCGTCAGCGCGTCCGTCTCGGGCCCGGATGCATCCGAGCCGCGCCGCTTTCGCAACATCATCGCCGACCTGCCGCCGATCGGCAGCGAAGAAACGAGCCTGAGAGGACCGTCGGACGGCCCTGTCTCCGAGCCGCCGATCTCCGACCTGTCCGTCCCCAACCTCCATCTCCTGACGCAGGACGGCCCGTTGCGCACCATGTGCGTGCGCACCTGCGACGGCTCTTTCTTCCCGATTTCCGCCAATGCGACGCCGGAGGATTTCGAGCGCGACGCGCAGGCCTGCAGCGCCCGCTGCCCGGGTGCCACGACCGAACTCTACTACCATCCGCTGACCGGCGAGACGCAGGACATGATCTCAGCCAGCACCGGCAGCCCCTATACCGATTTGCCCACGGCCTTCGCCTACAAGAGCGGCAGCGCCGCCACCCGCAGCCAGTGCGGCTGCCGGATCCCGTCGCCATCGGCCGCCACGAACCCCGGCTCCGGCTTCTCGACGCTGCCCGCCGATGCGCCCACGCCCCGCATGAGCACCCCGTCCGACAAGGCGGTGGTGACCATCACCACGAAGCCGCAACCTGCGACCGCCGCGCCGACGGCCCCGGAACCTGCCGCCGCGAAGGCGCTCCTTCCGTCCACGGCACCGGTCGAGACACCCTCGCCCGCCGTCAACGAGCGGCCCTACGACCCCAAGGCGAACCGCGTCCGCCAGGTCGGCCCCGCCTTCCTGCCCGCCGAGGAATCCGCCATCGACCTGCGCCACCCCGCAGGCCCGGGCTACCAGCAGCAGCAGACGAACTGAGACGGCCCCTTACGGCGCCGGCGCATAGCGGACGAAGGCGAAGTGTTGTCCGTCCGGGGACCAGTTCGGCACGTTCATCGTGCCCTGCCCGCCGAAGAGTTCGAACAGTTCCCGGGCGTTGCCGCCGTCAGGGTCCATCAGCCGCAGCCGCACTGTCAGGTCGCGCGGATGGTCGAACACGTCGCCGTCATAGGAAATGATGAGGACGCTGCGGCCGTCCGGCGCGGGATGCGGAAACCAGTCGCCATAGGGACTGTCGGTGATGCGTTCCGCCGGCCCGCCCGCAGCCGGCACGCGCCAGATCTGCATGCGGCCAGACCGGCTGGAGTTGAAATAGATCCAGCGCCCGTCGGCCGAATAGTCCGGCCCGTCATTGCGCCCTTCGCCCGCCGTCAGGCGCGTCTCCTCGTCGCCATCGACGGCAATCGTGTAGATATCGAACACCTGGTCGCGAATGCCGCAATAGGTCATCCGCTTGCCGTCCGGCGACCAGCCATGCCAGTAGGAAGGCAGGTTCGGCGTCACCAGCGTCGGCGTGCCGCCGCCGATCGGCAGCGTGTAGATCGCCGATTTCCCGAATTCCGTCTTGTCGCTGATCGCCAGCAGCCTACCGTCCGGCGAGACGCCGTGATCGTTGTTGAGCGTGCCGGCAAAGCCCGTGTCGATCGCCTCCGGCGCGCCGCCACCAAGAGCGAGGCGCCAGAGCCGGCCGTCGCCATTGAGGATCAGCCCGTCGCCGCCGGGCGCGAAATTCGGCGCCTCCACCAGCCTGTCCGTCTGCCAGACCACCCGCGTCTCGCCCGTTGCCACGGTGAATATCTCGACCGAACTGCGCATGCCGTCTCCTCCGCGCGGGAATGCAACACCCCGCCGAAAACCATGAAATCACAGGCCTTGTGCGTGGGAAAGCACATTCATCCCCTGTTCAACATGACAGCGGTATGACAGTCATGCGAAGAATTGGTGAAGGGAGCCGGCCATGGCGAGTTTTCAGTCTGCCGTGAACGTAAGACCCTCCGTGGACGTCTATGGACCGACAGCGGCACAGAACGCACGTCCTTCGAAGATCCTGTCCAACATTCGCAGCATCGTCGTGTCGTTTCTGCTGGCGGTCTCGCTGATCTTCCTCGTGGAATGGATCGCCCGGAATTCGGCCGCAGAAGCCTACGCCTTCTTCCTCGATCCTGCCCGCCCGGCCTTCGTCACAGCCTTCGTGTTCTTTCTGCTCTTCCTCGCCGTCGATGCGATCGTCGGCCGCGCGGAATACGGTCTGGTCCTCATCGCCCCCCTGGCGCTGGTCCCGGCGCTCGTCACGCGCCAGAAGCAGATCTTCCTCTCCGATCCGCTCTACCCCACCGACTTCCTGTTCGGCCGCCAGATCCTGGAGCTGATGCCTGTTCTGGTGCGCGATCGCCCGGGCACCGCGATCTGTATCGCCGTCGGCCTCGTGCTGTCGCTGGCCGGCCTCACCTGGCTCGTCCGCCATGCCTGGCGCCGATTCCCGCGCCTCACGCGCCGCCAGCGCATCGCGCGCCTTGCGGTCGCGCTGCCGCTTCTCGGCGGCTTCTACCATCTCATGGACTACAACCAGTTCTCTTGGGTGCGCGACCGGCTGCAGATCATCCCCATCATGTGGGACCAGACCGAGAACTACCGCCACAACGGCTTCACGCTGGCTTTCGTGCTGAACCTGCCGATGGCGAACGTCGCCGCACCGCCCGGCTACATGGCCAATGCCATCGACGCGATCCCGACGGAGCCGGTGCCCGCAGGCACGTCGCATCGCGGCAAGCCCGACGTCATCGTCCTCATGAGCGAGTCCTTCTGGGATCCGACCCGCCTGCCGAACGTCAAGCTGTCCCCGGACCCGATGCCGACGATTCGCGAAATGCAGTCGGGCGACGTCTTCTCGCCGGAGTTCGGCGGCATGACGGCCAATGTCGAGTTCGAGGCGCTGACCGGCTTCTCGAACGCCTTCCTGCCCTATGGCAGCATTCCCTACCAGCAGTACATCCGCAATCCGATCCCCTCCCTCGCCACCTTCTTCCGCGGCGAAGGCTATGTCGCGCGCGCCGTCCACCCGTTCCAGGGCTGGTTCTGGAATCGCAGCGCCGTCTACAAGTCCTTCGGCTTCGAGCAGTTCCGCTCGGAGGAAAACCTGCCGCCCATGGAAAAGCGCGGCATCTTCGCCTCCGACGAATCCCTGACCAAGGAGATCATGCGCCAGGCCGACGAGCTGCGCGATCCGTTCTTCTTCTTCACGGTGACGCTGCAGGGTCACGGGCCCTACGAGGCCAACCGCTACGCGCGCAACACCATCAAGGTCGAAGGCGACCTGCCGGAGAACGACCGGCAGGTGCTGGAAACCTATGCGCAGGGCGTCAAGGAAGCCGACGACAGCCTGAAGATGCTGATGGACTGGGCCAAGGAGCGCGACCGCGAGACGATCATCGTGCTCTTCGGCGACCACCTGCCGCCGCTGAACACCGTCTACACCTCCACCGGCTACATGCCCGACGTCACCGCATCGCGCAAAGGCACGGTCGAGCAGATGGCGGCGAGCCACGAGACGCCGCTGGTCATCTGGTCGAACAAATCAGGCCCGGTCAAGGACATCGGCACCATCAGCCCGGCCTTCCTCTCCTACCAGATCCTGAAGACCGGCGGCTTCGAACACCCGTACTACACCGCCTTTCTCGGCGATGTCTTCAACCGTTACCACGTCGTCGACCGCTACATGCTGGTCGACGCCGCCGGAAAGGACACCGAGGCCTGGTCCCGCAACAAGAAGATCCCCGCCGTGCTGCGCGACTACCGCTTCCTCCAGCACGACATGATGTTCGGCAAGCGCTACGGGACCGACCGCTTCTTCGAGACTCACGCCGAGCTCTTCCCGCAGCCCGCGATGTGATCGGTAGCCCTTCGGAACCGCCTTGCGAACAGACGTTCGGAACGCCATGCGTCTGAAAGACGAAAGGGGCGCGGACATCGTCCGCACCCCTTTCCTCCCGTCCGCTCTCGCCAGACCTTACGCCGCGCGGCGGGCACCGGCGTCGTAACCCTGCTCCAGACGGAAGCGGGCGAGGAGCTGTTGCAGCTGGCGGCTCTGGTCGGCGAGGGTCTCGCTGGCAGCGGTCGTCTCTTCCACCATGGCGGCGTTCTTCTGCGTCATCTGGTCCATGTGGTTGACCGAGGTGTTGATTTCGCCCAGCGCCGTCGCCTGCTCGCGCGAGGCGGTGGCGATGCTTTCCACATGACCATTGACCTGGTTGACCAGCTTCTCGATCTCCAGCAGCGCCGTGCCGGTGGAGCGCACCAGCGTCACACCGCCTTCCACTTCCGCGGCCGAGGCGCTGATCAGCGTCTTGATCTCCTTGGCGGCATTGGCCGAGCGCTGGGCGAGTTCGCGGACTTCCTGCGCGACGACGGCAAAGCCGCGACCGGCTTCCCCGGCCCGCGCCGCTTCGACGCCGGCATTCAACGCGAGAAGGTTGGTCTGGAAGGCGATCTCGTCGATCACGCCGATGATCTGCCCGATGCGGCTCGAGGAGTCCTCGATCCGGCCCATGGCATCGACCGCGCTGCGCACGATGGCGCCCGACCGTTCGGCACTGGCCTTCGTCTCGCGCACCATGTCCTGCGCTTCGTTTGCCCGCGTGGAGGCGGTGCGGACCGTGGCGGTGATCTCGTCGAGGGCCGCCGCCGTCTCTTCCAGCGCCGCGGCCTGCTGCTCGGTGCGCTTCGACAGGTCGTTCGCCGCCCCGCTCAGCTCCGCCGAGCTTTCCGAGATCGTCGAGCCCGCGCCGCGCACGCTCTCCATGGTGGAGCGCAGCGTGACCATCGTCGCATTGACATTGGCCTGCAGTTCGCCGAACGCGCCCTGGAAGCGGCCGTTCATGCTCTGCGTCAGGTCCGCCTGCGACAGCGCCTCGATGACGCGGCGCAGTTCGGCGATCGCCTGATCCACGCTGCCGACCAGTTCATTGACGCTGGCGGCGAAGCGGTTGAGGTCGGGCGATCCGTAATCGCGATCGATGCGCGCCGTGAAGTCGCCGGCGACGGCCGCGGCGACGACGGAGGCGATGCTCGACTGCAGGTCGCTGCTGCTTGCCTGCAGGGCCGCCTCCTGCGCCTTCATGTCCCGCATGGCGATGGCGTTGCGGCGGAAGACGTCGAGCGCCCGCGCCATCTCGCCGATCTCGTCGCGGCGTGTGGTGTCCATCGTGCCGACCTCCAGCCGTCCCTCGGACAGCGCGCGCATGACACCGGTCATCTCGCGAACCGGCGCGACGATGCCGCGGCGGGCGACGAGCAGGCTGACGAAGCCGCCAAGCGCGATGGCGGCGATGGCCGCGCCGATCTCGACGGCCATGGCCATCGACGAGCTCTGCAGGGCCTCCGCCCGGGCGGCCGCCAGTGCATCGCCGGAATAGGTGCTGTAGACCTTGACCGCGGCGGTCACCGCCTTCTGCGCGTCGAGCGCGAGCCCGAGCGGCGCCGTCATCGCGGCGGTATCGGCGCCGGGCTTGGCCGCGGCGTCCACCATCGCGTTGATCGTCACGAAATAGGCCTGAAGCTTCTCCTCGATCGTCTTCAGCTGCGCCTGTTGCGTCGCGTCGGCCGCGGCCGCGATCTTCGGCAGGCGTGCCAGCATCTCGCCCTGCCGCCGCGCCGCCTCGGTGCGGACATCCGCCGCCTTGGCCGGTTCCGCTGCCAGCTGATAGGTCATGCGGCTGATGGAGATCACGTCCACGCGCAGATCCATCGCCTCGCGGGCGACCTCCTCGCGGGCGCCGACGGAAACCATGGTTTCCTCCAGCGCGCCGATGCCCCGTATGCCGACCGCCGCGATGGCGGCGGAGGAGAGGCCCATCACGAGGACGACCAGCCCGACCTTTTTCAGGATGGAAAGATTTTGAAATGACATGCGGAAAACTCCGGTGAAGCGCATCACCGCGCAAGGACAGTTGGGGAGCGGGAGGACGTAATGTCCGTCAGGGCGCAGTCGCAGGATCCGGCACATCGCGCGGTTTCATTTTTAGCGCGAAAACGGATAACTAAGATTTAACTTACTTTGCTCATTCGCCCCGTTTCGCACCCTGCCGCGCGACGACACAGTTTCGCCGAAAACAGGGCGGCATCGCTCTCACAGACCGTCTCAGGACCCCGGAGCCCGCATGTCCACCATCGAAGATATCTCGCATCGCCTGTTCAACAAGCCGGCGGCCGCCCTCGGTGCGGTGGAGCGCCGCGTGATCGGGCGAGCGCATGCGCGCCAGACGCTGTCGGAGGACGTCAATGCCAGCTTCGTCGCCAGCCAGAGCTTTGGCGACCGCCTCGCCGACCAGATCGCCCGCGTCGGCGGCTCCTGGGCCTTCATCATCAGCTTTCTCGTCTTCCTCGCCGCCTGGGCGCTGGTCAACACCGTGCTCCTCACCCAGAGCCAAGCCTTCGATCCCTACCCCTTCATCTTCCTCAATCTCGTCCTCTCCATGGTCGCCGCCCTGCAGGCGCCGGTCATCATGATGTCGCAGAACCGGGAGGCCGCCAAGGACCGGTTGAACGCGTCGAAGGACTACGAGGTGAACCTCAAGTCGGAAATCGAACTGATCTCCCTGCACCACAAGATCGACGACGTCCTCCTCAAGGAGATCGCCACGCTGCAGGCCAATATCGCCCGCCTCCACGACCGTCTCGAAGCCTATGAGAACACGCGGCGCTGAACCGCGCCCACCCGAGGCGCCGCGCGATCCGCCGGAGCCGCGGACAGAAAAAGGGCCGAAGATCGCTCTCCGGCCCTTGTCGGTGTCACCCGTGGTGCGACGGCGGCTTATGCCCAGCCGTTGACCAGCATCCGCTTCTCGTCGCGTCCGCCCTTCATCCGCTCGGCGAGCAGGAAGGCCAGTTCCAGCGCCTGGTCGGCGTTGAGACGCGGGTCGCAATGCGTGTGGTAGCGGTCGCCGAGATCGGCGCCTGAAAGCGCGCGGGCGCCGCCCGTGCATTCCGTCACGTCGTTGCCGGTCATCTCGATGTGGATGCCACCCGGATGCGTGCCTTCGGCGCGATGGATCTGGAAGAAGCTCTCCACCTCGCTCAGGATCCGCTCGAACGGCCGCGTCTTGTAGCTGTTGAGCGTGATCGTGTTGCCATGCATCGGATCGCAGGACCAGACGACCTTCTTGCCTTCCCGCTGCACGGCGCGGATGAGGCGCGGCAGGTGCTCGGCGACCTTGTCGTGGCCGAAGCGGCAGATCAGCGTCAGACGGCCCGCCTCGTTCGCCGGGTTGAGAATGTTGATCAGCTCGATCAGCCCGTCGGCCGTCATCGACGGGCCGCACTTCAGCCCGATCGGGTTCTTGATGCCGCGGCAGTATTCGACATGCGCATGGTCCGGCTGGCGCGTGCGGTCGCCGATCCAGATCATGTGGCCCGAGGTCGCATACCAGTCGCCCGAGGTCGAATCGACGCGGGTCAGTGCCTGCTCGTAGCCGAGCAGCAGCGCCTCGTGGCTGGTGAAGAAATCGGTCTCGCGCAGCGACGGGTTGGTCTCCGGTGTGATGCCGATGGCCTTCATGAAGTCCATCGTTTCGGAAATCCGGTCGGCGAGCTTGCGGTAGCGCTCGGCCTGCGGGCTGTCCTTGACGAAGCCGAGCATCCACTGGTGCACATTGTCGAGATTGGCATAGCCGCCCATCGCGAAAGCGCGCAGCAGGTTCAGCGTCGCGGCCGACTGGCGGTAGGCCATGATCTGGCGTTCCGGGTTCGGAATGCGCGACTCAGGCGTGAAATCGATGCCGTTGATGATGTCGCCGCGATAGCTGGCCAGTTCGATATCGCCCTGTCGCTCGACGTTGGACGAGCGGGGCTTGGCGAACTGGCCGGCAATGCGGCCGACCTTGACGACCGGCTGCTGGGCGCCGAACGTCAGCACCACGGCCATCTGCAGGAAGGCGCGGAAGAAGTCGCGGATCGTGTCCGCGCCGTGCTCGGCGAAGCTTTCCGCGCAGTCGCCGCCCTGCAACAGGAAGCCGCGGCCTTCCGACACATTGGCAAGCGCCTTCTTCAGGTTGCGCGCCTCGCCGGCAAAGACCAGCGGCGGATAGGTCGCAAGCTGCGCCTCCGTTGCCGCCAGGGCGGCTGCATCCGGGAAGTCGGGAACCTGGCTGATCGGCTTCTGCCGCCAGCTGGTCGGTGTCCAGTTCTGTGCCATCTCGATCGCCTTTCACGATCCCGCCTCGTCCGGCGGGCCTCGTCGCATGGGCGCCTCCTCCGGCGCCCTCTTCGATGCGGGCTTATAGACGTTAAGATGCCACTTGCAAAGCCCGTCGCCGCCGCCGTCGGACGCGGTCGCCCGGGCCCTGGTCCGGCCTTGGCAAGACCTGTGCCGCTCAGGCGGGCGCCATCGCACCGTGCCCGGAAAACAGGCCTGCCGTGGCTTTGAGCAGCGCCGCCAGCCGCCCGATCACCAGCCGCACCTCGGGCCGGTGCCGCTCGTCGTCGTGGCTGACGATATGGAGCGCATGATCGAGCGCTGCGACGGGTTCGCCGATCCGCTCGAGCCCTGGGTCGGCGTCCCCGACAAAGACCGGCAACAGGCTGCGCCCCGCCCCGTTGCGCACCAGCCGGTGGAGAAGGTCGAAGCTCGTCGTCCAGGTGTGGATCTCGGCCTCGTGGTTTTCGAACACCCAGCGCTCCGGCGCCAGCCGCGCCGTATCCGTGGACATCGAAATCCATCGCGCCGTCGTCTCCACCGGCGCCTGCCGCGCGGCATAGACGGCGTAGCGCATGCCGATCGACCGCAGGGCCGCGACATTGCCGCCAACCGGCGCGTTTGGAAGCAGGCTCACATCCACGCCGCGAAAGGCCAGCGCCTCTGTCGTGCCCCGGCAGCAGAGCCGGAAACGATCCGACGGTGCCCGCAGCACATCGATATGGTCGGCCATGAACCCGGCCATCCAGCTGTCGCCGGCGAGCGTCACGATCGGAAACTCGAACCGCCAGCCGGCGATGCCACCGGCTGCCGCCTGCATGGCGCGCACATGGTCGAGCAGGATCTCGCCGTCATGCGCGAGCCGGTAGCCCTGCTGGCTGCGCTCGAACAGCGACCGGCCGAGCGACTTTTCCAGCGCCAGCATCCGCCGCCCGATCGTCGGCGCGCTGAGGCCCGTGCGCGCCGCTGCGGCGCTGAGGCCACCCGCCATCGCCACATGCAGGAAGAGTTGAAGGTCGTCCCAGGCCGTCTCGTCCATCCATGGTCCCCGTTGCCGGCGTCCCGCCTCGCGCGCCTGCCCCTTATAGCATCATGGCGCGACTCGGCCTCACCCGCAGGAATGAAACGCCCCTTTCATTCCTGCGTCTACGATCCCGCGCGGCAGATGGCTATCTCCCGATCAGACCCTGTGACCAAGGAGAGCCCCATGCGCGACCAGCTTCTGATCCACCCGCTGACAGGTCCCAGCAACACCCGGCCCCACGGCAGACCTGGAAAGACCGACGCCTTCGCCGATCCGCTTGAGGACCCCGCCTGGGACGGCCTGCGCTGGCTCGTGCCGCTTCTCGCCGCACTGACCCGGCAGCGCGCCCCGTCCCCGGCATCGAAACCGGCGCGCCGGCCAAGGCCGGTCGGCCTCTACACCCGCTCGCCGTTGCGCAGCCGGTAGCTCGGCGCATACATCGTCACCAGCTCTTCCGCCGCGGTGGGATGCACCGCCATCGTCCGGTCGAAATCGTCCTTGGTGACACCCGCCTTCAGCGAGACGCCCAGAAGCTGCGCCATCTCGCCGGCGCTCGGGCCGAGAATATGCGCGCCGACCACCTTGCGCGTCTGCGCATCCACGACCAGCTTCATGATCGTCTTTTCGGAGCGGCCCGACAGTGTCGCGCGCATCGGCCGGAACGCGGTCCGGTAGATCTCGACCTCCGCCAGCGTGCGCGCCGCCTCGTCCTCCGTGAGGCCGACGGTGCCGAGCTCCGGCTGGGAGAACACGGCGGTGGCGATCAGATCGTGATCGGGCGATGTCGGGTTGCCCTTGTATTCGGTCTCGATGAAGCACATGGCCTCGTGGATGGCGACCGGCGTCAGCTGCACGCGGTTGGTCACATCCCCCAGCGCATAGACGCCGGGCGCGCTGGTGCGCGAGAACGCGTCCACGATGATCGCCCCCTGTTGGTCTGTCTTCACGCCCGCGGCCTCCAGTCCGAGGCCTTCCGTGTTGGGCACGCGGCCGAGCGCCAGCATCACCTGATCCACCGTCAGGATCTCGCCCTTCAGCGTCGTCACCAGCCGCCCGCCGCCCTCGGCATCCGAAATGGTTTCGATGATGTCCTCGCAGAGGATACGGATGCCCTTCTCGGTCATCGCCGTCTGCAGCCCTTCGCGCATGTCCTTGTCGAACCGCGACAGGATCTGCCCGCCGCGATAGATCAGCGTCGTTTCGACGCCGAGCCCGTGCAGGATGTTGGCGAACTCCACGGCGATATAGCCGCCGCCGGCGATCAGGATGGATTTCGGCAGCTCGGGCAGGTCGAACACCTCGTTGGAGGTCATCGTCAGCTCATGGCCCGGCAGCGCCGTATGCGGCGCCGGACGGCCGCCCACGGCGATCACGATCCGCTCCGCAGTCACGATCCGGCCCGTCGAGACCAGCTTGACGCTGTTCGGCCCCACCAGCTCCGCCCGCGTGTGAAAAATGTCGGCGCCGGCATTGGCAAGGCCCTTCTGGTAGAGCCCTTCCAGACGGGTGATCTCGGCGTCCTTGGCCGCCACCAGCTTGTGCCAGTCGAAGGATGTCTCCCCGACCGTCCAGCCGAAGCCTTCGGCATCCTTGAAATCGGTCGAGAAGGCCGAGGCGTAGACGTAGAGCTTCTTCGGCACGCAGCCACGAATGACGCAGGTGCCGCCGTAACGGAACTCCTCGGCGATCGCGACCTTCTTGCCGAGCGATGCCGCGACGCGACCGCTGCGCACCCCGCCGGACCCGCCGCCGATGACGAAGAGATCATAATCGTAAGATGTCATGGAAGGCTCCGGGGACCGAGAAGACTGCACATGCGCGGGGGCGCGGCGCGGTCACGTCCGGCGCTGCCCGTTGGCATGGCCTTGATATAGTGCGCCGGGCTGACAAAAGAAAAGCCCCCCGGACGGTCCGGAGGGCTCGAAGACGTCGTCGCGACGATCGGGCGGCAAGCCTCAGGGCGCAGGGGCCGGAGCCGGTGCGGCCGGAGCCTGGCCGGCGGCAGCGTCGGCCGGCGGGGCGAGCGTGGCCTGCAGCGCCTTGGTGGCTTCCGCATTCAGGTCGCGCGAAACGCCAGCCGCCCAGATATCGGCCGCCTTCAGCATCTCCCGCGAAGCGATCGGACCGTCGTTCAGGAGCTTCTTGCCGGCTTCCGACTGGTAGAAGGCGCTGATCGCGTTCAGCTGCTCGACGGTAAAGGTCTTGGCATAGATGGTCGCGGCTTCCCGCTCCAGATCGGCGCGGCGGCCGGCCAGTTCCAGCGCCTTGGTGTCGATCGTGGAGGAGATCAGGTCCTGATAGTTCGGCGAAGACTGGATCAGGTTGGCCTTCAGGCGCTCGGCGAGGTTCGGCAGGATATTGTCGAAATTGTCGGTGGCGCCGATGGCGGAAATGGCGGCGCGCGCGGCCTTCAGGTGGTCTTCTGTCACATCCTGCGCGAAAGCGGCCGGTGCCGTGGTGGCGAGAAGAACGAAGGCGGTCACGACGCGGACCCGGCCTGCAAATCTGTTCATGCGAAAAAGCTCCTGTGTGTTCTTGGGCGTCGCGCCGGTTCGACGCGTCCGGTAAAGGGGAATGGGGATCAGGCCGATCGTGCGCTCGTCATCACCCGGGCACCCGCCTCGCCGGCGATGATCGCCAGAGAAGCCATGCCGATGAAGAGGCCGTGCTCGACCACGCCCGGAAGTCCGTTCAGCTCGCGCGCCAGCGCATCTGCATCAGGAATGCGGCCAAAAGATGCATCGACGATCAGATGTCCACCGTCCGTCTCGAACAGCCCGTCGCCGGAACTGCGCAGCGTAAGCGCGCCCGAAAGCCCCAGCCGCGCGGCGGTTTTCTCGATGGCGATCAGCGTCGCCTTCTGCCCGAAAGGGTTGATCTCGATCGGCAGCTTGAAGGCGCCGAGCGTGTCCACGACCTTGCTCTCGTCGGCAATGACGATCATCCGCGCCGAGGAGGAGGCCACGATCTTCTCCCGCAGGAGCGCCCCGCCGCCGCCCTTGATGAGGTTGAGGTCGGGATCCACCTCGTCCGCGCCGTCGATCGTCAGGTCCAGTTCCGGCAGCTCGTCCAGCGAGCGCAGGGGAATGCCGAGGTCGAGGCACAGCCGCGCCGTGCGCTCGGATGTCGGAACACCCTCGATGCAAAAACCGTCCGCGACCTTCTCGGCCAGCAGGCGAATGAACTCTTCGGCCGTCGAGCCGGTGCCGATCCCGAGCCGCATGCCGTCCTCGACATGCGCGAGCGCCGCCTCGGCGGCCTTGATCTTCATCTGGCGGGCATCCATGCGCCGCTGTCTCCCGTTGAACCCGTGGTCCGGGCAGGGCCCGGCCGCCCGGAGGTTTACACGGCCCATGCGACAGAGGAAAGCCCCCGGCGCGAACACCCGGCCGAAGGGACCGCATCGAGCGCCCGGCCGGGTGCCGTCAGACCGAGACAGATTGCATTTCGGCCGGCGGTCGCTTACCCCGGCAGGCAAACACCAGACCCGGACTCCAGACCCGCAAAGGCCGCGCCCATGTCTTCCTCATCCAGCTCCCTGGCCCCCGCCACCATCGTCTTCGACCTCGACGGCACGCTGGTCGATACCGCGCCGGATCTCGTGGCAAGCCTCAATCATGCGGTCACGCAGGCAGGCCTCGCCCCGGTCGGCTATGACGACCTGACCCATCTCGTCGGCCACGGCGCGCAGGCCATGATCGAGCGGACGTTCAAGCTGCGCGGCAAGCCGTTGAGCGCGGACGATCTCGCCTGGCAGATGAAGGAATTCGTCGCGCATTACCACGCCACGATGCCCGGCGCCTCCACGCCTTACCCCGGCGTGCTCGAGGCCATGGACCGGCTGTCGGACGCCGGCTACCGTCTGGCCGTCTGCACCAACAAGCTGGAAATGCTCGCACGGACGCTGCTCGAAACCCTCGGCCTCACCGCCCGCTTCGCGGCCATCACCGGCGGCGACACGTTTGACGTGCGCAAGCCCCATGCCGAGCATCTGCTCGCCACCATCCGCCTTGCCGGCGGCACGCCCGCGCGCGCGGTGATGATCGGCGACAGCCGCAACGACATTCTCGTCGCCCAGAACGCCGCCATCCCCTCCATCGCCGTTCCCTTCGGCTATTCCGACGTCGCCGTGGAAACCCTCGACCCGACCGTCGTCATCCCCCATTTCACCGAACTGACCCCCGACCTCGTCGAGCGCCTTCTGGCGGGCAGGGCCTGAGGCGCACACCCCCGCCCCCGGTCCAGACATCCCGTCATCCGGAGGACAGGCCTTCTTGCCGAGAGAACGAAGACCTTCCCGCCAGCCCTAGCCGCGCGCAGCCTTCGCCGCCATCGTCGCGAGCACGATCTCGGCCGCCCGCTCGCCCGGCGGCACGTCCGTGCGCATGATGTCCCACATCGTATCGAAGCCGCCGATCATCGCACGACGCTCCGGCGTATCGTGCGAAAGCCGCTCCATCCAGCGGGCGAGCGCGCCGGGCCGGATCGATTCGTTGAAATATTCGGGCACGATCACATAGTCGGCGATCAGGTTCGGCAGGTTGGCCGTCCAGATGCGGATACGCTTGTGCATCATCCGGATCAGCCAGTCCGCCTTGTAGGTCGACACGACGGGAATGCTGCAGAGACCGAGCTCGAGGATGACGGTGCCGGAGGCCGCCATGGCGACATCGGCCTCGGCAAACGCCTGCCACTTCGCCGGCGTCCCCACCACCACCTCGACGGCGACCGGCCAGTCGCGCACCAGCGCCCGCACGTTTTCCGCCTGTCGCGGCACGGTCGGCAACACGAAGCGGAACGCGGGCGAACGCCGCGCCAGAATCTCGACCGCCTCGCGGAACACCGGCAGCAGCCGCGTGATTTCCGAGCCGCGCGAACCGGGAAGGATAAGGCATGTCCGCGGCGCATCTTCGCCTTCAACCTTCACCCCGCGCGCCTCAAGCGCTTTGCTGCGCGCCTCGCCCCGCGACCACTGCGCCGCGCGCACCGCCAGCACATCCGTGTCGGACGCCAGCCGGTGCCCGACATAGGTCGTCGGCGGCCCGCCCAGCGTTTCCATCGCCTCCGGCTCGAACGGCAGGACGGCAAGCACATGATCGACATAGGGCCGCATCCGCAGCGCCCGCTCCGGCTTCCACGCCCAGACGCTCGGGCAGACGTAATCGACGATCGGCAGGTCGGGCAGCGACGCTCGCACCAGCCTGGCCACGCGGTGCGTGAAATCCGGGCTGTCGATGATCACCAGCACGTCGGGCTTGGCGGCGACGATCGCCCGCGCCGTCTGGCGGATGCGCAGCAGCAGCTTCGGCAGCCGGGCGAGCACCTGCGAAAGGCCCATGATCGACAGTTCGGAATAGTCGAACAGCGACACCAGCCCCTGCGCCTCCAGTTCCTCGCCACCGACGCCCACGAGCGACACGGACCCGACACGGTCCTTCAGCGCCCGGATCAGGTCTGCGCCGAGCAGATCCCCCGAAACCTCGCCGGCGATGACCGCAACCTTGATCGGACCCTGCCCGTTCTCTCTCCGCATGCACGCTCCCTAACGATCCCGCGGAACGGCCGCCCGTCCGCCTTGCATCACAGTGTCATCATCCGCCGGAAACCGGCAATGCCGTCCGCAAATTCAGGAAACCGGCCGGGCGCGATCGAGCCCGGTCACGAATAGGCCGGAACGATCGGCCCGCTCGATGGTGGCCGCCCGCTCCAGAATCAGCGCCCGGCCCGCCTCCACGGCAATGCCGGCAAGGCCGGCCGCCAGGGCGCTCTCCACCGTCGAAGGCCCGATCGAGGGCAGATCGGCACGCAGGTCCTGTTGCGGCTTGCAGAGCTTGACCAGCACGCCGCGGCGGCGCTGCGAGATCCGTCCGTCGCGGCGCAGCCCCGCCACGCGCGCGAGCATGGCGTCGGTGCCCTCGGGGCCTTCCAGCGCCACGACGCGCCCGCCGACCGCGATGGCGCCCTGCCCGACATCGAGCGCGCCCAGCGCGTTGGCCGCCGCCGTTGCCGCAGCGATATCCCGCAGGTCGTCGTCGTCGGGCGCGATCCGCCCGATCCGCCCGATCTCGGCCAGAAGGTCCGGCACGATCTCCTGCACGCCGATGACGCGGGCGCCGCTCGCCTCGATGAGCGCGATCGCCATCTTCAGAACGGCATCGTCGCCGCCCGAAATCAGCGTTTTCAGCACCGCCGGCACGCGCGAGAGCGTCTTCAGCGTCGGTCGGATGTCCCGCCATTCCGGCCGGCGCTGCACGCCGCCGGACAGCACGACCCGGTCGATGCCTTCGGTTCGAAACGTCGCACTGATGTCGCGGAAATTGCCGATGCCGAGCGTGCGGCGGTCATAGCCGTCCCAGCCGTCGCCGGCCTCGCCCGTCAGCGCGATGATATAGGGATTTTCCCCGTGTGCCCGCGCGGCCGCCGCCACATGATGCGGCAGGCCGCCGCCGCCGGCGATGATCGCCAGACGGCCTCGTCCCTTGCGATCTCCAGGCGAGTCCGGGCTTTGCGGGGGCGCGCCCGGCACGGCGCTCAGCCCTTCTTTCCCCGGGTGGGGGACGAGAGCGCGCGGTCGCTGTCTGCGCCGATGAAGTCGAGGATCTCCATGACCGGCGCGCAGTCGAGATAATCCTCGCGGATCGCGGCCGCATTGGCCCGAACCGAGCCCGTGCCCTCGAAGATCGCCTTATAGGCGCGGCGCACCTGATGGATGACCGCCTTGTCATGGCCCGCACGCGACATGCCGACGACGTTGAGCCCGGAGAGAATGCCCGGATTGCCGTTCAGCATGCCATAGGGAATGACGTCGTAGCTGACGGCGGAAAGACCGCCGACGAAAGCCTGCCGGCCGACGCGCGTAAACTGGTGCACGGCCGAGCCGCCACCGAGAATCGCCCGGTCCTCGACCACGACATGGCCGGCGAGCATCACATTGTTCGACAGGATGATGTTGTTGCCGAGGCGGCAGTCATGCGCCACATGCGCATAGGCGAGAAACAGGTTGTTGTCGCCGACGGAGGTCAGGCCGCCATGCTCCACGGTGCCCGTGTTCATGGTCACGCCCTCGCGGATCGTGCAGTTCTCGCCGATCACGAGCCGGGTATCGACCGCGCTGTGGTGCACGCTCTGCGAATCGCCGCCGATCACGGCGGACGGGAAGATCCGCGTTCCCCGGCCGACGCTGGTGCGGCCGATCACCACCACATGGCTCATCAGCACGACATCGTCGGCAAGCGCCACCTGCCCGCCGACATGGCAGAACGGGCCGATGGTGACGTTCTCGCCGATGACGGCCCCGTCCTCGATGACGGCGGACGGATGAACCTTGGCGCTCGCGGCAATCATGTCAGGCTTCGTCCTTGCTGATGATCATCGCGCCGATATCCGCTTCCGCGACGAGGTGCCCGTCGACTTTGGCGTCGCAATGAAACTTCCAGATACTGCCGCGCTGCTTCTGCTTGACCACATGATACTCGACCCGGTCGCCCGGCACCACGGGCTTGCGGAAACGCGCATTGTCGATCGTCATGAAGTAGACGAGATTGCTGCCCGTCGCCGTCTTGCGCGCACAGATCGCACCCGCCGTCTGGGCCATGCCCTCGATCAGGAGGACCCCCGGCATGATCGGCTGGTCGGGAAAATGCCCCGTGAAATGCGGCTCGTTGGCCGTGACGTTCTTGATGCCGATCGCCGAATTGTCGCTGTCGATCTCGATGATCTTGTCGACCAGCAGAAACGGATAGCGGTGGGGCAAGAGCTTCATGATCTCGCGGATGTCGGCGGTGCCGAGAACGGTTGCCCCCATATCGGCAGTCTGGGTGTCGCCCGTTGGGGTGTCGCTCATTGCTTGTCTCCCGTCGTCGTCTTACGCTTTCTTAGGTTGGCCCGCGCCGCGATCTCGGCCGCTTCCCGCAGGAAGTCGCGCATGGGGCGCGCGGGAATACCGCCATACCGCTCGCCGGCCGGCACGTCCGCGGCCACGCCGCTCATCGCGCCGATCTGGCTGCGGTCGCCGATCGTGATATGTCCGTTGATGGCCGCCGCGCCGCCGATCATGACGCCGTCGCCGATGCGCGTGCTGCCGGCAATGCCGACCTTGGCCGCGATGCCGCAATGGCGCCCGATGCGCACGTTGTGTCCCACCTGGACGAGATTGTCGATCTTGGTGCCCTCGCCGATGACCGTATCGTCCATGGCGCCGCGGTCGATCGTCGTATTGGCCCCGATCTCCACATGATCCTGCAGGATGACGCGGCCGATCTGCACGATCTTGATCATGCCGCCGCGCGGCCCCGGCGCATTGCCGAAACCGTCCTGCCCGATGCGGGCGCCGGGATGGATGATGACATTGTTGCCGATCAGCGAGCAGAGGATCGTCGCGCCGGCCGCAATCGTGCAGTCGCGGCCGATCCGCACGCCCGGGCCGATGACGACGCCGGCGGCGATGCGCGTGCCCGAGCCGATCTCGACCCCTGCCCCGATGACAGCGGTCGCCTCGATGTCGATGCCGTCCTCCAGCCGTGCCGTGGGATCCACGAAGGCTGCCGGCGAGATGCCGGACGGACCGCCCAGATTCTGGATCGGACGCAGCGCCTCGGGATGGAAGATGGCGCCGGCCAGCGCGAAGGCGGTGTGGGGATATTTGGCGAGCAACACGGGAATGTGCGGCGGCACGATGGACGCGACGCTCTCGTTGCAGATCACGGCCGCTGCCTGCGACGTCGTGAACTCGTCACGATAGCGCCGCTGCAGCATGTAGCAGATGTCGCGCGGGCCGGCCCGATAGGTCGGCGCCACCGACGAGACGATCCGCTCACCGGCCGTCTCGTCCTGCAGCGAAGCGCCGATGCGCTCCGCCAGATCGCTCAGGCGGAGCCCGTCATGCGGCGGGAAAAACCAGTTAGCATCCATGGGCCAGACTCCAGAACAGTTTGGCATGCAGTTCTGGACTGCCGATATCAGAAATTCGACGAAATACCGAACTTGATGTTCTGCACCTTGTCGTAATCTTCCTTGGCGATCGGAACCGCGTAGTCGACACGCAGCGGTCCGAAGGGCGAAGCCCACAGGAGGCCAACGCCGAGCGAGGCGCGCAGCGAGGCGTCGGTGCCGACGATGCGGTCGCTGGCGCGGGTGCTGACGTCGTTGCCGTAGAGCGTGCCGGCATCTGCGAAGACGGCGCCACGGAAGCCCGCATCGCGCGGAACGCCCGGCAGCGGGAACGTCGCCTCGGCCGAAGCCGTGAAGTAGGTCGTGCCGCCGATAGCATCGCCGTATTCGCGGCTGCGCGGACCGATCCCGTTCCGCTCGAAGCCGCGGATTTCGCTGCTGCCGATCTGGAACTGGTCGAACACTTCCATCTCGCCGCCCGTACCGACCACATGGCCCGCACCGGCCGACAGCGACGCGATCACGTCGGCATCGTCGTTGACGGTGTAGTACCACTTGGCCTTGGCCGTCAGCTTGTAGAAGTCGGACGTGCCGCCGAGACCGGCGAACTCCTGCGTCGCCGTCGCCAGAATGCCTTCATGCGGCAGCTGGGCGTCGTCGAGCGAATTGTAGGTGAACGAGTTGGAGATCGACGACCGCGTCCACGGCGAGAAGTTCACGACGCGGCGATAGGGCGACGACAGGTCGGCCAGTTCGTCGTCGGATGCGTGGTAGTCGAGTTCCGTGTAGTTGTAGCGCAGCGTCGAGGACAGGCGCTCGGTGATCGGCGCGGTGACGCGCAGGCTGAAGCCCTGATCCTCGTAGCTGTAGTTGTCGTCGTTGAAGTCGTTCTCGTTCTTGAAGACGTCGAAGCCGGCTGCCAGGCGATAGCCGAGGAAGTAGGGCTCGGTGAACGAGACGTTGTAGGTCTTGCTGTCTTCGCCGCGACCGGCCGCGACGCGGATGTACTGGCCACGGCCGAGGAAGTTCTTTTCCTCGATCGAGGCTTCCACCAGGAAGCCGCCGCCATTGCCGGCCGAGTAGCCGGCGCCGATGCCGAACGAACCGGTCGACTGGTCCTGCACGTCGACGATGACGACCACGCGGTCGGACGCGGTGCCGGCCTGGGTCGAGATGTTGACGGTCGAGAAGTAGCCGAGCGCTTCGAGGCGGCGCTTGGCCGTCGCGATCATTTCCTGGTTGAAGGCGTCGCCTTCGCTCATGTCGAACTCGCGACGGATGACATAGTCGCGCGTGCGGGTGTTGCCGCGGATTTCGATGCGTTCGATATAGGCGCGCTCGCCCTGATCGACGAGGTAGTCGACGGCGATCGTGCGGCCCGCGAAGTCGCGGTTGCCGCGCGGCGTGACGCGGGCGAAGGGATAGCCCTGCGCGGCGACGCGCTTGGAGATCTCCGACATCGTTTCCTGCACGTCCTTGGCCTTGTAGATCGTGCCCTGACGGCTCTGGACCAGACCCTTCAGTTCCTCGGCATTGATGCCTTCGACGGTCGATTCGACATTGACCGGACCGAAGTCGTAGCGTTCGCCTTCCTCGATCGTGATGGTCACCGTGTACTCGTTCGACGTCTCGTCGAGAACGGCATCCGAGCTGACGACGCGGAAGTCGGCATAGCCGCGGTTGTAATAGAACTGGCGAAGCTGCTCCTCGTCGGCGCGCAGCTTGTCGGCATTGTAGACGTCCTTCCGGTTCAGGAAGGACAGGATGCCGGACTTCTTGGTGGAGATGACGCCCTGCAGGCGGCCGTCGCTATAGGCATTGTTGCCGACGAAGTTGATCGCGCGGATCTTGGTGCGCTCACCTTCATTGACGACGAAGGCGACGTTGATGCGCCCTTCCGCGATCGGCGCAGTCTGGACCGTCACGGTCACGTCGTTGCGTCCGATGCCGGCATAGGCATCCTTGATCGACTGGACGTCGGCCTGCGCGGTCGCCTCGCTGTAGGCGCCCAGCGAGCGGGTCTTGACGACCGCGGCCAGCTTCTCGTCGGTAATCTTGCGGTTGCCGTTGAAGACCACCTGATTGATCAGGTTGTTCTCGCTGACGGACACGACCAGCGCGCCGCCGGAAACGTTGATGCTGACATTGGAGAAATAACCCGTGGCGTACAGGCGCTTCACCGAAGCGTCGATGTCGCTGTTGGTGAACTCCCGGCCGGGAACGATGGTGATGTTCGAGCGAACCGTCTCGGCGCTGACGCGCGTTGCGCCGCGAACGTCGATACGACGAATCGTCGCAGCTTCAGCGACAGACGCACTGGCAAGAACGACGACGCCAGTTCCCGATGCGACAATCCCTGCAGACAGCGCAACCGCCGACACCGCGTTCAAAAACTTTGAACCAGCCTTCATGTTCTGATCTTACCTTCTTCCAATGTCCCGCGGCGTACGCGTGCCGACTCCGGTCATGCCTGCCGTTTTACCCGCTTTTCTCATACAAGCAAGGTAGCACGTTAATTTCCGTTTACTTCAATTCCCACCGTGGCTGAACGGCCACTACTGACAAGAATTATCGTAAACAAATCGTTTCTAATCAAACCTTTGAAGAGAAGCCTTGCTCCTGTTTAGCGCCTCTTCCTTAACCTTTAGCCAACCGCGCCGCTCATTCGTCCGACAAGCGAGGAAATATCGTTCCAGGTGGCGAAAACCATCAGCATCAGCACCATGGCAAAGCCGATGCGGAAGGCGATATCCTGGGCGGAGGGGCCGAGCGGACGGCCGCGAATGGCCTCGATCGCGTAGAACATCAGGTGGCCGCCATCGAGCACCGGGACCGGCATCAGGTTGAGAAGACCGATGGAGACCGAAAGCACGGCGGCAAGCTGCAGCACGGCAGCAACGCCGAGCGTCGCCATCTGCCCGGAGGCCTGCGCCACCCGGATCGGCCCGCCCAGCTGGTCGGCCTTCATATGGCCAGTCACGAGATTGCCGATATAGGCGAAGGTGCCGGTGACGATATGCCAGCTTTCAAGGGCGCCCTGCCCGATCGCTTCCAGCGGGCCGAAACTCTGCAGGCGGAAATTGCCGCTCTCCTGGTTCGTCAGGATGCCGATGATGCCCATTTCCATCTTGTTGCCGAACTGGTCGGTGATCTCGGTGCGCTTCGGCGCCATCGGTACCTCCAGACGCTGCCCGTCGCGGCGGATCTCCACGACGATGGGCATTTCCGGGCGCACGCCGACATAGCGGCGCACGTCGTCGAAGGTCGTGACGGCCGAGCCGTCGATGGAGACGAGCAGATCGCCCGGCCGGATGCCCGATTCGGCGGCCGCGCTGCCCGGCTTCACCTCGGAGACCACGGGATCGGCGATCGGCTTGCCATAGGCAGAGAACAGCAGCGCATAGATGACGATGGCGAGAAGGAAATTGGCGATCGGCCCGGCCGCGACCGTCGCGGCGCGCTTCCAGAGTGCGGCCCCCAGAAAGGTCCGCCCGCGCTCCTCGGCCGACAGACCCTCGAGCGCCTGATAGTCCGGCGTGCTGGCCGCATCCTCGTCGCCGTAGAACTTGACGTAGCCGCCGAGCGGAATGGCGCAGAACTTCCAGCGCGTGCCGCGCCGGTCGTTGAAGCCGACGAGCTCGGGCCCGAAGCCGATGGAAAAGGCGACGATCTTGATGCCCGACCAGCGACCGACGAGGTAATGGCCCATTTCATGCACGAAAACGAGCAGCGTCAGGACCAGGAGAAACGGGACGATATAGCCCACGAAGAGATGAAGGAGATCGGCCAGGTAGGTCATTGTCGTCCTTGTCAGGTCGCCGGAGGCGGGCTTGGTCGCCGAAGGCGGGCTTGGTCGCCGAAGGCGGGCTTGGTCGTCGAAATCTTGTCGCGCCCGCACCCTTTGAACGAGGCCCGGCGGCTCCGTCTTATAGAGGCGGCGGATGCGATGCGATACGGGCCGCGAAATCACGTTTTTGAAGAACCGATGTCCCGCTGCCCCGCATCGTCGCCGCTATCGCCTCAAAGCCCCAGGAGCAACGAACCGACCTTGCCGCCGGCGCCGGTCATGGCTTCCCCGAGCGCGATGATCAGCGCCGCGAAGCAGGCGACCACGAGCCCGTCCACGCGGTCCCAGACGCCGCCATGCCCGGGAATGATGCGGCCGCTATCCTTCACGCCGCACCGGCGCTTCACATAGGACTCGAACAGGTCTCCGCACTGGCTGGCGATCGAGAGCACGAGCGCGACCAGCGGGATGCGCGCGTCTTCGAGCGAGAAGTACAGGGCGTAGACGGCCGTTCCCGCAACGACGCCCGAGATCGCGCCGCCGATGGCGCCGGACCATGTCTTGCCGGGCGAAATGCTGGGCGCGAGCTTCGGGCCGCCGATGGCCCGGCCGAAGAAGAAGGCGAGGATGTCCGTCGCCCAGACGACGGCGAAGACGAAGAGCATGGCGACGAAACCGACCTGCGTGTCGTCGCGGATGGTCGCAAGCGAGATCGTCGTCATCCCGGCATAGGCGACGCCGCCCGGCAGCCACCAGCCGCGGCCATGGAAGCGCGACCAGACGATGGCGGCGATGGCGGCGAGAATGAGGACCGGCAGCGCATATTCGTCGCCACCGCCGATGATGAGCACGGCGACGACCGCCTGCACGCCCCAGCCGGCGAAATAGGCGCCGCGATCGCCCTCGGCGATCCGCGTCATGCTCGCCCATTCATGCCAGACGGCAAGCCCGATGATGGCCGAGAGAATGGCGAAGGCCGGACCGCCGATCCAGGTGTCGCCGAGCGCGACGGCCGCAAGCACGGTGCCGGACATGATCCGGAGCTGGAGTTCGCGGCTCATCACGAACCGACCGCAAGGCTGGCCGGCGGCGGCGTGGCGGGCGAGGCGGCGGCGGTCGACGCGACATTGCCAAAGCGCCGGTCGCGCTGCCGGTAGACATCGATGGCGCGCATCAGCAGCGTCCGGTCGAAGTCGGGCCAGTATTCCGGCAGGAAGACGAACTCCGAATAGGCGGATTGCCAGAGCAGGAAATTGGACAGCCGCTCCTCGCCGCTGGTGCGGATCACGAGATCGGGATCCGGAATGCCGGCCGTATCGAGCCGGCTGGCGATCAGCGGCGGCGTGATCTGCTCGGGGCGCAGCCGCCCCTCGGCGACATCCACCGCCAGCGACTGCATGGCCCGGGCGATCTCGTCGCGCGAGCCGTAGTTGAAGGCGATGCAGACGGTGATCGACGTATTGTTGCGCGTCGTCTCCTCCGCCTCCAAGAGCAGCGGCAGCACGTCGCTGCGCAGGTTCCAGCGGTCGCCGATGATGCGGATCCGCACGTTCTGGCGGTGCAGCTCCGCCAGATCCCGGCGGATGAACACCTTCAGCAGCCCCATGAGGTCGTTCACCTCGGGCTCCGGCCGGCTCCAGTTTTCCGAAGAGAACGCATAGAGCGTGAGATAGCGGATGCCGAGTTCGCCGGCCGCGCGCACCGTCTCACGAACGGCCTCGACACCTTTCCGGTGCCCCATGGTCCGCGGCAGGCCGCGCCGTGCGGCCCAACGGCCATTGCCGTCCATGATGATGGCGACATGGAGGGGAAGCTTTCTGGCGGACGGATCGGACATGGACGGCCTGACTTCGCGGAGGAGGAGAAAACGCAACGGGCACCCTAGACCTGCATGATTTCCTTTTCCTTATCGACGAGCAAGCGGTCGACGTCGGAAATCATGTCGTCGGTCATCTTCTGGACCTTCTCCGACTGGATGCGGCTGATGTCCTGGCCGATCGTGCCGTCCTTTTCCGCCTTTTTCAGGTTGTCCATGCCGTCGCGGCGCACATGACGGATCGCGACCTTGCTCTTTTCGGCATAATCATGCGCCACCTTCACCAGCGAGCGGCGACGCTCCTCGTTCAGTTCCGGCAGGGGAATGCGCAGCGTCTGGCCGTCCATGATCGGGTTCAGGCCGAGATTCGATTCGCGAATCGCCCGGTCCACCGCATTGACCATCGAGCGGTCCCAGACGGACACGCCCAGCATGCGCGGTTCGGGCACCGTGATGTTGGCGACTTGGTTGAGCGGCACGCGCGAACCATAGGCTTCGACCATCACCGGATCGAGAACGTTGGCCGAGGCCCGCCCCGTCCGCAGCGAGGCGATGTCGTTCTTGAACGCATTGATCGCCCCGTCCATGCGGCGCTTCAGGTCGTTGAGGTCGATACCTTCACTCATGTTCTATGCTCCGTGCTCGGCCCGTGCGATCGCGCTTTCTGCGAGATCCTGCCGTTTCAGTTGTCGGTGACGATGGTGGCGCGGCCGCCGCCCGTCAGGATATCGGTGAACCCGCCCTTCTCGTGGATCGAGAAGACGATGATCGGAATGCTGTTTTCGCGCGCGAGCGCCACGGCCGAAACGTCCATCACGGCGAGTCCCTTGTCCAGCACCTCGCTATGCGTCAGCCGTTCGAAGCGGGTCGCGTTCGGATCCTTCTTGGGGTCGGCGGAGTAGATGCCGTCCACCTGCGTGCCCTTGAAGATCGCCTGCGCGCCCATTTCCGCGGCACGCAGCGCCGCGGCCGAATCGGTCGTGAAGAAGGGATTGCCCGTGCCGCCGGCGAAGATCACGACGCGGCCGAGCGACAGATGGTAGAGCGTCGCGCGCTGGGAGAAGCTCTCGCAGATCTCCGGCATGGCGATGGCGGACAGGACCACCGTGTCGATGTCGAGCTTGCGCAGCGAGGTCGCCAGCGCCAGCGCGTTGATGACGGTCGCCAGCATGCCCATATGGTCGCCCGTGACGCGGTCGCCCCCCTTGGAGGCCACGGCGACACCGCGAAAGATGTTGCCACCACCGACGACCACGCCCACCTCGACGCCCATGCCGCGCGCAGCGGCGATGTCGGAGGCGATCCGGTCGACAACGGTGACGTCGATGCCAAACCCCTGATTGCCCATCAGCGCTTCGCCGGAGGCCTTCAAAAGCACGCGTTTGTAGAGCGGTTCGGCCGACATCGTCACTCCTGTCGTGGTGCGCGTCCGGACGTCCGGCGCGCTGTTGGGTCAAGCATACGGCACCCGCGGGGGCTGCATCGCATCCGGAGAATCCATCCGCCGGGTGGACGCTCTGCGTCGAGCCGGATGGACGCAATTGCGTCAAGCCGGCTGGAAGCAATTGCGTCCAGCCGGATACACGAAGGGCACCGCGTTGTCCACGCGATGCCCTCCCGATTTGCGCGAAGCCGAAGAAGAATCAGCCCTTGGCGACGGCGGCCACTTCGGCTGCGAAATCGCTCTCTTCCTTCTCGACGCCTTCGCCGAGCAGGAGGCGGGCCATGCCCGTGACTTCGATCGGCGCGCCGACCGTCTTTTCGGCTTCCTTGATGGCAGCCTCGACCGTCAGGTCGGGGTTCATCACGAAGGCCTGGCTGAGCAGCGCGACTTCTTCGAAGAACTTGCGCATGCGGCCTTCGACCATCTTCTCGATGATGTTGTCCGGCTTGCCAGAGGCGCGGGACTGTTCGATGAAGACGTTACGTTCGCGTTCGGCGACCGCGGCATCGACTTCCGTCGAGCGGATGGCGAGCGGGTTGGTCGCAGCGATGTGCATGGCGACCTGGCGGCCGATGGCGTTCAGGGCATCCTTGTCGCCGGTCGATTTCAGCGCGACGAGAACGCCGAGCTTGCCGAGGCCGTCCGTCACCGCATTGTGGATGTAGGTCGAGACGACGCCGTCCTCGACGGAGAGCAGGGCTGCACGGCGCAGCGTCATGTTCTCGCCGATCGTGCCGATCGCGTCCTTGATGCTGTCGGACACCGACTTGCCGGTCGCCGGATAGGTGGCGGCATTGATCGCATCGACCGTGCCGTCCGTCTCGACGGCAACCTTGGCAAAGCCGCGGACAAGTTCCTGGAAAGCCTCGTTCCGGGCGACGAAGTCGGTCTCGGAGTTGACTTCGATGACGACGGCCTTGGTGCCGGCGCTGGTGATGCCGATCAGGCCTTCGGCGGCCGTGCGGCCCGACTTCTTGTCGGCCTTGGCGATGCCCTTGGCGCGCAGCCAGTCGATCGCGGCTTCCATGTCGCCGTTGGTTTCGCCCAGTGCCTTCTTGCAATCCATCATGCCTGCGCCGGACTTCTCGCGCAGTTCCTTCACCATTGCTGCAGTAATGGTCGTCATCGTCTTGGCCTCTTTCTGTGTCTCGTCCGGTGCGCTCAGATGCGGTCGAGCGGCGTTGTCCGGAAAGTGTGTGAGGGTGTGGCCCCTCAAGATGACATCGTGATGAACAATCTCACCCGATGCGGATCCGCCCGCAGGCGGTCTCCTCGAAAAGAAGCGGGGCCGCCCACTTCATCAGTCGCAAACGGCCCCGTTCGGTCAATCGTGACGGGCACCGCGTCGGGTGCCTGCCGTGATCGTGCTTGGTATCAGGCGTCGGTCGCGACGGCTTCTTCTTCCAGAGCCGGCTCGACGAGCGTCAGCTCGCTGGCAGCGCCGAGGTCGCGGCCGGAAGCGCCCTGCTGACGGGCGATGCCGTCGAGAGCGGCACGGGCGATCAGGTCGCAGTAGAGCGAGATGGCGCGCGAAGCGTCGTCATTGCCGGGGATCGCGTAGTCGATCTGGTCCGGATCGCAGTTCGAGTCGATCACCGCGACGACCGGAATGCCGAGACGCTTGGCTTCCTCGATCGCGATCGACTCCTTGTTGGTGTCGATGATGAACATCAGGTCGGGAACGCCGCCCATGTCGCGGATACCGCCGAGAGCGCGGTTGAGCTTTTCGCGCTCGCGCTCGAGGTTCAGGCGTTCCTTCTTGGTGAAGCCCGAAGCGTCGGAGGCGAGGATCTCGTCGAGCTTGCGCAGGCGCTGGATCGAGTTGGAGATCGTCTTCCAGTTGGTCATCATGCCGCCGAGCCAGCGGGCGTTGACGTAGTACTGGGCCGAACGCTTGGCGCTATCGGCGATGATGTCCGAGGCCTGGCGCTTGGTGCCGACGAAGAGAACGCGGCCGCCCTTGGCAACCGTGTCGCTGACGGCCTGAAGGGCGCGCGACAGCATGGGCACGGTCTGTGCAAGGTCGATGATGTGAACGTTGGAACGCTCGCCGAAGATGTAGGGCTTCATCTTCGGGTTCCAGCGGTGAGTCTGGTGGCCGAAGTGAACACCAGCTTCGAGAAGCTGGCGCATGCTGAAATCGGGCAATGCCATGCCGTTTATCCTTTTCCGGTTGAACCTCCGTGGGGAAAACAGCACCGTCGGATGACGGTGCCACCGGGCGGAACGCAACGGATGTCTCCCGAAACGTCCCAGACCCCACGTGTGGAATGCGGCCCGCCATACAGCGGGACGCCGCGAATATCAAGAAAAAAGGCGTGAAGTTCGAGGTTTTATACGCTCAACCGCCGATGCCGCCTACTTGCAGGTGCCCTCGCCGCCCGGCTTGAACATTTCGAGGTTCGCCAGCTTGCCGCTCAGCACGAAGTCGCCGTAATCCATCGTCAGGTCGCGCGTGATGCCGTTCTCGTAGAGCTTGAAGGCCATGCGATAGATCGGCACGGCGTCGCCCGTCGCCTCGTCGTTGAAATAGGAGATCGTCACCGGCCAGAAAGGCTTCTGCGCCATCACGCCGGCCTTGCCGACATCCGCATCCTCGTCGCCGGCCTTCGGCTTGTGCTGCGCGCCGACCAGCGTCGTCGTCACCAGCGTCTTGTCGCCGCTGTCGGAGCCGTCGAAGATCCGCGATTCGAAGATCTTGTCGCCGCGCTTTGCCCGGTCGATCACCTCGAGCATGTGCTCGGTCGGAAACAGGCTGTGGGCCAGCGCCACCTCGCGCTTGTCCGGCGAGGTCAGGTCCACCGTCACGCCGTCCTTGGCGTCGTGGGCGAGCCCGCGCACCTCCTTGTCCAGCTTCTCGTCGGTGAAGGAGCGCGTGAGAAAGCGGAAATTGCCGGTCTTCAGATCCTCGAAGGTCGTCGTCTGCTGGTCCGTCAGCCGCGTGTCCTCGCCAGTGTCCACCTTGGTCACGAAACGGAAGCTCACCGTGTAGCCGTCGCAGGCCGAGCCGTTGAATTCGTAGACCATGCGGCCATACATGCTGGAAATGCCGGAACGCTCGGAAGAATCCTTCAGCTCGAGATCGTAGACGGCACGGTGCGGAACCAGGATGTTCGCCGTGGCGTTCTCCGTCCCGACCACCATCGTCCCCAGAAGGGATGCGGCTGCAACGATGTAACGGGTCATGCCTGAACGAAACATTCAACTGCTCCTGTTGGATCGACGCGCGATGCTATATGGAAGCATGCGTCGAAAGCGGGGCGGCGGATCGGTTTCCGCTGCAACGCACAACACGTGCATGACGCATTCCCCATGAGAATACAATATTGTCCGGAGACATCCATGTCCGCAGAAATCGAAGCCCGCATCGAACAGCTCGGCATCACCCTGCCGGTTGCCGCCGCCCCGGCCGCAAATTACGTCCCCTTCGTCATCAGCGGCCAGCATCTCTATATTTCCGGACAGCTGCCCATGGAGAACGGCAAGGTCGCCGTGCTCGGCCTCGTCGGCGCTGATGTCGATGTGACCGCCGCCCAGCGCGCCGCCGAACTCTGCGCCATCAACGTGCTGGCCCAGGCCAAGGCGGCGCTGGACGGCGACCTCGGCCGCATCCGCCGCATCGTCAAGCTGAACGGCTTCATCGCGTCGGCCCCCGGCTTCACCGAGCAGCACCTCGTGATGAACGGCGCGTCGAACCTCATCGTCACCATCCTCGGCGAGGCCGGCGTTCACGCCCGCGCCGCCGTCGGCATGGCCGGCCTGCCCTTCAACGCCGCCGTCGAGATCGACGCCGTCATCGAGATCGCGTGAAGCCCATGCCCGCAGCGTCTCAGAACAGGGATCCGTCGTTCCTCAAGGCCCAGCCGGTCGCCCATCGCGGCTATCACGACATGAACAATGCGATCTGGGAAAACACCATTTCCGCCTTCCAGCGCGCCATCGACCATGGCTACGCCATCGAATGCGACCTGCAATACACGGCGGACGGCGTGCCCGTCGTGTTCCACGATGACGACATGCAGCGCCTCTGCGGCGTCGAGGGCGATATCCGCCTGAAGACCGTGGGCGAGCTCGGCCTGTTCTCCATCGGCAACACCGCGGATCGGATTCCCTCGCTCTCCCAGCTGCTGCGCCTCGTCAAGGGCCGCGTTCCCCTGGTGCTGGAGCTGAAGGGTCGCCAGGGCGACGACGAGGGCTTTGCCGATTCGGTGGTCGATATCCTCGAAAGCTACAGCGGCCCCGTCGCGCTGATGAGCTTCGACCACTGGCTGTTGAAAGACCTGAAGGCCCTCGAATCGCGCTTCCCCCTCGGCCTCACCGCCGAAGGCGCGCGGCCGGAGGAGTTCGCGCTTCACGAGGAGGCCATGGCGCTCGGTCTCGATTTCATCTCCTACCATTATGGCCACCTGCCCAATCCCTTCATCTCGGCCCAGCGCGAGCTCGGCCGGACCGTCATCACCTGGACGGTGCGCGACGAGGCGGCGGCGGACCATACCTTCCTCCATGCCGATCAGATGACCTTCGAGGGCTTCGAGCCGCGTCCCCGGTCGACCGGGGATCTGGTGGCCTGACGCATGGCAGACGAGGTCAGCATCCGCATCGAGACGTCGTTCAGGGACATCGACAAGGCGGCCTGGGATCGCCTCATCGGCACGTCGAAGGCGTCGAGCACCGCCGAAGTGCCCTACAACCCTTTCGTCTCCCACGCCTATCTCTCGGCGCTGGAGGACTCCGGCTCGGCCACGGCGGAGACCGGCTGGCTCGGCCAGCACCTTCTGATGGAGGACGGCAACGGCGCGCTGGCCGGCGCGCTCGTCTGCTACCTGAAGAACCACAGCCAGGGCGAATACGTCTTCGACCACGGCTGGGCGGACGCGCTGGAGCGGGCGGGCGGGCGCTATTACCCGAAGCTGCAGAGCTCCGTGCCCTTCACGCCGGCCACCGGCCCGCGCCTGCTCGCGACATCCGAGCCCTTCGCGCCGGAGGCCGTCAGACAAGCGCTGGCGGCGGGCCTGACGGAGCTTGCCAAGCGGCACAAGGTCTCCTCCGCCCACGTCACCTTCGTGCCAGAAGCGGAAATCCCGACCTTCGAGGATGCCGACTTCCTGCACCGCACAGACCAGCAATTCCACTTCACCAATGACAACTATGCCAGCCACGACGATTTCCTCGAGACGCTCGCCTCCCGCAAGCGCAAGGCGCTGAAGAGGGAGCGCCGCGCCGCGCTCGAAAACGGCTTCACCGTGGACTGGCTGACCGGCGCCGACCTGACCGAGGAGATCTGGGACCAGTTTTTCCGCTTCTACATGGACACCGGCAGCCGCAAATGGGGCCGCCCCTATCTCACCCGCGCCTTCTATTCCCTGATCGGCCAGCGCATGGCCGACGACATCCTCCTCGTCATGGCCAGACGCGAGGGCCGCTATGTCGCCGGCGCCATCAATTTCATCGGCGGCGATGCCCTCTATGGTCGCCACTGGGGCGCGATCGAGGATCACCCCTTCCTGCATTTCGAGGTCTGCTACCACCAGGCCATCGATTTTGCGATTGCGCGCGGCCTGAAGCGCGTGGAGGCCGGCGCGCAAGGGGAGCATAAGCTCGCCCGCGGCTATCTCCCGGTCACCACCCACTCCGCCCACTATTTCACGCATCCCGGCCTGAAACGCGCGGTCGCCGACTATCTCGAGCGCGAACGCCTCGACGTGGAAGCCATGGGCGATATCCTCACGGAGCACAGCCCCTTTCGCAAGGGCGAGCGGCAGGACGTGGACTCCGACACCTGAAGACGACAGTGCAGACCAGAAGGGACCTCCGATGACCCAGTACGACACCAGCAACATCTTCGCCAAGATCCTGCGCGGCGAGATCCCCTCCCACACCGTCTACGAAGACGAGGCCGTCATCGCCTTCATGGACGTCATGCCGCAGGCCGACGGCCACGCCCTCGTCGTGCCGAAATCCCCCTCGCGCAACCTGCTGGACGCCGATCCGGCCACCCTGCCCGCCGTCATCGCCGCCGTTCAGACCGTCGCGATCGCCTCCAAGAAGGCCTTCTCCGCCGACGGCATCACCATCCTCCAGTTCAACGAAGCCCCCGCCGGCCAGTCCGTCTTCCACCTCCACTTTCACATCATCCCCCGCCACGAAGGCCACCCCATGCGCGCCCATTCCGGCACCATGGAAGACGGCGACATCCTGAAGGCCAACGCCGAAAAGCTCCGCGCCGCGCTGGGCTGAGGAGGCCGCACACGCTCTATCGTCATGCCTGGGCCTGTCACGAGCATCTGCAATGGCTTGATTTCGTTTAATTTGTATTTTGTCAGACGGTAATTGCGAAATATTCGGCATGTCCGAGGCAAGCGACACAATCTCTTGGCCTAGACTTTGCACGGTGGCATCCGACTTCGCGCGTCCCGGCAAGTCGAGCCAAAACGGCTTCATCAACGGCGATCAAGAGGAGGCTCACGTCGGAATTCCGGGACGCCCACTGTTCCCGAGTCTTGCGGATTCCCGCGAAAAATCGCCGACTCGGCGCCGCCACTAGAATGAGAAACGCCCTCACTTGGCTGTCGGATATAAAGTCGCGATTGACCTGAATAAGCCCGGTTGCGTAACCCGCCGGCCATCGTGACGGAACCGGAGAACTCTAAAACGCTCGTCGGCCAAAGACTTGGTCCCGAAGCAATCTGGCGCCGCGCAAGGCTGGCGCGCGAGGCCTGAAGCCGGGCGTTGGGCTGCACCGGCCGCCCTGCCCGCCCTTCTACCCCGCGCCATCCGCGCCGCCAAGAGCCCGGCCCACGACGCGCGAAACACGGTCCGGCGACAAAAAAGAAAAAAGCCTGCCGCGGGAGGAGGTGCGGCAGGCTTTGTAAAAGGATCCAAGGGTCGGGAGGAGCTGACCCGGATCTCTCGATGCGCCCGGGAGGAGGAGGATGGGCGCTTCGATAGCTTCAAGATAATATTGCATTGCAGCAAAAACAAGATGGCGAGGACGATTTTCTCCGCCCCGCCCGCCGTGCCCCGTGCGAGGCCGCGAATAACCCCGGTCTCGACCGCAGCCCGCCTAGCGCCAGATGCGCGAGGCCAGCGTCTCCCGCCGCTCGCCTGAGCCCAGCAGATAGCCGGCAACGAAGGCTGCGGCGCCCACCAGGAGCAGCACGGACCCGGTCGCTGCCCGGTGGTCCTGCGCGGTGGCGACCACGGCACCCGCCTCGCGTTGCACGGCAGTCGTTGCGCGCTTCACCTGCGCGGCCACCGTCGTCTTGTCTTCCAGTTCGCCGGTAAATCCCGTCTTGATGTCGGACATCTCGCTGCTCCGGTTGTAAGTGATGTGAACATCTCCAACATCGCGGAGAGGAATTTTGTTCCGCAGTGCCGAAACAAACCGCGTTTTCAGGGCAATCCGTTTTTGCAGTGCAGTATAACGAGGCAAATTTTGCTCGAGAAGCCGGTTTTATTTTCCGTTTTTGGAAATTTTCTCTGGTTGCATCGTCCTGTTTCTGGCAAGCTCTTCGTGAGGTGCCTCATAAAAACCCGCTTCGCAGCCGCAAATGCCTGAGTCGCGAAAACACGTCGCAGAAAAGTGATCGGAAAAAGAGGCGAGGGAGAGAATCATGGTCGAGGACAATCTGTATCGCATCGTTGAAGTCAGCGTGAAGCGTGGCACCGACCGGCGCGATGTCGGCATCATGACGGTGCGCCAGGCTCTGGCCCTGCCCGATGTGCCGAGTCTCGAATATACCGACCCGGACCGCAAGACGCGCAGCGGCGGCCCCTTCATCACCCGCGCCCAGCTCCAGGCCTACGCCTGCCGCTGACGGCCGCGACCGGGATGGACGACCGGCGACGGTTCCCGCGCCGGCCGGCATCTTCTGACGGGCGGTCAAGGGTGTGCGAATGCACCGCCCCGTCTTCCCCGCGGCTCCGTCCGGGTGCTATCCTGCCGCTGTCGTCACCAGCATCCGGATTGCCATGAACACCGTCATCCCCGCCGCCCCGCCCGTCATCCTGCCCGTTCGCGGCAGCGAGGCCGGGTTTCCCGTTCGTCGCGTCTACTGCGTCGGCCGCAATTATGCCGCCCACGCGATCGAGATGGGGCACGATCCCTCCCGTGAGCCGCCCTTCTTCTTCCAGAAGAACCCGGAAAATCTCGTCCTGCCGGCGTCGGGCTTCCCCTATCCTGCGCAGTCCGCCGACGTGCACCACGAGGTCGAACTCGTCGTGGCGCTGAAAGCCGGCGGCACGGAGATCGATCCGGCCGCCGCGATGGCGTGCGTCTGGGGCTACGGCGTCGGCATCGATTTCACCCGGCGCGACCTCCAGGCGGAGGCCAAGACCAAGGGCCATCCCTGGGCCGCCGCCAAGGCCTTCGAGCATTCCGGCCCCGTCTCCCCGCTCGTTGCCGCCGCGGATTGCCCCGATCCGGCCAGCGGCCGTATCCACCTCAGCGTCAACGGCGAGACCCGGCAGGATGGTGATCTCGCGCAGATGACGTGGAAGATCCCGGAGATCATCGCCGAACTGTCCAAGCTCTTCACGCTGGCCGCCGGCGATATCATCCTCACCGGCACGCCCGCCGGCGTCAGTGCCGTCAACCGCGGCGATGTCGTCACCTGCGGCGTCGACGGGTTCGGCGACCTCACCGTTACCATCGTCTGAACCGGTTTCCGGCGCGCCCGGCGATCGGCCGGACACCGTCCGACAGATCCGGCCTGCGGGGAGCCACCGCGCAGGCCAACAGCCCCGCCCCACGCCCTTGGAGCCATCATGCCCCTCTACGCCCTCGGCACCACCAGACCCACCTGCCCGCCCCCCGGCCGCTACTGGATCGCGCCGGATGCGCATGTCGTCGGCGATGTCGTGCTGGGGGAGGATGTCGGCATCTGGTTCGGCGCCGTGCTGCGCGGCGACAACGAACCGATCCGTGTGGGCACCGGCACCAATATCCAGGAGGGCGCCGTCGTCCATGTCGATGCCGGCTTCCCCGTCAGCATCGGCCAAGGCTGCACCATCGGCCACCGCGCCATCGTGCACGGCTGCACCATCGGCGAGAACAGCCTCGTCGGCATGGGCGCGACCATCCTCAACGGGGCCGTCATCGGCCGGAATTGCCTCGTCGGCGCAAATGCGCTCGTCACCGAAGGCAAGGTGTTCCCCGACAATTCCCTGATCGTCGGCGCCCCGGCCCGCGTCCTGCGCACGCTCGACGACACCGCGATCGAAGGCCTGCGCACCTCGGCCGAACACTACGTCCGCAATTGGCAGACCTTCGCAGCGACGCTCACACGCATCGAGGAGGAGTGAGCCATCGCTCTCAGGCCGTGCAGTTGCCGCAATGCCCGCGCATCTCGATCGTGGTCTTCTCGGTCTTGAACTGCCGCTTGGTGGCCAGCGCCGCCAGACGGTCCTCGATCTCGGGGTCGCTGATCTCGCTCACCTGTCCGCAATCCTCGCAGATTGCAAAGGCGATCACGGCCTTCTCCGGTCCGTGATCGTGCGGATGGGTGCAGGCAACAAACGCGTTGAGGCTCTCCAGCCGGTGCACGATGCCGAATTCGGTCAGCTTCTCCAGCGCCCGGTACACCTGCAGCGGCGCGCGGAACCCCTGGTCGCGCAGCTTGTCGAGGATCGTATAGGCGCTGAGCGGCGCCTCGGCATGGGTCAGCGTCTCCAGGACCAGCGCCTGGTTGCGGGTCAGCTTGCGTGGCTCCATCAGTGATGTCCTTCCGGCGGTGAATACGGCGTGCCGTCCCGGCTGCGCCGGCCGATCGGCAGCAGGCTGAGGACGAAGATGACGAGGGCGGCGACCACGATCGAGGGGCCGGACGGCGTGTCGAAATGCAGCGAGCCGAACAGCCCGCCGACCACAGACACCGCACCGATCAGCGAGGCGAACACCGCCATGATCTCGGGCGAGGCCGAAAAGCGGCGTGCCGTGGCGGCGGGAATGATCAGCAGCGAGGTGATCAGCAGAATGCCGACGATCTTCATGGCGATGGCGATGACCAGCGCCATCAGCAGCATGAAGAACAGCCGCGACCGCTCGGGGTTCAGCCCCTCGGCCTCGGCGATCTCCGGATTGACCGTGGAGGCCAGCAACGGGCGCCAGAGCATGACCAGCGCCATGAGAACGAGGATGCCCCCGCCCCAGACGATGTCGATATCGGCTTCCGACACGGCGAGAATGTCGCCGAACAGAAAGCCGACGAGATCGATCCGCACCCAGGTCATGAAGGCGACGATGACGAGGCCGATGGAGAGCGCCGAGTGCGAGAGAATGCCGAGCAGCGCGTCCGTCGAGAGCCCGCCGCGCTTCTGCAGCGCCAGCAGGAGCAGCGACACCATCGCCGCGACGATGAACACGCTCACCATCAGGTTCAGGTCGAGCAGCAAAGAGAGGGCGACGCCCAGCAGCGCCGAATGGGCCATGGTGTCGCCGAAATAGGCCATGCGGCGCCACACCACGAAGCAGCCGAGCGGCCCGACCGTGATGGCGAGACCGACGCCGGCGATAAGGGCGCGGATGAAGAAATCGTCAAGCACGGTCGCGCTTCCCCGGTTCGAGCCGCTTCAGGCGGATCTGGCTGTGGCCGCATCCGCAGCTTTCGTCATGCACGTGGTCCGCAACGGCCGTATCATCCGCGTGGTGGCCATCATCGGGATGGCAATGGTCCGTCAGGCTTCCGTCCGCATGCAGGACACGGCCGTCGGGCAGATGGGTGTGGTCATGATCGTGATTGTAGACGGCAAGGGTTTGTGCGGCCTTCACTCCGAACAGACGCTGATATTCCGGGCTCTGGCTCACGGCCTGCGGCGTGCCGCGGCAGCAGACGTGCCCGTTGAGGCAGATCACCGTGTCCGTCTCCGCCATCACCACATGCAGGTCGTGCGAAATCAGCAGAATGCCGCAGCCGGTCCGGTTGCGAATGGTCTTGATCAGGTCGTAGAGCGCGATCTCGCCGGAAAAATCCACGCCCTGCACCGGCTCGTCCAGCACGAGAAGATCCGGCCGGCGGGCGATCGCCCGCGCCAGCAGCGCGCGCTGAAACTCGCCGCCGGACAAGTGCTGCACCTCCGCCCGCGCCAGATGCAGGATCCCCGTGGAGGACAACGCCTCGGCAATCTCGGCGCGTTTCAGCGGCCCCGTCAGCGTCATCAGCCGCTCGACCGTCAGCGGCAGCGTCCAGTCGATGGCGAGCTTCTGCGGGACATAGCCGACCTTCAGGCCGCCGATCCTGTCCACCCGCCCCTCGTCCGGCTTCAGCACGCCGATCGCGGTCTTGGCCGTGGTCGATTTTCCCGAGCCGTTCGGCCCGATCAACGTCACGATCTCGCCGCGCGAGACGGAGAAATCGACGCCCCGCACCAGCCATCGGCCGCTCCGGCGGATGCCCACCTCCCGCAGCGTCACCAGCGCATCGCGCCCGGCGCGCGCAGGCCCGCCCGAACGCGCGGGCGCGCCCGTACGCGAAGGGGCGGCATGGGAATGAGCGTCGGTTTCGGACATCGGAAATTTCCCGGAGGACCCTGTTGCCAGCGGCTATGCCACACGTTATAGCATAACGCAATTGATGTAATAACATTACGAAGAGATTACAAGGTGTTGGCACCCGCCCCGATTACGGCCGACATCGTGAAACATCGCCCGTCCGCCCGCCGCCCGCAGACCTGTCGTCGCAAGGCATGGCGACCGGACCCGCATGAACCCTGCAGGAGCTTGCCCATGCCCTTTCGCGCCTCGCTGATCCTGGCCGCCACCGCCCTCCTCGGCGCCGGCACGGCCCACGCCCGCACACCCGACGTGGTCGTGTCGATCAAGCCGATCCACGCGCTCGTCGCCTCCATCATGGCCGGTGTCGGCGAGCCGAAGCTGATCGTGGAAGGTGCCGCCTCCCCCCACACCTACAATATGAAGCCCTCCAATGCCGCGGCGCTCGAAAAGGCCGATATCGTCTTCTGGATGGGCGAAGGCATGGAGCACTTCCTGGAGAAGCCGCTGGAAACGCTGGGCTCCAGGGCAACCGTCGTCGCGCTCGAGGAGGCGCCGGGCGTGGAAAAACTGCCGCAGCGCGAAGGCGGCCCCTTCGAGCCGCACGACGATGGCGACGAGGCCGAAGGGGCCCATGCCCATGAGGCCGCGGACGTCCATGACAAGAAGCATGCCGGCGACCTCAAGCATGCGCACGACGACGGCGCCTTCGACATGCATTCCTGGCTCGACCCGCGCAACGCCAAGGCCATGGCCGCCGAGATCGAAACCGTGCTGGCGAAGGCCGACCCCGAGCATGCTGCGACCTACCGCGCCAACCGCGCCACGCTGGACGCCCGCATCGACGCCCTCGACCTCGCCATCGCCGCGACGCTCGCCCCGATCAAGGATCGCCCCTTCATCGTCTTCCACGATGCCTACCAGTATTTCGAAAACCGCTACGGCGTCACGGTCGCCGGCTCCATCACGGTCAGCCCGGAAACGACGCCGGGCGCCCAGCGCCTGAAGGACATCCGGGCCAAGATCGCAACGCTCGGCGCCACCTGCATCTTTGCCGAACCGCAGTTCGAGCCGAAGCTGGTCAATGTCGTGCTGGAAGGCACGAACGCCAGATCCGGCACGCTCGACCCCGAGGCGGGAACGCTGACCGCCGGGCCGGACCTCTACTTCCAGCTGATGAACGGCATCGCCCAGTCGCTGGCAAACTGCCTGTCCCAGGAGGGCTGATCGCCTCGCACAAGGTCCCTTTGCCATCATCCCGGCTTCGGTAAAAGACAGGCTAGACGCTATGACGGGACGATTGGCAAACGCAAACAAGGCGTATGAGAGCGGCGACTATATGGCCGCGCTCACGCTCTTGAGCAGCATGGTCGATGACGGCGCGGATACCGCCGTGCTGACGCTGCTCGGGCAAAGCTTCCAGAAGCTCGGCCTAGAAAAGGATGCACTCGATCTCTTCAGCCGCGCCGTCAATCTCGATCCGACGCCCGCAGCTCTTCAGCGCGCCGCCCTCTCGGCCGTCGCCGTGGGGGACGATGCGCGGGCGCTGCTCTATGGTATGCGGCTCTTCGTGATCGAGCCCGACAACGCGCCTGTGGCAGCTCTCGTCGCCGCCACCTTCATTCGCTCGGGCGATCCCGCGTCGGCGCAACTCGTCCGATCGGCTCTGGTCGAGAGCGAAGACCCCGCCCATATCCATCTCGCCGCTGAGCTATACGCCGAGGAGAACCGCGATCCGGCAGCCCTTACCGTCTATCGGAAACTGGCACGGCTGAACCCCGACGATCCCTATGCTCAGGCCACCTACATGGCGATCGCGCGGGATTTCTGCGATTATGACGCGCTGGCTGACCTCGAGCGTCGATGGGAAACGGCCTCCTGGGACACCACGACGGCAACGCCACGGCTCCTCGAAGCGGAAACGGCCTATGCCAATCTCCTCCACTGCGACAACGAGCGCCTGAACCGGCTGGCGACCAACGGCACCTCCCGAGACCGCTCGAAGCCGGCCTTCTCCGGCCGTCCCCTCATGAGCCGGAAGCGCGGCACGCAGCCGCTGCGGATCGGCTACCTCTCCAGCGACTTCTGGAGCGGCCATGCCACGATGCGCCTGCTGCAGGCCGTCCTCACCCTGCACGACCGCAACCGGTTCGACGTCACGCTCTATTGCCACACGCCGGAAGAGTTTACGCAAATCGATTCCTGCGACCGGACGCTCTGGGGGCGCATCGTCCCGATCCACGCCCTGTCGGACGCGGAAGCCGCCCGGAAAATCCGGGCCGACGGCATCGACATTCTGGTCGATCTCAAAGGTTCGACGTCCGGCAACCGGGGCGCCATCCTCAACGAGAACGTCGCAGCCGTGCAGATCGCCTGGCTCGGCTTTCCCGGAAGCAACATCGGTATCGACTGCGACTACGTCATCGGCGACCCGATCGTCACGCCGCCAACATCGGCGCCCGTCTACCACGAGCAGATCTGCCGCCTGCCCGAGACCTACCAGCCGAATGACCCGTTCCACCGCGCCCTGCCGCCTGCGACCCCGCGTGCCGCGCTCGGCCTTCCCGAAGATCGCTTCGTCTTCGCCGCCTTCAACGTGATGCGGAAGATGACGATCGGAACGATCGACATCTGGGCCGAAATTCTTCGACAAGCGCCGGAGGTCCTGCTCTGGGTCCTGGTCGACGGCGATATCGCACGCGAAAACTTCCGAAGGGCCATGGCGTCCCGCGGCGTCGACGAGACGCAGATCGTCTTTGCCGCCAAAGCCTCCTATGAAACCCATATCGCCAGGCTTCAGGCCGCCGACCTCGGCCTCGATACCTTCCCCTATAACGGGCACACCACCACATCCGACCAGCTCTGGGCCGGCCTCCCGGTTATCACCATGCGAGGACGGAATTTCGCGTCGCGGGTGTCCGAAAGCCTGCTGACGGCGATCGGCCTGCCCGACCTCGTCCTGCCGGATCGGCAGGCGCTGATCGATCGGGCCGTTGCGCTTGCACGACATCCGCAAGAGATCGCGAGCCTCAGGCAGCGGCTGGTCGACAACAGGGATTGCGCGCCGCTGTTCGATGCCGAGCGTTTCTGCCGCCACCTCGAAGCCGCCTATGAGAGAATGGCCGACAGGGCGAGGCTGAGGTTGCCGCCGGCATCGTTCGACGTACCGGCGCTGCCGAAGCGGACGGGACCTTTTCGCTGAGAGTGGACACCGCAGCTCCGCAAGGGGAGCTGCGGTGGATTTGGCTTAACGGCCGGAGGCGAGACCCACGATCACGCCGGTCGCGACGCTGATGAGCAGGAAGTCGTTGTCGACCTTGACCCAGCGCTGGCCGCGCGGCGGGGCGTTCAGGCGGTATCGGCGGTAGTCGCGGATCTCGGCGGTGCGGCGGCGCTCGGCCGGCGACAGGCGGTGGCCACGGGCCCAGCGATTCTTGCGCACGACCGTCTTCTTGATCGTGGTGGTCGTCTGACGCTCGACCGTCCGGCCCCGCGCGCCGTCATGCCGGTCCTGCGGCGCGGCGAAGGCGCCGGGCGCAGCAAGGAAGGATGTGGCGAGAAGGATGATGATGAGGCGTTTCATGAGGCATGTCCTTCGTGTTTCGAGACAGCCGGAACCTAGGCCCGGGATGATGAACGGGAAATGAAGGCACACATTACATTTCCGTAACCATATCAGCATATTATAAGTCATTCATCATCAAACGCTTGAAATTGGATGACACACCGCCGTCGATTGGCTCGCCCCACACGGATTAAAACCCTGGCCACACCGTCTCTTCGACTTTCGTCGCATGCATGCCAAACCGCTTGAACACAGGCCTGAAATCCGCACTGTGGCAGGAGAACGGCCGCTGGGGAGAGCGGCAGAGAGGGAGGACATCGACATGACACCATTGCTGGGCCTCAGCCGCCTGATCGACGCGACGACGGAGTTCATCGGCAAATCCGTGACCTGGCTGATCCTCGTCGCCGTGCTCGTCAGCGCCGGCAACGCGATCGTCCGCAAGGCCTTCAACCTCTCGTCCAACGCCTGGCTGGAAGCGCAGTGGTACCTCTTCGGCGCCGCCTTCATGCTGGCTGCGGCCTACACGCTGAAGCAGAACGAGCACATCCGCATCGACGTGGTCTACGGCAATTTCTCGCGCCGTGTGCAGCACTGGATCGACCTTCTCGGACACCTTCTGTTCCTGATGCCGTTCGTGCTCGTGATGATCGTCTACCTCATCCCCTATGTCCGCATGAGCTACGTCTCCGCCGAAATGTCCTCCAGCGCCGGCGGTCTCATCCTCTGGCCGGCCAAGGCGATCCTGCTCGCCGGCTTCGTGCTGCTGGCCTTCCAGGGCGTGTCCGAGATCATCAAGAAGATCGCCATCATGCGCGGCGACATGGACGATCCCGCCCCTTACGTGCCGACGCATGCGCCGCTGGAGATACCGGCAAATCCCGCGCCGGAGGTGCGCCCGTGATCGAGTTCATCGCCGAAAATCTCGCGCCCATCATGTTCCTCTCGCTGATCGTCTTCATGTTGATCGGCTATCCCGTCGCCTTCTCGCTGGCTGCGAACGGCCTCCTGTTCTTCGTCATCGGTGTTGAACTCGCCCCCTATTCCGACAGCATCAACCTGTCCTGGCCGCTGCTCAACGCCCTGCCGGATCGCTTCTGGGGGGTAATGTCGAACGACACGCTGCTCGCAATCCCTTTCTTCACCTTCATGGGCATCGTGCTGGAAAAATCCGGCATGGCCGAGGATCTGCTGGATACGATCGGCCAGCTGTTCGGCCCCGTCCGCGGCGGGCTTGCCTATGCCGTCATCTTCGTCGGAGCGCTGCTGGCCGCCACCACCGGCGTGGTCGCGGCCTCCGTCATCGCCATGGGCCTCATATCGCTGCCGATCATGCTGCGCTACGGCTACGACCGCAGCATCGCCTCCGGCGTCATCGCCGCCTCCGGCACGCTGGCGCAGATCATCCCGCCCTCGCTGGTCCTCATCGTCCTTGCCGACCAGCTCGGCCGCTCGGTCGGCGACATGTATGCCGGCGCACTCATCCCGGGCCTCGTCCTCACAGGCCTCTACATGGGCTATGTCCTGCTGATGTCGTTCCTGAAGCGCGAGGCCATGCCGGCGCTGCCGCTGGAGGCGCGCACCCTCGGCTCGGGGGTCACCTCGCTCCTCGTCGCCCTCGTCGTCGCCTTCGCCTTCGCCTATGCCGCCCATGTCCTGCTGTCACCGACCTATGGGCCGGATGCCGATATTCTCGGCGGCACCTGCGGCGTCGCCTTCATCTACGTCGTCGCCCTCATCGACCGGGCGACGAAGCTCAACATGATGTCGCGGCTCGCCCAGCAGGTCATCATCGTCCTCATCCCGCCGCTGGCGCTGATCTTCCTCGTGCTCGGCACCATCTTCCTCGGCATTGCCACGCCCACGGAAGGCGGCGCCATGGGCGCGGTCGGCGCGCTGGTCATGGCCGGCGCCAAGGGCCGCCTGTCGATGGAGGTGATCCGGTCGGCGCTCGCCGCCACGACGCGCCTGTCGGCCTTCGTCCTCTTCATCCTCATCGGCGCCCGCGTCTTTTCGCTGACCTTCTACGGCGTCAACGGCCATATCTGGGTCGAACATCTGCTGACGGCCATGCCGGGCGGGGAAACCGGGTTTCTGATCGCGGTCAATGCGCTCGTCTTCTTCCTGGCCTTCTTCCTCGATTTCTTCGAGCTCGCCTTCATCATCGTACCGCTGCTCGCGCCGGCGGCCGACAAGCTCGGCATCGATCTCATCTGGTTCGGCGTACTGCTCGGCATCAACATGCAGACGAGCTTCATGCACCCGCCCTTCGGCTTCGCGCTGTTCTACCTGCGCTCCGTCGCTCCGAAGATCCCCTATCTCGACCGCCTCACCGGCAAGATGACGCCGCCGGTGACGACCGGGCAGATCTACTGGGGTGCCGTGCCCTTCGTCTGCATCCAGATCCTCATGGTGGCCCTGACGATCATGTTTCCACAGATGGTCATGCACTACAAGGGTGACGGCGCCGTGGTGGACCCGAACACGATCAAGATCGAGGTGCCCGGCTTCGGCACCAATGGCGGTGGCCTGAGCCTGCCGGGCGGCCTGCAGCTTCCGTCCGGAAACCCGCTCGACGGCACGAAACCGGCCGACCCAGCCGCGGCACCGCCCATGAACGACCTCAGCGCCCCGCCGTCGTTCAAGTGAGCGCGGAAGACTCGAAGGAAACGGCCGGGCTCATCCCCGGCCGTTTCTCGTATGGTAAAACCGACAAACGAAACCGCCGGAGCCCGTGTTCGACAACGGGCTCCGGCGGAGGTTTTTGAAGGGGTGAAAGGGATCAGAGCTTGCCGTTGCGCTGCTGGATCATCATGAACGTATCGTAGTTGTATTCCGCGATCTGGGCGTTCAGGTAGAACTCGGCGCGGAAAGCCTTGATCGAGCCCCAGATCTTCTTGAAGGCCGGGTTCGTCGCTTCCATCTCGGCATAGACGGTGTTGGACGCGTCGAAGCAGGCGGAGAGAATATCGGCGCTGAAGGGGCTGAGCTTGGCGCCGGAGGCCACAAGGCGCTTGATCGCGGCGGGGTTCAGATAGTCGTACTTCTGCAGCATATTGGCGTCCGCCGCCTGGCAGGCGGTGCGCAGCAGCGACTGGTAGGCCTTCGGCAGGCCGTCGAAGGCCGCCTTGTTGAACATGGCGTGGACGGTCGGGCCGCCCTCCCACCAGCCGGGATAGTAGTAATAGGGTGCGACCTTGTAGAAGCCGAGCTTCTCGTCGTCATAGGGGCCGACCCATTCCGCCGCGTCGATCGTGCCCTTTTCGAGCGAAGGATAGATGTCGCCGCCGGCGATTTGCTGCGGCACGACGCCAAGCGTCTGCATGACCTTGCCGGCAAAGCCGCCGACACGCATCTTCAGGCCCTGCAGGTCGGCAACGGTCTTGATCTCCTTGCGGAACCAGCCGCCCATCTGCACGCCGGTATTGCCGCCGGGATAGGCGACCAGACCCTGCGGCGCCAGGAACTCGTTGAACATGTCGATGCCGCCGCCGTGATACTGCCAGGCATTGTGGCCACGCGCGTTGAGCGCGAAGGGAACGGCGGCGCCCAGCGCCCAGACCGGGTCCTTGCCCCAGTAGTAATAGGAAACCGTGTGGCAGGCCTCGACGGTGCCGGATGCCGCCGCATCCGCCGCCTGCAGGCCGGGAACGATCTCGCCGGCCGCAAAGACCTGGATCTGGAAATTGCCGTCGGTCGCCTCGGACACGTATTTCGCGATAACCTCGGCACCGCCATAGATCGTGTCGAGCGATTTCGGGAAGGACGACGTCAGTCGCCAGGAGACTTTCGGTGTGGTCTGCGCGATGGCGGGTGCTGCCAGAACGGTTGCAGCGGCGGCTCCCGCGCCGCCAATCCCTGCCCGGCGAATAAATGAACGACGATCCATGTCCTGTCCCTCCTCCTGTCGCAGTCAGCCGGTAGAATGCCGGTCTGTCCTCCCTGCGCGCGCCCTTGCAGGCATCCGATCCCACACGCGGTTTCCCTCGATGGACCGCCTGCCCGAACAGGAGATTACACGCCCCGGTCGCCGTGTCCAGCAAAGGCGGCGCGCGGTCCGTTCGACTTTCGCAGCAATTCAACTTTCGCAGCAAAGGGAGACAGGTCCATGACGACGACAGGTTTTCTGCAGGTGCACCATTACCGGCAATAATTTTCCCGCAGGGTCGGACAACCGGTGATAGCCGACCTCGGCCAGGCGATGACACGCCCCTATGATGCCCCTATCAACAGACCGGAGACTTGCATGAAACGCTTCCTTCTGATCGGTGCCGCCCTTGCCGCACTGACCGCTTCCGCCCATGCCGACGACAAGCTGCTGAACGCCTCCTACGATATCTCGCGGGAGCTGTTCGAAAAGGTCAACGAAGCCTTCGTCGCCAAGCATCCCGGCGTCACGGTCGACCAGTCGCATGGCGGATCGTCGAAGCAGGCGCGCGCCATTCTGGAAGGTCTGGAAGCCGATGTCGTCACGTTCAACCAGGTGATCGACATCGACGCCCTCGTGAAGGGCGACTTCGTCACCGACGACTGGAAGACGGATTTCCCGAACAACGCCTCGCCCTACTTTTCCTTCCCGGCCTTCCTCGTGCGGGAGGGCAACCCGAAGGGCATCAAGGACTGGAGCGACCTCGTCCGGGACGACGTCAAGGTCATCTTCCCCAATCCGAAAACCTCCGGCAATGCGCGCTACACCTATCTCGCAGCCCTCGCCTTCGCCAAGGAGACCTTCAAGGACGATCCGGCCAAGGTAGACGCGTTCATCGCCAAGCTGTTCGACAATGTCCCCGTGTTCGACACCGGCGGCCGCGCCGCCACCACGACCTTCGTGGAGCGCGAGACCGGCGACGTGCTGATCACCTTCGAGGCGGAAACCAAGGGCATCGCCAAGGAATTCGGCGAGGACAAGTTCGACATCGTCGTTCCCTCGGTCAGCCTGCTCGCGGAATTCCCGGTCGCCGTGGTCGACAAGGTCGTGGACAAGCATGGGACGCGCGATCTCGCGAAATCCTATCTCGACTTCCTCTACACGCCCGAAGGCCAGACGATTCTTGCCGAGAACGGCAACCGCGTGAACGACGCGACCATTGCGGCGAAGTTCAAGGACCAGTTCCCGGACGTCCGCCTTCTCAAGGTCGAGGACGTGTTCGGCGGATGGGCGAACGTGAAGAAGGAAGAGTTCGCCGAAGGCGGCCATCTCGACAAACTTTACGGCAGCCGTTGATCGCAGGGCCGATCTATGGAAAACGGAAGCCGCGGCGGGACACGACGTCCCCCGCGGCTTCCATCCGTTTGCAGCCTGCCCCATCGTCACCCGTGATGACCAGGCTGCGGCCCATGAACGACCGCAGGACGGCCTCCGCCGCGCCCGCGACCTGACAGAAAGAGGACCGGCCTTGGCTCGGCGCATTCTTCCCGGCTTGCCGCTGACCCTCGGCATCACGCTGGTCTATGTCGCCGTGATCGTGGTGCTGCCGCTCGGCGCGCTGATCTTCAAGGCGGCCAGCCTCGGTCCGGGCGATTACTGGACGATCGTCTCCTCCGACCGTGCCGTCGCCAGCTATCGCGTGACGCTGCTCTGCGCTGCCGCCGCGACCGCCTTCAACCTCGTCTTCGGCATGGCGCTCGCCTGGGTCATCGTGCGCTATCGCTTCCCCGGCCGCCGCATCGTCGATGCGCTGGTGGATCTGCCCTTCGCGCTTCCGACCGCGGTGGCGGGCATCGCGCTGACGACGCTGTTTGCGAGCAACGGCTGGTTCGGCAGTGCCTTGTCGAGCCTTGGCATCAAGGTCGCCTACACCCCCCTCGGCATCATCATCGCCATGGCCTTCACCAGCCTGCCCTTCATCGTGCGCACGGTGCAGCCGGTGCTGGAAGAGCTCGACGGCGCGCTGGAAGAGGCCGCACAAACGCTGGGCGCGAGCGATGGCGAGATCTTCGCCAAGGTGCTGCTGCCGCAGCTCTTCCCCGCCCTCCTCGCCGGCCTGTCGCTGTCCTTCGCCCGCAGTCTCGGGGAGTTCGGCGCCATCATCTTCATCGCCGGCAATCAGCCCTACGAGACGGAAATCACCGCCCTCCTCGCCTTCATCCGGTTGGAGGAATACGACTACCCCGCCTCCGCCGCCATCGCCTCCGTCATGCTCATGGCCGCGTTCCTGATGCTCGCGATCACCAATATCCTGCAGACCCGCGCCATGCGCTACACGGTGAAGGGCTGACCATGACCCGGACGAAAACCCGCCGCCCGCCGCGCATCGGCGAAAAGCCGCTCTTTCGCAACGCCCTCATCACGGTCGTTCTGGTGCTGGTCGCACTGGTCATTGTCGCCCCGCTCGCCATCATCGGCGTGCAGGCCTTCTCCAAGGGCGCGGCGTTCTTCGCAAAATCGATCACCGACCGCGACACCGTGCACGCGATCTGGATGACGGCGCTGACGGCGCTGATCGCCGTTCCCATCAACACCATCTTCGGCGTGGCCGCCGCCTGGGCCATCACCAAGTTCGACTTTCCCGGACGCCGCCTGCTGCTCGTCGTCATCGAGATCCCCTTCTCGGTCTCCCCGATCGTCGCCGGCGTCGCCTACCTCTTCGTCTACGGCCTTCAGGGCCTGTTCGGCGAGACGCTGCAATCGGCCGACATGAAGATCCTCTTCGCCTTGCCCGGCATCGTGCTCGCCAGCCTCTTCGTCACCGCCCCCTTCGTCGCCCGCGAACTCATTCCGCTGATGCAGGCGCAGGGACGCGATCTGGAGGAGGCCGCGACCTCGCTCGGCGCCAGCGGCTGGCGGACATTCGTCTCGGTCACGCTGCCCAACATCAAATGGGCGCTGCTCTACGGCGTCATCCTGTGCAATTCCCGCGTCATGGGGGAATTCGGCGCCGTCTCGGTGGTCTCCGGCAATATCCGCGGCCAGACCAATACGCTGCCGCTGCATATCGAGCTGCTCTACCACGACTATAACGCGGTCGGCGCCTTTGCCGCCGCCTCGATCCTTGCCAGCCTCGCCATCGTGACGCTGATCGCCAAGGTCGCACTGGAGCGCCGCGGCGCCGGCCGCGTCCGGCGGCCGGCATTGGCGGGTCCGACCCTTGAAACGACTGAACCGGGGATATCCAAGCCGTGAAGATCCGCCTCGATACGATCGTCAAGACCTTCGACACCTTCCGTGCCGTTCACGGCGTCTCGCTGGAGATCGAAAGCGGCGAGCTGGTCGCTTTGCTCGGCCCTTCGGGCTCCGGCAAGACGACGATCCTGCGCATGGTCGCAGGCCTCGAATATCCCGATGAGGGCGCGATCTATTTCGGTGAGGAGAACGCCACCGACATCGAGGTCCGCCACCGCGGCGTCGGCTTCGTGTTCCAGCATTATGCGCTCTTTCCGCACATGACGATCGGCGAGAACATCGCCTTCGGCATGAAGGTCTCCAAGACCCGCCGCTCGACGGCCGAGATCACGGAGCGCGTGGCCGACCTCCTCAAGCTGGTCCAGCTCGACGGGCTGAAGGATCGCTTCCCCGCGCAGATCTCCGGCGGCCAGCGACAACGCGTGGCGCTGGCGCGCGCGCTCGCGGTCGATCCGAAGGTGCTGCTGCTCGACGAACCGTTCGGCGCGCTCGACGCCAATGTGCGGCGCGACCTTCGTCGCTGGCTGCGCAAGATCCACGAGGAGCTCGGCATCACCACGCTCTTCGTCACCCACGATCAGGCCGAAGCGCTCGATCTCGCCGATCGCGTCGTCATCCTCGACAAGGGCCGGATCGTGCAGACCGGCACGCCGGAAGAGGTCTGCCGCGCGCCGGAAAATGCCTTTGTGATGAATTTCCTCGGCGATGCCAACCGCTTGAGGGCGACGGTGACGGCCGGTCGCGCCAGCGTCAACGAGGTCCTGTTCGATGCGGCGGGCGTGCCCGACGGTCCGGCGGAGGTGTTCTTCCGCCCCGCCGACGTCATCTGGCGCGAGGACGGCGCCGGCATCCCCGCCGTCATCCTGCGCGTCATCGATCGCCCGGATTCCAAGCGCATCCTCGCCGTGACCGCAGACGGCCAGCATGTCGAGTTCGACACCGCGCCGGAATTTCCCTTCCGCACGACGGCCCGCGGCACGCTGGAAATCCTGCGCCCACGCGTGTTCGCCACCACGACGGCGTGAGGCGGAGGCTCGGCAAGCCGGCACGGGGCCGGCTCGCCCATTCTTAAGCCCTCAGGCCCGTTCGGCGGACTTGGCCCAGAGGTTGATGTCGGCCTCGCGGGCATAGGTGTCGATCTCGGCCAGTTCCTCGGCCGTGAACGCCAGATTGTCGATCGCCTTGACGCAATCCACGATCTGCGACGTCTTGCTGGCGCCGATCAGCGCCGACGTCACGCGTCCGCCGCGCAGCACCCAGGCGATCGCCATTTGCGCGAGCGTCTGGCCGCGACGGGTGGCGATCTCGTTGAGCTTGCGGACGTTGTCGATGACCTCCGGGCGGATGAGGCGCTGGTTGAGATAGTGGTTCAGCGCAGCGCGGCTGTCGTCGGGAATACCGTTCAGATACTTCGTCGTCAGCATGCCCTGCGCCAGCGGCGAGAACACGATGGAACCGACGCCGAGATCCTCGACCGTGTCCAGCAGGCCGTCATCCTCGACCCAGCGGTTGATCATGGAATAGCTCGGCTGGTGGATCAGGAGCGGCGTGCCGAGGTCCTTGAGGATCGCGGCCGCTTCGCGGGTCCGCTGCGAGTTGTAGGACGATATGCCGACATAGAGCGCCCGGCCGGAGCGGACGATATGGTCGAGCGCGCCGCAGGTCTCTTCGAGCGGCGTCTCGGGATCGAAGCGGTGCGAGTAGAAGATATCGACATAGTCGAGACCCATGCGCTTCAGGCTCTGGTCGCAGGAGGCGATGAGATACTTGCGGCTGCCCCATTCGCCGTACGGACCCGGCCACATATCGTAGCCGGCCTTGGAGGAAATGATCATCTCGTCGCGATAGGGCTTGAAGTCCTGCGCAAAGATCGCGCCGAAGGCCGTTTCGGCAGCGCCGTAGGGCGGGCCGTAATTGTTGGCGAGGTCGAAATGGGTGATGCCGAGATCGAAGGCCGTCTGGCACATCTCGCGCTTCAGCGCATGCGGCGTCGTTTCGCCGAACGTGTGCCACAGCCCGAACGAGATCGCCGGCAGCTTGAGACCGGAGCGGCCGCAGCGGTTGTAGATCATCGTGTCGTAGCGGGTGTCGGCGGGATGCCAGGTCATGGTGTTGTCCTCCGTTCGTCGGTGTTGGCGTGGTCTATCGCAGAACGCCCGCTGCAGGAACCGCTACACGGATTTTGTTTGCGTCGGGGGTAAACCAGCCCCTCACCCTAATCCTCTCCCCGCTTGCGGGGAGAGGGGACGTGCCATGCGTGATGTTTTCATATGGAGCAGACGCAGTGCCACGAGTCCCTTCGCCCCGCCTGGCGGGGAGAAGGTCCCGGCAGGGGGATGAGGGGCGGCCCTGACCGTCGCCGTCTACCGCAGCAGCGCCCGCGCCGCCTCGATGCCGAGCGGGGCCGGCTGGGTGCAGGTGGTGGTGAGATCGACGAAGCGACCCTCGTCGCCCGACTTCAGGATCGAGACCATGACATCGACGCCGTGCAGGGTGCGCTCCAGCGAGCAGCGCGGGTCCCGGCCCTCGGTGATCGCCTGCGCCATGTCGGCAAGGCCGGCCGTGCGGTAGTTCGCGAGCGGACCCTGCGCATGGTCCTGGTTCTCGACGGAGAACGGGTGATCCCAGCGCTCGACCGGCGAGATCTCCTTGCCCTTGCCGCTGACCTCGACCTTGCCGCCGAAGAAGTTGGGGTCCGGCACGTAGAGCGAGCCCTCCGTGCCGTAGAGCTCCATATTCCCGTGGCGATGCGACCAGACGTCCCAGCTCGCCGTCAGCGTCACCGTCGCGCCGCTGTGGAATTCGAGGAGTGCGTGGATATTGGTCGGCGTCTTCACCGGGATGACCTGCCCCTTGCGCGGCTCGCTCGAGATCGTGCGGGTCTTCGCCGCCTTGGAGGCAAGGGCCGCGACGCGCTTGATCGGGCCGATGAGGTTGATCAGGTTGGCGACGTAATAGGGCCCGAGATCGAGCACCGGACCGGCGCCCGGCAGGAAGAAGAAGTCCGGGTTCGGATGCCACATTTCCATGCCCGGGCTCATGACGTGGCAGGTGCCGGAGGTCACGCGGCCGATACGGCCGCTATCGACCTGGGCGCGGGCCAGCTGATGCGCCCCGCCGAGAAACGTATCCGGCGCGCAGCAGACCGTGAGGCCCTTCGCGGTCGCAAGCGAGCGAAGCGCCTCGCCCTGCTCCAGCGTCAGAACGAGCGGTTTTTCGGAATAGACATGCTTGCCCGCTTCCAGAATCTGTCTGGAGACGGGAAAATGCGCGTCCGGGATCGTCAGATTGACGACGATATCGATATCCGGGTTGGCGAGGAGGTCATCGATCGACTGCGCCTTGACGCCGTACTCGCCGGCCCGTGCTTCGGCCGCAGCCGGGTTGATGTCGGCGCAGGCGCGGATCTCGATGCCCTTGAACAGGGGCGCGAGCCGGAAATAGGTGGTGGAGATATTGCCGCATCCGATGATGCCGACGCCGAGATCCTGTGTCATGACGTATGTTCCTTTGAAAAGGTCGTGCTGTCAGAAGGTCTTGATAGAGGCGATGGAGCGCTCGGCCAGACGGGCAAGATCGCTCGGATTGTCGTGCTCGACGATGTAGGTCGTGGCCGGCGTCGCGGCGAGACGGGCGTAGAGCCCCTTCCAGTCGACCGTTCCATGTCCGACATCCGCCCAGCCGTCTTCGTCCGTATTCTCGCCGGCCGCGGCGATGTCCTTGACGTGAACCGCGGTGATGCGGTCGGCATAGCGGTCGATCCAGGCCAGTGGATCAGCACCGCCGCGGATCACCCAGGCGATGTCGGCTTCCCATTCGAGATCCGGGCCGCCCTCGAAGATCAGGTCCATCGGCACGGTGCCGTCCGGCAGGGCCTTGAATTCAAAGTCGTGATTGTGCCAGCCGAAACCGAGCCCGGCTGCCCGGACTTTCTCTCCGGCCTTCTGCAGCCGGGCACCGAAGGCCTTCCAGCCAGCCGCATCCGTCGGACGGTTTTCGGGCAGGACATAGGGGCAGTAGATCGTTTCGATGCCGAGTATCTTCGCGACTTCGATGGCGCGTTCCGGATGGCTCTCCAGCATGTCGAGGCTGAAATGCCCGGTCGGCATGGTCAGCCCGTTGCGGTCGAGATCGGCCTTCAGCGCCGTCACCGCGCTGTCGTCGTGATCGCCATAGAGCGCGCCATAGCCTTCGACCTGTGTATAGCCGGCCTTGGCCACGAGATGCAGGGCATCGGACAGCGGCGGAAAGTTGCGGGCGGAGTAGAGCTGGAAGCTGAGCGGTCTCATGGGACTGTCCTTTTTCAAAAGAATGCGGGTCGATCTGCGGCTCCGTCGGGGAGCGTCAGCCGGCCGAGGATTGCAGGTCGTAGGCGGTGAAGGCCGGCGACGGGCCCTCGCCCGGCGTCGTCGGTGTGAAGCGAACCGTGCGGCTTGTCCCCGCGGTCAGGTCGAAGGCGTTGTCGCTGAAGCGGCCGGGAACATCGGCCTCGACCATCACGTGGAGAGCGAGGCCCTTTGCCGAGATCGTGACATCGATGCCACCATCTCGAATGGCCGTCGTCATTTGCAGGCCGGAGGGTTCGAGATCGAGCGCCTTGTAGGTTCCGGGAACGTAGTGCCCCTCGCCCCGCGCGCCGTCCGATGCCTCGAAGCTCCAGAAGAGCAGCATGCCGTCCGGGACATCGGCCGCGGAAAGCTCGACGAGCGTTGCGGCGCGATCGGCCGGGCACGTGCCGCTTGCCGCCATCAGCGGACGGCGCTCCCCCGACAGCGAGACGAGGAACGTCTGCACCTCGATGCTGACATCCGCCCGCGTGTCGTTGACCATCGAAAGCGCAATGGTCTTCCCATCGTCGGACGGGATCGCGGCGACGGCGACCGGCTGGAAGAAGCGGCGCACCATGTAGTGCATGGCCTTCCAGCTGCCGCCATAGTCGAGGCTCGACCACGATGCGACCGGCCAGGTGTCGTTGAGCTGCCAGTAGAGCGTGCCCATGCAATGGGGTTTGAGCGACCGCCAGAACTCGACGGCCGTCTTGATGGCGAGGCCCTGCTGGATCTGGCTGAGATAGACGAAGCTCGAAAAATCCTTGGGGAAGCGGAAGTAGCGGAACATGGTGCCCGCGATCCGCTCGTTGCCGCCCGCATTCTTCTGGTGGCTCTCCATCACCGGCGAGGCGATGTTGAGGTCCTTGGCCGCGGCGAATTGGTGGATGACGGGCATGGACGTGTAGGACTGGAAACCGAACTCCGAGCAGAAGCGCGGGCGCACGGTACGGTAATTGTCGAACGACTTGTTTTCGTGCCAGACGGACCAGTAGTGCATGTCGCCGGCGCCGTCCGCGTGCCAGGCATCGCCGAAGTTGAGCGGGCCGACGGCCGGGCTCGACGGCCACCAGATCAGGTCCGGCGCAGCCTTCTTCATCGTGGTCTCGATGGTCCGGTTCAGGCGGTCGTAGGAGACGAGATAGCGATCGCGATCCCTCCGGCTCTCCTCGAACCAGGTCAGCGCGCCCACAAGCTCGTTATCGCCGCACCAGAGCGCGATGGAGGGATGCGACGACAGGCGGCGCACCTGATCGTCCACTTCGGCCGCGACGTTGTCGAGGAAGTCCGTGGTCGAGGGATAGAGGTTGCAGGCGAACATGAAGTCCTGCCAGACCATGAGGCCCAGCCGGTCGCAGAGGTCGTAGAACCAGTCCGGCTCGTAGAAGCCGCCGCCCCAGACGCGGATCATGTTCATATGCGCATCGACCGCCGACTGCAGCAGATCTTCGACGCCGGCCTGCGTGACGCGCGAAAACAGCGCATCAGCCGGAATCCAGTTCGCCCCGCGGCAAAAGATCTCGACGCCGTTGACCCGGAAGGCGAAGCGGCTGCCGGCCTCGTCCGGATCGGTCAGAAGCTCGATCCTGCGGAAACCGATCGTCTTTGAGACACGATCGCCAGCGACAGAGACGATAAGGCGCGACAGTGGCTGCGCGCCGCTGCCGGCCGGCCACCAGAGGTCCGGTTGCCGGACGGAAAAGACGTGCTCGACCGTGGTCGTCCCCCTGGCAAGATCGACGTCCAGCGTCTGCACGGTGCCGTCGAGATCGACGGTGACGGAGGTGTGGCCGTGATGTGCGGCAAAGAGCGTGGCGGTGACGACGAGATCGACCGAGCCGTCGTCCCGCCAATCCTGCCGCGTCGTCACATGCTCGATCCGCGCCGCCGCCAACCGCTTGAGAAGCGGCGGCTCGTAGACGCCCAGAGGGGCGATGGCGATGTTCCAGTCCCAGCCGAAATGGCACTGGACCTTGCGCAGCATGCTGCCGTTGGGAATAGGAGAATTGGCGGTGGAATAGGGAATGTAGAAGGGCTGCCTGGCCTGCCGCTCGGCGCTCTCGCGCACGGAGGATTTGATGACCAGCTTCAGCCGGTTCACGCCGGGAACGAGCTTGCCGGTGACGTCGGGGCGGTGGCGGCGGAAGCTGTTGTCGGCCTCGAGCACGAGGGCGTCGTTGAGATAGACATCCACCACCGTGTCGAGCCCGGCAAGGTCGAGATACCAGCTGTCGGTCGCGGCGGCATCGGTGATGTCGAAGGTGTGCTCCAGCACCCAGTCCTGTTCGGCCACCCACTGCACGTCGGCCTCGTTGCGGCCGACATAAGGGTCCGGGATGATGCCTGCTGCGAGCAGCGCGCTGTGGACATCCCCGGGGACCGGCATGGTGAGGGTGTGTTTCGCGTCGAGGCTCGACAGCGCCCAGGTGCCGGAGAGATCGGTGGTGTGGGTGGTGGCAGTGTTGGTCATTTCGGGTCTCTGCTCGGTCATGTTTGCTCGGTTCGTTTTGCGACAAGGCCGCAATCGCTCAGCGCGCTGCGAGGTCGCAGCCCCTCATCCGCCTGCCGGCACCTTCTCCCCGCGAGCGGGGCGAAGGGACTCGCAGCGGCCTTTAGGCACGTCCCCTCTCCCCGCAGGCGGGGAGAGGGCTAGGGTGAGGGGCAGCGGCACATCAAAGCGCCTGTCGTCACAGCCGTTGCTCCGTGCCCGCATCGAAGATCGAGGCCATGCCCATGTCGATGCCGAGGCGGACCTGCGAGCCCGGGGCATAGCGCCGGGCACCGGCGATCCGCACCGACATGGTCTGTCCGGCCAGCTTTAGCCAGAGAAGGTTGTCGGCGCCCATCGGCTCCTCGATATCGACCACGGCGGCATGCGCATCGCCGCCGGCCGGCACGTCGTCCACCGTCACATGCTCCGGGCGAATGCCGAGCACGACGTTGGTGCCGGGGCGGATGGGTGCGCGAGCGGGATAGGCGTCGATGGCGAAATCCACGCCGCCGACATGCACGACCTTGCGGCCGCCCTTCTCCTCCACCGCGCCGCGGAAGAAGTTCATCGACGGCGAGCCGATGAAGCCCGCGACGAAGAGATTTTCCGGTGCATTGTAGATTGTCATCGGATCGGCCAGCTGCTGGATGACGCCGCTCTTCATGACGGCGATGCGGTCGGCCAGCGTCAGCGCCTCGATCTGGTCGTGCGTGACGTAGATCATCGTGTTCTTCAGCGACTGGTGCAGCCGCTTGATCTCCACGCGCAGTTCCGAGCGCAGCTTGGCGTCGAGGTTCGACAGCGGCTCGTCGAACAGGAAGACGTCGACGTCGCGAACGAGGGCCCGTCCGATGGCCACGCGCTGGCGCTGGCCGCCGGAAAGCTCGGCCGGCTTGCGCTTCAGGAGCGGCTGGATCTGCAGGATCTCGGCGGCGCGGGCGACGCGCTTATCGATCTCAACCTGCGGCATCTTCGCGACCTTCAGGCCGAAGGACAGGTTCTTCTCGACGGTCATCTGCGGGTAGAGCGCATAGGACTGGAACACCATGCCGATCCCGCGGTCCTTGGGCTCTTCCCAGGTGACGTTCCTGCCCTTGATGAAGATCTGCCCGTCGGTGATTTCCAGAAGCCCGGCGATGCAGTTGAGCAGCGTCGATTTTCCGCAGCCGGACGAGCCGAGCAGCACGAGGAACTCGCCGTCGCGGATATCGAGGTTGAGGTTCTCAAGAACGGTGACCGCGCCGAAGCTCAGCGACAGATCCTGGATGGAAACGCTTGACGTCATGAGGATCAGCCTTTCACGGCGCCGGCGGCGATGCCGCGGACAAACAGGCGCCCGGAAACGAAATAGACGATGAGGGGAACGGCGCCGGTGAGAAGCGTGGCGGCCATGTTGACGTTGTATTCCTTCACGCCCTGCACCGAATTGACGATGTTGTTGAGCTGGACGGTGATCGGATAATATTCCGGCCGGGTGAACACGACGCCGAACAGGAAGTCGTTCCAGATGCCGGTGATCTGCAGGATCATGGCGACCACGAAGATCGGCAGCGACATGGGCAGCATGATCCGAAAATAGATCATCCAGAACCCCGCCCCGTCGATCCGCGCCGCCTTGAACAGCTCCTCCGGCAGCGAGACGAAATAGTTGCGGAACAGCAGCGTCAGGATCGGCATGCCGAAGATCGAGTGCACGATGATGAGGCCGGTGAGCGTACCGTAGATGCCGAGTTCGCGCAGGATGATGACCAGCGGGTAGATCATCACCTGATAGGGAATGAACGCCCCGATGATGAGGACGATGAAGAAGGTCTCCGACCCCTTGAAGCGCCAGTTGGCCAGCGCATAGCCGTTGATCGAGGCAAGCGCGATGGAGGCGATGGTGGAAGGCACGGTGATGCGCACCGAATTCCAGAAGCCGCGCGACAGGCCGTCGCAATTCAGCCCGGTGCAGGCGCTGGACCAGGCCTTCACCCACGGCTCGAAGGTGATCTCGACCGGGGGCGAGAAGATGTTGCCGAGCCGGATCTCGGGCATGCCCTTCAGCGAGGTCACGACCATCACGTAGAGCGGCAGCAGGTAGTAGCAGGCGAAGACGAGCAGCGTTCCGTAGACCATGATGTTGGTGCCGGAAAAGGCGCGGGCCGGGCGCTTGCCGCGCGGACCGGCGGCCAATTGCGGTCTGGCAGCGTCGATCGCGGCAGCGGCGGTGTTGAGGGAGGCGATATCAGCCACGCTTGCGTCCTCCGAATTCGAGATAGGCCCAGGGAATGATGATGATCGCGACGGCCAGCAGCATCATGGTGGAGGCTGCAAAGCCCTGGCCGAGGTTCTGGGCCTGGAACATGTAGTCGTAGACGTATTTCGCAGGAACTTCGGACGCGATGCCGGGTCCGCCGCTGGTCTGCGCCACCACGAGGTCGTAAACCTTGACGATGCCGGAGGCGATGATGACGAGCGTGGTGATGAAGACCGGCCGCATCATGGGAATGACGATGAAGAGATAGGTCTTCCAGGCGGGAATGCCGTCGATGCGCGAGGCCTTCCAGATCTCCCCGTCGATGCCGCGCAGGCCCGCCAGCATCAGGCACATGACGAGGCCCGTTCCCTGCCAGAGCGCGGCGATGAGGATGCCGTACATCACGAGGGCGGGATCGTAGAGCGGATCGAAGCGGAAGGACGTCCAGCCGAGCGAGCGGATGACCGACTGGATGCCGAATTCCGGATTGAGGATCCACTGCCAGACGAGGCCGGTGACGATGAAGGAGAGCGCGAAGGGATAGAGGAAAATGGTGCGGAAGGTGTTTTCGAACCGGATCTTCTGATCCATCAGCGCCGCCAGCAGGAAGCCGATCATTAGGCTGAAGATCAGCGAGAAGATGCCGTAGATGCCGAGATTGACGATCGACACCGTCCAGCGGGGTGCGGCCCACAGGCGCTCGTACTGGTCGAGGCCGACGAAGCTCATGCGCGGCAGCAGCCGCGAATTGGTGAAGGAATAGAGCACCGTCCAGAGCGTGCCTCCGGCGAAGATGACCACGGCGGTGAGGATCATCGGAATGGACGCGATCTTCGCGCTCATATTGCGGAAATACTGGTTCGGCCGGGTGGATCTTCGGGCCGGTAGGGCAGCTGTTGTCGCTGGAACCGTCATCGTCAGGCGCCTCCTCGTGGCTCTCGCCGATGGGCGGAGCGCGGCAAACATGAGACGAGTCCGTCAGGTTCACGTTGAACCCGCCAGACCCTGGCTTCTGGTGTCGTCGCCCGTCTCTTCGGGACGGCCGGGGTCCCCGTATCCCGGACAAATGCTCGGGCGGGCGGTCCCGGGCCTCGTTCAGGCCCGGGCTGCGAATGTGGAGGATGATCGCGGGTGGGGATGGTGACGGCGACAGGCCGTCACCGCTTCATCACTCGGCGGACGCGATGATCCCGGCCCAGCGCTTCTGCGCATCCTCGACGGTCATCGTGGTGCTGGCGAAGAATTCGGAGAACAGGTCCTCCTTCTGCTTCTGGATATCGGCCGAGAGCAACTCGTCCGTGCCCTGAACCACATCACCCTTGGCCAGGATATCGAGACCCTTCTTCATGCAGTCATTGGCAGCATTGAGATCGACATCGCCGCGCACCGGCAGCGAGCCCTTCTTGAGATTGAAGGCGACCTGCGTGGCCGGATCGAGCAGCGACTTCGCCAGCGCCTCCTGCGCCTTCGACTTGTCCTCGTCCTTCAGGAGCGGGAAGTAGAAGGCGTCGCCGGCCGTTGCGAGAAAGCCGTTCATGCCGAGCCCCGGCAGGCAGGAATAGTCGGTACCGGCCTTCTGGTTGGCCAGCTGGAACTCGCCCTGCGCCCAGTCGCCCATCACCTGCCCGCCGGCCTTGCCGGTGATGACGAGGTTGGTGGCCTGGTTCCAGTCCTGGACATTGCTGCCCTTGGCCATCTTGCGGGCATCGTCCGCGGCCTTGAAGATCTTGGCGATCTCCGGCCCCGTCGCCGTCTCGCCGTCCTTGTCCTTGTAGACCTTGAGATAGAGATCCTTGCCGCCGAGCGAAATCAGCAGCACATCGAACAGGCCGGCCGACTGCCAGGCCTGACCGCCGAGCGCCAGCGGAACGATACCGGCCTTCTCGAGCGCCGGGGCGGCCGCAACATATTCGTCCCAGGTCTTCGGCACCTCGACGCCGGCCGTCTTGAAGGCCGCGTTGGAGAGCCACAGCCACTGCCAGGAATGGATGTTGACGGGCGCGCAATAGATCTTGCCATCGATCGTGCAGGCGTCGAGCAGGCTCGCCGGACGGATGACCTCTTTCCACTTTTCGGCGGTGGCGACATCGGTGAGGTCGCGCATCAGGCCGGCCTGCACGAGTTCCTCGGCCTGGCGACCGTGATTGAACTGCGTGGCGCCCATGGGGTCGCCGCCGGTGATGCGGCTGATCATGATGGGGCGTGCCGTGCCGCCCGAGCCGGCAATCGCGCCGTCCACCCATTTGTTGCCGGTCGCATCGAACGCCTTGGCCAGTTCCGCGACCGCCGCAGCCTCCCCGCCGGACGTCCACCAATGCGTTACTTCCAGATCCGTGGCATGAGCCGCACCGAGCGGCAGTACCACACCGGCAGCCAGAATTGCTGCGCGAAAGCGTGTCATCATGAGTCTCCTCCCTCACTGTAACGTTGCCGTAAAAACGTAGCGGATGTGTTCGAGCCACGCAACAGAGCAACCTCCAAATTATTCGTGAAGCCGACGTTTCTACCGGAAGGAGAATTCGTAGCGGAGCAGCGGTGTCTTCGAAGAGAATAAATGCGGTGCAACAATCGTCCTCAGATGCAAGAGGCGCGTTGAATGGGCATCGAATTTTCGGGAATTGCCTCATAGGATAGCACAATGCCGCTTTGCAGCGCAGCAATGTGACGAGGTCGTTGACGCTCTCCTCCGATGATTGCAACCTGACCGAAACCGTCGGAAAGATGACCATGATTAACTGTATCGTTGCAGTTTTTTCGTGTAGGCACGGAGCGGGTGACATTGGTCAAGCCGCATCGAACCGGCTAGGATGAGCGGCAAAACACCGGTTGCAAGGACCGGACGGAAGGGCAGGCGTCGATGGACGAGAAGACGAAGACCGATGGTTTGCGACCGACGGCGACACAGTCTGGTGCCCCGTCAACCGCGCAGTCCGGCCTCCAGACCGGCAGCCCGCTGGCCGCGCCCCACCCCCCCGGCAACGACCGCCCGACGCTGAAGACGATCGCCTACATGACCGGGCTCGGCATCACCACCGTGTCGCGTGCCTTGAAGGATGCGCCCGATATCGGCGCGGACACCAAGGAGCGCGTTCGTCTCGTCGCGCGGCAGGTCGGCTACCAGCCGAACCGAGCAGGCGTCAGGCTGCGCACCGGCAAGACCAACGTCATCAGCCTCGTCCTGTCGCTGGAGGAGGAAATCATGGGCCTTACCAGCCCGATCGTCGTGGGCATTTCCGAGGTGCTGGCGGCCACGCCCTACCACCTCGTGGTGACGCCCTACAGCCCCTCGCGGGACGCCCTCGCCCCGGTTCGCTACGTGCTCGACACGGGTGCCGCCGATGGCGTCATCATCTCGCGCACGGAACCACAGGATGCGCGCGTTGCGCTGATGCTGGAGCGAAACTTCCCCTTCGCCACCCATGGCCGCACCGATATGGGGCTCGCACATCCCTATCACGACTATGACAATGAAGGCTTCGCCTATGCCGCCGTGCGGGCGCTGGTGGAGCGCGGACGCCGTCGCCTGACGCTGCTGCAGCCGCCGCGCCACCTCACCTTTCACCGGCATATGCGCAACGGCTTCGACCGCGCGGTGCGCGATTTCGGCGTCGAGACCATCCCCTTCGACACCGTCGACATCGATCATTCGCTGATCGACATCCGCACCGCTTTCGAAAGCCTGCTGCGCGGCGGCGCGGTCCCGGATGGCATCGTCTCGGGAAGCGGCGCGGGAACGATCGCCCTGATCGCCGCCATCGAGGCGACGGGCCGCAAGATCGGCAACGACCTCGATGTCGTGTCCAAGGTTCCGAGCGATTTCCTCGGCTGGCTGCGCCCGGAGGTCATCACCATGAAGGAAGATATTCGGCATGCGGGCCATGAGCTCGCCAAGGCCGTCCTCGCCCGCATCGCCGGCCGGCCGCCGGAAGAGCTTCAGAGCCTGAGCAGCCTCGACACAGCGAAGACCTGACAACGGCCGACGAGAAAGTTGGACAGAAAGAAGGCCGCGCGACAGATGCCGCGCGGCCTTCTTTTGTCGGAGCGGTTCGCGCCTTCGGATCAGGAGCGTTCGGCGACGAGGCCGCTGCCCCATGGGCCGTGATGCGAATCCTTGCCGTCCGTGCGGTCATAGCCATGCGCGCCGAAATAGTCGCGCTGGGCCTGGATCATGTTCGCCGTGCCGCGGGCGCGACGGTAGCTGTCGAAGTAGCCGAGCGCCGAGGCAAGCGCGGGAACCGGAAGCCCACCGAGAACGGCCGTGGAGACGACGCGGCGGAGAGGCGCGTCGGTATCCTTGACCATGGCGGCAAAGGCCGGGGTGACGATGAGGTTCGCCGCATCCGGCGATTCGGTGAAGGCCTTGGTGATTTCGTCGAGGAACTGCGAGCGGATGATGCAGCCGGCACGCCAGATGCGGGCGATGGTCGGCATCGGCAGGTTCCAGCCGAATTCGCGCGATGCCGCCGCCATGACGGCGAAGCCCTGCGCATAGGCGCCGATCTTGGCCGCGAGCAGGGCGTTTTCGAGATCGGCAAGGAAGGCCGTCTTGTCGCCGACCGACAGCGGCGGAACATCCGGCAGGCCGAGAATTTTCTCGGCAGCTTCGCGCTCGGCCTTCATCGACGACAGGCTGCGGGCAGCCACGGCGGCCTCGATGCCGGTGGCCGGCACGCCCATGTTCTGCGCCTCGATCACCGACCACTTGCCGGTGCCCTTCTGGCCGGCCTTGTCGAGGATGACATCGACGAGCGGCCCGGAACCGAGCTGGTCGCCGGCGCGCAGCACGATTTCGGAAATCTCGATCAGGAAGGAATTCAGGCGGCCCTTGTTCCAGGTCGCGAAAACCTCGGCGATCTCGGTCGCGGTCATCTTCAGGCCGTCGCGCAGGATGCCGTAGATCTCGGCGATCATCTGCATGTCGGCATATTCGATGCCGTTGTGGATGGTCTTGACGAAGTGGCCGGCCCCGTTCTCGCCGAGCCATGCGACGCACGGATCGCCCTCATAGCGGGCGGCAATGGAGGTCAGGACCTTCTCGACGCGCTTCCAGCTTTCTTCCAGGCCGCCGACCATGATCGAGGGGCCATGGCGCGCACCTTCCTCGCCACCGGACACGCCCATGCCGATGAACGTCAGGCCGCTGTCCTTCAGCGTATCGAAGCGGCGCATCGTATCGCGGAAATTGGCGTTGCCGGCATCGATCATGATGTCGTGCGCCTCGAGATGCGGCTTCAGGATTTCCATCTGCTGGTCGACGGCATCGCCGGCCTTGATCATGATGATGATCGGCCGCGGCGGCTTGATGGCCGCAACGAAGTCTTCGATCGTCTCGCAGGGGATGATGCGATCCTTCAGATCGCCTGCCTCTTCGTAGAATTCTCTCGTGCGCTCGACCGTGCGGTTGAACACCGCGATCGTGTTGCCCTTCTCGGCAATGTTGAGCGCGAGGTTGGACCCCATGACGCCGAGCCCGATTAGGCCGATTTCCGCCTGTGCCACGTATAAGCCTCCATAGATGCTGGAACGCGGGGATGCCGTTCATCGGCGGGCGTTCCATTGATGTGCCGTACCCGCAGTGCCGACCGTTGCAGTCGGTTGCCGAATGGGTGAACGCCGCAAGTTTTGGCACCGGAAAGAGTGAACCACAAGACATTGTTGAAGTTCGCAGCTACATTTCCTCCCGGATGCCGGCGGACGGAACGGCGGCATGCGGCGCGGCCGCGAGGGAGCGGCGGTGGCACCGGCAGGACCGGCCGGCGGAGCCGAGGGAGAGAGCGCCATGGCGATGAATGTGCGAACCGTCGAGGTCGTCATCAATCGGGATGCGGCTGCGGTTTATGCCTATGCGCATCGCCCCGAGACCATGCCGCTCTGGGCATCCGGGCTTGCGAGCGGGCTGCAGCCGGCCGGCGATCACTGGGTCGCGAGCGGGCCGCTCGGAACGGTGACGATCTTCTTCGCGCCGCCGAACGATCTGGGCGTGATGGACCACACGGTCGTCGAGGCAACCGGCGTCTCGACCTACAACGCCTTTCGCGTGACACCGAACGGGGCCGACGCCGTGGTCGTGTTCACGCTGCTGCAGGCGGCGGATGCGACGGACGAGAGCTTCGCCTGCGATATCGATTGGGTGCGCAAGGACCTGACCCGGCTCAAGGCCATTCTGGAAGGCGAAGCGGACGCGACGATCTGAACCGCCTGCCCGGAAACGGCTGACCGCTCCGTCAGGCAGCGATGGCGCGGCGGCGGTTGGCAAGCTCCTGGTAGACCACGATGGCGCCGATGATCTGCCCCGTCGATGTCCGGCACGGCGTCATGCGGGACCGGATGACGATGGTCCGGCCGTCGATCTCGCGGGCATAGGTCGTATCCACCGTCTCGCCGGCAAAGCAGCGGTCGAGGCGGGGTTTGACATTGTCCTCGAAGAACTGGAGCCCGGAAAACTCGAGAATCGTCCGCCCGATGAGGGACAGCGGCGTTTCATCGAGAGACTGCGCGTGCAGAACATTCGCATAGAGATAGCGGTAATCCGGCGTGATGACGCAGACGCGATCCGGCAGACTGTCGAGAATCGCCTCGTTCAACAGCCCCTCGTCCGCCCGGAGCTTGGGGAGCGGCGCGCCCGGTGCAGCCGGAACGCCCGGATACCGGACGACGAGATGCCCGGTCCCCGCCTCGACGAAATAGCGCTCGGCGAGCTTGGACAGCGCATTGCTGTGCCGCAGGACATGGGAACTGTCGCCGGCTTCGATCTTCAGGAGATCGAGCAGAAACTGGAACTGAAGGCGGGCATCCGCGAGCGACGTCGCACGTTCGTTCTCGACGGCCCTGAGAAGAGGGTCGATCTCGCTGTCGAGGACGTCGATCAGCAAGGTTTCCCCGCTGGCAACCGCCTGTTGGATCTGGCTGTACTTCACCCAGAACAAATCGATCAGCGTCTTCACGAACCTTTTCCCTCATATCCATGCATCACCGAAAACAGACAAAGATTGTCTATTTCGACAGCACAACCATAATGTATCACAAAACGCCGGATTTGCGCCGTTTCACTGTACACGCGCTGCCAGCCCGTTCAACCTTTCCTTTGCAATATCATGAATTCGATATGTCTTTTTTATAATTGAAACCGAGACAGCAGACATCTGCCTGAGGACTACCGCGAAGCTGTGACAGCCTGTCGAAGGCTTGCGCCTACATCTTCGTATTGGTTTCGCGCGCCAGCTTGCGCTTCACCTGCCAGCGGTCGTGATACCAGAGCCACTGACCGGGATATTCGCGGACCCAGCGCTCGACCGTGTCGTTCAGAAGCTGCGCTGTTGCCTCGACATCCACGCTGCCACCCTCCTTGCGCGGAATCGTGACGGCGGGTTCGATTTCCAGGCGGAATCGATTACCGGGCAAGCGAATGCAGCGCGCCGGGTAAACTTCGCAGCCGAACTGACGGACGAGCTTCGCAAGCAGCGGATTGGTCTTGACCGGCTGTCCGAAGAATGTGGTGCTCAGGCCCTTCTTGAACTTCTGATCGACGAGAACGCCGATCCCCTGCCCTTCGTCCAGCTTGCGCGCAAGCGTAAAGGACGATCCGGCGTGTGACGGCACGAGCGTTCCCATGCGCTTGGCCCGGAAGTCGTAGACCTTCTTGGCCATGGTCGCATTGTTCGGCGGGCGAAAGAGCACGGTGACATCGAGACCGAACGCCGATCCTGCAACCGGCAACATCTCGAAACTGCCGGTATGGCCGGTGAAGACGATGAAGGGGCGCGGATTGTCGCGCAGATCGAGGAAGATCGGTGCGCCGACAACCTCCACCCGGCCCGGCGCGCCCCGCGTCGGGTCGTAGTCGAACAGGCGGTCGAGAAAGACGTACTCGGCGGCGAGACGCCCGATAGACCCCCAGCTTTCCATCGCGATCGCCTCGATCTCGCTCTGACTTTTTTCCGGGAAGGCGGCACGGAGATTGGCCAGCGTCAGCAGATGGCGACCGCGCATGAAGCGCGGGCCGGCAAGCCGCGCCGCGCGGTCCATGACGTTCAGCGCGGTGTCCGGTGGCAGAAGCTTCAGCAGCAGCAGCGGCAGAAACGCCAGCTGCGCGACGATCCAGTCGCTCGCGTGCCGGTAAAACAGAACGAGCCGCGTGATCAGACTGCGCACCGGGATCAATCCAGCCGCAGGACGATCTTGCCGAACACCTGCCGGCCTTCCATGCGCTCGAGCGCGCGATCGATGTTTTCGAAGGTCACTTCGGTGTCGATGACGGGATGGACGAGGCCGCGTGCCATCTTCTGCATCGCATCCGCCATATTCTCCATCCGGCAGCCGAACGAGCCGATCAGCTTCAGCTGCTGCTGGAACAACATCATCAGGTTCATGTCGGTGGAAACGCCCGAGGTGGAGCCGCAGGTGACGAGACGCCCGCCCCGCTTCATGCAGAGCATGGAGCCGGCCCAAGTGTCCTTGCCGACATGCTCGAACACGACGTCGACGCCCTTCTTCTTCGTCAGCTTGCGCACCACGCCTTCGAAGCGGTCGGTGCGGTAGTTGATGACGTGATCGGCGCCGAGCGCCTTGGCCTTCTCGATCTTGTCGTCGGAGCCGACCGTGGTGATGACGGTGCAGCCGATCTTCTTGGCGAGCTGGATCGCCGCGGAACCGATGCCGGAGCCCCCGGCATGGATGAGGATGGTCTCGCCCGGCTCGAGCTTGGCATTGTCGAACAGCATGTGCTCCACCGTACCGAAGGTAACGGGCGCCAGCGCTGCGGCGACGGCGTCGACGCCGGGCGGTGCGGGCACGAGGAGACGGGCGGGAAGATTGACCTTCTCCTGCGCGAAGCCGTCGAGGTGGAAGCCGTGAACGCCGCTGACATGTTCGCAGAGATTGTCGCGACCCTCGCGGCAGGGGCGGCAGAGACCGCAGGTGCGCGCGCCATAGATCGACACGAGCTGACCCGGCAGGACGTTGGCAACACCCGGCCCGATGGTCTCGACCACGCCGGCCGCTTCCGCGCCGATGACGAGCGGCATCTTGCGCTTGGCGAACGCCATGCCGCGCCAGCCCCAGACGTCGATATGGTTGAGCGCCACGGCCTTGACGCGCAGCGTCACCTCGCCCGGGCCCGGAGCGGCCGGTTCCGGCAGGTCCGTGACTTCGAGCTTCCGGTCGTCGATCAGTTGCAGGGCGCGCATGGTCTTTTCCTTATCGTTTCCGCGAGGTCGTCGATGTCGCCGGCCTCAGGCCGGTTCGGCCGTCATGACCAGGCTGGCATTCTGCCCGCCGAAGCCGAAGGAGTTGGAGAGCACGGCCGTCACCTGCGCATCGCGCTTGACGTTCGGCACCACATCCAGGGCAATGGCCGGATCGGGGTTCTGGTAGTTGATGGTCGGCGGCAGCGTGCCCGTGAGAATGGTCTGCAGCGAGAAGACCGCCTCGACGGCACCGGCCGCCGTCAGCGTGTGGCCGATCATCGACTTGTTGGAGGAGACCGGGATACGCGCGAGCCCCTCGCCAAAGACGGCCGACATCGCGCCATATTCCATCTTGTCGTTCTCGGGCGTCGATGTGCCATGCGCGTTGACATAGCCGATGTCACTCTCGGCGATGCCGGCATCGGCAAGTGCGGCGCGGATCGTGGCGATGGCCGGTCCGCCGTCCGGCGAGGAGCGCGTGCGGTGGAAGAGATCGGCCTTTTCGCCGCAGCCCTTGAGAATGCCCAGCACCTTCGCGCCGCGCGCAACGGCGGCTTCGAGCGATTCGAGCACCAGAGTGGCCGCACCTTCGGCGATGACAAAGCCGTCGCGATCGCGCGTGAAGGGCTTGGAGGCCTTTTCCGGCGGGTCGTTCTGGGTGGAAAGGGCCGAGAGCAGCGAGAAGCGGATCAGCGCTTCCGCACTCACCGAGCCATCGGTCGCAACCGTCAGCGCGCGGGTCGTGCGGCCCTGGCGAATGGCCTCGACGCCGAGCTGGATGGCGGTGGCACCCGAGGCGCAGGCCGTGGACAAGGTCACCGGCAGGCCACGCGTTCCGAACCGGTCGGACAGCCGCTCGGAGATCGCGCCGAACAGGGCCGCCTCGTAGAAGACCGGATCGGCCTTCTCCCGCATGGCGGCGAGGAAACGGTTATAGGCGTCCGCCGGCTTTTCGGACGGCGGCGAACGATCGGCGAGCGCAAAGCGCGCGCTCCATTCCGGCTCGATCGGCGGCGCGGCCAGGAAGAGCGGGCCGTCGAAATCGCCGGAGATGCCGGCCTGCGCCAGAGCCTCCAGCGTCGTCTCGCGCGCCATGGCGTAGGACCGCTCGACCGAGTTTTCGGCGGGCACATCGATGAAATCCACGGTTCCGCAGATTCGTGTCGACAGCCCGTCCGTTGGGAAGCGGGTGATCTTGTGGATGCCGGACACGCCGCCTGTCAGCGCGGCCCAATTGTCCTGAAGCCCCTGGCCGAGCGACGTGATGACGCCCATGCCGGTGACGGCGATCAGCGGGCGACCCAGGTGATCCTTATAGGCATTGGTCATGACGAATGCTCCTCTGCACCGGCTCTGGCATGGGCTGTGAGAACGGCGATGCCCTCGCCTCGGCCGTGGCCGAGCGTCGTAACGATCGCATGCTTCGGTGCGCGCGTCATGGATGGCTCCGACGGATCGAATGGCGGCACGACGGCCCCGGCATCGAGTGCAAGCGCGGCGAGCGCGAGCCCCAGCGGAAACTGCGCCTCGATCCCGTGCCCGACGGCGCCGCTATAGCCGCGCACCGGGGCATCGGGAAAGCGCGTCTGCAGCCATGTCCGTTCCTGCGCGGCGAGACCGGCAAGGCCGCTGGCGCCGGAAAACACGATGGTCTCCGCGCCCGGCGCGGCCTCGCTCAACCGGTCCAGCCGGCGCTCCAGCCCGCCGCCGTCGCGCTGGCCGCGATCGCCGCCGACGGCATCGATGGTCGCATAGATCCGCGCGCCGCGACCTTCCGCATGTTCGCGCGATTCGAGCACCAGAAAGGCGCCGACGGACCCGAGGATGATGCCGCCGCCCTCGCCGTCCGCGCGCGACCAGAGCGGATGCCACGGCCCTGTCGCATGCGCCTGCAGCGCTTCCACGAGAAGGATGATGTCGAGCCGCTCGGCCGACAGCGCGCCGCCGACGAGCGTGTGGCTCGACTGGCCGGCCTTGATGCGGGCGAAAGCCGTTTCGACGGCGGAAATGCCGGCGGCTTCCTCGCCCATGAAGGTGCGCGACGATCCCGTGACCTTGTGGACGATCGAGATGTTGCCGGCCATCAGATTGGAGAGCTGGGCGAGGAACAGCGTCGGGCGCAGTTCGGTTGTCAGTTTTTCGTTGAGGAGATGTTCGCGGTCGTTGCGCTTCAGGCCTTCGTCCACGATCAGGCTGTCGACCGCGATATCGCGCTCGCCGCCGCCGGCCGCGACGATCATGTCCATGGTGCCGCAGGCTTCCGCGTCGTCCTTCAACCCGGCATCGTCGAGCGCGAGGCCGGCGCTGAAGACGCCGAGGCGCTGCCAGTTCTCCATCTGCCGCTGGTCGCCACGCTTGGCGATCTGCGCGGACCAGTCGATGGCCGGCAGCGGATGCACGGGATAGGGCGCGAAACGCTCCGTCTCCACCACCACTGCGGGCGGCTCGCCTGCCGTGAGCATGGCGACATGCGGCGCGACGCCCACGCCCTGGCTGGTGACGATCCCCACCCCGGTGATCACGACGTCGTTGGCGGCCTTCATGCGGTCACTCCTTGGGCGATTCTGGGGACGATTCCGGGCGCAGGTCCGGGGATAGCTGGCCAGCCAGTGCGGCCGTCAAACCGACCTCTTCGGCCCGCTTGCGGACGATGGGGCCGAGCGGCAGCTGATCGAACGGGACGGTCCGCAGCTTCAGCTGTGCGTCGGCGATCCGCTTGCCGGCCGACGAGATCTTCGCCTTCGTGACCGCAAAGCCAGAGCCGTCATGTTCCAGCACGACCTCGATATCGAGCACGGCTTCCGGCTCGACGAAGGAGCGCATCTTGGCGCCATCCACCGTCATGAGGAACGGCATGGCGGCAAAATCGGTGACGGCTAGCACGAGGAAGCCGGAGGCCTGCGCCATGGTCTCGATGAGGAGGACGCCTGGGACAAGCGGATAGCCGGGAAAATGCCCCTCGAAGACCGGGCTTTGCGCGGGCACGACGGAACGGGCGCGCAGCGTCTTCGCCGTCATGTCGACGGCCTCGACACGGTCGATCATCTGGAAATATTCAAGCAGCATAAGACATCATCCGCTGACCACCTTCACACCCGCGACGGGAGACCCGCAACAGGCATCAAGGACCGGTGACGGCGGCACCCGGACGTTGCGTTCGAGGCCGTCAGGTAGAAATGGCGATGCCGCCTGTCAAGCACGCAAGAGCGGCGTCAGGCGGCATCGCGGAACGGGTACCGTTGGAAAGGCCGATCAGGCCTTGGCAGCGCGCAGTTCGTCGATCTTGGCACAGAGGTTCTTCAGGACGAAGTATTCCTCCGTCGAGGCCTTGCCTTCGTTGACATCCTGCGTCCACTTTTCCAGCGGAATCTTGATGCCGAATTCCTTGTCGATCGCAAACACGATGTCGAGAAAATCGAGGCTGTCGATGCCCAGATCGTCGATCGTGTGGCTTTCCGGCGTGATCGTCTCGCGATCGATCTCGCTGGTTTCTGCAATGATATCGGCGACCTTGTCGAATGTGGCTGTCACGCGCGGACCTCTTTGAGTGGCAAGTTTTGCCGAAGCTATAGGGTAACTGCGCAGGAAAAGCCAATGGCCTTGCGGCCATGCGGGGATTTTTGCCGGCCCCTGTTGCCGAAAGGACCGCGTTGCAGCATCGGCGATCATCCCGATGCGACAACGGGACGCGCAATCCCCGGTTCGCCCTAGCAACCAAGGGAAATCGCCGCCGCAGGATGGGAGGGGTCAGAACACCGACAGAGCCACGGCCATGCCGATCACGGCGGCGAGTGCCAGCGTGCAGGCTGCGTGGAAGACCCGGACGCCGCGCAGGATATCGTCCGCCGTGGCGACCGGCCGCCCGGCGGCATTCATCATCGGCTCCTCGACCCGGCCACCGGCATAGAGGCGAGGACCGGCGAGCTGGAGATCGAGCGCGCCGGCCATCGCCGCCTCCGGCCAGCCGGAATTGGGCGAGCGGTGCAGACCCTGATCGCGCAGGGCGACGGAAAGCGCGTTGCGCCCGGCCCGCAGCCCCAGCCGCCACCACGCGCCCCCCGCGATGAGCAGCATCGACAGCCGTGCGGCCGGGAGGTTGGCGACATCGTCCAGCCGAGCCGACGCCCGGCCGAAGTGGAGATAGCGCTCGGTCTTGTGGCCGATCATCGAATCGGCCGTGTTCAGCATCTTGTAGGCAAGCAGGCCCGGAAGCCCCGCGATCGCATACCAGACGAGCGGCGCGACGACACCGTCCGAAAAATTTTCCGCAAGGCTCTCGATGGCGGCCCGGCAGACGCCGGCCTCGTCCAGGCTCTCGGGATCCCGCCCGACGATCATCGAGACCGCACGCCGACCGCCCGCAAGCCCGCTTTCTTCAAGGCCCTTAGCCACGCGCAGCACGTGATCGGACAGGCTCTTCTGCGCCAGGAAGACCGCGACGATCAGGGCCTCGATGGCGGTGCCCCAAAGACCGAGCGACGACAGGCCAATATGAAGGAGACCGCCAATCGCTGCGGACAGCACGAGGAGACCCGCGATGACGCCCGCCCCGCGCCTGCGCAGCTGCGAGCCGCCGAGATGCGGCCGGTTCAGCCGGCGTTCACAGGCGGCGATCGCCGTGCCGAACAAGACGACGGGATGCGGCAGGCGGCGCCAGAGGCGGTCCGGATCGCCGACGATGCGGTCGATCGCAAGGCCGGTGGCGAGAATGACGAGGCGCATCAGCGGGCAACCTTGCGAAGGGCGGCGAGAAGGCGGAGGTCGGCGTCCGGATCGGGCGTCAGGCCGATTCGCAGCCAGCCGGGCGCGTAGTCGAAGCTGCGCGTGAGGATATGCCGCTCGCAAAGGGCATGCTGCAGGGCGGCGCCATCGGCGACCGCGACAAGCGAGAACAGATGCGTGCCGCCGACGGTGCGCAGACCGGCTTGCGACAGCACCGCGTCCAGCCCGGCTTTCCGCGCGGCGATCCGGATGCGAAGGCTTTCGATATCACCCTGCAGAAGCTGCTCGGCGACGGCAAGCGCCGGCCCCGAGACGGCCCAGGGACCGAGCGCCGTGGCAAGCGCCTCGAGCACGGCGGGTACGGCCATGACGAAGCCCAGCCGGATGCCGGCATGGCCGAAGACCTTGCCGAAGGAGCGGAAGACGATGAGGCCGGGATGTGCGAAGGCCTTGGCGGCGACGCTGTTGCCCGACACCCCGTCGCCGAAGGCCTCGTCCACAACCAGCCGTCCGCCCTGCGCGGCCATGCGGTCGGCGATGGCGAGCAGCGTGTCGCGTGGCAGAAGACGGCCGGTCGGGTTGTTCGGATTGACGATGACGGCGAGACCGTGATCGGGGCGAAGTTCGCCCGTATCGGCGATCGGATCGACGCGGAAACCGGAGAGCGACAGGACCCGCCGATACTCGCCATAGGTCGGGCCGAGAATCGCGACCGGACGGCCCGGCGGCGCGAACGCCGGCAGCTGCTGGATGACGGATTGCGTGCCCGGCACGGCCAGAGGCTGGTGCTCCCCGGTGCCGTAGAATGCGGCAGCGGCGGCCTCGGCACGGCGCACGAGATCGGCATCCGGCAGGCGGTGCCAGGCGGATGCGGGAATGTCCGGCAGCGGCGGTGGACAGGGATTGATGCCGGTGGAAAGGTCGAGCCAGTCCCGCGCGGTGCCGCCATAGCGGCCGATCGCCCCGGACAGGCCGCCGCCATGCTGGATCGGCGCCGTCATGCCGTCTCCGCGCTGGCAAGGTCCGGCGCGCGGTCGATGAGGTGCATGAAGGAGCCGGCGACGGACCCGACGCGCAGGCCGGCGGTACCCAGAGAGGTGCCGGCCGCATCCTCGACGGCGAACAGCGGTGCGGCCTCGCCTTCCGAGATGATCGTCGCATAGTGAAATTCATGCGCCATCATCGGCTTGAAGAATCCGGTTTCGTCCAGAGGCCGCACGCGGCGGTAGCCGAGATGCCGGCGCCGCTCGGCAAAGCTGGTGGTCAGCGGCAGGAGACCGAGCATCGGGTAGCGTGTCCCCGAGGCATCGACAAGCCCGTCACCGAGCGTCATGTAGCCGCCGCACTCCCCGAAGATCCGCGCCTTGCGCCGGGCGACGGCCTGCATGCCGGCGCGGAAGGTTTCGGCCGTGGACAATGCCCCCGCATGCAGTTCGGGATAGCCGCCGGGGAGATAGACGGCATCGGCATCGCCTGCCGGCGCCTCGTCCGCGAGCGGCGAGAAGAAGGTAAGGCTCGCGCCCGCCGTGTGCCATCCGGCGAGCAGGTGCTGATAGGCGAAGGCGAAGGCGACGTCGCGGGCGACCGCGATTTGCGACCCGAGCGGGTCCATGGCGACGACGGGTTCTGCGAGCGGCTGCACCGGACGGGCCTGCCGTCCGAGCGCCACCAGCGCGTCGAGATCGCATCCCGATTCGACCGAATCGGCGGCGTGGTCGATGAAGCGATCGAGCCCACCATGCTCGCCGGCCTGCACGAGGCCGAGATGCCGCTCGGGCAAGGCCAGGCCCGGATCGCGGCCGATGATGCCGAGCACCGGCATGGCGATATCCGCCAGTGCGCCGCGCAGCATCGCCTCGTGCTTGGCACTGCCGACCTTGTTGAGGATGACGCCGGCGAGCCGGATATCGGCGCGGAAGCGGGCGTAGCCGGACACGAGCGCCGCCACCGACTGCGCCATGCGGCCGCAATCGACCACCAGCACCACCGGCAGTCCCAGAGATGCCGCGAGATCGGCCGGCGCGCCGGTGCCGTCCATCGCCGCATCAAACAGGCCCATCATGGCCTCGATGACGAGAAGGCGGCCATCGTGCCGCGCGCGGGATGCCTGCGCATCGAGCAAGGCGGGGCGCATGGCCCAGGGATCGTAGTTGACGCAGGCGATGCCGCAGGCGGCCGTATGGAAGGCCGGATCGATATAGTCCGGGCCCGCCTTTCCGGGAGACACCGCGACCCCGCGCCGGCTGAGCGCGCGCAAAAGGCCGAGCGTGATGGTGGTCTTGCCGGAGCCGGACGACGGGGCGGCGATCAGGATGCCGCTCATGCCGTGCAGTCTCCCGCCGATGCCGAATCGATCTGCGCGGAGCCCAACCAGTCGAGAACGGACCGCAGCCGCACGACCTCGCCGAGCACCACGATCGCCGGTGGCGAAACGCCGGCTGAGGCGGCGTCGGCCGCCGCGCGGCCCAGCGTTGTTTCGAGAACCGACTGGCGAGATGTCGCCGCATTGCTGACGAAGGCGAGCGGCTCGTCCGGCGCGCGGCCGGCGGCCAGAAGGTTCGCGGTGATCTCGCTGATATGCTTCATCGCCATGTACATGACGATGACCGGCGACCCCTTGGCGACGCTCGCCCAATCGACGCGATCCGGCACGAGGCCCGAGGAGTCGTGACCGGTGAGGAAGGTGACGACATGGGTGATGTCGCGGTGGGTGACCGGGATGCCGGCATAGGCGAGACCGCCGATACCCGCCGTGATGCCGGGTACGACGCGGAAGGGAATGCCGTGCTCGACCAGCACCAGCGCCTCTTCGCCACCACGGCCGAAGACGAAGGGATCGCCGCCCTTCAGCCGCAGCACGCGCTTGCCCTCGCGGGCGAGCGCGACGAGGCGGAGCGAAATGTCGCGCTGCTTCGGCGAGGGCTTGCCGCCGCGCTTGCCGGCGAACTCCAGCACGGCACCGGGCCGCGCGAGCGACAGGCAGGCGGCGTCCACCAGGGCATCATGCACGATGACATCCGCCTGTCGCAGGGCGTTGACCGCATGCAGCGTCAGCAGGCCGGGATCGCCCGGCCCCGCGCCCACCAGCCAGACGGCGCCCGGCGCCATCAGCGGCAGACCGTCGAAGGAGAAATCCCTCATCCCGCCAACTCCAAGGCCGGCGCGGATGATTCGATGTGGGAAGGTGCGACCAAACCGGTCGAAGACAGCGCGGCAAGCAGCTGTTTCGAATGGGCTTCCACCACGGCAGCGGTCGCCTGGCGGGACGCGTGCTTTTCCACCACCAGCCGTCCGCCGCGCCCGGCAGCCGCAAGGGCGGAGGCCTCCGCGACGCTGTGGCATCCGGTCAGGCGAAAGACATCCGGCGAGGGCGACGCGATGCGCGGCGTTTCAGTCTCCAGCCGGACGGCGTCGAATGTCAGGAGGGGAACGGCAAACCGGTCGGCGAGGGCGAGGATGGCGGGCTCCGTGGCGCGGGCGTCGATCGATGCGATGGCGTGGAGCGGACGTTCGGGGTAGCCGGCCTTCGCCAGCACGGAAAGAGCGAGATCGAGGACATCGGCAAAGGGCGAACCCGGCCGGCAGCCGAGGCCGAGAACCAGCCCGCGCTCCATCGTCTCACCACACTTGGCCATTCCACGCTCTCCGCTGCACGCCACCTGCGCCCCAAGGGGCCGCACAGGAAAGCCGCGTTTCAGATCCTGCAGCGATGCGGCGGTCGAGGACTCGTCACAGGCTCCAGTCGCGCAGACGCCGAGCGGCCGGGGATCTCTCCCCGGTCGAGGCCTCGACAGCTCCGGCATGAGCCCCCGCTCAGGGTCGGCCGCACCGGACGCGTTTTCAGCCCGAACCGGGCGCCGTCGCATGACGCGTGTCTTACAAGAGATTTGCGCCGACAGGAATTGCTTATGGAGCGCCTGCGGCAAAATCGGCGCGGCGGGAAGGCGGGACAGCGCGAGAGGCGTGCCGCGCGAGACCCCTTCCCTTTGCCCGCCGGCTCTGCCAAAGAGCGTGCGCGTCCCTACACAGCCCGTTGCCGGCGACACGGCCCAAGGTCCATCGTGCACGATCTCGCGTTTCATCTGCTCCTTTTCCTCTTCCTCGCGGCATTCATCGCCGGCTTCATCGACAGCATTGCCGGCGGCGGCGGCATGATCACCGTGCCGGCCATGCTGCTGGCCGGCCTGCCACCACTGGAAACGCTCGGCACCAACAAACTCCAGTCCCTGTTCGGCTCGGGCTCGGCAAGCCTTGCCTATGCCCGCGCCGGTCACGTGGACCTGAAAAGCCAGCTGCCCATGGCATTCCTGTCGCTGGCCGGCGGCGCAATCGGGGCCATGGTGGCGACCGTGGTGCCCGGCGACGTGCTGCGCGCCGTGCTTCCCTTCCTGCTCATCGGCATCGCGCTCTATTTCGCGCTGAAGCCGAACGTCGCCGATCTCGATCGCACCCAGCGGATCACACCCTTCGTCTTCGGCCTCACCATCGTGCCGGCCATCGGCTTCTACGACGGCATCTTCGGCCCCGGCACCGGCTCCTTCTTCATGCTGGCCTTCATCGCGCTTGCCGGCTTCGGCGTGCTGAAGGCGACGGCGCATACCAAGCTCCTCAATTTCGGTTCCAATATCGGCGGCTTCCTCGTGCTTGCCCTGTATGGCGTCGTCCTGTGGAAGGTCGGGCTGATGATGGGCGCCGGACAGTTCGCCGGGGCGCAGGTCGGCTCTCGCTTTGCCATGAAGCGCGGCGCCAAGATCATCAAACCGCTGCTGGTCCTCACCTGCATCGCACTCGCCATCCGCCTTCTCGCCGATCCCGCAAATCCGGTTCGGGTCTGGTTCGGGATCTAATACTCCACACCCACCTGCGCCTTGATGCCCGAGCGGAACGGGTGCTTGACGAGCTCCATCTCGGTCACGAGGTCGGCGATCTCGATCAGTTCCTCGCGGGCATTGCGGCCGGTCAGCACCACATGCGTCATCGGCGGCTTTTCCTCGCTGAGGAAGCGCACGACCTCGTGGATGTCGATATAGTCGTAGCGCAGCGCGATGTTGATCTCGTCCAGCAGCACCATGGAATTGGCGGGATCGCGGATCAGCTCTTTCGAGGTTTCCCAGGCCTTCTGCGCCATCGCCACATCGCGGGCGCGGTCCTGTGTTTCCCAGGTAAAGCCTTCGCCCAGCGTATAGAAGCGGCAGAGATGCTGGAAATGCATCTCGATCAGCGTGCGCTCGCCGGTCTCCCAGCCGCCCTTGATGTACTGGACGACCGCCGACGGCATGCCGTGAGCGATGTGGCGGAAGATCATGCCGAAACCGGCGGTGGTCTTGCCCTTGCCCTTGCCGGTATGCACCATGATGAGGCCCTTGCCATCGGTCTTCGTCGCCATGATCTTCTCGCGCGCGACCTTCTTCTTCGCCATCTTCATGGCGTGGCGCTCCAGATCGACCTCGGCGGCCGGTGTTTCCTCGGTCATATCAGTCCCTTTGGGTTCTCACGACGCCCGGAGCGTCAGGCTGCTGGAAAGCTCGAAGCGCGCCGAATTGGACCGCGGCTGCCAGTATCCCCGGTCGATGGCGTCCGTCAGGCGCGCGGCCAAATCGCGGAAGGCGTGGCGGTTCGCCGCCTCCATGAAGGCACGCACGGCATCATCCAGCACGAAGGCCTGATAGACCGCCTCGAAATGCTGGCTGCGGACGGCACCCGTGGTGGCGGCGAAGGCGAAGAGATAGTCGACCGTCGCCGCCATCTCGAAGGCGCCCTTGTAGCCGTGCCGCATCATGCCGGCGATCCATTTCGGATTGACCACGCGCCCGCGCACGACCCGGCCGATCTCCTCCTCGAGCGACCGGATGACCGGCTTTTCCGGCCGGGAATGGTCGTTGTGGTAGATGACCGGGCGCGTGCCCGAAAGCTGCTCGACGGCCGCGCTCATGCCGCCTTCGAACTGGTAGTAGTCGTCGCTGTCGAGAAGATCGTGCTCGCGATTGTCCTGATTCTGTACCACGGCCTGCACGCCGGCAAGGCGCGTTTCCAGCACCGCGCGCGCGTCGCGGCCCTCCGCATGCGCGCCATAGGCATAGCCACCCCAGGTAAGATAGGCGTCGGCAAGCTCGGCACGTTCGGGGCCGCGCGTCTCGTCCATCAGAGCCTGCAGGCCGGCGCCGTAGGAGCCGGGCTTGGAGCCGAAGACGCGGTAGGAGGCGCGGCGTTCGGCCTCAGCCGCACTCAGGCCCTTCTCGCGCCATTCCGCGCTCTCCCGGCGGATGCGGGCGGCGATCGCGTTGTCCTCGTCGTCTTCCTCCAGCGCACCGATGGCCCGCACCGCGCTGTCGAACAGCGCGATCTGCTCGGGAAACGCATCGCGGAAGAAGCCGGAGACGCGCAGGGTGACATCGACGCGCGGGCGGCCGAGAAGCGCCAGCGGCACGATCTCGTAGCCCGTGACGCGCCGCGACATCGGATCCCAGAGCGGCTTTGCCCCGATGAGGGCCAGCGCCTGCGCGATATCGTCGCCGCCGGTGCGCATGTTGGAGGTGCCCCAGGCGGTCAGGCCGAGCGCCGTCGGCCACTCGCCATGATCCTGGAGGTAGCGCCGGATGAGGAGATCGGCGGACTTCTTGCCGAGTTCGAAGGCGGCCGGCGTCGGCACGGCGCGGCTGTCGACGGAGTAGAAGTTGCGCCCCGTCGGCAGCACGTCCGGACGCCCGCGCGTCGGCGCACCGGAGGGACCGGGCGCGACGAACCGTCCATCGAGACCGGCCAGCAGGCCGGCAATTTCCGCAGGCCCGCAGGCGATCAGGGACGGTCTCAGCCGCGCCTCGACGGCATCGAGAACGCCGCGCGTCGCCGGCCAGCCGTCCGGGCACGGGATGTCCCCGCCGACGAGCTTTGCCGCAAGCAACTCGATGCGCTCGACGGTGTCGCCTTCGCTGCGCCACGTGTCCTCGCTGACGGCCGAGAGCATTGCCGGGCGCGGCCCCTGCCAGAGCGTGGCGGGTGCGCAATCCAGCGGGTCGAACACGGGCGCCTCGACACCCTCCCCGTTGACGAGCCCGCAATCCCGCGCGATCGCCCGCTGCAGGCTCGCATCGCCGCCCTCGCCGGTGCCACGCGGCACGCGCGCGAGCGCCAGTGTCAGGTCGGTCAAAAGCCGTCCTTCGGGCGAGACGCCGAAGACGTGGAGACCGTCGCGGATCTGCATTTCCTTCAGATCGCAGAGATAGGCGTCGAGCTTCTGCAGCGCCGCATCCTCGCCATCCGTCTCGGCGATGCCGGCATCCGCATCGAGCCCGATGTCGCGCACGAGGTGCAGGATCTGGCTGGACAGCAGCCGCAGCCGCCGCGGATCGCCGCCGGCCGCGTCGTAATACTCATCGACCAGACCTTCGAGGTCGCGCAGCGCGCCGTAGGTCTCCGCGCGCGTCAGCGGCGGGGTCAGATGGTCGATGATGACGGCCGCCGAGCGGCGCTTGGCCTGCGTCCCCTCGCCGGGATCGTTGACGATGAACGGGTAGAGATGCGGCAGCGGGCCGAACACGGCTTCGGGGTAGCACGTCTCCGACAGCGCCAGCGCCTTGCCCGGCAGCCATTCGAGATTGCCGTGCTTGCCCATGTGGATGATGGCATGCGCGCCGAAGGCGCGGCGCAGGAACGCATAGAAGGCGAAATAGCCATGCGGCGGCACGAGGTCCGGCGAATGGTAGGTTTCCTTCGGATCGATATTGTAGCCCCGCGCCGGCTGGATGCCGATGACGACGCCGCCAAGCCGCGCGAGCGGCAATGCAAAACGGTCGCCGTCGGCGTAGGGATCGCGCGAAGGATCGCCCCAGCGTGCCGTGACCTCGGCTTGAATCCGTTCGGGAAGCGTCGCGAAGAACGCGTTGTAATCGTTGAAGGATAATGTTTCGCGGATATGCCGCCCGTCGCGCGCGGCATTGGTCGGGCCTTCCATCAGATGCCGGATCAGCGCGTCACCATCCGTCGGCAGATCGGTCACCGGATAGCCGGCCGCGGCCATCGCGCGCAGCACCTCGATCGTGCCGGCCGGCGTATCCAGGCCGACGCCGTTGCCGAGGCGACCGTCGCGGTTCGGGTAATTGGCGAGCACGATGGCGACCTTGCGGTCGGCGGGCGGCGTGTGGCGCAGGAGCGCCCAGTTCGCCGCGAGCTTCGCCACGAAGGCGACCCTGTCCGGCAGCGGCGCATGCCCGACGATGTTGGTCTCGACCGCCTCGTCATAGATCGCCGCCGCCTTGAAGGAAACGGCACGGGAGAGAATGCGACCGTCCACCTCGGGAAGCGCGACGTTCATCGCGAGATCGCGCGCCATGAGGCCTTGCGACGAGCTTTCCCAGGCCTGGCGGGTCGAGGCGGAGAACAGCACCTGCAGCACCGGCGCGCCACCGGCGTCGAGCACGGTGCCCTTGTGATCGCCGCCCGGAGCCGACACCGCGAAGCTCGTGGCATTGAGGACGACATCCGGCGTGAACCGCGCGAAGATCGCCTCGACCGTGCCGACGGACAGCGCATCCTTCAGGCTGGAGACGAAGACCGGGAGAACCCGCATCCCCTCGGCCGTCAGCGCCTCGACCAGTGCGGCCACCGGTCGCGTCTCGCCGGACTGGACGAGCGCGCGATAGAAGCAGAGCGCCGCGACCGGCTGCGGCCCGGGATGCGCATCCGCCCAGGCGTCCGCGCCGACGATGCCTTCCTCCGGCGACCAGAGGCCGGCCCGCAGCAATGGCGTTGCCGCCGGCGGCCGCTCGCGCTCATCGACCAGCGCATGGGCATAGGCGAGAAACGCCTGCATGTTATCGGGGCCGCCTTCGGTGAAATAGGCGAGCATCGCGGCCCGATCCTCGGCGGACACGGTGGAATAGGCGTCGAGCGCCGGATCCGGCTTGTCGTAGCCGGGAAGCACGGCGATCTTGGCACGATGGGTGACGGCCGTGGCGTGGAGCGCTTCCAGCACGTAACTGAAGTAGGACGCACCGCCGAGTGCGCGCACGACGATCAGCTTTGCATGCCGTGCAGTGCGCTGGACATAGGTATCGACCGACATCGGGTGCTTCAGCGACAGAAGGCTCGCCGCCCGCAGGGTCCGCCCGTCGGGGGCGGTCCTGCAGGCGCTCGCGATGGCGGAAAGCTCCGTATCGGCTGCGGACAGGAACAGGATCTCGCCCGGCGACTGGGCGAGGTCGATGGCCTCGTCCCCGTCCGAGATCGTGCCTTTCTGCGCAAGAAGAAGATGCATCCGCCGCTGTTCCCGCCTGGTCTATGCCGCTGCCGCGACGATGGCCGCACGCAGCGCAGCCTCGTCCAGATCATGCAGCCCGATGACGACGAGGCGCGTGCGACGGGCTTCGCCGGCCGCCCAGGCGCGGTCGAAATACGGATCGATCCGTGTTCCCACGGCCTGGATCAGAAGCCGCATCGGCTTGCCGGGAACATCCGCGAAACCCTTCAGCCGCAGGACGTCGTGCGCGGAGACGATCGCCTTCAGTCGCGATACGAAACCGGTGGAGTCGGCGATCGGGCCGAGTTCGACGACGAAGCTCGCGAACTCGTCATGGTCGTGCTCCTCGCCCGCCTCGTGCTCCATCTCGTGATGGGATTTGCGGTTGGCGATATCGTCTTCCGTGCCGACGCCGAGGCCGAGCAGAACGGAGGCCGGCACCGCGCCATTCGCGGCCTCGATCATCATCGGCTTGCGCGTGGTGCGCGCGGCGACTTCGCGGCGGACGGCCTCGATGCCGGCGGCATCCAGCAGGTCGGTCTTGTTGAGAACGATGAGGTCGGCGGCGGTGAGCTGGTCTTCGAACAGCTCCTCGATCGGGCTTTCATGGTCGAGATTGTCGTCCTCGGCACGCGCGGCATCCACCTTGTCATGATCGTCGGCGAAACGGCCGGCTGCGACGGCGGCGCTGTCCACCACGGTGATCACGCCATCCACCGTCACCTGCGTGCGGATATCGGGCCAGTTGAACGCGGCGATCAGCGGCTGCGGCAGCGCGAGACCGGAGGTCTCGATGACGATATGGTCGGGGCGGCCCTCCCGCTCCAGAAGGCGCGTCATGGTGGGAATGAAGTCGTCGGCCACGGTGCAGCAGATGCAGCCATTGGTGAGCTCGATGATATCGTCCTCGCTGCAGGCCTCGGCCCCGCAACCCTTCAGCACATCGCCATCGACGCCGAGATCGCCGAACTCGTTGATGATGAGCGCGATCCGCCGGCCATCGGCGTTTTCCAGGATGTTGCGGATCATCGTCGTCTTGCCCGCACCGAGAAAGCCGGTGATGACCGTCGCGGGGATCTTGGCGCCCGATGCTTTACGGTCGCCGGTTTTGGAGAATATCATGAACTAACCCTTCATCTTGAGCGGCAGACCCGCCGCCACGAAATAGACGTCGCGCGCCTGTGCCGCGACCTGCTGGTGGAGCCGGCCGGCATGATCGCGAAAATCCCGCGCCATGCGGTTGTCAGGCACCATCCCGAGCCCCACCTCGTTGGAAACGAAAATGACGGAGGCGCAAAGTGCCGGCAGGCCGGCGACGAGACGCGCCGATTCCGCCGCGACGTCGCGCGCCTCCAGCATGAGATTGGTGACCCACAGCGTCAGGCAATCGACAAGGACGACACGGCCGGCGGCATCGATGGCGGCAAGCCTGCCGACGAGATCGAACGGCTCTTCATGCGTCGTCCAGAGGTCGCCGCGCGACGTGCGGTGGGTGTCGATCCGCGTCCGCATCTCGTCGTCGAAGGCGCGGCCGGTGGCGATGTAATGCCGGTCGAGGCCCGTGTCCGCAGCCAGCCGCTCGGCAAAGCCCGACTTGCCGGAGCGTGCGCCACCGAGCACGAGCGTGGTACCATGATGCGGGGATGTCATGTTCGCGCGGCTGTCCCGCTGCTCCCATGACGCAAAAGGCAATGCGATCCGAAGGGTCTGCATGCGCCTGCCGGGCATGAGCCAAAATCGCATGCGTAAAAACCGCCGGCCCGGGCAACCCGGTGGGCGAACGTCTCGTGTGCCACGACAACCTCCGTGCTGGCGCTGGAACGCTGCATCATGAGGATGCGGCGCGGTGTGGCTGGCAGGTCTCCTGGCTCACGGCGTCACGCAGGGTCGAAACCCTGAGAACGGGTTCGCCTCGCCTTCCCGAAACAGGTTGCCCGGCGTTCGACGGCCGGATCGATGGCGAAGAGGTGGACGATTCGTAGAAAAGGAGGCGTCCGACCCCGGTTGCTCGCATCGCTGCTTCAGTGGCTTTTCCGGCCCAGTCCTTCAGATGACGCCAGCCGCACCACGCGGCATGGTCCGTCGCCCGTTGGACGAGACCGGATGGCGAACCCTGACCGTTCTACAGTCGCGGGGTCGGCTGCGATGAGGATGCCCTGTGTGGGTCCATCCCTTCGCATTCCCATTTACTCCCGAACGACACGCGCCGTACGGGAACCATCCATACCGCGAAGATTAGGCGCGTCGCTGGATCAAGTCAATCTTCCGCGCTATGTCCGCAGCTTCGCCCGACCCGAAGCTCAAGCGTTTCCCCGCGAAGACGCCCGACGAGATCGAGCCTCCCATGCCCGACGTCCTGAAGTCCCTGACCCTTGCCCGCGTGAAGCGTATCGCCCGGAAAGCCGTCACCTTTTCGGAGTGGCGCATCTTTGCCCGGCGGAGCGAAATCGGGCTTCTCGTGGCGGGCATCGTCGTGGGTCTCACCTCCGGGCTTGCCGTCATCGCCATGAGTTTCGTCTCGCTGCAGCTGCACAAGCTGATTTTCGGCATTTCCGACTACGAGCGCGTCAGCTCCGCGGACCTCAAGGGCCAGATCGCCATTCTCATGGCGCCGATCGTCGGCGGGCTGCTGCTGGGCTTGCTCATGATGGGGCTCGCGCTCTGGCGCAAGAAGGCGATGGTCGACCCCATCGAGGCAAATGCGCTGCACGGGGGCCGCATGTCGTTGACCGACAGCATCGTGGTCGCTGTGCAGAACCTCGTCTCCAACGGCTTTGGCGCCTCGGTCGGCCTGGAGGCCGGCTACACGCAGCTCGCTTCCGGTCTCGCCTCGAAGATCGGCGTGAAGCTGAAATTGCGGCGCAACGATCTGCGCACGCTGCTCGGCTGCGGCGCGGCCGGCGCCATCGCAGCGGCCTTCAACGCACCGCTGACCGGCGCCTTCTACGCCTTCGAGCTGATCATCGGCTCCTACACCATTGCATCGCTGACCCCGGTCGTGGTCTCGGCGCTCGTCGCCAACCTGGTGACGCGCCTGCTCTGGGGCGAGGAGTTCACGATCGACATCGGCGCCTTCGGCGATGTCGTTCCCGGCGACTACATCCCGGCCATCCTCCTCGGCGCGCTGTGCGCCGGCGTCGCCATCCTGATCATGAAGGGCGTGTCGCTGACGGAGGAGATCGCGCGCAGGAGCGACATTCCCGCGCCGCTGCGTCCCGCCATCGGCGGCGTCGTGGTCGGGCTGCTGGCCACCATCTCGCCGCAGGTGCTCTCCGGCGGCCATGGCGCGCTCCATCTCAATCTCGCCCACGCCACGCCCATCGCTATGCTGATCGGCCTGTTCCTGATGAAGTCCGTGGCAACGGCGGTCTCGATCGGGTCGGGTTTCCGCGGCGGACTGTTCTTCGCCTCGCTGTTCATGGGCGCGCTGCTCGGCAAGGTCTTTGCCGGCGTCGTCCCCTACGTCTTCGGCGACACGACGCTGACGCCGGTGATCTACGCCGTCGTCGGCATGAGTTCGCTCGCGGTCGCCATCATCGGCGGGCCGCTGACGATGACGTTCCTCGCGCTGGAGATCACCGGCGACTTTCCGATCACCGCGCTGGTACTGGCGGCCGTCATCACCTCGTCGCTGGTCGTGCGCACCACCTTCGGCTACTCGTTCGCCACATGGCGCTTCCATCTGCGCGGCGAGAGCATCCGCAGCGCCCACGATGTCGGCTGGATCCGCAATCTGACCGTGGGACGCCTGATGCGGCCCGACGTCCGCACCATCAACGCGAAGGCGACACTGGACGAGCTGAAAGCCGAATTTCCGCTCGGCTCGGCCCAGCGCGCCATCGTGGTTGACGACAACAACCGCTATGGCGGCGTCATCCTCATTCCCGAGGTCTATGCGAGCCCGGTGGAGAAGGATGCGGCCGGCAAGGGAATCGAAGACTACATCAAGCTGCCGAACGACTTCCTGCAGCCGAACATGAACGCCCGGCAGGCGGCGACTCTGTTCGACAAGACCGAGAGCGACGCGCTCGCCGTCTGCAACAACCTGATCGAGCGCCGCGTCGTCGGCGTGCTTACCGAAAGCTACACCCTGCGCCGCTACAGCGAGGAACTCGACCGCCGCCGCCGTGAGGCATCGGGCGAATTCTGATTCAAAGCCAAGGGAATAGGTGCGAAAGCTCTAGCGACCCATGAGGCCGTCGAGCCAGCGCGGATCGAGCACGGCCTCCAGCTCTCCGGCGACGGCATCCAGCGCCGCATCGACGGACCCGCGGTAGTCGAAGGCCTCGGCCTCGATGCCGAAGCTGCGCAGGAGAGCGGCGCGATAGGCGTCGCTAGCAAATAAACCGTGGAGATAGGTGCCCATGACACGGCCGTCAGGCGACAGCGCACCATCGGGGCGGTCCCCGATAAGGACGGGCGGTCGGGCGCAGTCGGGTCCGGCGGTCTTCCCGAGATGGATCTCGTAACCCTCGAGCGCGACATCGTGCTCGGTCGAGCGGGCGCCGCTGTTGCGCACCACCTTTTCGCGCGCCATCTCGGTCTCCACGTCAAGGAGACCGAGGCCATCCACGGCGGCGGTTCCGCCCTCGATGCCGAGCGGATCTGAAATCCGGCGCCCGAGCATCTGATAGCCGCCGCAAAGACCAATGACCCGGCCGCCGCGCCGCAGGTGGCGTGCGAGATCCGCATCCCAGCTCGCTGCCTTGAGCGCCGCCAGATCCGAGATCGTCGCTTTCGAGCCGGGGAGGATGACGAGCGCCGCATCCTCCGGCAGGCGCTCGCCGGGCTGGATGAAGCGAAGGTCCACAGACGGTTCGGCGGCGAGCGGATCAAGATCGTCAAAATTGGCGATGCGCGGCAGCACCGGCACGGCGATGGTCAGCGCCCGCGCCGTTCCCCGCGACAGGCGTTCGAGAACGACGGAATCCTCCGCCGGGAGCTGGCGCGCGGCCTTCAGCCAGGGCACCACGCCGAAACAGGGCCAGCGGGTGAACGCGTGGATGGCAGTGAGCCCGTTGTCGAACAGGGTCACGTCGCCCCGGAACTTGTTGATCAGATATCCCGCGACCATGGCCCGGTCATCGGGCGCAAGCACCGCATGCGTGCCGACCAGCGAGGCGATGACGCCGCCGCGGTCGATGTCGCCGACCAGCACCACGGGCACGCCTGCACGCGTCGCGAAGCCCATATTGGCGATGTCGCCGGCGCGCAGGTTGATCTCGGCCGGAGAGCCCGCGCCCTCGACAATCACCAGATCGCGGCCGGCGCGGATCGTCTCGAAGCTTTCCAGCACCGCGCCGAGCAGCTTCGGCTTCATCGCCTGATAGTCGCGCCCGCGCGCCTGCCCGACGACCTTGCCCTGCACGACGACCTGGCTGCCGGTTTCCGACTGCGGCTTGAGGAGGACCGGATTCATGTGGATCGAGGACGGGATGCGGGCAGCGAGCGATTGCAGCCACTGCGCCCGGCCGATCTCGCCGCCATCGGCCGACACGGCCGCGTTGTTCGACATATTCTGCGGCTTGAAGGGCGCGACGCGGACGCCGCGATTGGCCGCGAGCCGGCAGAGACCGGCGACCAGCACGGTCTTGCCGACATCCGAACCCGTTCCCTGAAGCATGATCGATTTCGCCATAGGGCCTGATATCACCGGCCAGCGCCGGGCGCCATGCACGGGCCGGGATGACGACGCGCAAAAACCGCAGCAGCCGGAGCCCTGCGGTTTTCCGCCATCGACACCGGGAAACGCACGGTGCGGGGCGGGCAAGCGGCGGCATCGAACGGATGCCGACAGGCTGGCAGAGTGCCGGGACGCAAAACCTGATCCGGCAAAGCAGCTGTCACCAGCCACGGCACCATCCTTAGGCCGCGAGGGTTACCAGAGCGTTACCTGCGCGGCGCGCTCGTCATTTTTGTCACAATCGCGTCATCCCTGACGACACCGTCCCGAGCTGTCGCGCGATCGACGCAACTGCCAAAGGGACACTCCCATACCGGGAGCGTGCACGGAAGCGAACATTCGAAAGAGATGAAATTCAATGGCTTGCACCGCCATTCCGATTCGACATCGCAAGAAGAGCGGTTGATTTCTGACGGATAGCTTCTAGGCTGGCACGGATACGGCAGGGATAACCCGAGACGTCTGCGCGGACGAAATGCCGGAAAGACAATTGCGCGGGACATCATGCGTTCGCGCGGGAGGCGTCGGTCTGATGAAGAACATGCGCGACATCTGCGAGAGGGTTGCGAAAGCCGCGATCGGCCCGACCCTTGCGACCGCATTCGGCTTTCTCGCCGGCGCCCTGGTTCTGCTCCCCGGCGGGCCGGCCCGGGCCGAAGGCTGCGGCACGATCTCCATCGCCGAGATGACGTGGGGATCCGCCGCCATTACGGCCCATATCGACCGGTTCATTCTGGAGAAGGGCTATGGCTGCACGGTCACGCTTGTGCCCGGCGACACCATGCCGACCTTCGCCTCCATGAATGCGGAGGGACGCCCGGACATGGCGCCGGAAATCTGGGCGGCCTCGCTGCAGAGGCCGCTCGACGACGCCTTGCGGGACGGCCGTCTGGTCGAGACCACACGCGTTCTCACGGATGGCGGCGTGGAGGGCTGGTGGATACCCCGCTATATCAGCGAGGCCCATCCCGATATCAAGACCGTACAGGATGCGCTGAAGCACCCCGATCTCTTCCCCTCGCCGCAGGACCCGGCAAAGGGCGCGGTCCATACCTGTCCTGCGGACTGGAACTGCCAGATCCCGACCGCCAACCTCTACCGGGCCCTGAAAGGCGACGACGCCGGGTTCCAGCTGATCGATTCCGGATCGGCGGCCCGTCTCGACGGCTCGATCGCGCGGGCCTTCGAAGAAAAGAAGGGCTGGCTCGGCTACTACTGGGCGCCGACGGCGATCCTCGGCAAATACGAGATGGTCAAGCTGTCCTTCGGCGTCGCCCATGACCGGGCGGAGTGGAACAGCTGCACGGCGGTGCCGGACTGCAGCGCGCCCGTCGTCAACGGCTACCCCACCACCGATGTCTACACGATCGTGACCAGAGATTTCCCCGAGAAGGCTGGCCCTGCCGCCCTCGCCTATGTCTCGAAACGGCAATGGGACAACCAGACGGTCAACGGCGTGCTCGCCCATATGGACCAGACGAACGGCAGCCGCGAGGATGCGGCCCGCTACTTCCTTACGACATTCGAGCCTGTCTGGGCCACCTGGGTACCCGCCGACATTGCCGCAAAGGTCAAAGCGGCCCTCTGACGGCGCCCGGAAAGCGCTTCGGTCTCCAGTCCGGCTTCAGCTTCGCGTGGCATGACGGCGCGATAACGCAGACACCGGCGCGAGGGACCCCATGAACACGCACACGACGATCAGCCCGATGCAGCAGCCGACGCCGACGGACCGCAATGCGGTTGCCGACGTCATCGAGCGCTTCGAGACGGCGGACACGGCCTTCCTGTCACTGATGATGGACAATCCGCACCAGGACGACGCGCTGATCGACGGGCTGCACCGCTTCCTCGACCGTGCCGCCGGCGCACGTTTCCTGTACACGCTGAAGCTGGAACAGCGCGGCGTCTGGCTCGGCAATGCCGCCCCTGCCCGGCTGCAGATCCGCCTGACGGAAGCCGCGCGCTCGTCGCAGCACGCGGCCTATCAGGCCTTCCGCACCGGGCTGACCAAGTCGGGCGGACTGGAACGCGCCTTTCCGAAGGCATCGGTTTAGCGAGCGGGGCCTTCGGGAGCGCGATCGGGTCGAACGGCGCCATGCCACATGGGCGTCGTCACGGCGATGATCGGCCCCATCGGATAGGTCTCGTCGAAGCGGCCGAGATCGGGCGCGTAGAGACCGGAAATGTGCCCATCGAGAAACAGCGCATTCGGGCAGCCGAGCGCGTCGCGGTAGAGCGTCGCGAAATCGTGAAATCGCACCGGCGAGAGCGCGACGGCGAAATGCACGAGGCCCTTTTCGTCGACACCCACGCCGTTGCGGATCTGCAGACTGTCGCTCTCCGGCTTGAAGGCAGGGTGGAGCGCCCCGTCGATGACGAGCATCGGCCCGGATTGCGTCGCGATATCCGGCGTGGCCACCACGGACCGGCGATAGGCCTCCGTCTCCCGGACGACAGCCTTGCCGTTCGACACGGCGAAGACACCGTTCGGGAGCAGATAGAAATTGCCCCAGCCCTCGCCGGTCGCGATCGGCTTGCGCTCGACGCCGTCGGTGACCAGCAGCCCGACCGGAGACAGGTCCTTCTCGTACATTCCGCCGTTCATGGCGAAATCGAGCCGCGTCTGATCCCGGAGGAGATCCGTCTTCAACGCCGTGAAGCCGCCATAGGGGCGGCCATCATCGCCGGCGTGGAAGATCGTGAGTGCAGCGGTCGCGGGATCGACATCGCAGACGGCGTAGTCGGTGCCCAAATGCCGTACGATCCGGCAGGCAGCACGGGCGTCGGGAGAAACAGAGACCATCAGGACCAGCGCCAGGAGAAGCTTTGCGAACATGGACGGCAAGATAGGCGAAGGGCGCCGTGTTGCCAGGCACGAAAACGCCGGCGGACTTTCGGTCGCCGGCGCTTTCTCAAAGACGGTTCGGATCAGTTGGCGGCGCGTTCGACGCTGCGGCCTGCATCCTGCGTGGCGTTGACGGTGTTGGCGGTGTCCTTGCCCATGCCGCGGATCGTATTGCCGCAAGCGGAAAGCGAAACGAGAGAAACGAGTACGATGCCGACGGTGGCAATGGTCTTTGCGGTCATGGCTTGGGTCCTTGAATAACGACAGTTGAGGAAAGACAGCTGTCTTCGGCCGGATAACGCCCAAGCCTCAAAAAGGTTCACATGTTCGTGACAAAATTCGCTAGGCCGGCGTTTGAAAAATCGTGCCGTCAGCAGGCTTGTCCGGGAACTTCCGTCTGCCGATCAAGTTCATATGGCCGTGGACCAGATCACAGCCTCGATAGCCGCTTCGGTCGGCAAGAAACGCGACGCCGGCGAGACCGGCGATACGCCCGCGCCGGAACTTGTCTACCTCTCGCGACTGGAAGACGGCATAACCCGGAAGCAGGGAAAGAACGGTTTTCTCTATTACGGGCCCGACGGCCAGCGCATTTCCGATCCGGGCGAGGTCGAGCGCATCGCGGCACTCGCCATTCCCCCCGCCTATACCGAGGTGCTGATCTCGCCCGATCCGCAGACGCATCTGCAGGCGATCGGCAAAGATGCGCGCGGCCGCAAGCAATATCGCTACCATCCCGACTGGCATGCCGAGCGCGGCAAGGCTAAATTCGCGCTGCTGCCGGCCTTCGCCACGCGCCTGCCAAAGATCCGCGAGCGCGTCGATCACGATCTGCGCATGCGCACGCCGGGCATGGAAAAAGCGCTGGCCACCATCGTCTGGCTGCTCGATCACCTTTTCATCCGCGTCGGCAACACCGTCTACGCCGAGGAGAACGGCTCTTACGGCCTGACGACGCTGAAGAACCGGCACGTCAAGGTGTCGGGATCGAGCGTGCACTTCCAGTTCAAAGGGAAATCCGGCAAGGAATGGCGCCTTAGCCACAACGACCGCCGCATCACCCGCATCATCCGCTCGCTGCAGGAACTGCCGGGCCAAAACCTGTTTCAGTATCTCGACGAGGACGGTGCGCGTCACCAGATCCGCTCGCAGGACGTCAACGCCTATATCCGCGAGGCGACGGGCGGCGAGTTCTCCTCGCGTCAGTTCCGCACCTGGGGCGCGACGCAGATGGCGGCCACGGCACTGTCGACCGTGGAGCCGGAGACGAGCGAACGGCAGCGCAAGCGCCAGATCAACGAGGCGGTGGACGGTATCGCGGCGGCGCTGGTGAACACCCGTGCCGTCTGCCGCAGCTCCTATATCCACCCCAAAGTGTTCGAGGATTTCGAGAACGGCGAACTGCGCAGCCTTCGCACCCAGCGCAAGAGCACCAGCGAGACGATGACGCGCTGGATGAACGACGACGAGATCCGCGTGCTGCGCTGGCTGAAGAAGACGACGGACAGCGCCTGACGCTCAGACAAGGGCGACGCAAGCCGCGCGCACATGCTCGGCGACCGCCAGCACCGGCGCCGAGGCGTCGTCGATCATCTGAATGCCGATATTGTAGGTTCCGAGATCCGGCAGCCCGTCCGCCGGCCCGAGTTCCACCAGATCGCCCTGCACGAGATAGCGGGGCAGCGGCGCGATGGCGAGATCGGCCAGGATGGCTGCCTTCTGGCCCGTCGTATGGGCGCTGAGAAAGGCCACACGATGCGCCCGTCCCGCCTTGTTCAGCTTGTCGACGGCATCGGCGCGCCAGACGCAGCCATCCTCCCACATGGACACGGGCAGCGGCTCGCGCAGATGCGCGGTGCCGCATCGCGTGCCGGCCCAGACGAGCCGCTCTTCCATGAGGATCTCGCCGTCGCGCAACGTCTCGCTCGGAAAGCTGTTGTAGATGACGATATCCATGCGCCGCTCCTCGACGCGTTTGCGCATGACATTGCTCTGCCCGATGGTGACATCCACGGTGACGTTCGGAAAGGTCTCTCCGAACCGCTTGAGGACATCGGGAAGGATGCGCTCGCCCAGATCCTCCGGCGCGCCGAGGCGCACCACGCCGTGCATGTCCGGCATCAGGAAACGCGTGACCGCCTCGTTGTTGAGCGCCAGCATGCGCCGGGCAAAGCCGAGCAGGATCTCCCCCTTCGGCGTCAGCGACACCGAGCGGGCATCGCGCAGGAACAAGGCGCAGCCCAGCAGCTCCTCCAGCTTCTTGATCTGCATGGAGACCGCCGACGGCGTGCGGTAGACGGCCTCGGCCGCCGTCGTGAAATTGCCGGTCTCGGCAATGGCCACGAAAGTCTTGAGAACGTCGATTTCCAGCATCGGCAGCGCATGCCGCATCATCATGTTCATGTCGGATCCATCATCAGAAAAACTGAACGATACCATGAGTTCATTTCGTTTGATTGAACATCGACCGAGGCGCATTGTCAAGGCACGCACAACGGAGGTGCCAGCTATGACCAGCAACATCATCCCCTTCAAGACATCGGCAACGCCCGCGCCGACGGCAGCGGCGCACAGCCCCTTCGACGCGATCGTCAGCATGGTGCGGGCGGTCATCGGGCGGCAGAGGCTGGCGGCCACGCGCCGGATGACGCGCCGGCAATTGCAGACTCTTCCCACCGTGGTCCGCCGCGACGTCGGACTGACCGACGTCAGAGACCATCAAGAATACTGAACAAACGCATCAATTCTATTCGTTGGATTGATAGACCGGGTTGCGACATCATGGGTTCATGGTCGCGACCTTTTGAAGCCCTCATCAAAAGGAACCAGTGCAATGTCAACCGTCTCGTTTTCCCGTTCCCACGCAACCCCGTCCCTCGGATCCCGTTCGCTCGCCGGCGCCGCGTCGCTTGCACGCAGCATCGTCAAGGCATGGCAGGACCGGCGCGCCGAACGCGCTCTGGCGTCGCTCTCCTACGACACGCTCAAGGACATCGGCTTTCCCTCGACCACCGACAGCCGGAACACGCCCGCACGATGATCCCAACTGTCGAAGAGGCCAAAGACGACCCGCCGTGTCACCGGCGCGGTGATGACACAAGGGCGTTCCGCCGACCGGCAGGACGCCCTTTTTCGTGTCCGGTTCACGCTTGCAAGAAATAACGCCGGACCCGCCTGTTTCCGACAGGCCTGCCCGATCGGCCAGCGTCGCAAACAGATCAGTCGCAGACCAGCGGACAACCTGATCGTCGTTTTCGAAATCCCCATCTCATGCTGCAAAGCAACATAATTGGGCGTTTGCACCATCGGCAGATGCTTTTTCAGGCATGTTGCAGCATGTCGCAAATTTTAATTCTTGGCAGTCGCGACCGTCCATGCCAGTGTCGCATTCAGGCAAGCTCGTCGGCCGCGCCCACGCGACGAATGGTCATCCGCCCTGCATGGAGATATCGCTCGTGAACAAGCCGCTCACCGCCAAGCGCTCGCTGGTCTTCTTCCTTGTTCCCAATTTTTCGCTTCTGCCGTTTTCCGCCGCCATCGAGACGTTGCGGATCGCCAACCGGATGCTGGGCTACGATGCCTATTCGTGGCGGCTCGCTTCCACGGATGGCGCGCAGGTCGTGTCGTCCAGCGGCATCGCGCTGGAGGTCAACTCCTCGGTCGCCGACGAGCGCAAGCATCTGGGCGGCGAGAGCCGGCCGTCGATGGTGCTGGTCTGTTCCGGCGTCTTCGTGGAGGACTTTCAGAACAAATCCGTCAATGCCTGGCTGCGCGAGGTCTACAATCGCGGCGTCGCCGTCGGCAGCCTCTGTACGGGCGCCCATGTGCTGGCTTCGGCCGGCCTGCTGACGGGCAAGCGCTGCGCCATCCACTGGGAAAACCTGCCGGGCTTCGCCGAGGCCTTCCCGCAGGTCGATGTCTTTGCGGATCTCTACGAGATCGACAGCAACATCTACACCTGCGCCGGCGGCACCGCCTCGCTCGACATGATGCTGAACCTGATCGATCAGGATTTCGGCGAGAATCTCGTCAATCGCGTCTGCGAACAGGCGCTGACGGACCGCGTCCGCGGCCCGCACGATCGTCAGCGCCTGCCGCTGCGCGCCCGCCTCGGCGTGCAGAATGCCAAGGTCCTGTCGATCATCGAGCTGATGGAGGGTAACCTCGCCGAACCGCTGTCGCTGCTCGAACTGGCCGACAGCGCCGGCCTCTCGCGCCGCCAGATCGAGCGGCTGTTCCGGCAGGAGATGGGTCGCTCGCCCGCGCGCTACTATCTGGAGATCCGGCTCGACCGCGCCCGCCATCTCCTCGTCCAGTCGGCCATGCCGGTGGTCGAGGTCGCCGTCGCCTGCGGCTTCGTCTCCGCGTCGCATTTCTCCAAGTGTTATCGCGAACTCTACAACCGCTCGCCGCAGCAGGAGCGCGCCGACCGCAAGGTGACGCTTGCCCAGGCGGCACGCTAGAATTCGTCGGGGATGAGCGACATCGGGTTGCCCCGAAGAGACACACGATGACGAGGCAATCGGGAGTCTGGCTGGTTCGGAGGGGACCTGACACACTCTTGATCATGTCCAGCCGAGCGGGATCGCTTCGGCGCCGGACATGCGGCAAAAACACGACAGGCAGCCTCAGGACGCCATCGTGTTGATCATCGTGAGTTCCGAGACGATCCGGTTCCGGCCGGCATGCTTGGCCATGTAGAGGAACTGGTCGGCGGCGTGGAGATAGTTGTCGAACACCTCGCGCTGCTCGATGGGCGCAAGGCCGATCGACACGGTGACGGAGAGGTCCTCGTCGTCGGTGACGACCTGCGTCCTTGCGATCGTCTCGCGCAATTGTTCGCAGTAATGGCTGGCGGCGGAGATATCGAGACCGTCGAACAAGACGCCGAACTCCTCGCCGCCGAGACGCGCGAGCAGGTGATCGTTGCCGACGAAATTGCGCAGCGTGCGGGCGACCGCCTTGAGCACGAGGTCGCCGACCTCGTGGCCATACGTGTCGTTGAGCCGCTTGAAGTGATCGATGTCGAGAATGGCGATCGAGGCGCCGGCATTGCGGCGGAAGCACTGCTCGACGATGCGCGGGCCTTCCTGGAAGAAGAAGCGCCTGTTGTAAAGATCCGTCAGGTAGTCGCGCGAGGCCAGCCGCTGCAGCGAGGCAATGCGCCGGTGGACGGTGATCGACCGGTTGATGCGGCTGACAAACTCGTCGCGATCGAACGGCCGCTCGACGAAGTCGGCACCGCCGCCTTTCAGAAACCGCGCCGCCTGCCCCCGGGCCGACTGTGGCGCCAGGGCAATGATCGGCACCGTCGTTTCGCACTCGTAGGAGCGCAGGCCGACGAGAAGCTGCTGGGCGGAGAGGTCGCTGGCCGCATATTCCGAGACGATCAGATCGACGCGCCCGTCCATGACGGCGCTGAGCACGTCCTGCCCCGTCACCGCCTCGCTCACCTGGAACCTCTGCTCGCGCAGGACCGACACCAGCGCCAGCCGGCGCTCCGCATCGTCGTCCGCCACCAGAACATTCGTGCCGGCATTGCTGAGCATGCGGTTGACGGCGGCAACGACCGACGACACCGAGTCGCGTTCGTTCTTGATGATGCAATCGACCACGCCGCGCGCCATGACGCGCTCGCGCGTGCTGTCGTTGAAGCTGCCGGTGAAGACGATGGCGGGAATGCCGTGCGAGAGGACGAGGTCGAGCGCTTCGCAGTTCGGCGCGTCGGGAAGGTTGAGGTCGAGCACGGCGACGTCGAAGTTCTGGCACTCCAGTGCCCGCGTCACGTCGCCGAGCGAGGCGCAGTGCGTGACCGTCATCGCCTGACCGTTCTGGATTTCGTGACGGATGAGCGTCGAGAAGACGCGGGAGTCTTCGATCAGCAGAAGATGCCTGCCGCTCTGCTTCAGCGCGGCATCACCGGTCTGCTCTTGCTTGCTGAACGTCAAGGTCCCCACCCTTTTCGAGCAGGAGGCCGCGCTGCGGCTCTGCTCCCCCCAAAGACCCCGGCCGTCGACGCTGCGCAGGCAGGATCTGCTATGTTTCGTATGACTTACCACGAAGGGTTTTGTGTTCCGTTAACGCGACCCGAAAAAGGGGACGAGAGGCTTCCGCAGAGAGTGAACGATCGCAAGAAAAGACGTGGCGCAGCGCAAGGCACCGGGCGCGGAAAGAGACGCACGGGTGCGGATCGCGGACGCGCAAGCGTCATGTCGGTGAGATCGAGCCGGAGTGTCGCCGCGGTCGGATCAGGCGCTGAGCGCCATCTGCGAACCGAGCGTGCGGATCTTCGTCAGCGTATCCAGGTTCTGGTTGACGCGGCAATAGAACTCCTCGTTCACGAAGGGCCGCATGATGAAATCATTGCCGCCGGCCTTCAGGAACCGCGCCGAGAGGAGGCGGTTGGTCGAGGACGATACGCCGATGATGCGCAGCTGATGCGGACCATAGGCGCCGCGAATGCGCCGGGTCAGCTCGAAGCCGTCGATATCGGGCATGTTGTAGTCGGTGATGACGAGAGCGATATCCGAATGGCGCTTGAGGAGTTCGAGCGCGGTCGCGCCGCAATCGGCGGTGCTGACGCGGAAATTGAACCGCTTGAGCTGCGTCGTCAGAAGCGCGCGCGCCGTCGGGCTGTCGTCCACGATCATGACGTGGTGCCGGTGATTGGTCAGGAAGCGGCAGACGGACTCCACCAGCATATCGACGGCAAAGACACTGTCCTTGATGATGTAGTCGACGATCTCCTTGGCCAGGATCGACTCGCGCGTGCTCTCCTGGAACGTGCCCGTGAACACGATCGTGGGAATGCTCATATCGACCAGATAGGACAGGGCCTCGCCGTTTTCCGCACCGGGAAGATTGATGTTGGAGATCGCGAGCGTTGCGGGGAAGGAAGCGTTTTCGATGGCGAAAGTGACTTCGTCATAGTCCTTGCAGACGATGACATCGATATCGAGGAGTTCCTTGAGACGTTTCGACACCATTGCCGCGAAGAGATTGCTATCTTCCGCGAGCACGATACGGTGCTGTTGCAGGGACTCTCCGGAGTAATACATCCCCGACACACCGAAAAACGACATTGCGCGCTCTCTTTTTCTACACTGAGAGAGACATTAGCAAAAAAGGTTTTCGCAGTCGTTAAAATGCCGCTACCTAGGGTGGCTTTTTCAGGAGGAGAGCGGGACGCCGGCAAAGGACGCTAATGCGGTCTTCCCCGGCGACGGTATCAGCCTGCCAAATGCCGAACGGCGATCAGCGCGGCCGGCCGGGCCGGCGCTTGCGGGAGCCGCTCTTCGCTCCGTCCGTGTCCGTCCCCGGCGCCGGCCTGTCCTCGCCGGCGTCGCGCTTTGGCGCCGGCACAGCGGGCGCCGGCGATGTCGCGGCGGCGTGGCCGGGCCTGCCATCGGCGCGCAACTCTTCGCCCCGCAGCGCATCGCGACGATCGTTTTCCGAGGAGTCCGGAACATCGCTGCTGCGGCTGTCCGGCGGCTCGGTGCCCGGTTGCTGCACGTAACCGCCGGCATCCCCCGGCACCTGCGAGGAACCTCTGGCCGATTCCGAGCGCGTCCCCTGGAAGATGGCCGAGAGAACTTCGGCATCCTCCGGCGAGATCTTGATCGGCACTTCGGGTGCGGCCGGACCGCCGAGCGCAATGCCGTCAGTCTGGAAGCGCTCGAAGACGGCCATGCGGACATCCGTGCGAACGGACACGCCCTGCAGGATATCGGCGAGGAACACGCGCACCTCGAATTCGAGTTCGGCCGAGGTGAAGCCACGGAAGACGATGATCGGCTCGGGATTGCGCAGGATGTTCGGCAGGCCGGTCACCGCGGCCCGCAGCGATTCCACCACCTTGCGCGGATCGTTGGAGGAGTGCGCGGAAAAGGTGATGTCGACGCGTCCGAGCTTGTTGCGGTGGGTCCAGTTGCCTACCGAGGCGTTGATGAACAGCGAGTTCGGCACCATGATCGTCTGCCGCTGGAAGGTCTCGATCTCGGTCGCGCGCACCGAGATGCGCTTGACGAAGCCTTCCGTCGTTCCGGAGATGACCCAGTCTCCCACCTTGAACGGCCGCTCGACGAGCAGGATGAGGCCGGAGACGAAGTTGGAGACGATGTTCTGGAGACCGAAACCGACACCGAGGGACAGGGCGCCGGCGACCAGTGCGAGGCTCGAGAGATCGAGGCCCGCGGCGGAAATGCCGATCAGGCCGGCAATGCCCATACCGAGATAGCCGATGCCCGTCTTGACCGAGTTGCGCACGCCGAGATCGACCCGGCTGCGCGCCAACACGCTGCCGTCGATCCAGCGCTGCAGCCAGCGGGTGATAACGAAGCCGAGAATGAAGAGCAGAATGCCGGCGAAGATGCCGACGAGCGAGATGGTGATCGTGCCGATGCGGATCTCGGTGAAGATCCGGTAGGCCCAAGCCTCGATATCCGCGATCTTGAAGCCCCACTGCAGCAGCAGCAGCGGCACGAAGAACATGGCGACGAGGAGGTAGATGCTGAGCCCGACCGCAAGACCGATCTGGTCCAGCGCCATCGGCTCCAGCCGGTAGCGGTGCGACAGGTAGCGGCCGCCGACGGTCTTGGCGAGCGCGTTCTGCTTGGCCAGCGCCTTGCCGGTGAGAATGCCGATATACATGGTGACGAAGATCGCGCCGGTGACGACGATCTGCGTGGCGATGAAGCGCGCCAGTCCGACATAGCCCGAGAGCGCCGCCGTGATCAGCCCGAGACCGGCCAGCAGCAGGAGGATGGTGATGGCCCGCGGCCACGGCCGCCCCTGCCCGTCCAGCGGCTCGCCCTGCGGAATGACCGGGCGGATGAGCGCGATCGCCATCAGCAGCAGGCCGATGAGGATGGAGGCGATCAGGCTTTTGGCGACTGTCAGCACCAGAGGCGAGCCGAGCGTGACGCTGATCGTCTCCAGCAGGTAGTCGAACAGGTTTGCGAAGGCCATCGCCATGATGAGGGCGACCAGAAGCCGCGCGCCGCGATCCGACACCCGCACCAGCCGCCAGACGGCCTGGCCGGGCGCCAGCACCGCCGTCGAGATCGTCCAGACGAACTGCAGGGCAACGCAGAGCGCCAGGAACGTCACCACGATCGGCGCGATATCCGGCCTCAGCACGTTGAACGACTGCAGGAAGAAGAAGGCCGTCGTCGCGAAGGTGGCGGATGCGATGGTCGGCACCAGCGTGGAACCGAAGGCCCGCGACAGGCGGGCGATATAGGTCGGGTTCAGATCCCGCACCGAGCGGCGCAGAAGCGGCGCGAACAGCCGGTGCGTGCCGGCCAGAAGCACCAGTGCCGAGCAGAGCGACAGGAACAGCGCCGACATCAGCGGCACGCGCTTGTAGGTGAAGACGAAGGTCAGCCAGCTGCCGATATTGCGGGAGAAGGCCTGCGCCTCGACCACGAGCGCGTGGCCGGCATCGACAAGCATGTCGATATTGATGTCCGTGTGCCGCAGGAGCGTGCTGGAAAACAGAACCCGACGCTTCTCGGTGATCGCGGTGGAGAGCGCGTTGGCATCTGCGACAAGCGTTTCGGCCGTGCCGGTCACGGCGTTCAGCGCGTTGCGCTCGGCGATCAGGCGGGCGCGCTCCTCGGTCACGACGGAGGCTTCGGGCTCGGCACCGGCCGATGGCGGATCGCCGAGTTCGGTCAGTCGCGCCTTGATCTGCTCGATGCGCGTGCGGGCCGCATCCATCTGGCCGCCGACCTGCTGCGACAGGTCGTCCACCTGCGCCTTGATTTCGGCAAGACGGTTGTCGGCTGCGTTCGAATTGTTGGCCTGGGTCGAGCGCGCGGTCTCCGCGGCATCGGCCGTCTCGACCTGCGCGGACAGCGCATCGAGCCGCTTGCGCGCGGCATCAAGCTGCTGCGCCGCATCGGCCTGCGCATCGTCCGGCCTGTCCCGCACCGGCCCGCCATCACCGGCATTCTGCCGTCCGACGCTCGCCGCCGGGGTGGCGGGCGTAGCCGGCGCGGCGCTTGCCGGCGGCTGGGCAGTTTGAGCCGGCGCGGCCGGCGGGGTGGGGGCCGGCTGCTGCGCGACGACCGGCGACAGGCTGGACACGAGGATGAGCAGAATGGCGAGTAAACGAAGCATCGCTGGGGAACACGCTTTCACGGTTGGGTCTGTCGTCCCAACGGACAAGGCCGAAAGGTACTGGAAGAAAGAACGCGGCACGCAGCCGAGAGAATCATGCGGCATGACAACGCCGGTCGCGCACCGGTTGGCGGTTGGGTATGGCGAATTTTGGGCTTTCTGCCGCAGGCTTCCCCGGTGAGAGGTCAGAAGCGCGATCCCGGCTGCAGCAGGAAGGCTTCTTCTTGCGGGCTTGGCACGCGCCCGAGAATGGCGTTGCGATGCGGAAACCGGCCGAACCGGGCGACGATTTCGCGGTGGCGCACGGCGAAATCGAGCAGCACCGGATCGCCCAGCGCCGTGAAGAGCTGTACGGCGAGATCCTGGTCCGACATGGCCTCGGAATGCTCGAACGGCAGGTAGAAGAACGCGCGCTGCACCGGCGCGACCGCCTGGTCGGCCCCGGCCTCCAGCGCCAGCCGCGCTTCGCGCCGCGCAAGCCCGTCCGTGGCAAACGCGAGCGGCGACCCGCGATAGATGTTGCGCGACATCTGGTCGAACAGGATGAGGGTCGCGAGCCGCGCCTCCGGTGTCTCCCGCCAGACCGGACCCACATCGCGCGACAATGCCAGATGCGTGGCGCGGAAACGCCGGTCGCATTCCGCATCCAGCGCCGGGTGCGCCTTGTACCACTGTTCCGGATCGATATCCTCGAACCAGAACGAGACGACCTCCTGCGGTGTGCACAGCGTTTCGGTCATGGATATCCCCTCTCTTCCGGACATGGAAAAGCCTTGTTGCATCAATCTTGCGCGAGCGGGAGACCTGACGGCAGGACTTTTCTCCAAAGGGCGTCGCAATCGCAAACTTCTTCGTTATCCTATTCGACAGACCCGCTAGAGTACGTCCGACAACACGGAGGTCGAGATCAATGAACGCAAAGGGACTATCCCGCTTTTTCACGGTGGCCCTGCTGGCCACCAGCATTCAGGTCGGGGGTATGGGGTTCGCCTTTGCCGATCAGACGATCCTGAATGTCTCCTACGACCCGACGCGCGAACTCTACAAGGACTTCAACGCCGCCTTCGCCGAGAAGTGGAAGACCGACACCGGGGAAACGCTGACGATCCAGACCTCTCATGGCGGCTCCGGCAAGCAGGCACGCTCCGTCATCGACGGCCTCGAGGCCGACGTGGTGACGCTCGCGCTTGAAGCCGACATCGACGCCATCGCCAAGGAAAGCGGCAAGATCCCCGCCGACTGGAAGACGAAGTTCGAGAACAACAGCGCACCCTACACCTCCACGATCGTCTTCCTCGTCCGCAAGGGAAATCCGAAAGGCATCAAGGACTGGGGCGATCTGGTGAAGGACGACATCCAAGTCATCACGCCGAACCCGAAGACCTCGGGCGGTGCTCGCTGGAACTTCCTGGCCGCCTGGGCCTGGGCACGGGCCGCCAATGGCGGCGACGACGCCAAGGCGCAGGATTATGTCAGCCAGCTCTTCAAGCACGTCCCGGTTCTCGACACCGGCGCCCGCGGCGCGACGACGACCTTCGTGCAGCGCGGCCTCGGCGACGTGCTGATCGCCTGGGAGAACGAGGCCTATCTCTCGCTCGAGGAACTGGGCCCCGACAGCTTCGACATCGTCACGCCGTCCGTCTCCATCAAGGCCGAGCCGCCGGTGGCGCTGGTCGATGGCAATGTGGACACGAAGGGCACCCGCAAGGTGGCCGAGGCCTACCTCCAGTACCTCTACTCGGATGTCGGGCAGAAGATCGCCGCCAAGCACTATTATCGTCCGTTCAAGCCGGAAGCGGCCGATCCGAACGATATCAAGCGTTTTGCCGACGTGAAGCTCTCGACCATTGACGAATTCGGTGGTTGGAAGGAAGCTCAGCCGAAATATTTCGGAGACGGGGGCGTCTTCGACCAGATCTACAAGCCGGGGCAATAAGATTACATGACCATAAGCCTCCCTCAGCGGTGGCAATTTCGACAGCCGAGCGTCATCCCGGGATTCGGGTTGGCGCTCGGCGTCACTTTGTCATGGCTCGTTCTCATCATTCTCATTCCGCTTTCGGGCCTCGCCTGGCGATCGAGCGCGCTCGGCTGGAGCACGTTCTGGACGCTGGCGACCGACCAGCGGACGCTGAACGCGCTGAAGATCAGTTTCGGCACCGCCTTCGTCGCGGCCTTGGCAAATGTGGTCTTCGGCGTGCTCCTGGCCTGGGTGCTGGTGCGCTACCGCTTCTTCGGCCGGCGTGTCATCGATGCCATGGTGGACCTGCCCTTCGCCCTGCCGACGGCCGTCGCCGGTATCGCGCTCACCACGCTCTATGCGCCGAATGGATGGATCGGCAGCCTCTTGACGCCGCTCGGCATCAAGGTCGCCTTCACGCCGCTCGGCATCGTTTTCGCGCTGATCTTCGTCGGCCTGCCCTTCGTGGTGCGCACGGTGCAGCCGATCATGGAAGAGATCGACCGCGAGGTCGAGGAAGCCGCGGCAACCCTGGGGGCGACCCGCTTCCAGACCGTCAGCCGGGTCCTGCTGCCGGGCCTCGCGCCGGCCGTGCTGACCGGCTTCGCGCTGGCGTTCGCCCGCGGTGTCGGCGAATACGGCTCGGTCATCTTCATCGCCGGCAACCTGCCCTACGTCTCGGAGATCGCGCCCTTGCTCATCGTCATCCGGCTGGAGGAGTTCAACTATCCCGCCGCAACCGCGATCGCCGCCGTCATGCTGATCATCTCCTTCGTCATGCTGCTCGTCATCAATTCCATTCAGGCCTGGAGCCGGCGGAGGTATGGTTATGGCGCATGATGCCGTCGCTCCCGCAGCCGGTGGCACCTCCGAAATGGTGCGGTCGGCAACCTCGGAAAGCCGCCTTGCCCGTTATGGCCTGATCGCCCTGTCGCTCGCCTTCGTCGGCCTGTTTCTCGTGCTGCCGCTCGCCATCGTGTTTACGGAGGCCCTGCGCAAGGGGCCGGGTGCCTTCTTCGAGGCGATCGCCGATCCGGAAACATGGGCGGCCATCCGGCTGACGCTGCTGGTCGCGGCCATCGCCGTGCCGCTCAATCTCGTCTTCGGCATCGCCGCCGCCTGGGCCATCGCCAAATTCGAGTTCAAGGGCAAGGCGTTCCTGACCACGTTGATCGACCTGCCCTTCTCGGTGTCGCCGGTCATTTCCGGCCTCGTCTTCGTGCTGCTGTTCGGGTCGCACAGCCTGCTCGGCCCCTGGCTCGGCAGCCATGGCATCAAGGTGCTCTTCGCCGTGCCGGGCATCGTGCTCGCCACGGTCTTCGTCACCTTCCCCTTCGTCGCCCGCGAGCTGATCCCGCTGATGCAGGAGCAGGGCACGAGCGACGAGGAGGCGGCACTGTCGCTCGGCGCCAGCGGCTGGCAGACCTTCTGGTACGTCACGCTGCCCAACATTAAATGGGGCCTGCTCTACGGCGTGCTGCTCTGCAATGCGCGGGCCATGGGCGAGTTCGGCGCCGTGTCGGTCGTCTCGGGCCATATCCGAGGGATGACCAACACGATGCCGCTGCAGGTCGAGATCCTTTACAACGAATATAATTTCATCGGCGCCTTTGCCGTCGCCACGCTGCTCGCCCTGCTGGCGCTGGTCACGCTCGTCATCAAGTCGCTGCTCGAATTCAAATTCAGTGCGCAGATCGCCGCCGCACGCAAGCACTGAAAAAGGTATACGGTTTCATGGAAGTACGCGTACAGGACATCCGCAAGGACTTCGGCCGGTTCCCGGCCCTCGACAAGGTTTCGCTCGACATCCGCTCCGGCGAGCTCATCGCCCTTCTCGGGCCCTCGGGCTCCGGCAAGACGACGCTTCTGCGGCTGATCGCGGGGCTGGAAAGCCCGACAGACGGCACGATCTTTTTCGGCGACGACGATGCCTCGAAGAAGACCGTGCAGCAGCGCAATATCGGTTTCGTGTTCCAGCATTATGCCCTCTTCCGGCACATGACGGTGATCGACAATGTCGCCTTCGGCCTGAAGGTGCGCCCCTCGTCCCGCCGCCCGGCGGCGGCCGACATCCGCAAGCGCGCCGAAGATCTCATCGATCTGGTGCAGCTCGGCGGGCTGGAGAAGCGCTATCCCGCACAGCTGTCCGGCGGCCAGCGCCAGCGCGTCGCGCTTGCCCGAGCCATGGCGGTGGAGCCGAACGTGCTGCTGCTCGACGAACCCTTCGGCGCGCTCGACGCGCAGGTGCGCAAGGAGCTGCGCCGCTGGCTGCGCGAGATCCACGACCGCACGGGCCACACCACCGTCTTCGTGACGCACGATCAGGACGAGGCGCTGGAACTCGCGGATCGCGTCGTGGTGATGAGCAAGGGCCGGATCGAGCAGGTGGGAACGCCGGACGAGATCTACGACACGCCGAACTCCCCCTTCGTCTTCGGCTTCATCGGACAGTCCAACACCCTGCCGGTGCGGGTCGAGAACGGACAGCTGTGGCTGGAGGATCGCTCGATCGGCGTCAGCGCGCCGGGCGGGCCCGAGGGACCGGCCGAACTCTATTTCCGACCGCACGATATCGATCTGCTCGACGGCTGCGGCGGCTGTCTTGCCGGCGTCGTCACGCTCAGCCGGCGCGTTGCCGGCACGCGGCATGTCGAACTCGATATTGCCGGCAGCACGCGGCGCATCGAGATCGAGCTGCCCTCCGATGTCGCAGCCACGCCGGGCACGCGCATCGCCTTCCGCCCCAATCGCTGGCGGCTGTTCCGGTCCTGAACGCCCTCGGCCGGGCCGTGCGCGGCGGCCACACCTGCGGAGATTGCCCAGGCGCTGCTTCATGAGCGTCTTGAACAACGGCGGCGGTGAACTATTCCTTTAGGCGGCGGTTCACTCCGCCGTCTTTTTCGTTCTCCGCACCCGCCCGCCCCCCTGACGCGAAGACCCCATGCAGCACCGACCAGAAATCGATGGCCTCCGGGCCGTGGCCGTCGTCCCGGTCATTCTCTTCCATGCGGGCGTCGGCTGGTTCTCCGGCGGTTATGTCGGCGTCGACGTGTTCTTCGTCATCAGCGGATATCTGATCACCACGATCATCGCCGCCGCGCAGGACAAGGGCACCTTCACCATTCTCGGTTTCTACGAGCGGCGGGCGCGGCGTATCATGCCCGTGCTCTTCACCGTCATCCTCTGCTGCCTGCCCTTTGCCTGGGCCTGGATGCTGCCGGCGCAGATGAAGAGCTTCGGCGAGAGCATCATCGCCGTTTGCCTGTTCCTCTCGAACGTCCTCTTCTGGCAGGAAAGCGGATATTTCGCCGCCGCCGCCGAAAAGCAGCCGCTGCTGCACACCTGGAGCCTCGCAGTCGAGGAGCAATATTACGTCGTCTTCCCGATCGTGCTCATGGCGCTCCACCGCTACGGCGCCCGCCTCCGCTTCACAGCTGTTCTTCTGGCGGCTCTGGTAAGCTTCGCGCTCGCCGTCTACGGCGCCGTCGCCTTCCCGAATGCCGCTTTCTACCTCCCCCATACCCGCGCCTGGGAACTGCTGGCCGGCTCGCTCTGCGCACTGATCCTTCTCAAGCGCGAGCAGCCCGGCAACGGCGTCCTCTCGCTCATCGGCCTTGCCGCCATCCTTGCCGGTGTCTTCCTCTATGACGACGGCACACCGTTTCCCTCGGCCTGGGCACTGGCGCCGGTTGGCGGCACGGCGCTGATCATCCTGTTTGCCGGCCCCGGCACGCTGGTGCACCGGCTCCTGTCCCTGCGGCTTATGACCGGTATCGGCCTGATCAGCTACAGTCTCTATCTCTGGCACCAGCCGCTGTTCGCCTTCGCCCGCATCCGCAGCCTGACGGAGCCGACACCGCTCCTGATGGCGCTCCTCACCCTTGCCGCCGTCCTCCTCGCCATCCTCTCCTGGCGCTTCGTCGAAACGCCGTTCCGCACCGGGCGCATCCCGGCGCTCGCCAGCGGGCCCCGCATTCTCGCCGCGACCGGCGCGGTCGCCGTTGTCATGATGGCGATCGGAGCAGCGGGACGGCTGGACGACGGTCTGTCCTTCCGCCTCCCGCCCGCAGCGCTTGCCGCCCTTCGGGTGCAGGCGCATCCGGATCCGGCAATGGCGACCTGTCTGTTAGATAAGGGCGAGGCCGCACTGCCCCATCCGGTGCGCGCCTGCATGACGCCGGACACGGACCGGAGCGACACGATCCTGATCGGCGATTCCCATGCCGGCGCCATCACCGGCGAGGCTCTGCGGGCTTTTGCAGGCGCCGGGCTAAACCTTTACGCCCTCTCCCACTCGTCCTGCGCCGGCTTTTCCGGCTTCGTCGTGTCGAATGCCAAATACCACCTCCGCTGCAACCGCTTCTTCGAAGGTGTAGAGGACTACATCGCCCGGAGTGGCATCAAGACGGTCATCATGGTCAGCCGCTGGTCGCTCTATCTCGATGGCAATGCCTTCGACAATGGCGAGGGCGGCATCGAGGCCCTCAAGCCGACCTATGCCGACCTCTACGACCGTCGCGACGACATGGGCAGCGAGACCGACCCGGCCCGAAAGGCGCGCGTGCTCGCCGCGTTCATCGCCGATATTCATGCCTATCTCGATCGCGGCGTCAACGTCGTGCTCGTCTATCCGATACCGGAAGCCGGATGGAACGTACCGGACCTCTTGGCCCGCGCGGCGATGACATCAACGAATGTGGAGCCGCTGGGAACGTCATCGGATCGCTACCGCACCCGCAATGCCGCCGTGATCGCGGCGTTCGACGCGCTCGACCATCCCCGTCTGGCCAAGATCAAACCGGCCGCTATCTTCTGCGACAGCTTCGTTCCCGGCCGCTGCATCAACAGCCTTTCGACGGACGAGATTTTTTACTTTGACGACGACCACCTATCGAATGCTGGGGCCGCCCTGCTGATGCCGGCGATGATCGACGCGGTCCGCCGCCTGACGGCGTCGGCCTCCACGCGGCCTTGAGCGGCGAACGGCGTCAGGTGAAGACCTGCCGCCGCAGTTCGAGGCTCACTTTTGCAACCAAAACCCTGTCACCATCGAGCACCTCGACCTCGATGCGGCTGTCCGGCTCCCGGGGAAGACCGTCGAGCGCCATTTCGGCAAGCACGATCTCGGCCTCGGCAAGCGCTGCGGCGACATCCGTAAATGCATAGGCCTCCTCGCCCCGCGAGAAGCCTTCATGGTCGATCAGATTGAAATAGAAGAGAGGCATCACGACCGCCTTCATCAAGGGCTCTGCTCGGAGGCCTTCTCCGGCGCGACGACGAGCGGATCCGGCGGGGTGATGGACTGGTTTCCAGATTTTCCTTCGAGACGCTGGACGACGACGACGCTGAGGATCGCCGCAATCACGAAGCCCACGACCCCGAGCATGATATAACGAACCGGCACGACGCTCTCCTCGACAATCGCTCTGCGGACCAGAGGCCTGCGATCTTCACAAGGGGCCGCCCGTTCCCGCGGAAACAAAGCCACCTGCCCCGGCGCAGAACGAGACGTCCGCCATGTTGTAGAACCACCAGCGGAAACGCATGCTACTCTTTGATGTTCCTCTAACATCAAGGCACGATGATGAAAGAACGGGTGTGTTTCCGGTTCGAACCGTCGGGAGGGGGTGAACGGTCCCGTTCGCCTTGAGCGCCCCACCCTGCCGCACAGCAAGGCCGCGCTGTCCCGCCTCTGCAAACGGACAGGACCCAAAACGAAAAGAGCCTGCTGCGGGAGGAGGTGCAGCAGGCTCTCAATTCCGGTTGGCAGCTTGGGAGGAGGATAAGCTGCAACCACCATCGACGATCCTGGGAGGAGGAGAGGATCGTCAAGGACGTCGAAGCTTTGCGGGAGGAGGTGCATCGCTTCGATAGGTTCATCATACAATTTTGCTCGGTTCATGCGAGCAGAATTATTGCATCGCAGCTATGCGTTTTGCACATGCGAAGACAGCGTAGTGTCCGAGCCTCGAACGCGAAAGCGATTTCCGCTGCCATCGAGATGGATTAAGGGAGAACCATCGGCAGAGAGACGGCAGCGCCACGACCGATGGCCAGGCCGCAAGCGGGAGAGAAACGACGATGAAACAAGCAAACTCGAGCGTGACCGTTGCCCGGCAGCGGGACGGAAAATGGAGCTTCACGCTGATCTTTCGCGGCGTCACCCACCCCGCTACCGGCCGGTTCGCATCCGAGCTTCAGGCGCAGGCGGCGGGCATGGCGGCATTGAAAGCACTCGAGGGCAATCGCCCGACGTAAACGTCGACCGGCGCGCAGGGTCGCCTCCCCCGGCCCGTTTCGAGCGCTGGCACCGCCACGGTTCAGCCGGGCGCCGAATTGCGCGGCTTGGAGGGAACTTCGCCGGAATCGGGGCGTTCACCTGCGCGATTGCAGTTGAGACGTGCAAGGGAGCGGGTGACATGACGGATCTGAAGGGCATACGAGGAAAGACGGTGCGTGGGGAAGCCTGCACGCTGGAGGAGTTCCAGTCGCGCTATGGTCTGGAGACCGACGAGGCGAAGCGGCTTTACGAGCGCTTCGGCCCGTCCATGACGGAACTGGACCTGCTGATGGCGGCGAAGCGCCGCGTTCCCGCATTGTAACACCATGTGAAACCGGTCGGGCGGCCCTTGGGCAAAAGGGTCGTCCCGCCACAGCGAAACCGGGGCGTTCTCACGAGAGACGCAAAATGGACTCCGAAATTCTGATCTTCGCCGCGATGAACGTCATTGGCGGCCTCCTCGCCTTGGGCTTCGTCCACTTCTACTACCTTCCCAATGTCGAAACGAGCCGGATCGAACCGGCGCTCTACGACGTGACGCAGCGCGAGAACATTTCCACCGAGCCGATGCGGCGCTAGGGACTGTGGATCGCTAAGGCGCGTCGATCTGTAGCGGAAATGCCAATTTGTGACATCCCGCGCTGACGATCACAGAGAGGATGCTGGATTCTTCGATTTCTCCTTGCCTTACCCGATTGAATGGCTTTAGCGGACAAGACACGCAATTGTCATTCGAAGCGAACGGCACGAGGGAGACGTATCGGATATGGAAATTTTCACCGCAGCCGGGCTGGCTGCATTTCTGCAGGTCATCGCCATCGATCTGGTGCTGGCCGGCGATAACGCCATCGTCATCGGCCTTGCCGCCGCGGGCCTTCCGGCCGACCAGCGCCGAAAGGCGATTCTCGTCGGCATCATCGCCGCGACCGTGCTGCGCATCGCCTTTGCCGCCATCACCGTTCAGCTTCTGGCGATCGTCGGTCTGCAGTTCGTTGGCGGCCTGCTGCTGCTTTGGGTCTGCTGGAAGATGTGGAGCGAACTGCGCCAGGCAGACCAGAATGCGGCGCATGAAACAGGCGATGCCGCAGACGAGACCCGCGTGCGCAAGACCTTCCTGCAGGCCGCGACCCAGATCGTCATCGCCGACGTGTCCATGTCGCTCGACAACGTGCTCGCGGTCGCCGGTGCCGCGCAGGACCATCCCACCGTGCTCGTCATTGGGCTGATCGTTTCGATCGCGCTGATGGGCCTGGCTGCCAGCTTCATCGCCAACCTGCTGCACAAGCATCGCTGGATCGCCTATGTCGGCCTCGCCGTCATCTTCTACGTGGCGCTGAGCATGCTCTACCACGGCGGCATGGAGATCCTGCCCTATATCGACGGCAGCGCCGCCACGACGCCAGCCGTGACGACCACGCCGGTCACGCCGCCGGCGGCAACACCGGCGCCGTAACAGGCCGCAGAGCGTCGGACCGCACCTTCCGTGCGGACGACCGTCGCGCCGCGAAAACAGAGAAGCCCTTTCGCCGACATCGGCGGAAGGGCTTTTTTTTAACAAAAGAAAACCTCCGCCTATGGCGGAGGATTGGAAGAGTTCTACGCGGTATGAAAGAAACCACCGGGCTTGGATCACGAAGTGATCGAAGACCGGAGGTTATAATGGACGATAACCATCTA